>JANXTF010000108.1 GCA_025352565.1 Rhodospirillales bacterium | reverse complement strand
GCTCGGCACCACGGTCGAGGGCCTGCTGATTGCCGGGCGGCAGCTGAGTCCATCGGTTCGGGCGGCGGCCCTGGACACGGAAGCCGTGACGGCAAAGGCTTCCGGCGCCGGCGCGCTCGACGACCCGACGATCAGCGACAGATGCCAGCCGTGGCCGCGAGCAGGCTGCCCGCGACGAACTGGACGAGAGGATCAAGGTTGCCCACGCCCGCTATTACGTGACGTCCCGCAACCTGTCCGTGAATCGCGAGCTTGCCGGGTTGGCGCGCCAGATGCGTGCGGCGGCGGCGGCGCGATACGCTTGGGACGGCGGCGATCAGGTCGCGGTGATCCAGGCCCTTGGCGAGGAGACGGCCGCGAAGACCGAGGCGGTCAGGCTCGAGGGCGAGCGGGATGCGGCCCGCGCGAGGCTGAATGCGCTGGTCGGGCGCCCAGGCGCCGCTCCGATGGCAGAGCCGACCCGGCTCCGGCACGGGCTCTCCGCCGAACCGGCGCTCGCGGTCCTGGTCGATCGGGCGCGGGCGGCGAACCCCACGCTATCGGCCAACGTGGCGGCCGTCGCGGCGGCGCGCACCCGCAGCAACCTAGCGGACAAGGCCTGGTATCCGGACGTGACGGTCGGTGCCGGCCCGCTTATCCAGACCAACAACCGTCCCGTCGGCTTCGCGGCCACGGTTGGGCTGAACATCCCAGTTCCCTGGGGACGGGAGGCTTCCGGTCAGAGGGAGGCGGCAGCCCAGCTCGGCGCGACCCAGCAACGCTACGAGGCGGCGCGGCTCGACATCGAGGGTGCGCTGGGCGAGGCGGTAGCCCGCCTGCATGCGGCCCGCGCCACCGAGACCATGCTCCGGAAGGAGGCGATGCCGCAGGCCCGCGCCGGGTTCCAGTCGGTGCTCGCGGGCTACAGCCAGGGCCGGGGCGACCTGACCGCGGCGATCACGGCGGAACACCGGGTCCACGAGGTCGAGCTGCGTCTCCTCCAGGCGCAGTTGGACGGCCAGGTCGAGACGGCGGCGATCGAGCGGCTGATCGGGGGTGATTTGTGATCCGGGCCGCCCTGGTAGTCGCGGCATTCGCCCTTGCCGGTGCCATAGCCGCAAGAGCGGAAGGGCCGGCGCCGCTCTATTGGCAAGACCCGGACGGCAAGCCGTTCTATGCCGCCAGCCCGAAGAAGACCGAAGCGGGAAAGGACTACCGGGCGGTGTTCGAGGATGGCGCCGCCGCTGCACCGGCTGTTTCGCCGCCGCCCGCCGCCGATCGCCGCGTCCTCTACTACCGCAACCCGATGGGGCTGCCCGACACGTCGCCGAGACCAAAGAAGGACTCGATGGGCATGGATTATCCGCCCGTCTATGCCGACGACGGCAGCCGCGACGACCCGCCGGGCACCGTCCGCATCACGCCCGGCCGTTTGCAGACCCTGGGGGTGCGGACCGCGGTGGCGGAGATGCGGGAGACCGCAGGACGAACGATCCGCGCCACGGGCACCCTGCAATTCGACGAGCGACACCTTGCGACGGTGACGACAAAGGTAGCGGGTTGGATCGAGCGCCTCGCCGTTGCAGCGACCGGCGACCCTGTCCGCCGGGGCCAGATGCTGGCGGAGGTCTACTCGCCGGATTTGGTGGCCTCCGAAGAGGAATATCTCGTGGCCGCGCGAATGGGCGGCGCGATGGCGACAGCCTCCATGCAGCGGCTGCGGGCACTGGATGTGCCTGATGATGAGATCGCCCGCCTGCGCCGCACCGGGAGATCGTCCCGGCGGATCGCCATAATTGCCCCCTCCGACGGCACCGTGATCGACAAGCCCGTTCAGGAGGGAATGCGGGTGAATGCCGGCGAGCCGCTCTACCGGACCGCCGACCTGTCCTCGGTCTGGCTGATCGCGCAGGTACAGGAGCAGGACATCGGTTCCATCGCACCCGGCCAGCTCGCCCGCGCGCTGTTCGTCGCCTTTCCCGGACGCACCTTCGAGGGAAAGATCGAGTTCATCTACCCAAGCCTGTCAGCCGAGACCCGGACGGCGCGTGTGCGCATCGTCATCCCGAACGCCGACGGTGTGCTTCGTGCGGCCATGTTCGCCAACGTCATGCTGGATGGGGCGCCCGGCGCCGGGCCTGTGCTGTCCGTCCCCGCCTCGGCGGTGCTCGACAGCGGCACGCGCCAGGTCGTGCTGGTCGATCGTGGCGCGGGTCGCTTCGAGCCGAGGCAGGTGCGGCTCGGCGTGCATGGCGACGACCGGGTGCAGGTGCTTGACGGCATCGCGCCGGGCGACCGCGTCGTCGTCGGCGCGAACTTCCTGATCGACGCGGAGAGCAATCTGCGCGCGGCCCTCCAGGGGTTCACGGATGGCGCCAGACCGAAATCCGCCCAGCAGGGCGTCACCCCATGATCGGGCGCCTGATCGAGCTCTGCGCCCGCAACAGGATGCTGGTGCTGCTGGCCACGCTGATCATCGTGGGCGTCGGCGTGTGGTCGGTGGCCAACACGCCGTTGGATGCGCTTCCGGACCTCTCGGACACCCAGGTGATCGTCTATACCGAGTATGCCGGCCAGGCCCCGCAGGTGGTCGAGGATCAGGTCACCTTCCCGCTCACGACGGCGCTCCTCGCCGTCCCGCATGCGAAGGTGGTCCGGGGGTTCTCGAATTTTGGCCTGTCCTTCGTCTACGTCGTCTTCGAGGACGGGACCGACCTCTACTGGGCGCGCTCCCGCGTGCTCGAATATTTGAACTTCGCGGCGAAACGCCTGCCGCAGGGGGTGACGCCAGCCTTGGGGCCGGACGCGAGCGGCGTCGGCTGGGTTTACGAGTATGTGGTGCTCGGCGCCCAACGCACCCTGGCGGAGTTGCGCGGCATCCAGGACTGGATCGTCCGCTACAACCTGGTGACCGCGAAAGGCGTCTCCGAGGTCGCCAGCGTCGGCGGGTTCGAGAAGCAATACCAGGTCATCGTCGATCCCAGGAAGCTCCAGGCCTTCGGCATCCCGCTCGACCGTGTGTCCGACGCGGTCCGCGCCAGCAATCGCGACGTCGGCGGCCGCACGATCGAGATGAGCGAGACCGAATACATGGTCCGCGGCCGCGGCTACCTGCGCAACATGCAGGATCTGGGCAACGTCGTGCTGAAGGCGGACCCCGGCGGTTCCGGCACGGCGGTGATGCTGAAGGACGTGGCGCGCATCGAGCTCGGCCCGGACGAGCGCCGCGGCATCGCGGAGCTGAACGGCGAGGGCGAGGTGGTCGGCGGCATCGCCTTGAAGCGCGACGGCATGGATGCCCTGACCACCATCGGCAACATCAAGGCCAAGCTCGACGCGTTGCGGCCGGGCCTGCCGGAGGGCGTCACCATCGAGCCTGTCTACGACCGCTCGCAACTCATCGACGCAGCCATCCAGACCCTCAAGCATACGTTGCTTGAGGAAAGTCTGATCGTCGCCGCCGTCTGCGTCATCTTTCTGCTGCATTTCCGCAGCGCGCTCGTCGCCATCCTGACCCTGCCGATCGGCGTGCTGATGGCGTTCGCGGGCATGCGTGCGCTCGGCATCGGCTCGAACATCATGAGCCTCGGCGGCATCGCCATCGCGCTCGGCGCCATGGTGGATGCCGCGATCGTCATGATCGAGAACGCCCATAAGCACGTCGAGCGCCTCAAGCCCGGCGAGCCGCGCGGCCCGGCGCTGATCGCCTCGGCCAAGGAGGTCGGGCCTTCGCTGTTCTTCAGCCTGCTCGTGATCGTCGCCGCCTTCCTGCCCGTGTTCGCGCTCGAGGACCAGGAAGGGCGCCTGTTCAAACCGCTCGCCTACACCAAAACCTTCGCCATGGCGGGCGGCGCAATGCTGTCCATCACGCTCGTCCCGGTGCTGATGCTGTTCTTCGTGCGCGGGCGCATCGTCCCCGAGGCGAGGAACCCTATCAACCGGGCGCTGATCTGGCTCTACCGTCCGGCGATCCGCCTCGTGCTCCGCGTCCCGGCGCTCGTGGTCATCGCCGCATGTGCCATCCTGGTGGCCACCGTCTGGCCCGCCTCCCGGCTTGGCACGGAGTTCATGCCGAGCCTGAACGAGGGCACGCTGATGTTCATGCCCGTGACGCTGCCCGGGGTGTCCGTGACGAAGGCGGCCGAGTTGCTCCAGACCCAGGACCGCATCATCAAGTCCTTCCCGGAGGTGGCCTCGGTGTTCGGCAAGGCGGGCCGCGCCATCACGGCGACCGACCCGGCGCCGATCGAGATGAGCGAGACCATCGTCAACCTGAAGCCTCCCGGCCAATGGCGGCCGGGCCTGACCGTCGACGGCCTCATCGCCGAGATGAACGCGGCGTTGCAGCTTCCCGGCGTCAGCAACGCCTGGTCGATGCCGATCAAGGCCCGGATCGACATGCTTTCGACCGGGATACGCACCCCGGTCGGCGTCAAGGTGTTCGGCCCGGATCTGCACGAGCTTGAACGCCTTGCGACCGAAATCGAGCATGTCGTGAACGCCGTGCCCGGCACGACGAGCGCGTTCGCCGAGCGGCTGGAGGGTGGCCACTACGTCGAGATCGCGCCGGACCGACAGGCCGCGGCGCGCTACGGCCTGTCGGTGGACGACGTCCAGAAGGTGGTGGCGGCGGCACTTGGGGGCGATACGGTGACGACCACGGTCGAGGGACGCGAGAGATACGGCGTGAGCGTGCGCTACCCCCGCAACCTGCGCGACGATCCGCAATCCATCGCGGGTCAGGTGCTGGTGCCGACCGCGGGCGGCGCGATGGTGCCGCTCGGCCAAGTCGCCAGCGTGCGCGTGACCACGGGGCCGCCCAGCATCCGCACCGAGAACGCGCAGCCCGTTGCCTATATCTACGTCGACCTCCAGGGCCGCGACCTCGGCGGCTACGTGGCCGAGGCATCCCGCAAGGTGGCGGAGCAGGTGAAGATGCCGCCGGGCTACCACGTCGAGTGGAGCGGCCAGTTCGAATACCTGCAACGTGCCCAGGCCAGGCTGAAGGTCGTCGTCCCGGCGACCCTGGTTGTGATCCTGGTGCTGCTGTTCCTCAATTTCGGCCGCATCGCCGAGACACTGACCGTGATGCTGTCGGTCCCGTTCGCGCTGGTGGGCGGCGGGTGGCTGGTGTGGTGGCTGGACTACAGCATGAGTGTCGCGGTGACGGTCGGCTTCATCGCGCTCGCCGGGGTGGCGGCCGAGACAGGCGTCATCATGCTCATCTACCTGGACCACGCGCTCGCCGAAATCCGCCAGCTTCGCCTCGTGGAAGGCACGCCGTTGACCCGCGAGGATTTGCGGCGGGCCATTATGCACGGCGCCGTGGAGCGCGTGCGGCCGAAAATGATGACTGTCGTCGCGATCATGGCCGGGTTGCTGCCCATCCTGTGGAGCACGGGGACCGGGTCCGAGGTCATGCGCCGCATCGCGGTGCCGATGGTGGGGGGGATGGTGTCGTCAACCGTCCTGACGCTGCTCGTCATCCCGGCGATCTACGCCATCGTCAAAGGATGGCGGCTGCCCTATGGCGCCCAGGTGCCCGTTCCAGGCTTCACTCGCAAGGATCTCCCCGCCGAATGAAGACGGAACTCCGAGCCGATCAGTGATTATGGCTGCCAGGCGGCGGCGATGAAGGTCTCGAATACCTCGCCGGTGGTGCCGTCGGCGATCCCCATGTCCGTCACATGCGGGCCGGGATTGCAGGCCAGCGAGGCGCCGACCACGGATTTGAAGGTTCGGAGCGGCGGCAGCCAGTCGGCGATCCGGTCGGCCGCGTGGCGGAGCGCGCGGAAGGCGTCCGCCACATCATGGGCCGGCGCGTCGGAAATGAGCCCGCACACCGGCAATGCCAGCAGCGCGCGCACTTCACCGCCGGACGCGACCGCCATGCCGCCGCCCGATGCGATCAGCGCGTTCGCCGCCGCCGCCATGTCGGCCGGGTCGCGGCCGAACACCACGAGGTTGTGCGAGTCGTGAGCGACCGTGGTGGCCAGCGCGCCGGTCCAGCGCCCCCAATCCTGCAACACGCCGATGACCGGCGTAGCCGGGGCCCGTCCGTGGCGATGCACCACCGCCATCAGCAGCGCATCCTCCGGCAGAACGCCGATGCCGCCTTCCACCGGCACCGCCAACTCGCCCCACGCGGTGAAGCGGGGGGTGACCACGGTGCGAAGGCGGGCGGTGCCGGTGGTTGGCACGCGCAGGCGGAAATCGTCGGGGGACAGAGGGGCGAGGCGCATGGTCGGCGGAGGCAGGGGCTGACGGTCCTTACGGAGCTCGCCCAGCAGCCGACCGCCGCGCGCCGCCACCTGCCCCGATACGATGACGGCCTCGACCGTGAACGAGTCGAGGTCGGCGAGCACGATCAGGTCGGCCCGCCGCCCCGGCGCCACCAGGCCGAGATCGCGGCGGCCGATACGCAGCGCCGCGTTCAGCGTGGCGGCCTGAAGCGCGTCGATGGGCGGCAAACCGCGTCGCACCAGACGGCGCAGCACGTCGATCATGCCGCCCACATCCACCAGATCGTCCGGGAACACGTCGTCGGTACAGATGGTGAGGGTGGCGGGAAGGGCTTTGAGCGTGCGGAGCGCCGCGACCGCGCCGGGCAGAACTTGGTCGTGCGAGCCGCGCAGTTCCACCGTGAAGCCGGCGCGCAGCTTCGCCAGCAGGTCGTCGCCCGAGGTGATCTCGTGATCGGACTGGATGCCGCCGGCGGCGAAGGCCTGGAGGTCGGCGCCCTCCAGGCCGCGCGCATGGCCGCACACCAGCTTTCCACTGGCCATTCCGGCGGCCACGATGTCGGCCATGTGGGGCTGGCGTTCGAGCAGCCCGCGCATGTCCATCACCTCCGCGACCCCGGCCACCGCCGGCCAGGAAAGCATCTCGGTCATCTCGGCGGCCTCGAAGGTGGCCCCTGCCCGCTCCAGCCCCGGCGCCGAGGGGACGCAGGAGGGGGCAAGCACCAAAATGCGGAGCGGCAGGTCGCGCGCGGCTTCGATCGCCCAGCGCACGCCGTCGAGGCCCAGCACGTTGCCGAGTTCATGCGGGTCCCAGCAGATCGTCGTGGTGCCCTGCGGCACGACCGTCTCGGCGTAGCGCCTGGGCGTGACCATCGAGCTTTCGATGTGCAGATGCGTGTCGATCAGGCCGGGTGCGATGACGCGGCCGGTCGCGTCCATCCGCCCGGCCGCGTCATGGCGCGTGCCGGGCGGATGGACGCTGGCGATCAGAGCGCCGACGAGGCCGATATCAGCAAGGCGGGCCTCGCCGGTGGCGACATCGATCACGGTGCCTCCGACGATCAGGAGGTCGAACGGCGCTTCCCCGCGCGCGGCCCGCACGGCACGGTCACGCAAGGCGGGGTCGTTCAGATCATAAGGTTCGAGCATGTGATGGCCCTGGATCGGGATGGCCGAAAGCGGGAAGTCCTTTGGCGGCGTTGCTGATGGGTCCATACACTCCAATATGGCAGTTTCGCATTCAAAGGACTCCGGCCCGGCCTCATGAAAAACAGCGATTGGGAAATCCCGAAAAACCTGCAGCCTGATCCTGACAACTACAAGTTCGACCTCGAGCGCGTGCTGAGTTCGGTTGTGGGCGTGCGCGCGAACGTGCCGGCTGACGCGTTCACGGCCGGGACGCTCGGCACCGAGCGCACCGGCAACGGCGTGGTGTTCCGCGAGGACGGGCTGGTGCTGACCATCGGCTACCTGATCACCGAGGCGGAGACGGTCTGGATCATCACGCCGGATGGCCGCGCCGTGCCCGGCCACGCGCTGGCCTATGACCAGGGCACCGGCTTCGGCGTGGTTCAGGCGCTCGGCCGGCTGAACCTGCCGGCGCTGGAGTTCGGCGACGGGGACAAGCTGGAGGTGGGCTCGCAGGCGATCATGGCGGCCGGCGGCGGACGGCAGCACGCGATCGAGACCAAGGTGGTCGGGCGGCAGGAGTTCGCCGGATATTGGGAGTATCTGCTGGACGACGCGATCTTCACCGCGCCCGCGCATCCGTTCTGGAGCGGCGCGGCGCTGATCGGGCCGGACGGCAAGCTGCATGGCACGGGGTCCCTGATATTACAGCAGGGCGAGGGCAAGCGGCGCATGGACATGAACATGATCGTGCCGGTGACGGCCTTGCGGCCGATCCTGGAGGAACTGCTCACCACCGGGCGCACCGCCGCGCCGCCCAAGCCATGGCTTGGGCTGTATGCGATGGAGAGCGAGGGCGGGCTGGTGGTGGGCGGGCTGGCCGAGGGTGGGCCCGCGGACAAGGCGGGCGTGCAGGCCGGCGACCGCATCATCTCGGTGGGCGACACGACGGTGAGCGATCTCGCCGGGTTGTGGCGCAAGGTCTGGGCGTCGGGCGAGGCGGGCACGGCGGTGAAGCTGCGGCTGGGGCGGGACGATGGCGACGTTTCGGTGCGGGTGAAATCGGCCGACCGGACGAGTTTCCTGCGGACGCCGCGCCTGCATTGAGCGGGGCTGCGATGGCGCGGCGCTGTTTGGGGTGGGTGCTGCTTGCCTCCGCGTCCGCATGTGCCGCCATGTTGTTCGCCTTCGCGCGCGGCCAGGACGTCAATTCCGATCAGTTGAACTACCATCTCTACTCGGCGTACGCGTTCGTGCATGGGCGTCTGGATCTGGACGCCGCGCCGGCACAGCTGATCCATAGCTATTTCAACCCGTTGGCCTACTTGCCGTTCTATGCGCTGTTCCGCATGGGGGGGTCGGTCGTCACGGCCCTCGCGTTGAGCGCCGCGCAATCGCTCAACATCGTGTTCGTGGCGGCTATTTCGGCGGCGTTGTGCCGAGGTCCGGCGAAATGGGCCTGCGTCGGCGCGGCGGTGGCGATTTCCATTGCGAGCCCGATGGCGCTGTCCGAGTTGGGCACCTCGTTCATCGACACGCTCACCAGCCTACCAATCCTGGCCGCCGTGCTGCTGCTGGTGCGGATGGATTGCGCGCGCATGACCCGGCTGCTCGCGTGCGGGGCGTTGGCCGGGCTCGCCACCGCGCTGAAGCTGACCAATGCCACATTCGCGGTCGGGCTGGTGGGCGCTTGCCTGCTGTATGGACCGGGCCTCGTGGCACGGGTGCGCGCCGTGGCGGCGCTTTCGGTGGGGCTTGGGCTGGGGTTTCTGGGGGTGGGGGGTGCTTGGTGCTGGGCGCTGTGGAGTCGCTTCGGCAATCCGGTTTTCCCGTATTACAACAACATCTTCCGCTCGCCGGATTTCCCGTTAACGGCCGATATCGACCGCCGTTACCTGCCGGGCGGCTTTATCGACGCGGTGGAATATCCGTTCCGCTGGGCGGTCGGGATCGTGCCGCGGCCGGAGTTGGGTTTCACCGATATCCGGTTCGCCGCCTTGATCTGCCTGTTGGCCGTGGGGCTGGTGGCGCTGCTGCGATCCGGCGCGCGCGGTACGGCCGGCTTGCGGCTGGTGGCGTTCTTCGGTGTCTCGTTCGTGGCGTGGCTCGGCGTGTTCGCGATCCAACGCTACGCAGTGACGCTGGAATTGCTGTGCGGCCCGGTGGCGATCGTGGCGATCGGGTGGCTGGTGCGCGGGCGCGGCCAGGCCGGGCTTGGTTGGGTGCTGGCTGTGGCGGCATGGGTGACGGTGACGGTTCCGGATTGGGGACATCGGCCGTTCCTGCGCGGGCAGTATGCGATCGAGGTGCCGCCGGCGCTGGCCGGGGACGCGCTGTATTTCATGGCGGGGCAGCCGGTCTCCTACGTCATCCCCTCGCTGCCGGCAGGGTCGCGGTTCTTCGGGATCATGGACTGGGAGGACACGATGGCCACCGCCGGAACCCGCATCACGCGGCGGATCGTGGACGCGGTGAGCCGGTCGGGCGACCGGGCGATCCGGGTGGTCGCGAACGGTCCGCTCACCTTGCAGACGCGGCTGCGGCTGGGGAGCTACGGCGTTCAGCCAACCGGATTGTGTCATCCCATCCCGGGCTTCGCCTACGCCAACTTCAATGCCGCCTGCGATCTGGCGAAGACGGCCGGAACGGCGGAGGCGGCGTTGACCGTGGAGCCGGGGACGACTCTGGACTTTTCGCGGGCCGGGCCGGGCTTTCTGGTGTTGACCGAGCACCTGACGACGGACTGGCACCTGCCAGGGCCGTTCGCCGATCTGCGGGCGGGGCGTCGCCCGGCAATGGTGTTCCGCCGTTCGACGGGCTTCGCGGAGGCCGCGATGCGGTTTCGGATGACCTACGCGGTTTCGGTGGAGAATCGCGACGCGTTCGACCTGGCCGTGCGGGTGAACGGCGCGCGCGTGGCGCGGCCGACGCGGCAGATCGACCCGGCGTCCGGCGCCATGCTCGTGGGCGGGTGCGTGCCGATGCAAGTGCTGGCGCTGGACCCGCTGACGACGATGGCGTTGCAGGCCGAGCCACTGCCGGGGCGGCGGCCGGCGGCGGACAATGTGCTCAACCTGCGACTGATGTCGCTGACGGTCGAAAAGGCGGAGTCCTGTCTCTGAGCGTCAGCGTGACCAATCCGCCGGCAGGCAATGGTCCATGGTCAGCGCCGGGTGGCACGTCCCACAGCTGCCGACCGGGCGGGCGGGGACGCCGACCACGGTGGTGAACGGGGCCACATCGTTGAGCACGATGCTGCCGGCGCCGATCTTGGCGCCCTCCCCCACCTCGATGTTGCCGAGGATTTTGGCGCCCGCGCCGATCAGCACGCCGCGGCGGATCTTCGGGTGCCGGTCACCCGCCTGCTTGCCCGTGCCACCGAGGGTGACTTCCTGAAGCATCGACACGTCATCCTCGACCACCGCCGTCTCGCCGATGACCAGCCCGGTGCCGTGATCGACCATGATGCCGGAGCCCAGGCGCGCGGCGGGATGGATGTCGGCGGCGAACACCTCCGACATGCGGCTTTGCAGGTGGTGGGCGGCGTGGCGGCGGCCCTGGCGCCACAGCCAATGGCTGACGCGGTAGGCCTGGAGCGCCTGGTAGCCCTTGAAGTAAAGGAACGGGGTCAGCAGGTCGGGGCACGCCGGGTCACGATCCTGGATGGCCCGCAAGTCGGCGGCCGCGGCTTCGGTGATGGTGGGGTCGTCGTCATAGGCGTCGGTGATGAGGCCGGACAGCGCGATGGTGTCGATCTCCTCGTCGGCCAGCTTGCGGGCGAGGCGGTGCGCGAGCGCCTCGGCGAAACCGCTGTGGCGGAGCAGGATGTCGTGGACCGGGCGGGCCATGAAGCGGTCATGCGCGACGGCGGCGACCGCGTCGGCCGAGATGGTGGCCCAGAGGCCCTCCAGCGGCGGCGTCAGAGCCGGTGCGGAGGAGCGCGCCGCGTATTCCATGTCAGACATGGAAGCTTTCACCGCAGCCGCACCGGCCTTTCTCGTTCGGATTGATGAAGGTGAAGCCGGAGGACAGCGCCTCCGTCTGGTAGTCCATGACCGTGCCGATCAGGAACAGGGTGGCCTTGCGATCGACGATGACGGTGAGGCCCTTGTCGGTCACCACCTCGTCGCCGGGGCCGGGCTTCTCCACCCAGTTCATGTCGTAAGACAGGCCAGAACAGCCCTTCGTGCCGACGCTGATGCGCAGCGTCATGCCCTGCCGGCCCTTGGCGTAGAGTGCCGCAAGGCGCGTGGCGGCGGCGTCCGTCAACGACATCAGCTGCGGCATCGGGCGGCGGGCGCGGGGAGCCGGCGAGATTGTGGTGCTCATGGTGCTCACATCGTCTCAGGTCAGAACATATTCAACGACAACCGCGCATCCTCGGTCATGCGGCTCGGGTCCCACGCGGGGTCCCACACGACCTGGACGTCGCAGGCCGACACGCCGGGCAGCGCCATGATGGCGTTGTGGACGGCCTCGGGCAGCTCCTGGGCGCTGGGGCAGCCGGGGGCGGTCAGCGTCATCTCGATACTGACCGCGGCGGCATCGGTGATCTCGATGGCGTAGATCAGCCCCAGTTCGTAGATGTTCACAGGGATTTCCGGGTCGTACACCGTGCAGATGGCGCCGATCACCGCCTCCTCGTTGGGCGGCGGCAGGGTTTCGCCGTCCGGCGTCCAGGTGCCGACCGCAGGCGTCGCATGGGTCTGGTCATTCACTGGTCGCACTCCCCTTCCCGTCCAGAGCCGCCATCAGGGCGTGCCATGGCAATGTCGCGCATTTTACCCGCGACGGGTAATCATGGACCCCGGCCAGCGGCCGGAGCTTTTCCATCGTGGCGTCGCAGTCCGGGCAATCGCCGGTCTGGGCCATGTGCCGGAACGTCTCGAACATGGCGCGCGTATCGGCCGGCGCGCGGCCGGCGACGACTTCGGCCATGAGATCGGCCGACGCGATGCTGATGGCGCAGCCGCGCGCCTCGAAGCCGGTTCGCGCGACCGTACCGTCGGCGGCGTATTTCACGAACACCTCGACGCGGTCGCCGCACATCGGGTTATCGCCCTTGGCCGAGGCATCGAACGCCGTGAGGCGGCCGGCGTGGCGCGGGTTTCGGCCGTGCTCGAGGATGACCTGCTGGTAGAGGTCTCCCACGTCGTCCGCGAGCGTCGTCGTGCCCGGCCCGCTCACACCCGGCCTGTTCACACGAAGAACTCCCGCACGCGTTCGAGCGACGCCGCCAGGACGTCGATCTCCTCGTGCGTCGTGTAGATGCCGAAGCTGGCGCGGGCGGTGCTGTCCAGCCCCAGGCGGCGCATCAACGGCTCGGCGCAATGATGGCCGGCGCGAACGGCGACGCCCTGCCGGTCGAGCAGCGTCGCGATGTCGTGCGCGTGGGCCCCCTGCATGGTGAACGACACCACGCCGCCGCGATCCTGCGCGCGGCCGATCACGCGCAGGCCCTCGATGGTGGCGAGCCGGGCAAGCGCATGGTCGGTGAGCGCGGCTTCATGCGCGGCGATGGCTTCGTAGCCGATCGCTTCGACATAGCCGATGGCGGCTTTCAGGCCGATGGCCTCGATGATGGCGGGGGTGCCGGCCTCGAATTTATGCGGCACATGCGCCCAGGTGCTGCGCTCGAAGCTGACGCTGCCGATCATGTCGCCGCCGCCCATGAACGGGGGCATGGCTTCGAGCAGTTCGTGGCGCGCCCAGAGCACGCCGATGCCGGTGGGACCGTACAACTTGTGCCCGGTGAACACATAGAAATCCGCACCCAGCGCCTGTACGTCCACGCGGCGATGCACCACGGCCTGGCTGCCATCGACCAGCACCTTGGCGCCATTCTCGTGCGCGAGGCGGATGATGCGTTCGATGGGGGTGTAGGTGCCGAACACGTTCGACATATGGGTGATGGCGACCAGCGCCACGCGGCCATCAGCGAGTTTGGCGGCGTAATCCTCCATGTCCAGTTCGCCGGATTCGGTGACGGCCGCGACCCGGAGTTCGGTGCCGTGCGCATCGCGCAGCATCTGCCAGGGGACGATGTTGGCGTGGTGCTCCATTTCGGAGATCAGCACCGCCTGGCCCGCCTTCATGATGCCGCGGCCATAGCTGTGGGCGACGAGGTTGATCGCCTCCGTGCTGTTGCGGGTGAACACGATCTCGGTACGGTCGTTCGCGTGCAGCAGGGCCGCCACCGCGTCGCGGGTGGCTTCGTAGGCGTCGGTGGTGCGCTCGCTCATCCAGTGCAGGCCGCGATGGACGTTGGCGTATTGCGTCTCCATGCAGTTAACCATCGCGTCGATCACCGCGCGCGGCTTTTGGGCCGAAGCGGCGCTGTCGAGGAACACCAGCGGTTTGCCGCGCACGGTCTGCGCCAGGATCGGGAAGTCGGCGCGGATGCGGGCAACGTCGAAGCCCACGGCAGGAAATGCGTCGTTCATGGGTTGTGTCCCTTCCACCATGCGTCGATGGCGTGCTCCATGACGGCGCGCGTGTCTTCGTGCGCGATGGGGTCGAGCGCTTCGGCCAAAAACGCACGCACCAGGATGGCGCGGGCGGCGGGCTCGGCGATGCCGCGGCTGCGGAGGTAGAACAGCTGGTCCGCGTCGAGTTCGCCCACGGTTGCGCCGTGGCTGCATTTCACATCGTCGGCGTAGATCTGCAGTTGCGGCTTGCTGTCGATCTCGGCGTCGGGCGAGAGCAGCAGCGCCTGGTTCATCTGGTAGCCGTCGGTTTTCTGGGCGGCGCGCGCGACCTCGATGCGGCCCTGGAACACGCCGCGCGACTTGCCGGTCAAGACGTTCTTCACGGTCTGGCGCGAGGCGCAGGAAGGTGCGTCGTGCGCGACCACGGTGGTGAAATCCGCGTGCTGGATGCCGCCGAGGAGTTGGGCGGCATTGAGGTGGGCCGCGCCGTGTACGCCGGCCAGGCGGGCATGGACCTCCATGCGGGCCAGGCGCGCGCCGAGCGTGAGGGCGAAACTGTCATAGGTGCCGCGTGAAGCGATGGTGGCGCGGACCGAGGACAGGTGGAAGGCGTCGGTCGCGTCATCCTGCAAGCGCAGATGCGTGAGCATGGCGCCTTCGGCGACTTCGATGTCGAACACGGGGTTGTTGAGGTAGGTGCCCCGTCCCAGCGACACATCGATGAGCGTCAGTCGCGCACCCGGGTGCAGGCGGACGC
Organism: Rhodospirillales bacterium; assembly: GCA_025352565.1. Lineage (GTDB taxonomy): Bacteria > Pseudomonadota > Alphaproteobacteria > Acetobacterales > Acetobacteraceae > JANXTF01. The sequence goes on along the minus strand of JANXTF010000108.1, from coordinate 22,262 downwards.
GATGGCGCGGATGGAAGGCCACGGGTTCGGCACCCGCCACGCCCAGGCTGGCGAGCAGGATGGTTTCGCCGTCGACGCCGGGGGGGATTTCGATATGCGCGCCGTCATCGGCGAACATCGTGTTGAGGAGCGAGACGGCGTCCTCGGTCTCATCCAGCGCGGGTTCGCCCACCGTGGTGAAATCGGGCATCTCCGATGCCGCGGTATCGTGCCTGCCATTGACGAACACGATGCGCGGGCCGCCGATGCCGGCCACGCGGGCCAGCAGGTCGTGGCCGTGATCGTGGACGGCGTGCGCGCCCTGAAAAGCGATCCCGGCGAGCGGGCGCAGGCTGGTGAAGTGCCAGGCCTCCTCCCGTTGCGTCGGCAGGCCGACATGGCGCAGCGTCTCGGCCGCGCGACGGCGCACAGGATTGGCGCGCAGGCCGGAATTGCCCTCGAACCGCGCGAGGAAGCCGGTGGTGGCAAGCTGCATCGCGTTGGGTGGGGAGGCGCTCATGCGGCCTCGTTCACCACGCCGGCATAGCCATGGGCTTCGAGTTCATGCGCGAGTTCTGGGCCGCCGGATCGGATGATCCGGCCGGCGGAGAGCACATGCACGCGGTCGGGCACGATGTGGTCCAGCAGGCGCTGGTAGTGGGTGATGATGAGTGCCGAGAATTCCGGGCCGCGCAGAGCGTTGACGCCGTCCGCCACGATCTTGAGCGCGTCGATGTCGAGGCCGCTATCGGTCTCGTCGAGGATGGCGAGCCTGGGGCGCAGAATGGCCATCTGCAGCACCTCGTTGCGCTTCTTCTCGCCGCCGGAGAAGCCCACGTTGACGTTGCGCTTGAGCATATCGTCGGCCATCGCGAGACGCTTGATTTCCGTGCGCGCCATTTTCAGGAACGCGACCGCATCGAGTTCCGCTTCCCCGCGCGCGCGGCGGATGGAGTTCAGCGCGGTGCGCAGAAAATTCGCGTTGCCGACGCCAGGGAGTTCGACCGGATACTGGAAGGCGAGGAACAGGCCAGCCGCCGCGCGCTGCTCCGGCTCCATGTCGAGCAGGTCGTGGCCGTCGAACGTGACACTGCCATCGGTCACCTCGTAGCCCTCACGGCCCGACAACACGTAGGACAGCGTGGATTTACCGGAGCCGTTCGGGCCCATGATGGCATGGACCTCGCCTTGCGGCACCACGAGGTCGACCCCTTTCAGGATCTCCTTTCCCTCGATGCCGGCGCGCAGGTTGGTGATTTCAAGCATGGTCAATCGTCCTGGTCAGATGTCGTAACGGGATCAGGTGGCGGGCCTGTAACCTACCCCACCGAGCCTTCGAGGCTCACGGCGAGCAGCTTCTGTGCCTCGACGGCGAACTCCATCGGCAATTCCTTCAACACTTCCTTGCAGAAGCCGTTCACGATCAGCCCCACCGCGTCCTCGGCCGAAAGTCCGCGCTGACGGCAGTAGAACAACTGGTCGTCGGCGATTTTCGACGTGGTCGCCTCGTGTTCCAGCTTGGCGGTCGGGTTGCGGCATTCGATGTAGGGCACGGTATGCGCGCCGCACTGGTCGCCGATCAGCAGGCTGTCGCATTGCGTGTGGTTGCGGGCACCATGCGCCTTCGGCATCACCTTCACCTGGCCGCGATAGGTGTTGTTGCTGCGGCCGGCGGAGATGCCCTTCGAGACGATCGTGCTGCGCGTGTTGCGGCCGATATGGATCATCTTCGTGCCGGTATCGGCCTGCTGGCGGTTGGTGGTGACGGCCACCGAGTAAAACTCGCCGACGCTGTCATCGCCGATCAGGATGCAGGACGGGTATTTCCAGGTGATCGCGGAGCCGGTTTCCACCTGCGTCCAGCTCACCTTGCTGCGCGCGCCCCTGCAGGCGGCGCGCTTGGTGACGAAGTTGTAGATGCCGCCCCGGCCTTCCGCATCGCCCGGATACCAGTTCTGCACCGTGCTGTACTTGATGGTCGCATCGTCCATCGCGACCAGTTCGACCACGGCCGCATGCAACTGGTTCTCGTCGCGCTGCGGCGCGGTGCAGCCTTCCAGGTAGCTGACATGGGAGCCGGCCTCGGCGATGATGAGCGTGCGCTCGAACTGGCCGGTATTCTGGGCATTGATGCGGAAATAGGTGGATAGCTCCATCGGGCAGCGCACGCCCTTGGGGATGAACACGAAGCTGCCATCGGTGAACACGGCGCTGTTGAGGGCCGCGAAGTAGTTGTCGCCGGCCGGCACCACGCTGCCGATGTACTGCTTGACCAGATCGGGATGCTCGCGGATCGCCTCGCTGATCGGGCAGAAAATAACGCCCGACTTGGCCAGCGTGGAGCGGAAGGTGGTGGCGACGGAAACGCTGTCGAACACGGCATCGATCGCGATCGGCGGCCGCTCGCCCTCGGGGATTTCCACGCCCGCGAGAATGGCGCGTTCCTTCAACGGGATGCCGAGCTTCTCGTACATCCGCAGCAACTCGGGATCGACTTCATCGAGGCTTTTCGGGCCAGCCTTCTTTTTCGGCGCGGCGTAATAATGCAGCGCCTGATAGTCGATCGGCGGATGCTCGACCGACGACCAGTCCGGCTCCTCCATCTGCAACCATGCCGCATACGCCTTGAGGCGCCATGCCAGCATCCAGGCGGGTTCGTCCTTGCGCTCGGAGATCAGGCGGATGATGTCTTCGTTCAGGCCCTTGGGGGCAAGGTCCATCTCGATGTCAGTCGAGAAGCCCCACTTGTACCCGGATTCGGTTGCGGACTGAACGGCGTCGAGGGTTGCGGCAACGGCAGGCATGCTAGATTTCCTGAATGGCGGAAGCGATTTCACGACGGGCGAAAACAGGCAGCGAGGCGTCGCGCATATCTCCAAGCGTGATGCCCGACAGCGCCTGATGGATGGCGTCGTTGACCAAATCCCAGCGTCCACGCACCGCGCAGAAATGCGACACGTCGCAGGTGCCATGGCCGCCCTCGACGCAGGCGGTCAGAGCGATCGGGCCGTCGAGGGCCGCGATCACGTCGGCGAGCGAGATGGCGTGCAGCGGCTTGCTTAGTCGGTAGCCGCCGCGCGCGCCGCGCTGGGAAACCACGAGGCTGGAGGTTGAAAGCGCCTTCAGCACCTTGGAGACCGTGGGTTCCGGCACGCCCGTGGCGGCCGAGATGCAAGGCGAGGTCTGCACGCCCGCCGCGGGGCCGGTGGCGAGCCGCATCAGCACCACGACCGCGTAATCGGTCAGTTTCGATACCCGCAACATGATCCGCGACCCTAAAAGGACCGGGTGGGTCCTGTATGGGGGAGATGGCGTATGGGGCGGCCTACGTCAAGGTTTGCTCGACCTTGCTGTCGATTGCACGGACATATCCGGCATACCCGGCGAACACCCTTTCCGCGCGGATCACCAGAAATCAGCCGCACGCCGCCGTCATCGGCAGGAAGGCGTCGGCCTTGGCGACGGTGCCGATGGGTTCGTAGTAATCCCAGGGCGCCGCGACCTGCTCGGGCTTCTTCACCTTGTAGAGCGTGAGGTCGTAGAGCGCGCGCCCGTCGGCGCGGATGCCGGCTGGGTGGCCGAAATAGTCGATCGACAGGCCGCGCATGGCCTTGTTGACGGCGAGCGCATCGCGGGTGCCGGCCTGCTGCATGGCCTTCAGGAAATGCAGGCTGGCGGAATAGATCGCCGCCTGGTCGCGGGTCGGCATCGCCTTGTGGGTGGCGAAGAAGCGGCGGGAAAACGCGCGCGAGGCGTCATTCTGGTCCCAGTAGAAGCCGGAGGCGAAGGTGAAGCCTTGGGCGACCTTGGGCGTGAGGGCGTGGATGTCGGTGATGTAGATAAGGAAGCCGGCGAGCGTCTGGCGGCCGGTGACGCCGAACTCGCCGGCCTGCTTGATGCAGTTGACCAGATCGTTGCCGACGCTGGCGAGGCCGATCACCTGGGCGTTGGAGGCCCGGGCCGCGAGGAGCTGCGAGGAGAAATCCGTGTTGCCGATCGGGTAGCGCGATTCGCCCAGCACGCGGCCCCCGCCGGCCTCGATCACCGCCGTCGCCTCGCGCTGGAGGGCCAGGCCGAACGAGAAATCGACCGTGATGAAGAACCAGGTCTTGCCGTTATGGGCGACCACCTGGCCGGCGGTGCCGGCGGCGAGGGCGTGGGTGTCGTCGGCCCAGTGGATGCTGGTGGGGCCGCAGGATTTCGAGGTGAATTCCGACGCGGCGGCGGCGGTGATGATGACGGTCTTCTTCTGCTGGGCGGCGATCTGCTGCACGGCGGCGGCGATGGGGGTGACCGGCAGGTCAGTGATCATGTCCACGTCCTCGGCGCCATACCAGCGGCGGGCGATGGCGGATGCGATGTCGGGCTTGTTCTGAGTATCGGCGTGGACGATCTCGATTTTCTGCCCGAGCACCGTGCCGCCGAAATCGGCCGCCGCCATCTGCGCCGCGAGCACCGAGCCGCTGCCGGCGGAATCCGCATAAGGTCCGTTCTCGTCGGTGAGCACGCCGATGCGGATGGGGGCGGCGGTCTGCGCGCGGCCATGGCGTGGGGCGAGGCCGATGGAGACAAGGCCGGCGGGGACTAGGCCGCCGGCCGCGATGCCGCCGAGCGCAATGCGGCGGCCGAACAGGGTGCTTGTCATGGTGGACCTCCCGGATATTCGCGACACAATGAGCGGGAACAGGCAGGAACGGAACAGGCGTGATGCGGGTACTCGGACGCGACGACATTCTGGCGCTGGTAGGCACGGCCGACCTGATCCCGGTGATCCGCGATGCCATGATCCAGGTTTCGGCGCGCGCGGTGGCGATGCCGCTGCGGCAGGCGGTTGCGTTGCCCGGAGGCAACCGTCTGGGCGTGATGCCGGGGTATCTCGGCGGCCCCTCCTGCTATGGCGCCAAGCTGCTGAGCCTGTTTCCGGGCAATCCGGCGCTGGGCCGGTCGTCCCATGCCGGGTTGATGCTGCTGTTCGACACCCAGACCGGGATGCCGACCTTGTGCATGGATGCTTCCGAATTGACGGCGCTGCGCACGGCGGCGGCGAGCGCCGTGGCGACGGATGCCCTGGCGCGGCCGGATGCGTCGGTGCTGGCGATCCTGGGGGCGGGCGAGCAGGCGGCTTGCCATGTGGCGGCGATGCGGGCGGTTCGGCCGATCTCGCGGCTACTGATCTGGGCGCGCGATCCGGCGAAAGCCGCGGCCTTCGCGCAGGCGCATGGCGGGGAGGCCGTGACGCTGGCGGCGGCTCTGGCGCCCGCGGACATCGTCTGCACCACGACGGCGTCCGACGAGGCGTTCGTGCGGTCGAACATGCTGCCGGCGGGGGTTCATGTGAACGCGGTGGGGGCGAGCGTGCCGAGCGCCCGTGAACTGGATGCCGATTGCGTCGCGGCGCTGCGGGTGTTTACCGATTACCGGCCATCGCTGGAGGCGCAGGCCGGCGAGTTGATCGAGGCGCGGGCGCGCGGGCTGGTCGGGGCGGAGCATCCGATCAGCGAGATCGGCGATGTGTTGCGGGGTGCGGCCGCTGGGCGGCGGGACGCGACGGAGCGGACGCTTTACCGGTCGCTGGGCGTGGTGGCGCAGGATCTGGCGGCGGCGGCGTTCATTCTGGCGCGGGCGGCGGAGCGGGGGATTGGCGTGGTGGTTCGCATGGCTTGACCTTTGGGATCGCGCGCGCCCGGCCGGAGAGGCGGCGACGTCAACTCTGGCTGTCGGGCGAGATCACGATGCAGCCCTTGCGGGAAAGGCGTTCGCAGGCCTGCGCCGCCGCCTCGCGCGAGAGGCCGGTGAGGCGGGCGCGGTACAGGGTGGCGCTGCCCTGGTGAACGGTGCCGATCGCGGGACGTGCGTCGGCGCCAGCTTGGCCGCGCGCGGCCTCGGCGGCGGATTGCGCCATGCCCGCGCTGGCGAAGGCGCCGACCTGGATCGCCCAGTTGCTGGCGCCGCCGGTGCGGTGCAGCGAGCCGGTATCGGCCATCGCCTGCGGCACCAGGTGGAAGCCCGGAGCCGGCCGTTTGGCGCTGGCGAATTCCAGGCGCGGCACGAGCGGGGCCGGCACCAGCGAGGCCGGCGCGGGCGAGGCTGGCGCGGGCGACGAACGCGGGGGCTCCGGCAGGGCGGCCACCTGCACCCGGTCCCGCGCGTAGCCGCTGCGGCGGTTGTCGGCGAGGGCCACCGGCGCGCCGCCACGGCTGCGCGGGTAGCGGGGCCCTTCCGGGATATCGAACGGGATCTGGTTCATGGCCAGTTGCGAGGACTGGGACTGGCGCTGCGGCTGGTCGCCGCCCATGCGGGCGCCGATTTTGGCGACGTAGCGGCGGGTTTCCAGCGGCAGGCCCTTGCCGCGATTGAGGTAGTCGTCGAGTCGGCCGGGGCCGGCATTGTAAGCGGCGAGGAATCCGGGCGAGCCGTACAGGTCGTACATCTCGCGGAGGTAGGCGGTGCCGGCCATGATGTTGTCGTGCGGCTCATAGGGGTCGTCGTCGAGGCTGTAGCGGGACCGCAACTCGTCATACGTGCCGGGCATCACCTGCATCAGGCCCATGGCGCCAGGCGCCGAGGTGATCAGCTGGCCGTTCTCGTACAGCCGGCCGCCGGATTCCTGGCGCATGACCTCGCGCACCCAACGCTCCGGCATGTCGTATTTCGCGGCGGCCTCGACGATGTACGGGCCCCAGGGGTCCGACGCGGGACCGGGCGCCTTGTAGTCTTTGCGGGCATGGGCGCGGTATTGCGCGGCTTCCTTGACCTGGTTGACCGGCTGGGAGGCGCAGGCCGAGACCAGCGCGAGCAACGCGGCGCAGCCGAGCAGGCGGAATTGCATCCGGGGAAGCCTCCGACATGGCGAGGCCGTCGGTAAAACGGCCACAGGGAACACCGACCCTGCGGGCCGCCGCTCATGATGGTAGTGAAACACAGCTTCTAACCCGTTAACCGAGAATACTTCTTGGTGCAATCAGGTCCAAACGGGAGTCTGAAAACACCGCCCGGCATGATGCAGCCTCGCCACAGTGAACAAACCGGGGCCGCCCGCCCCAGGTTGCGGCGGGAGGGTGGATGGGATATCGCCGCGCACCATGGACAGCGCCTCCCTTCCCCGCCCGAGAACCGATGTGGTTCTCGATCTGATGCCCGAAATGACGCTGGCCGCCCGCCAGCGCATGGCGCTGCACGATCTGCGCGACTGCTCCAGGCTTTGGCGTTTGTCATGGACGCTCGCCTGGCTCGACATCAAGCTGCGCTATCGCGGCTCCACGCTCGGCCCGTTCTGGCTGACGCTGTCCACGGCGGCGATGGTGGGTGCGCTGGGCGTGCTGAACTCCGTGCTGTTCAGCATGGACATCCACGACTACCTGCCGTTCCTGGCATTGTCGCTGGTGCTGTGGGGGTTCATCGGCTCGCTGGTTCAGGATGCGTGCGTGTGTTTCACCTCGGCCGAGGGCATGATCCGTTCGGTTCGCCTGCCCTTCTCGCTTTATGCGGCGCGCATCGTGCTGCGGAACCTCCTGGTGCTCGCGCACAACGTCGTGGTGGTGCTGGTGGTGTATTTGGCGCTGAACACCTGGCCCGGTTTCAAGGCGATCCTGGCGGTGCCGGCATTCGCTTTGTGGCTTGTGGTCGGGCTCGCGCTTGCGGTGCTGCTGGGGGCTTTCTGCGCGCGCTTCCGCGACATTCCGCCGATCGTGGGCAGCATCATGCAGATGGCGTTTTTCGTCAGCGGCGTGATCTACAAGCCGAGCCAGCTTGGCGTGCATGAATGGCTGCTGGACCTGAACCCGTTCTTCTCCATCCTGGAGATCGTGCGCGGCCCGTTGATGGGTGTGGTGCCGAGCCCGCTCACCTACGCGTCCGCGTTGCTGTATTCCCTGGTGATATGCGTCGCCGCCTGGCTGATGTTCGCGCGGGTGCGCGGCCGCATCGCGTTCTGGATCTGACGCGATGAGTGCCCAGATCGAAGCATCCGGCGTGTGCGTGGATTTCCCGCTGTATCACGGCAACGCGCGCAGCCTGAAGCGCACGGTGATGTCGAGCGTGTCGGGCCGCATGGGGTCCGACAGCAAGAACCGCGTGGTGGTGCAGGCACTGCGCGACGTGAGCTTCAAGATGGCGAGCGGCGACCGGTTGGGGCTGGTCGGCGGCAACGGCGCCGGCAAGACCACCTTGCTGCGAACGTTGGCCGGCATCTACGAGCCCGTGCGGGGCCGCATCCGGGTGCGCGGCACATTGAACGCGCTGCTCGACCCCAATCTGGGCATGAACCCCGACCTGACCGGCCGCGAGAACATCGTGCTGCGCGGGCTGTACACCGGCCTCGACAAACGCGCGATCGCCCGGCTCGAGAACGATGTGCGCGAGTTCGCCGAGCTGGGCGACTTCATCGATTTGCCGGTCCGCATCTACAGTTCGGGCATGGTGGTGCGGCTGGGCTTCGCGCTGGCGACCGCGATCCGGCCCCAGGTGCTGCTGATGGACGAGTGGTTCATGGCCGGCGACGCCGCGTTCATGGAGAAGGCGCGGGCGCGGCTGGAGGACATGGTGCGGGGCGCCGAAATCCTGATCCTGTCGAGCCATCTGACCGACGTGATCCTCGACTGGTGCAGCCGGGTGATCTGGATGGAGCAGGGCCGCATCGTGGCCGACGGCGCGCCAGCCGACGTGCTGGAGCAGTATCTCGGACACCCCGTCCGCAAGGCGGAACCGGCGGACGCGGCTTTAATTTAGCGTGGCCCCGAATTTAGCGTGGCCCTGAATTCAGCGTGTCCCCGTGTCATGCCAACGCGACATGGCCGTCCCGACGGGGGTCCGCCGCCCCTGTCATGACCGATGTCGCGGGGTCCAGCGCCACCGCGTGCATCCCGCCCACCTTCATCGTCCAGCCCGTGCCGAACGACGCGGCGTCGTGCCCCCTGGCGCGCAATGCCTCGATCACCCCGGCATCCACCCGGTCTTCGATCAGCACCGCGCGCCCGTCCGTCAGCCGCGCCCGAGGGGCCTCGATGGCATGCTGCAGGGGCAGGCCGTAATCGATATACTGGACGAGAGCCTGCACCTGCGTCTGCAGAATGCCGTAGCTGCCCGGCGTCCCCAGCGCCAGCACCGGCAAACCGGCACGCAGGGAGATGCTGGGCGCCATGCAGATGGGCAACGCGCCGCCGGCCTGGCTGCGGTTGGGGCTATTGCCCTGCACGTCGGCCCAATACAGGAAGTTGTTGAGGCATATGCCGGTGCCCGGAACGACGACACCGCTGCCGAACGGGCTGCCCAGGCTTTGCGTGACGCACACCAGATTGCCCTCCCGATCGGCCACGGAAAACGAGGTGGTGTTGAAGTCCTCCGCTGCCTCCCCCGGCGTGTGGACCCACTGCTCCGTCGGCCCATCGACCGGGACGCCATCCCGCAGGCGCAGTCTGGCCTGGGCAATCGCCGCGTCGCCGAGCATGTGCCGCAACGCTCCGGGCGTGGGATTGTTGTTGGCGATCCGCATGCCGGCCGCAAGGCGGATGGCGCGATAGACCGCGTCGAGGTGGTCGGCCCCATCGCGCGGCAAGGCGCCAAAATCGACCGCTTCCAGTATCCGCAACGCAGCCAGCATCTGAAAGCCTTCGCATGGCGGCGGCGGCACATGCACCGACAACCCCCGGTAGGCAGCGGAGACGGGCTCTTTCCAGAGCGGACGCACGTCCCGCAAATCCTGTAGCGTGAGCGTCCCGCCACATGCCTGGATGTGACCGACGACGCGGGCACCGAGGGCGCCGCCGAACAGATGCGCCGGGCCTTGCGTTGCGAGCGCTTCCAAGGTTTCGGCGAGATCGGGCTGACGGATCACCGAACCGACCGCCGCCATGCGGCCATGCGCGCCGTAGGTGCCGGCCCAATTCTTACACAAGGCCGGATAGGCTTCCAGGACGCCCGCCTGCTCGGCGAACACATCGGCACCGAACTCCAGCAGCGGGAAGCCTTCGGCGGCCGTCCGCACCGCCGGTGCGAAGATCGCGGGCAGCGCCAGATTTCCGTATTGCCGGACCAGCTCGCACCATCCGGCAAGATTGCCGGGCGAGGCGATTGCCAGCGCGCCGCGTTCCAGTTCGTGCCGCCCCGTGAACCGCGCGACCGGAAAGCTGGCCGGCACCGGCGGGACGAAATCGAGTACACGCACCCGCCGCTCGGCAGCCACCCACATCGTGGCCAGACCCAGCCCCGCCAGCCCCGACATGAAGGGCTCGACCACGCCCAGCATCGCCCCCACCGCCGCTGCCGCGTCGAAGGCATTGCCGCCCTGGCCCAGGATCCTGGCCCCGGCTGCGGCGGCCTGCGGGTGGGCGGCCGCGACCACCCCGTGGCAGGAGGCGATCGTGGGGCGGTGAGTTGCCATGCGAGACCCTCGTTTCGACAACAGCCTGGACGGATCGCCCCGATTTGGGAAGTCCCGAGAATCGAAAACCGCCCCGGTCCCGGGCATGGTGATTTCGCGGGATTCAGCCGAGCCAGTCGTGGACCGCCGATTTGAGAAACATAAAATCAGCCGGACTGGCCGATGGATTGCCCGCCCGGTGGCCCCAGATGCTCGGGATCGGCCGTAGCTCGCCGCGCTTGAGGTGGGGCAGCTCGGCGGTGTTGTCCGCGACCCGGAAATACAGGTCGGTGTCGCCGGGCAACAACATCACGCGCGCCCTGATCGCGCCAAGCGCCCTTTCAAGGTTGCCCCCGTAGAGCGGGTTCGCGCTGATGTCGCCGTGGTACCATGTCACGATCTGGGCATAGCAATTGGCGGCCTGCTTGTTGTCGTAGCGCGCCTCCCAGTCGGTTCGCAGGAACGTTTCGAGATCGGGTGCGCCGAGCGCCGTGATGTGGAGGTTCGCGCGGTAAAAATCCTGGCTCAGTGCCCAGCCGGCATAGATGTTCGCGAATGCCCGCAGCGCCGCGCGGGGCTCCGTCACGAAATGGCCGCCACCGGTGTGCTCGGGTGCCGCTTCCAGTGTACGCATCAGCCCCGTCAGGAAAACCTTGTTGTGCACGGCGGTGCGGGCACTGCCACAGACGATGAAGGCGTGATCGACCAGGTCCGGGAACGCCGCGGCCCAGTGATAGGCCTGCTGCGCGCCCATCGAGAAGCCATAGACCGCGTGAATGCGCTCGATGCCAAACCGCTCGGTCAGCAACCGGTACTGCGCCTGGATGTTGTCCCATGACGTGACCACCGACGGGTAATCCAACGTTCCTGCGGCGCCCGACGAAAGGCCGTTGGAGAACATGTCGGGGACCACGATGAAATACTTGCTGGGATCGAGGATTCCCTCTGGACCGATCAGCCAGGCGAGGTCGGGCGACTGTGCGCCGTAGCTGCACGGGTAGACGATGACGTTGTCCTTTGCGGCCGAAAGCGAGCCGTGCGTCTGCCAACTCAACCGCGCGCCGCGGATGACCTCTCCCGACTGGACCTCGTAGTCGCCGAGCAAGAAAATACCGCTGTCTTTGGACCAGTCCATCGATCGCTCCCTATTTCGGACGTCGATATCATACTGCCGGATGTTGCCACGCGGAACACCCTCAGGCACGAGGGTCAAGGGCGTACTGGCATGCGGGGGCTTGGTGCGCCAGCGCGATCGGCACCAGCGGCAGGCTGCCGAGGCAGCGTATGGTCGCGAACCGCGATCCGCTCCGACAGCAGGTGTGCCGCCGCCCGCAGCGCCTCACCCGCCAGACGCACCTGATGCGCGGGCATGCGGGTTTCGGGAGCCGACATGGACAATGCAGCCAGAGGTTGCCCCGTGGAAGCGGTGATCGCAGCGCCTACACAAACGGCGCCTTCCTCGTTCTCGCCGCGCTCCACCGCGTAGCCGAGTTCCGCCGCCAGGGTCAGTTCGGCCTCCACCGAGCCGCGCGTGCGTGCGGTTTTCGCCGTGCGGGCCGCCAGTTGGGGTGCCAGGATCACGGCACGCCGGGCGGCCGACAGGCGGGACAAGATCGCCTTGCCCAAGGCGGTCGAGTGTGCCGGGTCCCTGCCGCCGACGCGCGCCTGCAATCGAAGCCGGCGATTGGACTCCACGATCTCCACATAGACAATCTCGCGGCCGCGCAGAACGCCGAGGTTGATCGTCTCGTCAAAACAGTCGCGCAACGCGATCATTTCGGGCAGCGCGAGGATGCACAGCCGCTTGAGCTGATCGGTCGGTTCCTTCAGCAAGCGGAACCGCGAGCCGATGCGGTAGATTTCGTGCTCGCCATCGGCCTCCAGATAGCCTGCCGCCTCAAGCGTGCGAAGATAGCGCAATGCGGTCGTTTTCGGCAGCCCCGCCAGAAGCGTCACCCGCGACAAGCGCACGCCCGCCTCGCTCGCGGCCACTATATCGAGCACCCGCAGCGCCTTCGCCACCGGCCCCACCTGATAACGAGCATCCACGCGCTGGCATCCTTTGCGTTTCGCCACATGGAACGCACGTGCCTTGACAGGAAACAAGCATTGACTTCGTGGACCGGCTTCAATCACCATCGCCTACTGCAGGGGGGGCGCCCACTGCAGGGGGGCGCCCACAGCAAGGGGGGGCGCCCATAGTGGGAGTGGTCCTATGGCAGGGGCGTTCAAGACACCGGGTTTCGAGCAACGGAGCGAGGCTCCGTTGCTCGAGTTCGTGGAATCCGAACGCCGCGTCGCCGAGGCCGCGCGTTATCTTGCCGGCGGCGTGAGCAGCAATTTCCGGCTGGGTATCGCGCCCACCCCCTTGGTGTTCGAGCGAGCGAGCGGCCCGTATCTGTTCGATGCCGACGGCAACCGATTGATCGACTACTATCTCGGCATGGGGCCGATGATCCTCGGCCACACGCCCGACGACGTGCGCGAGGCGGCGGGACGCCAGATGGCGAGCGGGCTGTTGTTCGGCGGACAGAGCGGCATCGAGGCCGAGGCGGCGCGACTGGTCTGCGAGATGGTGCCTTGCGCCGAGCGCGTTCGCTTCAACACGTCGGGCTCGGAGGCAGTGCAGACCGCGCTGCGCCTCTCGCGCGCCGCAACGGGCCGCCGCGTGGTCGTCAAGTTCGACGGGCACTACCACGGCTGGTTCGACAACATCCTGTGGTCCACGGCACCACCCGCCGGTGCCAACGCGCCCGTGGCGGGCAGCCGGGGTCAGTTGGCCGATGCCGGAGCGGATATCGTGGCGCTGCCATGGAACGATCTTGCATCGGTTCGCGAGCGGCTGGCGCGCGGCGACGTCGCCGCCGTCATCATGGAGGCCGCGATGTGCAACGCGGGCGCCATCCTGCCGGAGCCGGGCTATCTGGAAGGCGTGCGCGAGGCCTGCACCGCAACCGGCACCATCCTGGTGTTCGACGAGGTCATCACCGGCTTCCGCGTCGGTCCGGGCGGGGCGCAGCGCCGCCTGGGCGTCACGCCGGACCTCGCCACCTTCGCCAAGGCTATCGCGGCCGGATTCCCCGTCGCGGCCATTGCCGGACGCGCCGACCTGATGGATCTTTGCATGCAGGGCGTAGTCCATGGCGGCACCTATAACGGTCAGGCGGTGGGCATGGCCGCCTGCGTCGCGGCGCTGCGCCGCCTGCAACAGCCGGGTGCCTACGACGGCATGGAGCAACGTGGCACGGGGCTGATGCAGGGCCTGCGCGCGGCGTTCGCGCGCGCAGGCATCACCGCCAGCGTGGCCGGCTTCCCGCAGGTGTTCCATGTCGCGATCGGTCTCGCGGAGCCCGCGCGGAACTGGGCCGACCTGCGGCGGATGGACCGCGCGCGTTACGTGGCATTCACCACGGCGCTGCTGCGACGCGGCGTGCGCGCGCTCGAGCGGGGCGTGTGGTTCATGTCCACCGAGCACGACGACGCGGTGATCGACGCCACGCTCGATGCGGTGTCCGGCGCGTTGCGCGAGATCTAGCTGGCGCATCATGGCCCCGCGGATCGCCATCGGCCCGCTGATGCAGGCGACGAACACCTTCGCCCGTTCCGTATCGATGTCGCGACGTTCGAGGCCAACCACCTCCGCCGCGACGAGCCACCGGGCGAAGGCGAACCAACTTGGCCGCCTCGAAACAGTCTTTCACATGTCAGGAAAACACCCATGAACCGATTGAATGCTCTCGGCCTGATGGCGGCCGCCGGTCTGGCTTTGGCGCATCCCGCGCGGGCGGCCGACAAGGTGCTGCGCGTGGTGCCGATCACCGATGTGCAGATGCTGGACCCGCTGTTCGGCTCGGCCTGGGTGAACGTGGTGGCGGGCGAAATGCTCTATGAGACCCTGTTCGCCTGGGACAGCGGGCTGCACCCCAAGCCACAGATGGTGGACAGCTGGTCCACCTCGCCCGATGGCCTCGCCTGGACGTTCACGCTGCGCGACAGACTGCGCTTCCACGACGGTCAGCCGGTCACCACCGCCGACGTCATCCCGAGCATGAAACGGTGGATGGCCATCGCCAGCACCACGCTGCGCGACATCACCGTCTCGATGGTGGCGACCAACGCGAATACCTTCGTCTGGACGCTCAAGCGGCCCTTTCCGCTGATGCTTGACGCGCTCGCCGCGGTGCCATCGCGGATGCCGGCGATCATGCGCGCGCAGGATCTGGCACAGCCGGACAAGGCGGTGACATCGGGCATCGGCTCCGGCCCGTTCCGCTGGAACGCGGCGCTGCGCGTGCCGGGTTCGCGCGCCGTGTTCGACCGCAACCCGGATTATGTGCCCCGTGCCGAGCCGCCCGACGGTCTGGCGGGCGGGCATGTGGTCAAGGTCGACCGGGTCGAATGGCAGGTGATCCCCGACCCCGCCACCGCCGCCGCCGCACTGCAGAAGGGCGAGGTCGATTTGTGGGAGCGGCCGGCGGCCGACCTGCTACCCTTGCTCGCCAAGAACCCGAACATCCGGCTCCAGAAGCTGACGCCGATCGCGACGCAGACGATGATGCGGCCGAACACGCTGTTCCCGCCGTTCAACGACAAGCGCGCGCGCCAGGCGCTGAACTACGTGTTCGAGCAGGCCGATCAGATGGCGGCGGGATATGGCGACGAGAGCACCTGGAAACGCTGCCACAGTTTCTTCATCTGCGGCGGTCCCTATGGCACGGAGGCAGGCGCCGAGGGCTTCCACCAGGATTTCGCCCACGCGCGCCAGCTGTTGGAACAGGCCGGCTACAAGGGCGAAAAGGTGACGTTCATCTCCACCCACGACATCCCCTGGATCGGCCAACAGGCCGAGGTCGCGGCCGACGCGCTCAAGCGCGCGGGCGTGAACGTGGACATGGTGTGGTCCGACTGGGGCACCGCCATCAGCCGCGTGACCAACCAGGCAGCACCCGACAAGGGCGGCTGGAACCTGTTCCTGGTCACGATGACAGGCCCGGTCATGGTCCTTCCACTGACCAATCCGGCGGTCGACATGGGCTGCACGCGCACGAACCTCTGGGGTTGGCCGTGCGACGAGGGGGTGGAGCGTCTGCGCAGCGCCTTCATCTACGCCGACGAGGCCGCGCGCCCCGCGGCCATGGACCAGTTGCAGCGCGCCCTGCTCGATGCGGCACCCTATGCCGTGCTCGGCCAGGCCGAGCAGATGATCGGGTTCCGCCGCGAGGTGTCGGGCGTGCTCTCGTCGCCGGTGATCGCCTACTGGAACGTCAGCAAGGAATGATGTCGAGCGGGAACACCGGGCGGCGCAGGCGGCGGTAGGGCAACGCCCGCACGTCGCTCGTGCATGGTCCGGGGGTGAGCACCGTATGGCTGCCGCGCGCGATCGGGTCGTAGGCGGCGCGGTGCGCCACCGCCGCCTTGACGCCGATCAGTTTCAGCCGCGTGGGCTCGATGCCCTGGCTCCGCAGCTGTCCGAGGTCGAACGGAGGCGTCTTGTTGCTGGTGAGCAGGATAAGGACGCCGGACGCGCGAACCACGGCGCACGGCCCCATGTCGATATGCACGCCAGCCATCGAGGCAAGGTGGCTTTCGCGATCTTCGAGCGTAAAGCGCCCGTCGCTGCGCGACACCAGGATGATTTCGAGCGTCACGGGGCCTTCGTCGAGCGGGCTCGCCTTGCCGCCGACCGCCAATATCGCGGCACCGCCAACCGGGGTTTCCGCGAGCGCCTGGACCGACGCGGGGTCGTTGATGATCACGGCCGCATCCGTGACGCCGTGACGAAGGAAGGCACGCAACACGCCGGTTCCGTCGCCGGGTGCCCCGCCGCCTATGTTGTCGGAAGGCTCCACCAGGAGCATTGGCCCCACCGCGAATGTCGGCCCGTCGGCGACGGGCCAGATCGAACGCAGCACGTCGTCGGCGCTGGGCTCGACCGAAAGCCCTGTCTCGCGCAGGGAAACCGCCAATTCCACGAGTTGGCAGAGCGCCCGCTCCGCCGCCTCCGCGCGGCCCGTGGTTGCCACCGAGAACGCCACGCCGGCTTCCGCCACGTCGGCGAAGGCGAAGCCCGCGATCACGTTCACCACCCAGAATTCCGGGTTCTCTTTCTCAAGATGGCGTGCGAGGGCTTCAAGTTCGGACATCGGCGTATCCGCGGTCGCCACGCCGGTGGGTGGCCAGACGATCGGAGCGTTGCGCGTGAAGGTGCGCGGACGCTGATGGGTGGACAAGGCGCGATGCAGCAATTCGGCCGCGCGCATCGAGGCGGCGCGGGCATCGGTGTGCGGGTTCTCGCGATATGCGACGAGTGCGTCGGCAAAGCGGCCCATCCGCGCGGTGAGGTTGGCATGCAGATCGATGACGCCGAACAATGGCAGTCGCGCCGCACCCGGCAGGCTCCGCAGGCGCTCCAGCAGGATGCCTTCCGGATCGGGCGTGCCCTGCGTCACCATCGCCCCGTGCAGGACAACGAAGATCCCGTCGAGGCCGCCCAGGAGCGCTGCCCGGGCGCCATGTTCGACCTCGGTCATGAATGCCTCGAGGACCGCGTCGGCAACCATGCCGGAGGGTGTCGCGGCATAGCTCACGGTCGGCACGACCTCCCAGCCATGCCGCGCGGCGACCTCGAGGAATCCGTCGGTCGGCGACCCGTCTCCGGATCGTGCGAGCAGCATGGCACCCGACCGGATGTCGAACTGACGGGCGTCGGTAATATCGGGCACAAAACAATGGGTCTCGTGAAACAAAGCCGCGAGGAGTATCCTACGGGGCGGCATTATTCGACCAATGTCAGCAAATTCGCCCGCATTTTCGCGCGCGCGGCCTGTTGCAACGGCAGGTATGTCTTGGACGAGACGAAGTCTGGCGACCAACCGGGCGGCGGAGCGACCTTGATCGTCTGCCCTACATCGCCGGGCGCGGTCGGGACTTTGCGCTGCGTGCCGCGCTCCAACCCGGCTTGCATCTCCGCCATGCCCTCGCGGCAGATCAGGTCGTCCTCCTTACGAAGCGGCGCGGTCTTTTTTTCGTAGGCGATCGCCGCATCGGCGACACGGGCTTTCAGGCCAGCCGCCTGCTTGCTCATGAAGACGAGCGTGGGTGCGCGCGCCTCGAAGAGCTGATCCATCCGGTGGCCGGGAGCGGTCTCGTCCGCGCATTTCATGCCGTCGATCACGATGAGTTCGATGGCGTAGAACGTCATCAGAACGGCGGTCACGCGCATGTCCTTTGCACCGTCGGGCTGGTTCAGGCGTTCGCCCCGCGCCCAGAGATCGCGCGCATGGAGAATCGGGAGCAGGAAACCACCGCCGGCATCGGTTCTGGTCTGAAGCCAGTTCATCCGCCGCATGAGAGGCTCCTCGGCGACCGCGCGGGACAAGGCGGCGCCCAAATTGTTCCAGTCGCGAGCCGCGAGCATCGCATCGAGTTCGCGCGCGTCGCTCGGAAGCGGCAGCGGAGCAATTGGCTGAGCCTGCGCGGCAGCTGCCCCGATGGCGGCGCCTGCCATGACCATGAGAATCCGTAACCGGAGTCTCACGGCAATGGCGTAAACGTAGGCACCATTCCGCCGCCTTCGGCTTCGGAAAACGCCACTTTCACCTTCTGCCCGATCCGCAGAGCGTCGAAATCGCAACCGACGATGTTGGTCATCATCGTCGGCCCCTCGGCGAGCGTGACATAGGCCATCGCATACGCGGCCGGTTTGCGCTGGATGCTGAAGCTGTAGATCACGCCTTCACCCGATGCCGCTTCCCACTCCGTATTGCCGAAGCAGAACGGGCACACCGGGCGCGGATACCAATGCGGCTTATGGCAGGCGGTGCAGCGGCGGATCAGCAGGCGGCCCTCACGAGCCCCTGCCAGGAACTCGGCGCTGTCGGTGGTCTCGGGGATGGCGGCGAGCTTGCGATCGGTCATGTCGGCTATTCCCGTTCCATGATAAGCGTGGCGCCGCCGTGGCGCGAGCCGAGCAGGCCTCCGGTGCCGTGGGCCAGGGCAACGTCGCAGTTGGGCACCTGCACCTTCGGATGCGCCTCGCCACGCAATTGCCGCACCGCCTCGATCACCTTGGTGATGCCGCCCCGGTTGGCGGGGTGGTTGTTGCAGAGGCCGCCGCCATCGGTGTTGAACGGCAGTTTCCCGACGCCTGAGATCAGGTTGCCATCGGAGACGAAGGCGCCGCCGCGGCCTTTCGGGCAGAAACCGAGATCCTCAAGCTGCATCAGCACCGTGATGGTGAAGCTGTCGTAGATCGAGGCATATTTGATGTCGGCAGGCGTGACGCCGGCTTCGGCGAACGCCGCGGGGCCGGACCATTTCGCGGCGGAATAGGTGAGGTCGACATCGCCGCCCATCTGGCCCTTCACCGCCTCGCCCGCGCCCATCACCCGCACCAGCGGGCGTTTCAGTCCGCGCGCGATATCCGGCCGCGTCACGATCAGCGCGCCGCCGCCATCGCTGATGACGCAGCAATCCAGGCGATGCAGCGGGTCCGCCACCATGGGGGAATTCACCACATCCTCCACCGTCACCACGTCGCGCAGCATGGCGTGGGGGTTGTACTGCGCGTGATGGCTGGCGGCGACCTTGATCCAGGCGAGTTGCTCGCTGGTGGTGCCGTATTCGTGCATGTGGCGCATGGCGCACATGGCGTAGAGGTTTGCCGTGTTGGGCGTGAACGACGCCTCCCACACGCTGTCCGGCACGGCGGGGTTCACGACCCGGACGGCCGTGCCTGTGTGCTGGCCCTCGCTGCGCGGGCGGCCGGCGAGGGTGATGAGCGCCACGTTGCATTTGCCGGCCATGATGGCCTGGGTCGCGTGCGCCACGAGCGCGATGTAGGAACTGCCGCCGATATCGGTGGAATCGACGTGCCTGACACGCAAATTCATGTAGTCCACCATGTTGAGCGGACCCATGCCGGGGGCGTCGCCCGCACAGAAATAGCCATCCACGTCGTGCTTGCCGAGGCCCGCATCCTGCAGCGCGCCACGGGCGCATTCGGCATGGAGTTCGGCCACGGACTTGTCCGGCGCTTTGCGGGTGGGGTGTTCCCACGCGCCGACGATGTAGGCCTGGCCCTTGATGCTCATGCGATTTGACGTCCTTCCCCAGCGGGTCGAGCATCACGCTAGACCTGTTGCCACCCTCTGTCAGCCCAACCAGGAGCATCCGCCCGACCATGGCCGATCTGTTCGTCTGCCTCACCTTCGACCACGACAACGTTTCCGGCAGCATCTCGCGCGGCGCGGTCACGCCGACCGCCATCAGCCGCGGGGATTTCGGCATCGTCGCCGTGCCGCGCATCCTCAAGCTGCTGGCATCGCACGATATTCCCACGACATGGTTCATCCCGGGCCATACCATCGAGAGCTATCCCTCGTGCGTGGCGGCGGTGCAACGGGGCGGCCACGAGATCGGCCATCACGGCTGGACCCACCGCGTGCCCGCCACATTGTCGCCCGAGGAGGAGGAGCGGGAGTTGCTGCGGGGCATCGAGTCGATCGAGCGGCTGACCGGCCAGCGGCCGCGCGGCTATCGCTCGCCGGCCTGGGATTTGTCGCCGGTCACCATCGAGCTGCTTTTGAAACATGGATTCGCTTATGATTCCAGTATGATGGGGCATGATTACTCGCCCTATCAGACCCGCACGGCAGACCACGTGGCGCTGCTGGAGCCGATGCGGTTCGGTGCCGACACCCCGCTTGTGGAAATGCCGATCAGCTGGTCGCTGGATGATTTCCCGGTGTTCGAATACGCCAACCGCCCCAACGGCATCCTGCCCGGCAACATGAACGCGCGGCTGGCGGTGGAGAACTGGATCAACGAGTTCCGCTACATGAAGAAGCATGAAAGCTGGGGCGTGCTGACCTACACCTTCCATCCGCACGTCATCGGGCGGGGGCACCGCATGTTCATGCTGGAACACATGATCGAGGTGCTGAAAACCGAAGGCGCCAAATTCGTGACCATGGAAACCGCCCTGGCGGAGTATCGGGCGCGCTACCCGCACGGGGTGAGCCTGCGCGGGGGCTGAAACACGCCCGAAACACGACCGATTTTCGGCGATTCGTGTACCGTTTTCACCGCTATCCGCGCAAATCAGGGGGTCGCGGGGGGCGGAAAACGCGCCATGCCCCGCCCGGCCGCGTCGTTCCGCGGGGGAGCATAGGTATGCTGCATACCTAACCCGCGTGGCGTGTCGCGCGACTCCGCTTGCACGCTCACACACCGAAGCCTAAGGGGACGCGTCAAGGTTGCGGAAAGGCCCGACCATGGCACCTCCTGATTCTACTCGCGGCACGCTGCCTCCCGACCGCCCGATGTCGCCGGATCGGCTCGCTGATCGCGTGAGCGAGGCGCTGGCCTTCGATGATGTGCTCGTGGTCCCGGCCTATTCCGAAATCCTGCCCACCAAAACCGACACGCGCACCAGGCTCACCCGGGGCATCGCGCTCAACATCCCGCTGATCTCGTCGGCGATGGACACCGTCACGGAAGCCGCCATGGCCATCGCCATGGCCCAGCACGGCGGCATCGGGGTGATCCACAAGAATCTCGACATCGCCGAGCAGGCGGCCCAGGTGCGGCTGGTGAAGAAGTTCGAGTCGGGCATGGTGGTCAACCCCTTGACGATCCACCCCGACCAGACCCTCGCCGATGCCCGCGCGCTGATGGCCGCGCACCACATCAGCGGCGTGCCGGTGGTGGAGCGCGAGACCGGGCGGCTCGTGGGCATCCTCACCCATCGCGACGTGAGGTTCGCCACCGACCCCGCGGTGAAGGTGTACGAACTGATGACGCGGGAGAACCTCGTCACCGTCACCTTCGACGTGGGAGCGGAGGAGGCGCGGCGGCTGCTGCACCGGCACCGCATCGAGAAGCTGCTGGTGGTCGACGAGGCGTATCGCTGCGTCGGCCTCATCACCGTCAAGGACATGGACAAGGCCGAAACGCATCCCCTTGCGAACAAGGACGAATTGGGCCGCCTGCGGGTCGCTGCCGCCACCGGCGTGGGCGAGGACGGCCATGCCCGCACCCAGGCGTTGGTGGAGGCCGGGGTGGATGTGGTGGTGGTAGATACCGCCCACGGCCATTCGGCCGGCGTGCTGGCGGCCGTGGCGCGCATCAAAAAGCTGTCCAACGCGGTGCAGGTGATCGCGGGCAACGTCGCCACGCCCGAGGGCGCGTTGGCGCTGATCCTGGCCGGGGCCGACGCGGTGAAAATCGGCATCGGACCGGGCAGCATCTGCACCACGCGCATCGTGGCCGGAGTCGGCGTGCCGCAATTCACCGCCGTGCTGGAGACCGCGGCCATGTGCCGCGCACACGGCGTGCCCGCGATCGCCGATGGCGGCATCCGCACCAGCGGCGACATCGTCAAGGCGATCGGTGCCGGGGCGGACGCGGTGATGATCGGCAGCCTGCTCGCGGGCACCGAGGAAGCGCCCGGAGAAGTGTTTTTGTATCAAGGCCGTTCGTACAAATCCTACCGCGGCATGGGAAGCATCGGCGCCATGGCGCGCGGCTCGGCCGACCGCTATTTCCAGCAGGACATCAAGGACACGCTGAAGCTGGTGCCCGAGGGCATCGAGGGCCGCGTGGGCTACAAGGGCCCGGTCTCGGCGGTGCTGCACCAGCTGGTCGGCGGCCTGCGCGCCGGCATGGGCTACACCGGCAGCGCCGATCTGGCGCATCTGCAGACCCAGGCGAAGTTCCGCCGCATCACCGGCGCGGGCTTGCGCGAAAGCCACGTGCACGACGTGGCGATCACCCGCGAGGCGCCGAACTACCGCCAGGATTAGCCGGTTAGCCGCGACGACAGGCAAGGGGCGTCGCCCCTTGACCCCATCAAAGGCGAAGCCTTTGAAATCCGATTCGTAAGTCCAGGGGCCCAAGGCCCCAGCGGCGTCCAGAGGCGGAGCCT
>JANXTF010000086.1 GCA_025352565.1 Rhodospirillales bacterium | reverse complement strand
TTCGAGGTGTTCAGCCAGCGCTACGAGCGTGGCTCGACCATCGTCACCAGCAACCTGCCGTTCGACGAGTGGACCGGCGTGTTCGCCTCCGAACGTCTCACCGGCGCGCTGCTCGACCGACTGACCCATCATGTCCATATCTGGAGATGAACGGAGACAGCTACCGCCTCAAGCAGAGCAAGCGGCGCCAGCGCGCGCCCCAGGTCGTCAACGCATCCGCCAACCCTTCCGACGAATGACCGGCGCGCAGCAGGGCGCCCCGTACGGGGCGCCTTGCTGCCGCCAGCCGTGATGTAGTTTTGCCCCGGCGTGCCGATGTATTTTCGCTCCGGCGTTGACAAAACCTGTGAATTTACGCAAATGACACGAGTTGCGTGTTTGAGCATTGATATATAAATTAGGTTCGGAAGACAAGGATTTCTGGACATGGAACACATCATCCCGGCTTCCGAATTCACCCGTAATTTCGGCCGGTATCAGATGATTGCCCAGCGCGAGCCCGTGGCCGTGACAAGCCATGGTCGCACGACCGGGTATTTCATCGCGGCGGAGGATTACGAGGCGTTCAAGCGCTTCAAGGAGGCCCGCCGCGGCTTCGCCACCGTGGAACTGCCCGAGGAGAAAGCCCGGGCCATCAGTGCCTCGCGCATGGACGAGCGGCACAACCATCTTGATTCCATGCTCGACGAGTGAGCGAGGCGTATGCCGATCCCGACCCCTGAGCCGGGTCTTGTCATCTCCTATGCCTATTTGTGGCATCACGAATACCTCGCTGGCGCCGACGAAAGCCGAAAGAACCGCCCGGCGGTGGTGACACTCGCCATGCTCCAGCAGGGTGGAGTTTGCGTCGAGGTGACGGTGCTGCCGATCACGCATCGCCCGCCGGACACCCCGACTGGGCGGTGGAAATACCTGGCACGGTCAAGCATCACCTCGGGCTCGATGACGCGCGCTCGTGGGTTGTCGTGTCCGAAGGCAACGACTACCTGTGGCCCGGATACGACCTGCGAAAGATTCCCGGCGCAGACAAGTACGACTTTGGCTTCCTGCCGCCGCGGTTCTTTAACAAAGTGCTGCCGGCATTCGATCGATTACACGAATTGGGCAAGGCCCGCCTCACGCCCCGTGACTGACGGCGACAGCGATTAGGTCAGGCTTTTGCCCGTTCCCACCCCCATTGAACCCACACGCCACCCACGCCACCTCTCCCCCATGTCCCAAGGCCCCGATTCCCGCACCACGCTCGACATGACCCCCGACGGCCGCTTCCTGCCGCCGCCGCGTCCGCCCCGAGGCGCGCCGATGACCCTCAAGATAGGCGGCATCGCGGCGGTGGTCGCGGTGCTCGCCATCGGCCTTGGCGTCGCGGCCCTGGCCTTGTGGTTCGCGCTCATCCTCATCCCCGTTGCGCTGGGGGCTGCGGCAATTGCCTGGCTGGCGTTCCGCTTGCAGATATGGCGGGCGCGTGGCGGCCTATTCGGCCGCCATCCGCGCGGCGTCACCCGCCCCTAGCCCGCCCCCCTTCAGGCCAAACGCCTCCGCCAGCAAGGTGTAGCTGCGCCGGCGGGCCACCGGGTCATGCACCGTGCTCAGCACGGCCATCTCCCGCACACCCAGATCGTCCGCTAATGCGCGCAGCCGCCGCGCGACCTCCGCCCCGGTGCCATGGATCGCTCGCGCCCGGTCCCGGTCGATCTTGGCGCGCTCCGTGTCGGTGTACGGATAGGCCGCCGCCTCCTCGGGCGAGGGCAGGGGTGCGAACACTCCGGTATCCCGTCCCAGCCGCCACAGCGCCCGGCTGGCGAACAGCCGTTCCGCCGCGGCCTCGTTGTCCGCCGCGACCGCCCACACGCACAGCGCGGCGTAGGGCTCAGGGTGGCGTGCGCTCGGCTTGTAGCTGGCGCGATAGACGTCCATCGCCTGCTCGGCGCCGCGTCCGCTGGTGATGAAATGGGCGAAGCAGTACGGCAGCCCGAAATGCGCGGCCACCTGGGCGCCGTAATCCGAGCTGCCGAGAATCCAAATCTCGGGGGTGGTCTCCCCGGTCGGCTGCGCGCGCACCGCGCGGAACGGGTGGGTGTCGCCGAGCGGCGTTCCGGCACTCCAGGCCATCAGGTCGCGTATCTGTGAAGGGAACATATCCGCCGCATTCCCCGCGTTCGGGTTCAGCGCATACGCCGTCAGCCCGTCCGACCCCGGCGCCCGCCCCAGCCCCAGATCGATCCGTCCGGGCGCGATCGCCTCCAGCACGCGGAACTGTTCGGCCACCTTCAGCGCCGCGTAATGCGGCAGCATCACCCCCGCACTGCCCACCCGGATGCGCTGCGTCGTCGCCGCGATGGCCGCGATCAGAATTTCCGGTGCCGTGCCCGCCTGGCTGTCAGAGTTGTGGTGCTCGGCCACCCAGTACCGATGATACCCCAGCGCCTCCGCGTGTTTGGCCAGCGCCAGGCTCTCCCGGATCGAGGCACCCGGCGCGCGGCCGGTGACAATCGTGGATTGGTCAAGCACCGAGAGCAGCATCCGGCGTCCCCTGTCAGAAACTCACATGGCCAAATGTCGCGCGCAGCACGGCATAGACAAGGCCGCCGACCAGGAAGCCGACCAGCGTGCCGTTCACCCGCACGTATTGCAGGTCTTTGCCGACCCGCAATTCCATCTTGTCCACGATGGTCCGCGTATCCCACGCCGCCACCACGTCGGCGATGAAATCGGCCACCTGCACCTGTGCCGCCGGCATCAGCGATTTGGCGATCCCCTCCGCCGCCTTCTGCAACCGCGCCCGCACGCCGGGATCGGTCTCCAGCATCGCGCCGAAATTGCCGAGCGCCCCTTCCAGGAACGCCACCGTATGGCCGCCCGGACGCCCGGCATCGGCCTCGAACGCCAGCCGCATCCGCGACCACAAATCCCAGATCCACGCCTGGATCGTCTCATGCGCCAGCACGCGGCGCACCGCCGCCCCGATTTCGGCCGCCCGCGCCGGGTCTTCCTCGATGCGGCCGATCTCGCGCCCCATCCATTCGTCGAACGCCGCCCGCAGGTCCGAGCCATCGGCGTCCATCTTCTCCAATTCGGCGTTGAACTGGCTCAGCACCCGCTTGGCCACCGACGCCCCGATCGCCCAGCCCACCAGCCGGCCGCCCTGCTCGCGCACCCGCTCCTCGATCGCGGTCCGCAGCATCTCCTCGCGCTCGGCCAGCACCACCTTGAGCTGGGCGAGGATGAACCCGAACATTTCCTGGTGCCGTCCGCCCGCCATCAGCCCGCGCAGAGCCCGGCCCACCACGCGTCCCGCATCGGGGCCGCCCATGATGCGCGGGATCAGCCGGCCGAGAACACGCCGCGCCCGCCCGTCCTCGATCGTCGCCAGCAGGCGCGGCAGCATCGCCGCGATCGCCTCGGCGGCCGGACGGGTGGAAGCCGGATCGGACAGAAACCGCCGCAGGATCGCCGCGAGATCGATCCGGCCCAGCGTGCGGGCCACCTCCGCCTCGGTGAACACGTGGTTGGCCACGAACCGACCCAGCGCCCGCCCGAGCCGCGCCTTCTGGGCGGGGATGATCGCCGTGTGCGGAATGGGCAGGCCGAGCGGGTGGCGGAACAGCGCCGTCACCGCGAACCAGTCGGCGATGCCGCCGACGAACCCGGCCTTTGCGGCGGCCTGCAATATCTCCGTCGGCGTGCCGTCCGGCAGCGCGTAGGTGCCCAGCGTTATCGCCGCCATCAGCGCCACGAGCCCGGTCGCGAACGCCTTGTGCCGCCGCAGCGTGCGCCGCGCCGCGCTGTCCGGATCATCGATCATGCCGAAAGCCGCATCGTCGCCTGGACCACGTCGGACTCGTCCGGGATGCGCCCGATGCCGAACCCCAGATGGCGCATGAACGCCAGCATCGGCGCGTTGTCGGCCAGCACCTCGCCCGTGATGGTGCCCAGCCCTTGCGCCCGGCCCCAGTCGATCAGCGCCCGCATCAAGGCGCTCGCGACCCCGCGCCCCTTCATGTCCGGCTGCACCACCACTGCAAATTCCGCCCCGTCGCCGAACACGTCGCGCACCAGCCGCGCCACCGCGACCGTTTGCGGCGGCTGCTCGCGTGTCACCACGAACGCCATCTCCCGGTCGTAGTCGATCTGCGTCAGGCGGGCCATCTGCTCTGGAGCAAGCTCCCGTATCATGTTGAAAAAGCGAAATCTAACATCCTCGGGCGTGAGCCGAGCGAACAATGCGCGGTGCGCCTCCGCGTCCTCCGGGCGGATCGGCCGGATGGTCAGATGCTCGCCCTTGCTTTCCAGCGTTTGCGTCAACTCCGCCGGATAGGGCGCGATGGCGAGGCGGGCAGGGGCCGCGTCCGGCGCCCGCAGCACCGCGCGCGCTGCCGCCACGCCGTCGGGCGCCAGCACCACGTCCAGCTCCGCCAGCTCCGGGCAGTCCACCACCATCTGGCTGACCCGCACCAGCGCGTCCGCGAGCGGCTCGATGTCGGCGTCCATCCCCGGACGCTCGACCAGCCCTCGCGCCAGCACCAGGTTCAGCGGCGGCATCCCGGTCACGGGTTCCGCGCTGTCGCCCAACAACCCCACGGCGATGGCGGGCCCGAAAACCGCGTCGTCCCGCACGGCGATATGCAGGGTGCCGATCCCGGCCGAACCCGGCAGCCCATATTGCGCCAGCAGCGCCAGTGCCTCGTCCCGCGTCAGC
The DNA here is from genome assembly GCA_025352565.1 of Rhodospirillales bacterium. Lineage (GTDB taxonomy): Bacteria > Pseudomonadota > Alphaproteobacteria > Acetobacterales > Acetobacteraceae > JANXTF01. The sequence continues at coordinate 13,316 of JANXTF010000086.1, read as the reverse complement.
TCCAGCCGCCCGGCTTTCCGCGCCGCGGCGCAATGCTGCAGCACTTCGGCCCGGTCGGGTGTCATGTCCAGGACCTTGCTCGGCGGCAATTCACGCGCCGCCGCCCGGTCGCGCCGGTTCTGCAGCAGATGCACGAACCCGCGCACCGCCTGCTCGGGCGAGGCGAACACCGGCACGCCGGACGCCGCCAGCAGCCGCCGGTTCACCGCCCCCGTCGTCTCGCCCAGCGCGCATACCAGGATCGGCGCTGGGTTCGTGCCCGTGCCCGCGGCGGTGGCCGTGGCCGCCAGTGCCGCGATGATCGCGGCATCGCCCGGCCCGGTCGGCGCATGCACCACCAGCACCCCTCCCGCACCCTTGATCGCCATGGCTTCGGCCGCGAGCGTGGCGGGCGCCACGATCACCTCGCCCGCCAACGCCACCCCGTTCCGCAGCGCGGCGTCGGCGGCCATCCGGCCGAGACCACGCGCGTTGCTGACGATCGCCAGCGTGTCCCCGGTGGCCGGCCTGGATCGGGTCAGCGTCTCGGCCGCGGCCAGCAATTCCTCCAGCCGCGTCACGCACAGCACGCCCGAGCGCCGCAGCGCCGCCTCGAACACGGCATCGGCCGCCCCGGTCGGGTCCTCCAGCCGCGAGCCGCTGCGAATGGCCACCACCGGGCGCAGCCGTGCGGCGGCGCGGGCGGCGGAGAGGAACGCCCGGCCATTCTTGAGGCGGCGGATGTCGAGCAATATCGCGCCTGTGCCGGGGTCGCGACTCAGCCAGTCCAGCACCAGGGCGAAGCCGATATCGTCGCTGGCGCCAATGCCCACGAGATGGCTGAAGCCGACCCCGTTCGGCTCCGCCCAGTCGAGGACGGTCCGGCACAACGCGGCGGATTGCGAAACCAAAGCCAGCCGCCCGACGCGCGGGCGCAGATGGCCGACCGTGGCGTTCAGCCCGATCGACGGCACCGCGACGCCGAACGACCACGGCCCGAGCGACCGCACGCCGCTCGACCGCGCGAGACCCCGCAGCCCGGTGCCGCCCTGCACCGCCACCGCCGCGAAGCAGTTCTTCGCCTGCAACTGACTGAAGATCTCCGGCGTCGCGGTACCGCACATCACCGTCAGGTCGGGCGCCAGCGGCAGCGAGGCGATATCGGGATAGGCCAGCACCCCCTGCACCGACCGCGTTTCCGCCACCGGCAGCACGGCCCCGGAAAATCCGCTCGCCAGCAGGTTCGCCATCACCCGGGCGCCCACCTCGCTGCCGGCATCGAGCACCGCGACCGAGGCTGGCCGGAACAGCGCCTGGGGGCGAAAGCGCGGCGCGCCGGTCAGGCCGTTCATCGCCAGTGAGGGCATCGTATGCATGTCGCCATAGAGCCCGTGCGGCCGGCCAGGGGCAAGCCGCCTTTCAGCCGCCACGCCTGGCGCCGGGTTTATCCGAGATGGGTGAAAGAGAGCCGGAGTATTGGCCTTCGCCGAGGAAACCGGATTGTTGTATCTGCCGTGCCGAGCGGTTCGAATGGAATGGAGCAAGGCGATGGCCGAGGACAAACGCTGGGACCCGCAGATGCGCGAGGTCCGCCGCATCATGGAGGAGGCCGCCGCCGCCCATCCCCCCGTGCTGGTCGAAGAGCCGATCGACCGTCACCGCGCACTCAATGAGATGCTCACACTCATGTGGTCGCAAGGCGGACCCGCCATGGCCGAGAGCACCGACCGCTGGATCGTCGCGCGCGGCCGCCGCATCCTGTGCCGGGTGCATCGCCCGCGCACCGACAAGCCGCTGCCCGTCCTGGTCTGGCTGCATGGCGGCGGCTGGGTGTTTTCCTCCGTCGATACCGTGGACCGTCTGGTCCGCGAATACGCGGCCGGCGCCGAAGTCGCGACCGTCAGCGTCGATTACGCCCTGTCACCCGAGGCGCGCTTCCCGCAAGCCGTGCTGGAATGCGCCGCCGTGGTGCGCTTCCTGGTCGAACACGGCGCCGAATGGGGCCTCGATCCGAGCCGCATCGTGATCGGCGGCGACAGCGCGGGCGGCAACCTCGCATTCGCGGCGGCCCTCCTGCTGAGCGATTCCAATCCGGGCGCCCTGCGCGGCATCCTGAGCGCCTACCCGATCACCGCGCCTGATTTCGATTCCCCCAGCTATATTGAATTCTCCGAGGGTTACGGCCTCACCCGCGCCGGCATGAAGGGGTTCTGGAACGCCTACACTCGCGACCCCGCCGATTGCCACAACCCGCTCGCGGCCCCGCTGCGCGCCCATGTCGGCGGCCTGCCGCCCACGCTGATCCAACTCGCCGAACTCGACGTGCTCCGCTCCGACGGCGAGGCCATGGCCGCCAAATTGCGTGAGGCCGGCGTGGCGACCACGCTCAAAACGTACCCTGGCATGCTGCACGGCTTCATCCGCCTGACCGACGCGGTCGCGGGCGCGCGAACCGCCATGGCGGATGCCTGCGACTGGCTGAAATCCCGCATGGAACGACGGGCGCACCCGCGCGGCTAGTGGTGCGAACCTGACGCTCGCTCCCCGGGCGTCAGGTTCATCCACTAGAAGAATTTCGGAACCGCCGTCGCCAGCAGCGCCACGCCCGAGAGCGCCAGCAGCGCCAGCACCATCCGCCGGAACACGGTTTCACTGAGCCTGCGGTACAGCTGCGTGCCAAGCACCGCCGTCACCAGCACGATAGGCGTCAGCAACGCCCATCCGTGCAATACCGCCGGAGTCATCAGGCCGCTCGCCGCGTAGATGCCCAGCGTCAACGTGTGCATGGAGATATTGAACGCCTGGAACACGGTACGCTGCGTGTCCTTGTCCCAGCCCCGCAGCGTACACCAAAGGGTCGGTGCGGGCCCGCTCATGCCGCCGAGCCCGCCCATCAGGCCGCCTGCGAGCCCGCTTGCCGCATCCGCCAGCCGGCCGCCGCGTCGCACGTGCGGCAGTCTGCGGATCACCAGCATTGCCGAGCACCACACGACCAGGAAGGCACCGATCAGGGTCTGGTACATCAGCGGCGCGATATGCGGCAGCAGCGCCGCACCGATCGGCACGCCGATCAGACCGCCGGCGATGAAGGGCAGCAGCCGCCGCCAGTCCAGGCCTGCCCGCAGGCTGGCGATGGAGGCCAGTTGCCCCACGAACGAGCCACACACCGCCAGCGGCCCGGCCAGCTCCGGTGCCAGCGCCCACGACCAGATGGTCATGGCGGTGAGCGCAAAGCCGAAACCCGAGAGCCCCTGCACGAAGCCGGCCAGCAATGCGCCGGTCAGAATGGCGGCGGTCGCGTCCATCGGTTCAGGTCACCGATGTCCGCCGCCCCGACGGGGAAGGGCGGCGCAAACGACGGCTCATGGCCCGACCGCGCGCAGCCTGCCATCCATGCCGGCCTGGGTGCCCACGCGGCCGAGGGCGTCGATGACGACCGTGTCGAGGGTGGGGCCGGTGTCGTAGGCGGACAAGGCGCGGTCGCGCAGCATGGCGTAGCCATCGCCGCCTCGGCGGGCGAAGTCGTTGGTGACCAGCCGGTAGGTGGCGGCCGGGTCGATGCTGTCCTCGGTGCCGTCGGGCCGTCGCAGGGTCAGCGCGATCAGGCGTTCGTCGGGCGGTGCGGCGGGGTTCCAGATCACGCGCAGGCCGGCGAACATCGGAAAGGCGCCGGCGCCGGCGCGCGCGAGGCCGTGGACGATCGCCGCACGAAGGTCGGCGCCGCGCAGGGTCATCGTGGCCACCGTGTTGCCGAACGGCAGCGCCTGGACGATGTCGCGGCGCAGGATGGTGCCGGCGGGCAGGCCGGTGCGGAAGGCGCCCGCGTTCAGCAGCGCCGCGTCGGCGCCGTGGACGGAGGCGAGCAGGGCGTCGGCCACGAAGTCGCCGAGCGGGCATTCGCGCTCGCGGCAGCCTTCGATCCCGAAGGCCGCGTCGCTGTGGCCGACCGTGCGGGCGGCTTCGGCCGCGAGGGGAGCGGCGAAACGCGCCACGATGGCGGCGACCTCGGGATGTTCCGCGAGGTCGAGGCCGACATGGCGGCAGGCGCCGCCGAAGGCCAGGATTTCGCCGCTGTCCGAGATATCGAGGTCGAGCCGTCCCGTGTAGCGGCTGTAGCAGCCCGCTTGCACCACGAGGCCGCGGCCCGCAGGGCCATCGACGATGGTGGGGTGCGGCCCGGCGGCACCCGGCTCCGTGCTCGAGAGCAGGGTGTGGGAGTGCCCGCCCACGAACGCCGCGACGCCCGGGATGCTGCCGGCGAGGCCGCGGTCGACGTCCACCCCGAGATGGGAAAGGGCGATGACGATGGTGGCGCCGGCCGCGCGGCAGGCCTTGGCGGCCGCCACCAAAGCGGCGGCGGGGTCGGTGAGGCGGATGCGGGGACCGGCCGAGGAGCTGACCAGGGTTTGCAGCGTGGTGAGGCCAACCACGCCCACCGCGAGCGGGCCGCGCCGCAGGATGACCCAGGGCTGGGTGAGGCCGGCAAGCGCCGGCTCGTCGGCGGCGTCGAGATTGGCCGACAGCACCGGGAAGCGGGCCGCGCGGACGAAGCGGGCGAGGTTCCCGGGCCCGTTGTCGAACTCGTGGTTGCCGATCGTCATGGCGTCGGTGCCGAGCGCGTGCATCACCGCGAGCTCGGCGTCGCCGTGATGGACGGTGTAGAACAGGCTGCCCTGAAACTGATCGCCGGCATCGAGCAGCAGCACCGTCCGGCCATCCGACTCCGCTGCCGTCCGCTCCATGGCGAGTGCCGTGGCGAGGCGGGCGGCCCCCCCGTAGCAGGCGGCGGCGGTATCGGTGGCGCAGGTGAGTGCCTGCAAATCCACTGGCTCGTGGCGCGAATGGAAGTCGTTCATGTGCAGCAGCGTGAGGCGATGCGCGGGGGCGCCCCGGGCGAGGCGGGTGAGGGGCAGGGTGCCAAAAGCGGCGAGGAGCGTGCGGCGCGGGATGTTCATGTCGCGCAACGTGCCAGATCGCGGGGGCTTCAGGACAGTGGCGTTTGCACGGCGCGGGGTTGCGCGCCCCAGCTTCGTTCGCCGGTCAGCACCATGAGCCAGCCGCCGGCCGCACCCAGATGGCGCAGGATCTGGAAGCTGAACGGCTCGATCACGGCGGCGAGGATGGCCGCAAGCGTGCCGCCGGAGCCGATGCCCACCCAGCGCCGGTAGAGGTGGATCGACCAGAGATGGAACGCGAGGTCGATCGCGATCTTGGCGGCGATCACGCCCGCGATCGGGGCCAGAAGGTGGCCATGGCCGCCAAGAAGATAGAACGGAAGCAGCACCACGCCCAGCAGGCCATAGAGCGGCTGCAGCGTGTCGATCGCCTTGACCGGCAGCATCGCCACGCCGAGCCAGCCATAGGCGCGGTTGCCGACCATATCGCGATACCAGTACTGCGTCTGCAGGAAGCCGCCGAACCAGCGGCGGCGTTGGCGCAGGAAGGCGGCCATGGTGGCGGGTGCCTCGGTGCGGGCGCGGGCGTCGCCCAGCACGGCGGTGCGCCAGCCGAGGCTGTGCGCGGCACCGTGGCGGCGCAGGCGGTGGATCAGTTCGTAATCTTCCACCAGGCACGCGGCGTCGAACCCGCCCACGTCGAGCACGGCCTGGCGCCGGAAGCCGGCGAAGGCGCCCGAGATCAGCAGCAATCCGCCCAGCCGGCTCCAGGCGTAGCGGGAGAGGAAGTTGCGGATGTACTCGTAGGTCTGGAACCACTGCATCAGGCGCCCGCCGAACGTGGGCACGCAGATGGGGATCAGCACGCCGGTGGCCGCGACCAGGCATGGATCGGCCGCGAAGGCGGCGCGCATGGCGGCGATGCCGCCCGGATCGAGCAGCGTGTCGGCGTCAACCGTCAGCACGGTCTCGGTTTCGATGCGGGCGAGCGCGACGTTGAGCGCCGCCGCCTTGCCGCCATGGGGCAGGCGGAGCCAACGCAACGCGGGCAGGACCGGGCTCGGCGGGCTGAGCGTGCCGAGGGGAGGGGGCGTCAGGCCGTAATCGCGGGCGAGGAAGGCGGCGGTGCCGTCGGTCGAGCCGTCGTCGGCGATGACGATGGCGTCGGGGGCCTCGGTCTGCGCCGCCAGCGCCGCCAGCGTGACGGGCAGCACGGCGGCCTCGTTGTGGGCGGCGATGATGACGCCGAGCGGGATGCGGGTCGCCGCGATGCGTGGGGCCGAGAGGGGTTGGGCCGAGATGGATGGGGCCGGGCGGCGGAGCAGCGGCAGGGTCTGGATGAAGACGAAGCCGAGCAGGATCGTGTCGTAGCCGAGATACACGATGCCGGCCGACCAGGCGAACACGTTGTCCGGCACGAAGGCCCGTGCGAACAGCAGCACCCACAGCAGCAGCACCGCGCCATGGATGAGTACGGCCCGCGTGGGTGTGGGTGGCGGCGTGAGGCGCGGCGAGGCAAGCGCCAGATTTTCGGCGAGACTGGGCATGGGCGGGTTCCGGCCTAAATAGGGTTTTCGCGTATCGGCACATGGGGTGGACGCGGAAAAGTGCTGGTTTATTCCATGTTCCCCAAGCGGGAGAGGGAGGTTTCCTGGAGAACAGAGGGATGCACGGCGAGCTTCGCTACACCCGCATCGCGATCGCGCTGCATTGGGTCGTGGCGGTGCTGATATTAGCCAATCTGGTGCTGGTGTGGGTGGTGGACGCGCTGCCCGAGGATTTCACCCGCCCGATCGTCGACGCGCACAAATCCATCGGTATCACCGTGTTGGGCCTGGGGCTGCTGCGGCTGCTGTGGCGCGCGGGCCATCCGCCGCCGCCTTTGCCGGCCGGTTATCCGCGCATCGAGCGCATCGGCGCGCATGCCGCCCATGTCGGCCTGTACGCGCTGATCCTGGGCCTGCCGCTGTCCGGCTGGCTGCACGATTCCGCCTGGGAGGGGGCGGCGACGCACCCGATGCGCCTGTTCGGCCTGGTGCCCTGGCCGCGCGTGTGGCTGCTGACCGACCTCGACCCCGTGACGCGGGAGCGGATGCACGACCTGCTCTTCCAGGTGCATGCGAGCCTCGCCTATGTGCTTTACGCGCTGGTGGCGCTGCATGTGGCCGGCGCGCTGAAGCACCAGTTCTGGGATGGCGAGGCGGAGTTGCAGCGCATGCTGCCTGGAGCGCGGGAATAGCGGCGATGCGCAAGAAGGCCGATCTGCCGAGCAAGGTTTGCGCCGCGTGCGGAAGGCCGTTCGCCTGGCGTAAGAAATGGGCCAAGGTGTGGGCCGAGGTGCGATATTGTTCGGATGCGTGCCGGACAATGAGGGGAAGTCGGGGGACGCGGGTAAAGTGAGCGATGCGGTGGCGGCTGACACGTTCATCCCCACGACGATCTCAACAAAGCCACCCTATTCCAGAGGTGACTTACGCGGCGCCGGCGAGGGCAGGCCCCGCAGCGCCATTCCGATGCTGCACAGAAGATCTTCCGCGATCAGTCCTCGTCCCGCGGTAGTGGCAGCCCGGCCATGCAGCCACACGGCGGCACAGGCGGCGTCCCATGGGGCCATGCCTTGGGCGAGCAGGCCAGTGACGATGCCGGCCAGCACGTCGCCGGAGCCGGCGGTGGCGAGCCAGGGGGGGGCGTTGTCGTTGATCGCGGCACGCCCGTCCGGCGCGGCGATGATGGTGTCGGCGCCTTTGAGAATGACCACGGCGCCGGTGAGCCGGGCGGCGCCGCGCGCGGCGGCCAGGCGGTCGGGGCCGGGGGCGCCGAACACGCGGGCGAACTCGCCGGCGTGCGGGGTGAGGACGGTCGCGCCGCGCAGCCGCTCGGGCGCGCCGGCGCAGATGGTGAGCGCGTCCGCGTCCGCCACCACGCTACGGCCGGAAGCGAGCAGCACGGGAAGTGCCGCGCGGGCGGCGTCCGCGCCCAGGCCGGGGCCGCACAGCCAGGCGGTGCGGCGCGGGTCGGCCAGTTGGCCCGCGAGCGGCTGGTCGTCCACGATGGTGCCCGCTTCGCCGGCCCGGTAGATCGCGGCGCCCTCGAAGGCGGCGATGGTGACGAGGCCGGCGCCGGCCCGCCGTGCCGCGACCGCGGCCAGGCGGGCGGCCCCGGTCATGGCGGCGCCCCCGAGCACGGTCGCGTGGCCCCGGCTGTATTTGTGGCCGGACGCCGCGGGACTGGGGATGGTCCAGAGGCGGGGGTCGTTGCGGAAGGTCGCGGCCACCGGCGTGGCCGCGTCGGGAATGCCGATATCGGTCAGCAGGGTCTCGCCGCATAGGTCGCGGCCGGGGAGCAGGAGGTGGCCGGGCTTGAGGCGGTGGAAGGTGACGGTCAGAGCCGCCTGGGGCGCGTCGCCGCGCACCGCCCCGGTGGCGCCATCGACGCCGCTGGGCGTGTCGATGGCGACCAGGCGGCGGGCCGCATGCAGCACGGCGGCGATGTCGGGCGCCACGTCGCGCGACAGCCCGGCGCCGAACACCGCGTCGATCACCAATTCCGCGCGGGCCGCTTCGGCGATCGTGAAACCGGGCTGCCCGAGAACCGCGACCGTGGCCGGCCATCCGGTTTCGGCCAGCAGCCGGGCGGTGACGCGGCCATCGCCGCCGTTGTTGCCCGGGCCGCACAGCACGAGCGTCCGGCACGGCGTAAAGCGGGCGCGGACGGCACGGGCCACGGCGCGGCCGGCCTGTTCCATCAGCGCGGCGGTGGCGAAGCCGAGGCGGGCCGCGGCGGCGTCGGCCAGCGCCATCTCGGTGGGGGTCAGCAGATCGAGGTGCATGCGCCACCCTGGCACACCTGTTACACTCGGCGCGCAACAACCGAGTCTCATGCCATGGCGATCGTCATTACGGTGGCCCAGCAAAAGGGCGGCGCGGGCAAAACCACGCTGGCGGCCAACCTCGCGGTGGCGTTCGCGCTTGCCGGGCGGCGCGTGGTGGTGCTGGACATCGACCCGCAGCGCAGCCTGGCGCGTTGGCATGGCCTGCGGTCCAGGCACGCGGGCGCGGTCGCGGTCGCGCTGTCGGAGGCCGCCGGGTGGCGGCTGGCCGCCGAGGTGGACAAGCTGGGACGCGCGCATGACGTGGTCGTGATCGATAGTCCGCCGCAGATCGACACCGATGCCAAGCTCGCGATCCGGGCGGCCAGCCTGGTGCTGGTCCCGGTGCAGCCGAGCCCGCCCGACCTGTGGGCGGCCGAGGGAACATTGAAGCTCGCCGCCGACGAACGCAGGCCGGTAAGACTGCTGCTGAACCGCGCGCCGGCCTCTGGGCGGTTGCGCGCCGGCATCGAGCGGGATATCGCGGGAGCGAGCCATCCGGTGATGGCCGCGGCGCTGGGCAACCGCATCGGCTTCGCGAGCGCCTTCGCGCTCGGGCTTGGCGTGCTGGAAACCGCGCCCAAATCGGTGGCCGGGCAGGAGATGCGTGCCTTGTACGAAGAACTTTTAGGATATCTCCCATGACTCTGGTCGCCGCCATGCTGATCCTGCACATCCTTGGCGCCGTGGTATGGGTGGGCGGCATGGCCTTCGCCATCCTGGTGCTGCGCCCCAGCCTCGCGGTGCTGGAGCCGGCAGTCAGGCTCGATCTGCACGCCCGTGTGTTCAAGCGGTTCTTCCTGGTCGTGTGGCACGCCATGCCGATCATGCTGCTGACGGGCTTCGGCATGATCGCGAACGAGGGCGGCTTCGCCGCGGTGCCGTGGAACGTCCATGCGATGCTGCTGCTCGGGCTGGTGATGGCGGCCGTGTTCATCCTGATGTTCTTCGGCCCCTGGAAGCGGATGCGCACCGCCATGGCGGCACAGGACCGCCCGGCGGCGGCCTTGGCCGCGGACTCGATTCGCAAGCTGGTGACCGCGAACCTCGGGCTCGGCATCGTCACCATCATCCTCGCCGCGTGGAACGCCTGACATGACCGATCGTATCCTGACCACCCATGTCGGCAGCCTGCCGCGCCCGAAGGACGTGTCGGACATGCTGTTCGCGCGTGCGGCCGAGCAGCCGGTCGACGCGGCGGCCTTCGAGGCGGCGGTGTCGCGCGCGGTGACCGACGTGGTCGCCAGGCAGCGAACAGCCGGCGTCGACGTGCCGAGCGACGGCGAGATGAGCAAGATCAGCTACGCCACGTATATCTCCGAGCGTCTGACGGGCTTTTCGGGCGACAGCCCGCGCCGCATCCCCGCCGACCTGCTGCAGGTGCCGCGATATATGGAGCGGCTGGCCAAAGGCGGCGGCACGCCGGGGTATAAGCGGCCGTGCTGCACCGGCGAGATCAAGGTGCGGACGATGGCGCCGCTGGAGAGCGACATCGCGCATTTCAAATCCGCGTTGAAGGCTTCCGGCTATGCGAACGGCTTCATGAACGCGGCCGCGCCGGGCGTGATCGCGCTGTTCCAGCCGAACGCGCATTACGCCAATGACGACGACTATCTCGAGGCGCTGGCGGCGGCGATGAAGGTGGAGTTCGAGGCGATCGTGGCGGCCGGCCTGATTTTGCAGGTCGATAGCCCCGATCTCGCTCTTGGCCGACAGACGATGTACGCGGACAGCACGGAGGACGCGTTCGTGAAGCGCATCGCCTTCCATGTCGAAGCGCTGAACCATGCGCTCGCCGGGATCGCCGCGGAGAAGGTTCGGCTGCATCTGTGCTGGGGCAATTACGAAGGGCCGCACACGATGGACGTGCCGATGCGTCGGCTGCTGCCCGAGGTGCTGAAGATCAACGCGGGAATGCTGTCGTTCGAGGGCGCCAATCCGCGCCACGCGCATGAATGGGCGGTGTTCAAGGAGATCAAGCTGCCGGAAGGCAAGAAGATCATCCCGGGCATTCTCGACAGCAGCACGAACTATGTCGAACACCCCGACCTCGTGGCCGAGCGGATCGTGCGCTACGCCGACGTGGTGGGACGCGAGCGGGTGATCGCGGGCTCGGATTGCGGGTTCTCGACATTCGCGGGATTCGGCGTGGTCGATCCGGATATCGTATGGATGAAACTGGCGTCGCTGACCGAGGGCGCCGCGAGGGCGACCAGGCTGTTGTGGCGGTGACGGCCGTTGTTGCAGCTCAGTATTGCCACTTTCCTGGTGGGATAGGCGATGGACTGGACCGGCAGCAAGATCCTGGTCACCGGCGGCGCCGGTTTCCTCGGCGCCAATCTGTGCCACGCGCTGGCCGCGCGTGGCGCGCGGGTGACGGCGCTAGACGGGTTCCTGTTCGGCGGCGGGGCCAATCCGGCGAACCTCGAAGGCGCTGACGTCGAACTGGTGCGGGCGGATATCCGCGAGGTCGATCTCCGGTCGCTGTGCGAAGGCTGCGACGTCGTCTTCAACCTGGCCGCCCAGACCAGCCACATGGGCGGCCAGCGCGACCCGCTCGCCGATATCGCGGTGAACGCGGTCGCGCAGGTGCGCCTGATCCAGGCGGCGCGCGAGGCGGCACCCGACGCGGTGGTGGTGCATGCCTCGACGCGCCAATTCTATGGGCGGCCGGTGCGGCTGCCGGTGGATGAGGAGCATCCGGTGAACCCGCCGGACGCGAACGGCGTGTCGAAATTCGCCGGCGAGCAGTACTGGATGATCGAGCATCGGGTGATGGGACGGCCCGTCGTGTCGCTGCGGCTGACCAATTGCTACGGCCCGCGGCTGCGCATCCGCGACGCGCGCCAGACTTTCCTGGGCATCTGGATGCGCAACGTGCTCGAAGGAAAACCGTTCGAGGTTTGGGGCGGGACCCAGCTGCGCGACATGACCTATGTGGATGACGTGACGGATGCGTTTTTGCGCGCCGCCGCGACGCCGGAATGCCATGGCAAGATCTACAACATCGGCGGCGCGCCGCCTGCCAGCCTGCTGGAGATCGCCGAGACGATGGCGCGTGTGGCGGGCGAGGCCGCGCGGTTCACCACGCGCGAGTTCCCCGCGGACCGCAAGCTGATCGACATCGGCAGCTACCACGCTGACGACCGCGCGTTCCGCCGCGATGCGGGATGGAGTGCCGATGTGGCGCTGGAGGACGGGATACGGCGGTCGCTGGAGTGGTTCCGGCCTCGGTTGGGAGCTTATTTGTGAATGAACGACCGGTTTAAGCACCATCGCAATAGCGGCTCCCGATGATCCCGCAGGCCAACCCAGGCGCCGGCTACCGCGCGCACCGGGAGGAGATCGACGCGGCGGTGATGCGTGCGCTCGGCTCGGGATGGTACATCCTGGGCGCCGAGGGCCGCGCGTTCGAGGCGGAGTTCGCGGCGTGGCTGGGCGCGGCGCACGCGGTGGGGTGCGCGAACGGTACGGATGCGCTGACGCTGGCGCTGCGGGCGCTGGACATCGGGCCGGGCTGCGCGGTGGCGAGCGTATCGCACACGGCGGTGGCGACCGTCGCCGCGATCGAGATGGCGGGCGCCGTGCCGGTGCTGATCGACATCGATCCGTTGCACTACACAATGGACCCGGTGGAACTCGCCGAGGTGCTGGCGCGCCCGCCGGCCGGGTTGCCGCCGATCCGCGCAGTGATCGCGGTGCATCTGTATGGTCAGTCGGCGGACCTCGATGCGATCGGGGAGGTCTGCACCCGGCATGGCGTGGCGCTGATCGAGGATTGCAGCCAGGCGCATGGCGCGACGCACGCGGGCCGCAAGGTCGGCACGTTCGGCCGCATTTCGACGTTCAGCCTGTATCCGACGAAGAACCTGGGCGCGCTCGGCGATGGCGGCGTGGTGGCGACCGGCGATGCCGACCTTGCCGCGCGCATCGCGGCGATCCGGCAATATGGCTGGCGCACGCATTACGTGTCGGACGAGGTGGGGGTGAACAGCCGGCTGGACGAAATACAGGCTGCGATCTTGCGGGTGAAGCTCGTGCATCTCGATGCGGCAAATGCGCGGCGGCGCGCGATCGCCGCCGCGTACGATGCGGTGCTGGGTGCCCGATCCCCGGTGCGCCGCGCGGGCGGCTCGCATGTGTTCCACCAGTATGTGATCCGGGTGGCCGACCGCACGGCCGAGCAGGCGCGGCTGCGGGCGTTGGGCGTGGGCACTGGTGTGCATTACCCGGTGCCGGTGCATGTGCAGCCGGCCTATGCCGGGCGCGTCGCGCTGGGCCCGGCGGGATGCACGGAAACCGCCAGGGCCGCCGCAGAGGTGATGAGCCTGCCGATGTGGCCCGAGCTCGCGGATGCCGATGTGGCGACGGTGCGCGCGGCCCTCCGACGCGCGATGTGACCGGCAACACCGCGCAAGGACCCGTCCTTCACGGGGCGTGGGGAAAAGGGATGCGGGTTGCGAAGCTCGGAAGTCGCGTGCTAGACACTCCCAGCCCGCTTGGGGGATAGTTTAGCGGTAGAACTTCCGACTCTGACTCGGAAAGCCTTGGTTCGAATCCAGGTCCCCCAGCCA
>JANXTF010000062.1 GCA_025352565.1 Rhodospirillales bacterium | reverse complement strand
CCTGCGCGGCGCCGGCAGCCTGCCGGCCCGCGCCCGCGCCGCCAGCGCCACGAACCGCGCCTGCAACCGCCGCAGCCGCGCAAAGATCAGGATGATGAGCGGCCCCGCCCCCCGGTCCCGCGCGATCAGCTTCGGCACCGCATGGCACAACCCGTCGAAGATCGCAGAGACCCGGTCGGCGAGGGTGGAGGGAAGCGCGAGGGACATCGCAGGAATAGAGACCTCTTTCTCGCACCGCCTCAACGAATTTCGTCATCGCGAGCCGCGCTCGGGCGGCGCGGCAATCCAGGGGCAGCGCATGGCGCTGAGCGGAGCTCCGATATGCCGGACCGAACAGAGTGTGGCACGCCGGGCTTGTTGAGAGCATCTGGCCGAAACTCCCTCGGAGGCGACATCATGCGGACGATCGACAAACCGGCTTCCATCGGCAGGCGCGGCTTTCTCGCGACCTTGGCCGCGGCGCCTGCTGCTGGAGCGATCGCTGTCGGCATTTCGGCCGACGCGGCCTGGGCGCAGGCGGCCAAAAACCTCTCGCCGCACGTGACGGCAACCCTGGTGAAGGCAGCACGCGACATCTTCCCGCATGATCGCCTGGCCGACAAATACTATGTCGTGGCCTGCGCCGGTTATGACGCGCTGGCGGCCGACGCCGGCAAGAAGGCGCTGCTGACCGACGGGGTCGCGCGGCTCGACGACGCACGCTCGACCCAGCGGCGAAGGACAAGAACGGCATGCCCGTGGCGAGCGTGCATTTCAACGACCACCCGAACGATATCGCCATGCGCAGCCACGGTTACACCCAGGGTGGCGCGACCTACGACGCGGTGGGTGCCACCCGGATATTCCACACGACGCCCTATCCCAGCACGCACGACATGGGCACCAACCGCATGAGCGATAAGCCGCGCGACGGCGTGGTGAACAAGTTCGGGCAGAGCCACGACGTGAAGAACCTGTTCGTCTCGGACGGCAGCCAGTTCACGTCCGGCGTCGCCTGCAACCCCACGCTGACCATCGTCTCATTGGCGATCCGCCAGGCGGAAACCATGGCCGGCATGATGCAACGGCGGGAGATCTGACCCGGCACGCGACCCAAAACGCCTGAGACGCGGGCGCCCAATCATGTACCGTGTCGGCCGGGAACAGACCCGGCCGACACAATACATGAACGTCCGCATGACCCTCCGCACCCGGTTGCGGATGGCGGCCGTCTCGCCCTGGATGTGCCCTGCGGTATGTTTCCCGACCTGGGCATTGGCCTGCGGCCGCTGGTTGCGCGGCACACCCCCCCGATCGTCACATCACGCTGAACTGCGAGAACGGCCTGCTGCATTTCGGCGGGCCGCCCTCACCGGGCATGGAGACCATTGACCGTCCGTACACTACATGTAATCTCGCATCAGAACTCGCCGGTGTAAGGCCATCGAAGCGGCACAGTCGACGAAGGCGTCCCCGGGAGGGAATGTTGCAACGCGAGTGGCTCGGATCGGACCAGGGGCGAGGACACGGCCCGCGATGATGGCGGCCGTCGCCGACGACGTGACCGTCACAGAGTTAACGCCCGAATTTTCCTTCACCGATGTCAGTGTCCGCTTCGGATCGTTCGTCGCGATGGGGCCCGCCACCTTGGAGGTGCGGCAGCGAGAGTTCCTGGTGATCATCGGGCCGAGCGGATGCGGCAAGTCCACCCTGCTCAATCTTGCAGCCGGAACCTTGCAAACCCGTACCGGCTCCGTGCTCCACCGGGGCGCGCCATTGCGCGGCATCAATCACGATGTGGGCTACATAACGCAAAAGAACTATTGCCTGCCCTGGCGCACCGTGGAAGCCAACGTGCGCTTGCCGCTGGAATTCCGCCGTTGGCCGGCAGCCAAGATCAAGCTCCGCGCGGCCGCCGCCATCGCGCAGGTCGGGCTGACGGGTTTCGAGAATGCCTATCCCAAGCAGCTCTCGGGCGGCATGCTGCAACGCGTGCTGATCGCCCGCACGCTGGCCTATAATCCATCGACATACCTGCTGGACGAGCCGTTCGGCAGCCTGGACGCGCAGTTGCGCATGCACATGCACCGCGAACTGATGCGGCTATGGCAGACCACGGCGTCGACCTTCGTCTTTGTCACCCATGACTTGCACGAGGCGATCACCCTGGCGGACCGCGTGGTCGTCATGTCCGGCCGGCCGGGCCGGATCAAGTTGATCGTCGATATCGACATCCCACGCCCGCGCGACGTCGTCGACATCCAATCCGACCCTCGCTTCGGCGCCTATTTCAAAACGCTGTGGACGGCGCTGAGTGACGACTGAGAGGGACGGTTCCATGACCGCAATCGGCAAGCGCGCCGGCCGGAGCGCCATGTTGGCCGATCCCGCTCCGACAGGCTGGCAAGTACTCAACCGCTTCACCCTGGGCAGCGACACGGCCATCCAAATCACGATCCTCGCCGTGACCTTGGCGATTTGGCAGATATCCGCCAGCCGCCTGGGCATGGAGTTCTGGATCAGCAGCCCGGCTGGGATCTGGCGCGCCTTCGGCAAATGGGCGGCCAATGGCGTGATGCTCGGCGACATACGCACCACCATCATCGAAGCTGGCATCGGCTTCGTGCTGGGCAGCAGCATCGGCGGCCTGGTCGGCTTCGTGCTCGGCTGGGTCCGCCGCCTGGGCGACATTTTCGAGCCGTTCGTGATCGCGTTCTACACCCTTCCGAAAGTGGCGCTGGCCCCGCTCTTCGTCCTGTGGTTCGGCATCGGCATGGGCAACAAGATCATGTTCGCCACCCTGCTCGTGTTCTTCATGGTGTTCTTCACCACGTTTCAGGGCACCCGCCAGGTGGACCGCGACCTCGTCAGCAACGCCAGGCTGCTGGGCGCCAGCCGCTGGCAGATCTGGACCAAGATCGCCCTGCCCCACGCCTCCGTCTGGCTGTTCGCGGGCATCCGTATCGGCCTGCCCTATGCCCTGATCGGCGCGATCGTGGGTGAGTTCATCGCGGCGGAGAACGGCGTCGGGTTCCGCATCCGCGAAGCGACCAGCTTCTACGACACCTCTGCCGTGTTCGCCGGGCTGATCGTGCTGATGGGCATCAGCATGGTATGCTTGGCGGCTCTGAAAATCATCGAGACGCGGGCGCTCCGTTGGCAGAATGTGCGCGACCTGACGCCCGCGGGTTAGCGGAGCGCCATCCCGTTCATTAGCCCGTTCAGTAGGACGCACCCATGCTCAAGACCGGTCGACGCACCCTCTTCACTCGGTTCCTTCCGGCGACCGCGCTACTGCCCTGGGCCACCCGGCCGGCGCAGGCGCAGGCGCCGAAGCCGATCGTGATCGCGCTCAGTTCCAACAGCCTGGCCTGGGGGGGCTTACGCATCGCCGAACAGTTGAAGCTGTTCGAAAAGAACGGCCTGATGCCCCGGATCATCGTGCTGGATAGCGGCAGCGCCGCGACGGCCGCGCTGATCGGCGGCTCGGCCGACTTCGCCGGCTCCGGCCCGGCGGAGGTCATCGCGGCCCGCGTGCGTGGCCTGGGCATCGGCATCGTCACCAGCCTCTACCGGGGGTTCGCCGCGCCCATCGTGTTGGCGACGTCGGTGGCCGACAAACTGCCGGTCAACGCGCAGGCGCCGCTGATCGAGCGGTTCAAGGCCCTGAACGGGCTGACGATCGCGGTGCCCAGCGCCACGTCCGCGTTGCTGGCGCCGGTCCGTCAATCGATCGAGGATGCCGGGGCGAAGGCCAGGTTCGTCTATCTGGCGCAGCCGACCATGCCGGCGGCCCTCCAAGCCGGCGCGATCCAGGGCTTCGTGGCCAGCTCGCCCTTCTGGACGCTCACGGTGCTCAACAAGACCGGGGTCATCTGGATCGATGCCCCCCGCGGCGAACTTCCCGCCAAGAACAGTCCGGCCAGCTCGGCCGTGCTGGAAACCACCACGGCCTACGCCAGCGCCAATCCCGACATCATCCGGCGGGTCCGCGCGGTATTCGTCGACGCCGCGGCGGCGATCACCCAGGACCTCCCCGGCGCATTGCAGGCTTTGACCAGAGCCTATCCGCTGGTGGATGCGGAAACGCTGAAGATCGCCTTCGACCATGATGCGGGCAATTGGACCAAGCCGGCCCTGAGCGATGCCGATTTGATGCAGGAGATCGCCTTGCTGCGGCAGGCTACGGACATCCCAGGGTTGGATACCCTGAAGCCCTCCGACCTGTTCATCAAATAGCGGACGGTCAGCGCCCGGTGAGTGCGGGCGCCCGCTTCTCAGCCGTAAGGTCGGGTGCCGGTCACCTCATTCCGAACGTCGTCGCGGTCGCGTGTCATCGACGTCTCCTCGTGACGGCCTGCGCGGTCTCCGGCAGCTTCTGCTGCCGGGTGGATTCCATCTCCATCAGATGATCCCGTGCCTCCAGCAAGTGGCGCTCCACCAACTGGCGGGCGCGGAGCGGTTTGTTGGCCCGGAACGCCGCGGCGATCTGCCGGTGGATGCCGATCGAGGCCACTTGCCGGTCCCGCGCGCTCCAGTAATACAGCGTGAAGGCGAACGGATTACGCAGCATCTCCAACAGCCGGATCAGGGTTGCGCTATGGCTGCCATCGCGGATGATGCTGTGGAATTCCTGGTTGAGGTTGCCCAGCGGACGCACCTGCGCGGGGTCATTCGGGTCGGCCGCCTCGGCCATCACCTCCAGCCTGGCGCAATTCTCCTCCAGCGCCGTGGCGATCTCGGCGGCGCCGGCGGCGCAGGCGAGTTCCGCCGCATAGCCTTCCAGCATGGCCCGGATGACGTAGCGATGCTCAAGCTCGGCGCGCGCGAAGCGTTCGACGACGGCTCCGCGATGCGGCAGCAAACGGACGATCCCGTCCACCTCCAGCGCCTTCAGCGCTTCGCGCACCGGCGTGCGGCTGATGCCCAACTCGGCCGCCATCTGCTCGATGGTGATCCGCTCCTCCGGCCTGATGGTCCCTTCCAGGATGGCAGTCCGGATCGCCTCCTTGGCCTGGTCGGCGAGGGAAATATCGTTCACCGCTCCCAATCGCGTCATTTCAGGATAATCCGCTTCGAATGTTCCATTGTGCCTTAGCAGACAAGGGGCGAGTCTCCGCCGTAATCCCCATGGCGCTGTTACCAGGGTCGGTCAGGCCGCCGGTCAGATGGTCCACTGCCCCAATCTCCTGTCCGAACCGCGTAGCCCTCGACAGCCGCGGCGCGCGGCTCATCGTTGCCGAACCTATATCACCTGTTCGGCGGCCAGGTCCTGCAACTCGGCATCGCTCAACCCAAGCCACTCGCCATAGATGTCGTGATTGTGCTGGCCCAGCGTGGCACTCGGCGTCAGCGGCACCCGCGCGGTGCCTTCGAACCGCAACGGACTGCGCTGAAGCACGAGGCGGCCGAATTGTGGATGGTCGATCCACTCCAAGGCGCCGCGGGCGTGCATGTGCCGGTCGTTGACGACCTCATCCACGGTACGCACCGGGGAACAGGGCACGCGGTTGGCCAGCAGCAGGTCGGCCAGATCCTGCTTGAGGAACGTTACCGTCCAGCCGCCGATCAGGTCGTCGATCGCCTGCATGTTGTCGGCCCGCGCCTTCAGCCCGACGAACCGAGGATCATCCAGCAAATCCTGCCGCCCCATCAGGACGAGCACGGTTTGGAAATGGCGGTCGTTGTTGCCGATGATGGCAATGTGGCCATCCTGGGCCGGGTAGACGTTGTAAGGCGCTTCCGCCAGACCGCTATGCCGGTTGCCGGTCCGCGCGGGCGGGCGTTGCTGGTTGGCGAAGTACATCCCGATGCTGGAGCTCAGCGACGCATACACCGCCTCCTGCATCGAGACCTCGACGGTGGAACCCACGCCGGTCCGTTCCCGCTCGAACAGCGCGGTGGCGATTGCGCCATACAGATGCACGCCGCCGAAGAAATCCGCCACCGCCGGGCCGGCCTTCACCGGCATGTGCTCGGGGAACCCCGTCGTCGCCATCACGCCGCACATCGCCTGGATCGTCAGGTCCATCGCGGGATAGTCGCGATACGGGCCGGACTGGCCATAGCCAGTGCTGGACGCGTAGATCAGGCGCGGGTTCAGCGTCTGCAAGGAGGCTGGCGTCAGGCCCAGCCGGGCCAAGGCCCCCGGCGCGAAATTCTCCACGAAAACGTCCGCCTTGGCGACCATGCTGCGCAGGATGGCGCGGCCACGCTCGGATTTCAGGTTGAGGGTGACCGCGCGCTTGTTGCTGTTCAGCATCGCGAACGGCGCCCCGGCGCCGCCCAACTCTGCCCGGTGCCGCAAGTGTTCGCCGCCCCGAGGTTCGACCTTGATCACGGTGGCGCCCGCCATGGCCATCAGGAACGTCGCGTAAGGTCCATTATAGATGTGCGTCAGGTCGATCACGACGACACCGGCAAGCGGCAAGCCGCGTGTGGCGGCGGCGTCCGGCTGAGCCGGCATTTCCGATCCGGCTTCACCGGGCATCGATAAGCCCCTTCGACGAGCCAACGGCTCCGGCCGCTTCCAACGCTTCGATTCCGGGATCATCCAGCCCAAGCACCCCAGCCAGCACGGACCGTGTGTCGCGGCCAAGATCGGGCGCCATGTGCATCGGCGGCTCGGGCCAGTCCTTCACGCGAACCGGGCTGCGGACCACGCTCACCTGTCGCCCGTCGCCCGTCATCCGCGCCACGCTGCGGTCGTGTTCCACCTGCTCCGTCCTGATCGCATCGTGCAGTTCGAGCACCGGGCTGCATGGCACGTCGGCGGCGTCCAGGATGCGCAGCCATTCGGCCCGCTCCTTGCCGCGGAACAGCGCATTGCACATTCCGATCAACTCGTCGCGGTTGGCAAGACGGGCGGAGTTGGTGGCGAAACGCGGGTCGGTCGTCCAACCTGACCGATCCAGCGCGGTGCAAAGGTTGACCCAGAAATTGCGGGTGAACGCACCGACCATGACGTATTCGTCGTCGGCGCACAGGAACGCCTGGTAGGGCACGATCTGTGCGTGGCCCCGGCCCAGGCGCGGGATGACCGCGCCATTATCGGCGACGGACGGGACGTAGTTGCACATCATGTTCAACGATGATTCCAGCATGCTGACTTCGACATGCTGCCCTTCCGGGAACCTCTCCCGCGCGAACAGCGCCGCCAGGACCCCGGCCATCGCGAAAAGCCCGGTGCTGAAATCCGAGATCGGCGCGCCAATCCGCACCGGGGCGCCGCCGACCTCTCCGGTGACGCCCATCAGGCCGGATACGCTCTGCATGATGATGTCGTTGGCCGGACGCTCGCGCCACGGACCATCGGCGCCGAATGCGGAGATGGAGCAGTAGATCAGACCGGGACGCAGAACGCGCAAATCGTCGTAGCCCAGCCCCAGGCGCTGCATCACGCCGGGCCGGAAGTTCTGCGCCACGATGTCGCACTTTGCCGCCAGTTGACGCGCCACCGCCGCACCCTCGGGATGGGACAGATCCAGCGCCACCCCCTGCTTGTTGCGGTTCAGGCTCAGGTAGTAGTCCGAGTTCCGGCGCGGGAAGCCCGGCATGGGCGAGCCCATGGTACGGGCGCCATCGCCGCTGCCGGGCCTTTCGATCTTGATGACCTCCGCGCCCATGTCGCCCAGCATCATCGTGCCGAACGGACCGGCGGCCGCATGGGTGAAATCCAGCACCCGGATGCCGGCCAGTGGCAAAGCGCCACGGCCAGCCTGGCTTCCGTCAGCGTGCCCCATGCAGCTTCCTAAGCCTTGCCGTCGTCGAGCGCCGGATCGATTGGGAAGTCCGGCAGCTTCTTCGCGCGGGTCGGCAACGCCACGATGGCGCTGCCTGGCATGATGGTGTCGCCACGCTGGTTCACGCCCTGGATCGAGCAGGCGATGTAGCCGATGCCGGTTTTTTCGTCCTGCCATTTGCGTGTGACGGCGCCCCGCACCCAGACCGTGTCGCCCAGGAAGTTCATCCCGCGATACTGCACGTCCACTTCGGCCACCCAGCCGTCGTCGCCCGCCCAATTGGTCATCAGGTGCGTCGCCCATGCGCCGCGCTGCGAACCGTAGTCGTACGGCGCGGGCATGCCGATCTCGGCGGCCATGAACGGGTCCCAGTGAACACGCTCTACCGCCTCGAAAATGTTCGTCTTGGGGTCACGCACCCCGACCTTCGGGGACTGCTTGCGGTAGGCCAGCCAATACTGTCCGGACCGGATGTGCGGCGAGCCCACGCCCATCATCCAGGCGATCATGTCCGCGACAGTCAGCGGTCCACGCACGATTGGTTGCAGCGCTTCACCGACCAGGACGTCTTCCCAGTAGCGCGGGTTGGCGCCGCGGACGATCTCGCTGCCGACCTCGTCATCGATGCTTTGGATCTCCTCCACGGTGTACGTCGCCTTGGCGATCGAGCTGTATTTTGCGCCTTCCTTGCCAGCATTCCGCTCCACACGGAATGCCGACATCAGGCATGTCGCGACCAGTTCGTCGCGCTGGTTGAAATACTTGAATTCCCGGGTCTGGATAATCGACCGCCCGGCGTAGGAACCGGCTTTCTCCTCCAAACCCACCAGCATCTTGGTCGCGCGGATCTCGTCCCCGGCAAGCACCGGGCGGAAGTAGCGCCAGCGATCCCGCGAATGCAGGCCATGCACGCCGGGCAGGCCCTCGCCCCGGCGCATGTCCCAGCTTCCCCAGGTGACGCCATACAGGAAAGATGCCGGCGCGACCTGGCGGCCGAAGCGCGAGGCCGCGGCATGTTTGGGGTCGATGAAGAGGGGGTTCATGTCGCCGATCGCGCGGGCCGCATGGCGGATGCTGTCGTCGTTGACGAAGCGCAGGAATGGCTCCGTGATGGGATGCTCGATATGCATGCGCTTGCGCAGCTGATCGAGGCCCTCCTCGGTGATGGAGCCATAGACCTGTGCCGGTCTCGCTTTCGTTGCCGCATCCACAGACATCTCGCCTCCACGCATTCGGTCCCAGGCGGATAGCTTTCGACATTACATGTAATATGTCAAATCTGGCGGTGGTTACCAAGAAAGTGGAACCGTGGATCGGGCGGAGGGTGGGATGCGCCTGGC
>JANXTF010000135.1 GCA_025352565.1 Rhodospirillales bacterium | reverse complement strand
CAGCGTCCGCGGACGCTGCTCGCCGAACGCACGCTGGCCGGGTTGCTACCGGGCGGCTCACTCCACCGCCGCCGCCGGCTCCATCGCGGGCGGCGGTTTGCGGATGGCGCCGATTAGGGAGCGGACTTCGGCGCGGGCGGCGATGTGGCTCATGCCGAGCGAGATGCCGATGTTGGCCTCGCGGACGTCCATCAGCGTGAGGCCCTGGAGATAAAGCTCACGGAAGATCACGCGCTCGCCGAAGCCCTTCACGGTGCGGAAGCCGATGCGCTTGGCGAGCGCGTCGAGCGTGGAGCCGACGTCGCGCTTGTTGCGGGCCTCCGATGCGCCGAGGCGGTTGCGCATCACCAGCCAGTCGATCCGGCCGCGGTCGCGGGAAAAACGCTTCTTGCGGGCCTCCCAAACCATCTCGCTGTAGATGCTGGGCTGGATCACATCGTGGTTCTCGGGATCGACCTTCGCGAGCATGGCGAAGTCGACGAAGCTGTCGTTGATCGGGGTCACCAGCGTGTCGGCGTACGAATGGCCGAGGCGAGACAGGAAGCTGTCCGAGCCGGGGCAGTCGATGACGACGATCTCGCAGGTGGCGGATAATGTGGCCAGCGCCGCCTGGAAACGCGCGGTCTCCTCGGCCTCGGCCTCGGCGCGGCTGTCGATCTCGCTGCGGTGGACGGCGAGCGCGGCGGGTACCGGCAAGGGCAGGTTGCGCGCGGCGGCGAAGGCGATGCGGGAGGCGAGGTAGCCGCCGAGTGTCGCCTGGCGGGCATCGAGGTCGATGGCGCCCACCGTATAGCCGTCGCGCAGCAGGCCCACGATGAGGTGCATGGCGGCGGTGGACTTGCCCGAGCCGCCCTTCTCGTTGCCCAGCACGATGATCTGCGCGCGCTTTTCAATCGAAATCGAGCGTGCGGCGTTGCTGACAGGCATGGATACCACCGGGATTGACCTCTGCGTCGATATGGGGCCGGTGTTATGGCTACCCGAGATCATGCCGTCCAACTGGTACCTCCGTCATCCGCATGGCTGAACCTGCCGCCGTCCTTACACATGCCGCCGAGTCCCGGAAGCTTTGCGTCCAATGAGCACCCCCGATGCTTTGCGCGAATGCCCTGATTGCGGGTTGTTCCAGGCGGTGCCCGCGCTGGCTCCGGCCACCGTCGCGCGCTGCCCGCGCTGCGACGCGGTGCTGCGGCGGGCGCGCCGCGATCCGTTCGGGGCGCCGATGGCGCTGGCGGTCACCGGCCTCGTGCTGTTCGCCGTCGCGGTGAGCGAGCCGTTCCTCGATCTGACGCTGGGCGGGTTCGGCCAGGCGACGCTGCTGTCGAGCGGACCCGTGCAGTTGCGCCAGAGCGGCCTGTGGGAGGTGGCGCTGGTGGTGTTCGCGACCACGATGGCGGCGCCGCTGGCGCGGCTCGGGGCAATCGCCTGGGTGCTGGCCGGCCTGCGGATGCGCGACCCGCTGCCCGGCCTGCATGTCGCGTTCCGCTGGGTGGAGCGGCTGAAGCCGTGGTCGATGATCGAGGTGTTCCTGCTGGGCGTGTTCGTCGCCTACACGCGGCTGGCGGCGCTGGCGACCGTTCATGTGGGGGCGGCGATGTACGCGCTCGGCGGGCTGATGCTGGTGATGGCGGCGGCCGACGTGGCGCTCGACCCGGAGGCGGTGTGGGAGGCATTGGACGCGCGCGGCCTGGGGGCGGGGGCCGGCCAGGCCGGGCCCATGGCCGAGATCGGCTGCGATTGCTGCGGGCTGGTCTCGCGCGGCCAGCTGGATTGCCCGCGTTGCGGCGCCACCCTGCGGCGGCGCAAGCCGGACAGCCTCAACCGCACCTGGGCGCTGCTGGCGGCGGCGGTCGTGCTCTATGTTCCGGCCAACCTGCTGCCGGTGATGACCGTGATCTCGCTCGGGCGCGGCGAACCCGACACCATCCTGAGCGGGGTGGAGAAGCTCGCGCAATCGGGGCTGTGGCCGCTCGCCACCCTGGTGTTCTTCGCCAGCATCACGGTGCCGCTGCTCAAGATGGTCGGGCTGGCGACCATGCTGATCGCGACCCACCGGGGCAGCGCCGCGCGGCTGCGGGAGCGCACGCTGCTGTACCGGATCGTGGATTCGGTGGGCCGCTGGTCGATGATCGACGTGTTCGTGGTATCCATCCTGACCGCGATCGTGCGGCTGGGATTGCTGGCCTCGGTGACGCCGGGTCCGGGGGTGATCGCATTCTGTTCTGTGGTGATCCTCACCATGCTCGCGGCGATGAGCTTCGACCCCCGTTTGATGTGGGACGCGGCCGAACGGGGTGAAAAGGTATGAGCGACAGCAATGCAGCGCCCGTGCCCGTGGCGCCCGCGCC
>JANXTF010000130.1 GCA_025352565.1 Rhodospirillales bacterium | reverse complement strand
ATGGAGTCACCAACGTGGCAAAGGCACTCTGGAACGGCGCACTCAGCCTCGATCACATCATGGCATACAACGAAATCTGGTTAGCGTTAAACAGCCCTGCCGGGAAACTCACTCCACAAACGTCCGCTTCGAGGTGGGTCTAATCGGGCCGTGACCGTCTGATTTGGGTCGAAAGCAGCCGGAGGGTGGACGCAGCTATTGTCCGCTTCTCGCTTCCGCCCTCTCCGCAGCCGACGGTCCGCTCTCGGCCAGAATTTCCGAAGGCGGATGTCGCCTGCCTAGGCTTCCCCAGTTGATGCTCCCGAGGCGGTCGTTTCCTCAACCGGGTCGGTCGCAACCTCTGAAACTTTAGCGGTCTCCGGTGGGGGCTCTTTGGCGCGGTCCCGGGCGGCGCTCAGATAGCCGAACACCAGCGGGTCATGGCCCTCGAAAATCAAGTGGTACTCCGCACCCATGGCGGCGCGGGATGCCTGGTCCACCTTGCCGAGCTTCTGGATGACCCAGCCTTCGCCCCGATCGACGGACGTGGGTGGCAGGCTGATGATGTGGCTGGGCGGGCGCTTCTCGTCACGGCCGCGGGCCGGACCGCCGTGACCCCCCTTACCGCCGCCTTTCCGTTCCCGGCTGTTCATGTCGAACAGCGCTGGGGCGCCCACTTTTGCCTTGGGCGTAACTGGTGTCTTAGCCATGAGCTTTTCCTACTCAGCCGGGGTGAGTGGCCTCCCCTTAGGGGACCCTGGCAGCACGGCATATAGATCATGCGGTTTCGGTGACAGCGGTGTGATCGAAAGAGAGCGTCGAGCCGAGACTCTGGCCGCGGCGGGCGACTTAACCACGGCGATCACCGGGACGGTGCTGGGCGGCAGTGGGGCGGGAACAGCTTTCTACCACTCGGCATCGTATGACTGCTTCCGGCTACCTCCCGCATGATAGCGGCCAGTCCGCTCCCGGCCAACTGAGGCCATTTACCCGCGGTCGACTTGTAGAGGTGCTCGGGGCCATAAAACTCAGCACTTGTGCCGTCCGGAAAAAAGCAAGCGAGGTGCCGGCTATGTGCCGGCACCTCCGATTCTCCCAGTCAGGTATCATGCACAGGCCGGCGCCGCGAAGATCGCGTATGCGCCTCGTCGGCCTGGAAGCTCCGTTGTCTTGAGGCTGGACCCCGCGCCTGCGGCCTCGTTCCATCGGGCATATCGGGCGCGCACCGACGGCATGGGCACGGGATCGTCGTCGCTCTCGACCCGCAGCGCCTCGAGCAAAAGATCGGCGCCCCATAGCCGTCCGGAGCTGATCAGCACGTCGGCGCCGTTGCCCTCAGGCTCGAACGCCCACACCGGCATCACCGCAGCAGGCTCGGGATCGCTCCCGACCGGAGGCGGCCCGCGAGCCAGCAGCGCGGCATCGACGAAGTGGGCGCCGACCGTCTGACGCACGACGTCGAGCATCTCGCGGAAGCCGAGGTGAGGGAGCGCCGGCACGAAGCTCGCGCGTAGGATGAGCCCGTAGTCATGCAGCGCCGCGAGGAGGTCGCGCAACCGCCTTTCCTCATCCGGCGTCATGTAGACGGTCAGCCCGACCGTGCGGGCATCGGCGTAGTGGACGAAGGCGACGTTGGTCGGGCGCTTGCAGAGCGCGTCGTTCGGGGCGGCGACGTTCATGTGGAATTCCCTGGTCGATGTTGCGGCGATCGCTCCGGCGGAGCCCAGGGATGAAATCGAGTTGAGGCGCGGGGGCGCCGCGCCCACCTGACAGGAAGAAAAAAAGGGGCCGCGGCCATCCCCCCTCCTTCCCCCATTCACGGCTGCCCGGTGCCGTCGTCCGCCGGCGCGGGCAGCAGGTCCCACGCCCGGGCGGCGGCCGAGGCGGTGTCCACCAGGCGCTGGGGGGCGTGGTGGGCGTAGCGGGTGGTGGTCGACAGCTGCCGGTGGCCGAGCACGGTGCCGATCTCGTAGAGCGGCGTGCCGGCGTTCGCCAGCGCGGACGCGAACGAGTGCCTGAGGTCGTGGATGCGCAGCTCCGCCGGCAGGCCCGCCGCGCGCTTGGCCCGAACCCACGTGCCCCGCAGGTCTTCGAGCGGGCGGCCGGCGCGCCTCCTGCTCGGGAACACGTGCGGGTTGCCCTCCGCGCGCCGCCCGGCCTGCCGCCGCAGGATCGCCACCGCCACCGGGGAGAGCGGTATCTGCCGCGGCCGGCCGTTCTTGGAGCGCACCACCCCGAGCTGGCCGCGCTCGAGGTCCACGAGGTCCCAGGTCGCCAGCAGGACCTCGCCCTTCCGCGCGCCGGTCACGACGAGCAGCACCAGCGCCGCGGCCGAGTCCTGGCACGGCTCGCGGTCGAGCGCCGCGACCAGGGCCCGGGTCTCCGCCGGCGTGAGGTAGCGCTCCCGGTGCACCTCGCGCAGCATGCCGGGCGAGGCGGCCGGGTTGCGGCCCTCGTAGAGCTGCCACCGGAGCGCCAGGTTGAACATCGACCGCAGCGTCGCGAGGTGGCGGTTGACGCTGGCGGCGGACAGGCCGGAGGCGACCAGCCGCCGCCGCAGGGCGGCCACGTCGTCCTGGGTGATCTCGTCGAGGGCCTTGCGGCCCAGGGCGGGCAGGATGCGGAGCCGGAGGTAGGCCTCGATGTTGCCGGCGCTGCGCAGGTGCTCGGTGACGTGCGGCAGGTAGCGCTCGCGGGCGAAGTCGGCGAACAGCGGCACGGCCCGCCGCCTCGCCCTGTCCGCGACGGGGTCGCCGCCGAGGCTGACCGAGGCGCGCAGCTGCTCGGCCTGCTGCCGCGCCTGGTCCACCGTGACGTCGCCGAGGCGGCCGAGCTTGACCTCGCGGCTGCGCCCCCGGAGGTCGGTGTAGCGGAGGTAGAACGTGGTGCCGGTCCTGCGCCGCTCGGCGATGAAGCCGCTCAGCTGGACGTCGAAGATGCGGAGCTTCGCGGCGCCGTCGGGCAGGGCGGGGGGGCTGCGCAGCAGCGCGCGCGTGAGGGCGGCTTTCGCCATGGCGGGGGTCCTTTCGGGGCTGTTGGGTGTTGGCGGCGGGCGTGGGCAACCCGCCGGCTATCGCGGGTGGAAGTTGAGTTCGATCTTGATGAGCGTCACTTTGCAGGCCGGCGCCCCGATCGGCCCTGCCGAACGGGGCGATGTCATGGCCGTGCTCAGGACCATCGACGCGGGCGTCACGCTCATGGTGCGCAGGGCGCTGGTGGCGGCGTCGGCGACGACGCCGGCGAGGAAGGTCTTCATTCGTTTCTCTCTCCTGTGGTTGAGGGCAAAGCGGGCGCGCCGTGCGGGGATGTCCCC
>JANXTF010000110.1 GCA_025352565.1 Rhodospirillales bacterium | reverse complement strand
CGGGATGACACGATTGTGCAAATCTTGAAGCGATTCATTGTCATCAAAATCTTGGGGCTGATGGCCCCACCAGTTTACTAGACGGCCTCGGCCTCATTTTCCAATCACACAGCCGCGACTGCGCGCATAGGCCCTGCCCGATCAGCACGTGACCATCCGGCTTATTGGTGCAAGCACGAGCTTTTTCGCTCGCCGACGGCACCGTCCTGATCGCCAGCCTTCGATTGCGTCGGCATTCGGAGCGTGAAGGTGGTTTCCCGCGCCCCGGATTGGACATCGATGCGTCCGCCATGGGCGCAAGCGATTTCCGACGCGATATAAAGACCGAGCCCGAGTCCTTGTTGGTTTGGCCGCGCCGCGCCGCGGAAGAACGGCTGAAACAGGTTCTCCAGCATTGCGGGCGGAATGGGCGGGCTGGCATTGGCAACGGATAATTCAAACTGGGCATTGCCGCTAAGTGCCCGCACCACGACTGGCTGCCCCTGGGTGCCGTGAGTCAAGGCGTTACCGAGAAGGTTGGAAAAAAGCTGGGCCATGCGAGCTTTGTCGAAATCGACAGCCTCATCAAGCTCAAAGTCCACGTCGATCCGCCGATCCGGGTTGCTGGCGCGCAGTTCAGCGATCACCTGATACACCACCGCCTCGACCGGCGCGTCCCGTGTCACGTCGAGGGTCAGGCCACCAGCCAGCCGACTACGCGCAAAGTCCATCACGTTGGCGATCAGACCCACCATGCGGGAGGCGCTTTCGGCCATCAGCGCCACAATCCGAGCGCTGCGCTCGTCAAGATTCGCCCGCCTCAGCAAGTTGGCGCCCGATATGACAGCTGACAGCGGGTTTCGTAGGTCATGCCCGAGGACGGCTATGAATTGTTCGCGCAGGACAGCGGTTTCCCGCTCATGGAGCAGGCTGGCGTGAACCTTGGCGTGAAGGGCCTCCACTTCCTTCGTGGCGGCTTCCGCTGCAGCGCGCGCCTCGACCAAATCGCGTTCGTAGCGCCGGCGATCAGTGGCGTTGAAGATCGTCAGGCGGGTGGAGATATGGTTGCCTTCATCGCTCCGTCGTTCGGCGGCGTTGACCAGCACGGGGAGGCGCCCGCCGGCTTGGGTCGTCATATCAAGCGCGACCTCGTTGAAAAATCCTTGTATACGCAGCAGTGGAGCAAAATGGGTTTCGTAGAAAATGCGGCCCGCAATATTCAGCAGCTCATGAAAGCGCTTGCCCACCAACTCCTGCGGCCCAAACCCGATCCATTTCGCGAAGGTTGCGTTGACCCGTGAAATACGGCCGTCTGGGTGAAGGGATAAGTAACCGCAGGGCGCGTTCTGATACAGGTCTTCGTAATCCGCGGCTGCAGGCCCTTCGGCAGCAGGCGGCGGGTTGTCAGACAAAAGCCGCGATTGCGCTCACCGTCTCGGCGGGGGCGCTGAGGTTCGGGCAATGACCGGAAGCGCGCATGCGGACAAGTGTGCTCCCTGGTATTTCGCGGTTGAGATAATCACCGACCTGCAGCGGCGCGATCACGTCGTCGCTGCACTGAAGGATGAGGGTTGGCACCGTCACTTCCTCCAGGTCCAGCCGGTTGTCGGACATGAAAGTCACGCGGGCGAATGACTTGGCAATTTCGGGGTCCGTGCGGCAGAAACTGTTGACCAGCTCCTCGCCAAGCGCAGGTCGCTCGGCATTGCCCATAATCATGGGCGCCATGGCAGCGGACCACCCCATGTAGTTGTCGGCAAGGAAATCGAGCAGTTCGTCAATCTGGGCCACCGTGAAACCGCCGACGTAATCGCCGTCATTGATGTAACACGGTGACGGAGCGACGAGCACCAGCTGGCCGAACATGCCGGGTGCTTTCACAGAGGCCAGCACCCCGATCATGGCGCTGACCGAATGGCCGACGAACACGGTGTCGGTGAAATCCAACGCACGGCCAATCTCGATGAGATCGTCAGCATAGCCGGCAAGCGTGCTGTATTTCTCCGGATCGTAAGCCGAAAGGTCGGAACCGCCGGCACCGACGTGATCGAACAGCACGGTTCTGAATCTGTCCTCAAAGGCCGGCGCGACGAAACGCCACATGTTCTGGTCGCAACCGAACCCATGGGCGAAAACCATGGTCCGGTCCCCGCTTCCGTCGATCCGGACGTTATTGCGACTCAATGCTGACAATGTTCCGCTCCCGTCCTTTTCTGGCTCACATTATGGCCTGGTTCCACGAAAGCATGGCAGATTCACACCGGACCGCATCCAGCCCGGAAGCGCGGCTGACTCGTCCACCCCACCCAGCCTTATATTATTCTTGACAAGAGATTTTATCAAGGCCAGGGCGTGCCCGCATTTAAGGAATTAAGGAATTCCGGCGCGAAGCAAAGTTCGATAGTTCGATTTACAGGACGTCAGCGTTTTTGGAGCTGACCCGTGCGCCGTGACAGCCTTCGCGACGATCGATGGGAGCGGATCGAGGGCTGCTAGTTGAACCGCGCGGGACGGTATGGGGCCGGGTCGATGATCGGCGGCTTGCCGCTGACGAGGTCCGCCGCCAGCCGGCCGGATATCGGACCCGAGGCGAGGCCGACATGGCCATGGCCGAAGGCATGGACCACGTCCGCGCAGCCCGAGGCCACACCGATGCAAGGCAGGCCGTCCGGGGTGGAAGGGCGGTGGCCCATCCAGACGCGGACGCGCTCCGGCGGAAGATCGCGCGGCAGGCCGGGGAAGGTGCGCAGCGCGTAGTCGCGCAGGATTTCGGCACGCTTCCAGTTCGGTGCGGCGTCCAGGCCCGCGAGTTCCACCTGTCCCGCGATCCGCAGCCCGCCGCGCGTCATCGTGGTGGCCATCTTGCCGTCGCTCGGCATCATGGGCGTGCGGTTATGCGCCTCGGGGTCGCTGATGACGGCATGGTAGCCACGCTCGGTTTCCAGCACCACGCGGTCGCCGGCCTGGGCGGCGAGCGTTTTCGACCAGGCGCCGGCGGCGATCACGGCGCGGTCGCATGCCACCTCGCCTGCGTCGGTGACGACCGCGCGCAGCTTTCCGGCGACGATCCGCAAGCTCTGGGCGCGGGCGCGCATGAGGGTGGCGCCCTGGGCCTGGGCATGGGCGACAAGGGCGGCCACGTAGGCGCCGGGGTCGGTGCAGTGGCCGCCATCCTCGACCACGAGCCCGAAGGTGTATCGGCGGTCGAGGCTGGGTTCGCGCTGGCGGAGGTCGTTCTCGTCAAGTTCGATCCAGCGCACGCCGGTTTCGTGGCGGATGGTCCATGACAGCGCCTCCGCCTCGAAATCGGCCCGCGTGGGGAACACGTACAGCAGGCCGCGCCGCTCGATCAGGTGCCCGACACCGGCTTCCTCGGCCAGCGCGAGGTGCCACGCGGGGCAGTCCTCGACCAGCGGGCGCAGCGCACGGGCGATGCGCCGCACGCGGGCGGGCGTCGCACCCGCCGTGATGAAGCGGCGAAGCCAGGGCAGCAGGTGCGGCAGGTATGCCCACCGGATCGCCAAGGGCCCGAGCGGGTCGGCGAGGTAGCCCGGCACCTTCCGCCACAGGCCGGGCGCCGACATGGGGATGACCGAGCTGGGGCTCAACCAGCATCCGTTGCCATAGCTGGCCGCCTGCTCGCCGCCCGGATCGCCGGGTTCGACAATCGTGACCGCGTGGCCGTCACGCTGCAATTCCAGGGCGGTCGCGGCCCCCACGATGCCCGCGCCGATAACCACGACATGCACCGGCTTCTCCCGCGTTGCGTCTGGGCGCAGGATAGGCCTCACGCGGCCGAAGGAAAGGCCCGCATCGGAGAGGAAAGCGGATGATCTACGAGTTGCGCGTCTATAAATGCCTGCCCAACCGCCTGCCGGCGCTGCTGCGGCGCTTCGAGGACCACACGCTGGACCTGTGGAAGAAGCACGGCATCCGTCCGGCCGGATTCTGGACCACGGTGATCGGCGAGAGCAACAACGAGCTGATCTATATGCTGGCCTGGGAGAGCCTCGCCGAGCGCGAGATCAAATGGGCGAAATTCGGCAGCGACTCGGACTGGCTGACGGCGCGGGCCGACAGCGAAAAGGATGGGCCGATCCTGGCCAATATCACCAGCCAGCTTCTGGCGCCGACCGCGTTTTCATCCGTGAAGTAATTTTCGTCCGAAGTAATTTTCGCCTCCTGGGTGCAGGCCGGCAGGCCAGGCCCGGCAATGGCGGTCTACCGGAGCTTCTCCGCGTCGTGGAAGCGCCGGTAGTCCACCGCCCGGCGCCCGTCCTCCGTCACCCCGAAGATGTCCACGTAACGATGGCCGAACAGGATTTCCTCCGGCACGTACGAGGCGCGCGCATGCACGGTGGCCGCCATCGTCTCCTCCAGCCCGGTCACGGTCACCATGATTTCGGCCTCCATCGCCACCAGCGTCTCGTGCGTGGCGCCGAACAGCGGGCTGCCCTCGACGATGCGGTGCATCAGCTGGAACGACAGGGCGAAGATCGGCGTTCGTGAACGCTCCAGCGCCAGATCGTAGAAGCGCCGCATGAACGCGCCCTCCGCCGTGATTTCGCTGGACACCAGCGTCAGCGTCACCTCGGCCTGCAATATCTGGCTAAGCCTCTCATTGCCCATACGTATCATCAACGTGTCCACGCCGTTGTGCGGCGCGATGACGGCGACCTTGGCGAACATCACCCGTGCGGTCGGGCGCGACACGCGCGCGAACATCACGCCCGTGGTCAATGCCACCAGCATGATCCCGCACAACGACTCCACCGTCATGATGCTGTTGGCATAAGCGGTCTGCGGCGCCAGCACGCCGTAGCCGATGGTGCCGAAGGTCTCCACGCTGAAGAAGAACGCATCCAGATACGAGCCTGGGCTGGCGTTCGCGATCGCCCCCGGCTGCAGCCAGTAAAGGAACCCGAAGAACAGGTTCGCCACCAGGTACACCAGCGCGATCAGCCCCATGAAGCGCGGCCAGCTCAGCGTCAGAGCGCGGTGGTACAGGTCGCCCCGCCAATCCGTCCGCAGCCCCACGCGCAGCAACCCCGCGATCCCGCGCTGCTGCACCACGATGCGC
This sequence comes from Rhodospirillales bacterium, assembly GCA_025352565.1. GTDB lineage: Bacteria > Pseudomonadota > Alphaproteobacteria > Acetobacterales > Acetobacteraceae > JANXTF01. The sequence goes on along the minus strand of JANXTF010000110.1, from coordinate 32,682 downwards.
TGTGCGCCCGGAAATCCGGCCTCGCCCCGCATCCGGATCGCCGGCCGGTTTTTCATGACCGCGGCCTCGCCCACCCGGGCACCGCCGCCTCATGCGCCGCGATCGCCGCGGTATGCTCCAGAGTCAGCCCGATATCGTCCAGCCCCTCCACCAGGCAGCGCTTGCGGAACGGGTCGATCGCGAACCGCGTTTCCACATTCGCGGCCCGGATCACCTGCCCCGGCAGATCCACGGTCATGTCGCCCGCCACGAACCCCTCCACCGGCATCGCGATCGTCAGCAGCCCGTTCTTCGCCGCGTTGCCCGCGAAGATGTCGCCGAAGCTCGGCGCGATCACGCAGCGCACCCCCGCGTCCATCAACGCATAGACCGCACCCTCGCGCGACGACCCGCAGCCGAAATTCCGGCCTCCGACCAGCACCACCTCCCCGCCTCGCAGCGGAAACCCTGGCTCGGCACGAATATCGGCGAACAGGAATTGACCATATCCGCCACCGCGCGGCTTACGCAGGAAGCGCGCCGGGATGATCTGGTCGGTGTCCACATTCGCCTGTGCCATCACCGCCGCGCGCCCGTTCACCACGCCGAACGGCCTCATGCGAGCCTCCGCACATCGGTGATGGCCCCCGTCACCGCCGCTGCCGCCGCCATCGCCGGCGACATCAGATGCGTGCGCGCGCCCGGCCCCTGCCGCCCCACGAAATTGCGGTTGGACGTCGAGGCGCAGCGCTCGCCCGGCGCGACAAGATCGCCGTTCATGCCCACGCACATCGAGCACCCCGGCTCGCCCCAGGCCATGCCCGCGTCGATGAACACGCTGGCCAGTCCCTCCGCCTCGGCCTGGCGCTTCACCGCCATCGAGCCCGCGACGACCAGCCCCGGCACCACCGCCCGCCTGCCGCGCAACACATCGGCCGCCGCGCGCAGATCGGGCAGCCTTGCGTTGGTGCAGCTTCCGATGAACACGCGGTCCACCTTGGTCCCCGCGATCGGCGTTCCCGCCGCGAGCCCCATATAGGCAAGTGCCGCCGCGTCGCCGTCGGGCACCACGCCCGTCACCGGAATGGCGGCCTGCGGGCTCGTCCCCCACGTCACCATCGGCGCCACCTCGGCGGCGTCGAGCACCAATTCGCGGTCGAACGCCGCTCCAGCGTCGCTGGCCAGATCCCGCCAGTCGTCCGGCACCTCGGCCGGTGCGTATCGCCGCCCCGCGAGCCACGCGAACGTCGTCTCGTCCGGTGCCACCATCCCCGCCCGCGCCCCCGCCTCCACCGACATGTTGCAGATCGTCATGCGCCCCTCCATCGAAAGCGCCATGATCGCCGGCCCGGCATACTCCACGACATGCCCGACCGCCCCGCCCGCGCCGGTCAGCGCGATAATCGCCAGGATCATGTCCTTCGCCGCGACATGGGGGTGCGGCTTGCCTCGAACCAGAATTCGCATCGTCCGGGGCCGGCGTTGCCACAATGTCTGGGTGGCCAGGACATGCGCCACCTCCGAGGCCCCGATGCCGAACGCCAAGGCCCCGAACGCGCCATGCGTGGAGGTATGGCTGTCCCCGCACACCAGCGTGGTGCCCGGCAGCGTCAGCCCCTGCTCCGGCCCGGCGACGTGGACGATGCCCTGGCGCGGGTCCCCCACGTCGAAATGCGCAAGCCCGTGCCGCCGCGCGTTGTCGCGCAAGGTCGCGATCAGCCCCTCCGCCTCCGCATCGCGCGCGAAGGCCGGCCGGCTCGGCACGTAGTGGTCGGCCAGCGCGAAGGTCAGGTCCGGCCGGTGTACCTTCCGCCCGTCATGGTCCAGCATCCCGAAGCCATGAAAGCTGCCCTCATGCACAATATGGCGGTCGATCCAAAGCAGGCACGCGCCATCGTCGCGCGCCACGATCACGTGGGGGTTCCAGACTTTCTCGAACAGCGTACGCGGTTGCTTCACCGGGGCTCCCATTGTGTCATCAGGCTGGGGGACGTTTTACACGCAGCCTCGGGGCCATGACAAAGACGCATGTCCTCGCCTAAGGTCTGGCATGTTTGAAGCGCTCACCGCCAGCGGGTTCCAGATCGAGTTCCACTCCCACGCACGCGCAATCCTCAGCGTGGATTTCCCGGAGGTGGCCGATCAGCTTGAGGCTATTCTGGCCCAGGCGACCATCCCGATCGAGGAGATCGTGGGTTCAGGCGGCGGCGAGACCAGGGGCACCCAGCGGCTGCGGCGCGCCCTGCATGAGCACGGATGGCGCAAGCACAAGTTCGAGGTTCAACGCACCATCGACGGCGTGGCACGCGAGTCGATCTCCCATGAGGTGGACCACATCGCCCGCTTCGACGCCGGCGTCGCGGCACTCGAGATCGAATGGAACAACAAGGATCCGTTCTTCGACCGCGATCTCGAGAACTATAAGCGGCTTCACGCCGATGGCGCCATCTCGCTTGGCATCCTGGTTACCCGAGGCGTCTCCCTCCAGGACCAGATGCGCGCGATGGTGCTGCGGTTCGCCATCGATAACGCCATCGCGGCGCCCGCTGACCTGGAGCGGATTGGACTCAGTCCCACCCGGCGCCAGCTTAGAGAATACGCACGGCGCCATCGCGGCGGCACCAGCTTCGCGGAAGCCTGGTCCGCAGCCTTTGTGCAGGACAAGTTCGGAGCGGCCACGACGCATTGGCGCAAGCTGGAAGATCGCGTGCATCGCGGCGTGGGCAACCCGTGCCCGCTTCTGCTCATCGGTCTGCCGGCCAGCCTGGTTACGTTCGGCGAGCCCCAAGCGCTTGTGGCGCAACTGATCGAACAGGGCGACCCATTAATCGATTAGCTCCTGCTCCCGACCCGCCTGCGAGTGGTTCGCGTAGGTCGTCCATGTCGGCTGATAGCCCACATCGGCCTGGTTGCCCCAACTCGCCCAGCCGGCCCGAACGCCTCGGCCGAACAGTTCCATGAAAGGCCCCGGCGAGCACGCCTCGATCAGATCGTATTGCTCGTCCGGCTTGCGCGAATGCTCGCGCTTGCGGGTCTGCATCATGTTCACCTGGCGGCGCCCCGGCGCCAGCGTGCGCGCGTTCTTGCCGCGCACCCCGAACAGCAGAAGCTCGGTCACGTTGCGGAAGTAGAAGCCCACGCCACGCCCGTCCGAACCGCCGTCCTTGCGGATTTTGTGCCAGACCACGTTGGATTTGTAGGAAAATCCCCAGGCGCGCAACACCGCCAAACCCTCCGGCAGCAGCGCATTCGGGACCCAGAGATACAAATGGGCCGTGTCCTCCGCGATATCGGCGACCGGGAGCGCCTGAATGTCGCACAGGGTCATGGTACCATAGCGGTTCAGGCGCTTGTGCTCAGGCGCCACCTTCCCCGTCGCGTTCTGGAATCGCCAGGGCGGGTCCGCCATGATGGTCCTGAACCGCCGGCTGTCGGCAGCAGCCAGAAGATCGCGCGATGGGTCGGGCGCCTCAGCTACATCCAGCACGACTCGCCCCTCGGTGTGTTCATCGTTTGGACCTTAGCGGCGCTGCGCACATCGCGTAAGCTCCGCTGTCTATCCTCGCCGCCGGTGGTGAGGAACTCGTCAACGCCCGCACCGATTTGACAACGCTCCAGCCCCAATGCCTTAACGAGAGGGCAACCGCGCGAGGTCCATGGCAATGTCCACCCTGCGGGACCGGCTCGCGGCCCCCGCCCCCCTGCTCTGCCCCGGCATCTACGACGCGCTTTCGTCGGCACTTGCGGCTGAAGCGGGCTTCGAGGCGGGCTATCTCTCGGGCGCCTCGATCGCCTACACGCTGCTGGGGCGGCCCGATATCGGGCTCGTCACGGCAACCGAGGTCGCCGACACCATCGCCCGCATCCGCGAGCGCACGCCGCTCCCGCTCATCGTCGATGCCGATACCGGCTTTGGCAACGCGCTCAACGTGCAGCGCACCGTGCGCGTGTTCGAGCGCGCGGGCGCCTCGGCGATCCAACTCGAGGACCAGACGTTTCCCAAACGCTGCGGGCACCTGGCCGACAAGACGCTGATCCCGGCGGGCGAGATGGCGGGGAAAATCCGCGCCGCACTCGATGTGCGCGACGAGGCGCTCATCGTCGCCCGCACGGACGCCATCGCCGTGGAGGGCTTCGAGGCGGCGCTGGACCGGGCGGAGATGTATCTGGAAGCCGGGGCGGACGTGTTGTTCATCGAGGCGCCGGAGGACGAGGCGCAGATGCGAACGCTGACCGCCCGCTTCGCGCCCCGCGTGCCGTTGCTCGCCAACATGGTGGAGGGCGGGCTCACGCCGCTGACCGACACGGCGACACTCGGGGACCTCGGCTACCGCATCGTGATCTTCCCCGGCGGGCTGGTGCGGGCGCTGGGTTGGGCGGCGCGGGAGTATTTCGCCTCGCTCATGGCGCACGGCACCACGGCGCCGTTCCGCAACCGGATGTTCGACTTCCAGGGCCTCAACGACATGCTCGGCACGGATGCCATCCTCCGCGAAAGCGCACGCTATTGACACTCGACCCGGTGACCCTCGCCGTCCTGAAGGGCCGCCTGGAACAGATCGCCGACGAGATGGACGCGACCCTGTTCCGTGCCGCCTTCAACCCCACCATCGCCGAGGCGCATGACGCCTGCCACGGCATCTATCAGGCCGAGACCGGCGCCACCCTCATCCAGGGCAAATCCGGCCTTCCCATCTTCGTCGGCGTCATGGCGTTCGGCGTCCGCGCCGTGATCGAAAAATTCACCCCAGTCGATGGCGATATCTTCCTGTTCAACGACCCCTATCTCGGCGGCACCCATCTGTCCGACATGCGCCTGGTCCGCCCCTGCTTCCGCGACGGCAAGCTGTTCTGCTGGCTCGCCAGCGTCGGCCATTGGCACGACGTCGGCGGCGCCGTCCCCGGCAACTACAACCCCGCCGCCACCGAGTATTTCCAGGAGGGCGTGCTGATCCCGCCCGTCCGCCTGTTCGCCGCCGGAAGCATTCGCCAGGACATCGTCGATATCGTGCTCGCCGCCTCCCGTATGCCCGGCAGCGCGTTCGGCGATCTCAGCGCGCATCTTTCGGCACTCGATCTCGGCGCCGCCCGCATCGCGGCGCTGCTGGACGAGTACGGCGGCCCCATGGTGGCCGAGGCCTTCGCCGAACTCACCGCGCGCGCGGCCGCCCAACTCCGCGCCGAAATCGTCAAACTGCCCGATGGCGTCTGGCACGAGGAAGATTTCCTCGACAACGACGGCCGCACCGACACACCGCTGCGCATCGCCTGCGACGTAACGGTTTCGGGCGAAACCCTCACCCTCGACTTCACCCGCTCGGCCGCTGCCTGCGCCGGGCCGGTCAACATCAGCCGGGCCACCACGATCGCCAGCGTGTACGTGGCGCTGAAGCATCTGTTTCCTGAGGTCGCAGCCAATTCCGGCGTGCTGGACCCCGTCCAGATCATCATTCCCGAAGGTTCGCTGCTGGACGCGCAACGCCCCTCCCCGGTCGGCGGCTACACCGAGACCATCCTGCGCATCATCGACGTGCTGTTCAGCACCTTCGCCCGCATCCGGCCGGAACTCGCCACCGGGCACGCCTACGGCACCATCAACGCCCTCTCGATCGCCGGCACGCGGGATGACGGAAGGCGCTGGGTGATGTTCTCGTTCTTCGGCGGCGGCCACGGCGGCAACGCGGCCGGCGACGGCCTCAGCCACGGCAACCCGCCGATCGCCACCGCCATCATCCCTCCCGTGGAGATCATGGAGGCGGCCTACCCGATCCGCTTCACGCAATGGGCGCTGCGCCCCGGCAGCGGCGGCGCGGGCGCGCATCGCGGCGGCCTCGGCGCGATCTATGAAATCGAGCTGCTGGCCGACAAGGCCGAAGCCTTCGTGTTCGCCGAACGCGCCCGCTTCCCGCCACGCGGCGTGCTGGGCGGCGGGAACGGGGCGTTGAACGTGGTCAGCTACGAGCAGGCGGATGGCTGGCACACGCCGCCGCTGGCCTCGAAGATCGTGGGTGTGCAACTGGCGCGCGGCCAGCGCATCCGCCTTGAAACTCCCGGCGGCGGCGGCTGGGGGAATCCGGAAACCCGCGATCCGGGCGCGGCCGAACGCGACGCGCGGCTGGGCCTCGCATGACCACGGAAACACCCGTCATTATGCTCGCGTGACCAAAATCCTGGGCGTCGATGTCGGCGGCACGTTCACCGACCTGTTTTTGTTCGATGAGGCCACCGGCGAGGTTCGCGTCGGCAAGGTCGGCAGCACGCGCGGCCGCGAGGCGGACGGGTTCGCCGATGGCATCGCCGCCCTCGCCGCCCTCCCCGACATCTCCGCCATCGTCCACGGCACCACCGTCGGCACCAACGCGCTGCTGGAACGCAAGGGTGCCCGCGCCGGCCTCATCACCACGCGCGGCTTTCGCGACGTGCTGGAGATGCGCCGGCGGGACCGCCGCCAGACCTGGGGACTCACCGGCAACTTCATCCCCGTGATCGAGCGCGACATGCGCGCGGAAGTCACCGAGCGCACCCTGGCCGACGGCACCATCTCGGATGCCATCGACCCCGCCGAAATCCGCGAGACCGCCATCCGCCTGCGCGATGCCGGTGCCGAGGCGCTGTGCATCGTCTTCCTGCACAGCTATGCCAACCCGGCCAATGAACGCGCGGCCCTCGCCGCCGCGCGCGACGTCTGGCCCAACCCGCATGTCGCCATCTCCAGCGACATCCTGCCCGAAATCCGCGAGTTCGAGCGCACCAGCACGGCGGCCCTCAACGCCGTGCTGCAACCCGTCGTCGGCGGCTATCTCCGCCGTCTCGATGCCACCATCCGCGCCGGCGGCTTCACCGGCGAATTCCTGATCGTGCAATCCAACGGCGGCGTGATGAGCGTCGAGACCGCCGGGCGCCTGCCCGTCCGCACCGCCCTCTCCGGCCCCGCCGCCGGCGTGATCGCCGCCGCCTATATCGCCACCCAGGCGGGCACCCCCGACATCATCACCGGCGACATCGGCGGCACCAGTTTCGACGTCTCGCTGGTGGCCGGCGGCATCCCCGCCCTGGCCGCCCAGACCACGCTCGATTTCGGCCTCGTGGTCCGCACGCCCATGATCGAGATCACCACCATCGGCGCGGGCGGCGGCTCGATCGCGCGCGTCGATGGCGCGGGCCTGCTGCAAATCGGTCCCGAGAGCGCGGGTTCCGTCCCCGGCCCGGTATGCTACGCGGCCGGCGGCACGCGGCCCACCGTGACCGACGCCAACGTGGTGCTCGGCCGCATCAACGCCGCCCGCCCGATCGGCGGCAAACTGACCCGCCTGGACGTCGCCGCCGCCGCCGCCGCCATTGACCGCGACGTGGGCGGACCGCTCGGTCTCGGTGTCATGCAGGCGGCCGAGGCGATCTTGCGCGTCGCCAACGCGCGCATGGCCGGCGCTCTCCGCCTCGTTTCCATCGAGCGCGGGCATGACCCCAAGAAGTTCTCGCTGATGCCCTTCGGCGGCGGCGGGGCACTCCATGCGGGCGCCCTGATCCGCGACGTAGGGCTTGCCCGCGCGCTCATCCCGCGCTTCCCCGGCGTCACCTCGGCATTGGGCTGCGTCATCGCCGATATGCGCCACGACCGCGTCCGCACGCTGAACGCGTCCGTCGACACGCTCGACCCCGCCTCGCTCCGTTCCGAGATGGACGCCACCGCCGCCGACCTCGGTACCCTGCTCGATCGTGCCGGCGTCGCCTTCACCGCCCGCCGCGTGGAGCACGCGCTCGACATGAACTATGTGGGCCAGACCCATACCGTCGCGGTCCCGCTGCCCTTGTCGCCGGACGGCAGCGGCCCGCTCTCGCGCGCCAGCATTGCCGCGGCCTTCGCCGCCACCTATGCCGGCGCCTATGGCCGCCTGATGGAAGGCGTGCCGATCCGCGTGCTGAACCTGCGTACCGCGGTCATCGGCGCCCGGCCCAAGATCGACCTTCTCTCCATGGCCCCCGACCGAGCCGCCACGATCGAAGCAGCCAGGCGCGGCACCCGCCCCATCTGGTTCGGCGGCTGGACCGAGGCCGCGGTGTTCGACCGTCTGGCGCTCCCCGTGGATGCCGACATCGCCGGTCCCGCCGTGCTCGAACAGCCCGACACCACCATCCTGATCGAACCCGGCCAGCACGGCACCGTCGATCGCTTCGGCAACCTCATCCTGGAGGCGGCGCGTTGACCACCGCCCTGCTGCTCTGCGACCTGCAGAACGACTTCCTGCACCCCAACGGGGCCTACGCGAGAGGCGGCATGGCCAACGCCGATTGCGCTTCCGTGGTCCCCGCCATCAAGCCGTTGGTCGATCTGATGCGGGCGCGTGGCGACTGGATCGTCTCCACCCACTTCACCCTGGTCCCGATGAAGGGCGGCGAGCCGTTCATCTCGCCCCACCTCCTTAAAACCCGCCCGTTCCTGAGGCGCGGGGACTTCCTGCCCGGCGGCTGGGGCCATGCCCTGGTGGATGGACTCGGCCCCGCCGACATCGCGGTCGAGAAGGTGGCGTTCTCCGCGTTTTACATGAGCCGCCTCGAATGGGCGCTCACCCGTGCCGGGGTGCGGCGCCTTCTCGTCAGCGGCATCGTGACCAACGGCGGCGTCGCGAGCACCGTGCGCGACGCCCATGTGCGCGAATTCGAGGTCACGCTCCTGAGCGACGCCTGCGCCGCCTTCGACCGGGGGACTCACGAAACGGCGGTGAACGCGCTGCGTTCAGTCGCCCGCGTGGCGACGGTGGCGGAGATCATCGCCGAAAATCCGTTTTAGCGCCGGAAGGTGAAGCGCATTCCGCCGCCTTTCACTCCTTGCCCACCCGCACCAGCAGCTTGCCGAAATTCTTGCCGCCGAGAATCCCGATCAACGCAGCCGGCGCGTTCTCCAGCCCGTCGATCACGTCCTCGCGGAACCGCAGGCTCCCATCCGCGACCCACGGGGCCGCCAGCGCCCGCCACTCCGCGAACCGCTCCGGCTTGTCGGAGACGATCAGCCCCTGGATGCGCAGGCGCTTGCCCACCACCGCCATCAGGTTCGGCCCCGGCTCCATCGCGCGGGCATTGTACTGCGACACCATCCCGCACATGATCACCCGCCCGAACGGGTTCAGCAGCGGGAACACCGCCTCCTGCACGGCACCGCCCACGTTCTCGAAATACACGTCGATCCCCTTCGGGCACGCATCCACCAGCGCGCCCGTCAGGTCCGATGCGCGATGGTCGACGCACTCGTCGAAGCCGAGGCTTTCCTGCACCCACAGGCACTTTTCGGCGCCCCCCGCGATACCCACCACCCGCGCGCCCGCCCGCTTGGCAAGCTGCCCCGCCACCGAGCCCACGGCGCCGGAGGCCGCACTGATAACCACGGTCTCGCCCGCCTTGGGTGCGCCAATATCCTTCATGCCCGAATAGGCGGTCACACCCGGCATCCCGAGCACGCCGAGATAGGCGGACAGCCGCGCCCCGCCCGGCGCGATCTTGGTCAACTGCCTCCCGGAGCAAACCGTGTGGGACTGCCAGCCCCGCGCGCCGACCACATGATCGCCGGGCGCGAAGGCGGGATCGTTCGAGACCACCACCTCGCCCGCCGTCTCGCCTTCCATCACGGCCCCGATCTCCACTGGCGCGGCGTAGGATTTCCGGTCCGACAACCGGCCGCGCATATACGGGTCGATGGACAGCCAGATGTTGCGCGTCAGCACCTGCCCCGGGCCGGGCACCGGCATCGCGCCCGAGACCACCTCGAAATCGCTCTCGCGCGGTTCGCCGTCCGGCCGCTTGCGCAGGACGACCGATTTCAACAATTTATCGCTCATGCCGCTTCCGCCTTCAAAACGACGCGCCCTGTGATCTTGCCGTCCCGCAAACGCATCAGCGCATCGTTCGCCTCGGATTGCGGCACCACGCTGACCGGCAGCGCTTCGAGGCCGCCATTCTGCGCCAGCGCCACCAGCTCCCGCAAATCCTTCACGCTGCCGACATAGCTGCCCTGGATGGTCAGCGCGCGGATCGCCATGAGCGGCAGCGGCAGCGTCAGCTCACCGCCGAACAGCCCGACCTGGATCAGCTTGCCGCCCTTGCGCAACGCCGCGAACGCGAATTGCGCCGTGGCGGTCCCATTCACGAGATCAATCACCGCCCCCACGCTGCCCGCCCCGCCGCACGCCTCGGTCAGCCGCGCCACCACGTCCTCGCCGCTGCCATCGACGGTCTTCCTGGCCCCCGCCTTCTCCGCCGCCGCACGTTTCTCGGCACTGATATCGACCACGACGATGTTGCGATGCCCCATCGCCTTCAGCACCGCGATGGCGTTCAGCCCGAGGCCGCCCGCGCCGACCAGTACCACCGGCTCGTCGGGCGGCATCGGCATCACCTTCTTGATGGCCGACAGCACCGTGATGCCCGAACACGCATAGGTCGCCGCCACCGCCGGATCGAGCGTGCCGGGATCGACCAGATGGCGCGGGTGATGCGCGATGACATGGGTGCCGTAGCCGCCATTCTCGAACACGCCGATGCTGTGCGACGTGAGGCACATGTTGTCCTCGTCGCCCAGGCAGGCCGGGCAATGCCCGCATCCCACCCACGGGAACACGATGCGGATGTCGCCCACCGCGACGCCCGTGGCCTCCGGCCCCAGCTTGACCACGCGGCCGACGATCTCGTGCCCCATCGCCAGCGGCAGCACCACGCCCCGGTCCTTCAGGTTCATCACCCGCCCGCCGCCCAGGTCGTACTGGCCTTCCCAGATATGCAGGTCCGAGTGGCACACGCCGCAATACGTGGTCTCGAGCAGCACTTGCGTGCCGGTCGGTTCCGGCGTCGGCAGCTCTATCTCGCGCAGCGGCTGCCCATTCTCGACCACGGCCCATGCCCGCATCGGTCTTCTCCCGTCATGTTGGCGGGAAGGTGCAGCGCCGGCCCCTGTCTGGCAACCTCAACGTGAGACGCCGGCTCAGCGTGAGACGCCGGACCCCGCGTGCCCGTCCGTGGGCGTGATCGGCACGACCCCGCCCGGCTGCACGCCATAGATGTTGCGACCGACTTCGGGCGCCCCGGCGCTCTGTTGCGCCCTCTCCTGCAACGGCCCATTCATGCGATCCAGATCGCGCGCATCCCGCGCCGACACCGAGCCGCCGCCCGTGGGCTGGTGGTTCAGACCGTCGTACACGTTCGCGTTCCGCGCCGGCTGTGCCAGCGCCACGCTACCCGACAGCGCCACGCCACCAAACAGCACCGCCGCCGCCAACCGAATCCGCATCGCAATCTCCTGTTCACTTCCCGCGCGGGTCGAGCGCGTCACGCAGTCCGTCGCCCACGAGGTTGAACGCGAGCACGGCCAGGAAGATCGCCGCCCCTGGGAAGATCGCCAGCCACGGCGCCTGGCTCAAAAAGCGCTGCGCCGAATTCAGCATCGACCCCCAGGACGGCGAAGGCGGCTGCTGGCCGAGACCCAGGAAGGACAGGCTCGCCTCCGCGATGATCGCGGTTGCGATGGCCAGCGTCGCCTGCACGATCACCGGCGCCACGATGTTGGGCGCCACGTGCCGCACCGCCACCCGCCATGCCGGATTGCCCAGCGCGCGCGCCGCCTCGACATACTCGTTGGTGGCGGCATCCATGGTGGCCCCGCGCGCCACCCGCATGAACACGGGTGCGGCCGTCACCCCGATCGCCACCATGGCGTTGCGCAACGACGGCCCGAGGAACGCGGCCAGCGCGATCGCCAACACCAGGAACGGCACCGCCAACATGGCATCCGCCACCCGCCCGATCACCATGTCCGTCTTGCCGCGCGCGAAGCCGGCCAACAGCCCGGTCGGCACGCCGATGCCCGCCGCGATTGCCACCGACACCACGCCGGCCAACATGCTGGCCCGCGCGCCATGGATCACCCGCGACAGCACATCCCGGCCGTTCTCGTCCGTCCCCATCCAATGCTGCCAGCTGGGCGCCTTGCGGATCGTGGTCCAACTGGTGGCGATCGGGTCGAACGGCGCCACGAAAACCGCCAGCACCGCCACCAGCACGAACGCCGCCACGACCACCAGCCCGATCACCGCGGCCGGCCGCCGGAAGAACCGCCGGACCGCGAGCCGGGCCGGACTCTGCACCGAGCCGCTCAAGCGACGCGCAACCGCGGATTGATGAGCACGTACAGCACGTCGGCCAGCAGGTTCAGGCCGACATAGATCGTCGCCGTCACCAGCACCACGCCCTGCACCACCGGGTAGTCGCGGTTGAACACCGCGTCCACGATCAGCTTGCCGAACCCCGGAATGCTGAACACCTGTTCCGTCAGCACGGCGCCGGACAGCAGCGTGCCGAGTTCCAGCGCCCCCAGCGTCACCACCGGCACCAGCGCGTTGCGGAAGGCGTGGCGGATCACCACGCGCCATTCCCGCAAACCCTTGGCCCGCGCCGTCCGCACGTAGTCCTGGTCCATCGCCGTCAGCATGGCACTTCGCGTATGGCGCATCAGGATGGCCGCGATCGCGTTGCCCAGCACGAAGGCCGGCATGATCGTGGTGGCCAGACTCTGCCGCCAATCCTCCGCCAGCGACACATAGCCCGATGGCGGCAGCCAGCCGAGGTTCACCGAGATCAGCAGGATCAGCATGATCCCGAGCCAGAAATTCGGCGTGGACAGCCCGGCCAGCCCAACGATGTTGGCGGCATAGTCCAGGAACCCGTTGCGGTTCACCGCCGACACGATGCCGGCGGGGATGCCGATGCCGAGTGCGATGACGAACGCCATGAAGCCAAGCTGCGCCGTCACCGGCAGCTTCTCGCCGATCAGGCGCGCCACCGGCATACGGATGCGCCAGGAAACGCCTAGGTCGCCTTGCACCACCCGCCCGATCCAATGGGCGTACTGCACCGCAAGCGGCCGATCCAGCATCAGCTCGGTGCGTATCTGCGCGAGAACGAGCGGGTCCCGCTCCTCGCCGGCCAGCGCCAGCGCCGGATCGCCCGGCATCAGCTGCTGCAGTCCGAACACCAGGATGCTGACCAGGAGCAGCGTCGGCAGCACCAGGGCCAGGCGCCGCCCGAGGAAGCCGCCCATCAGGGCGCCTTCGTCACCCCCTGCAGCCGGATCAGCCCGTCCGGCACCGCCTTGAACCCGCTCACCTTGACCGACATGCCGACGATGTTCTTGGGGTCATAGATGTACATAAGAGGCTGGTCCTCGGCGACCTTTGCCGCGACCTTGGCGTAGAGCGCCTGCCGCGCCGGCACCGCCGTTTCGATGCGGGCCTGCGCCAGCCACTGATCGACCTCGGGATTGGCATAGCGGCCATAATTAAGCGGCCCGGTGCTGTGGACGAAATTGAACAGGTTGCCGTCCGGGTCCACGCGGCCGGACCACGCGACGACGTAGCCCTCGAAATCGCCCCGGTCGGCGGTATCGAGCGACGAGGCGAATTCGGTCGCCTGAATCTTCATGTCGAACCCCGCCTCGGCCGACATCGCCTGCATGACCTCGGCCAGCTGCATGGTGTCGGAGTTGGTCGGCGTCATCATGGTGAACGTCACCGGGAGCTTCACGCCCGCCTGCTTCAGCAATTCCTTGGCTTTCGCCACGTCCCGCGCCGGCACCTTCACGCCGGGCGAATAATACGGGCTCGACGCCGCCACCGCCTGCGCGGTCGGCGTGTAGACACCGGCATAGACCACCTGGATCGCCGCTTCCCGGTCGATCGAAAGCTCGAATGCCTTGCGGACCATCGCATTCTGCCCGACCGGGCTCTGCGCCCGAGGGCCGTGGCTGGTGTTCCAGGTGACGCTCTGGTAGCCGAGCCCGCTCGATTCCACGATCTTGAGCTTCGGGTTCTTCCGCACCGCCTCCAGATCGCTCGGCACCACCTGCTCGGTGAGGTCGATGGCGCCCGCCTGCAGATTGGCCAGCCTCGTGGCGGTGTTGGTGATCGGCTGATAGATCACCCGCGCGAAATGGATGTTCTTGGCGTCCCAGTATTCCGGGAACCGATCCAGCACGATGCGGTCCTGCGCCACCCGTTCGGCGAACTTGAACGGCCCGGCACAGACCGGCTTCAGCGCGAAATCCTTTCCCGCCGCCTCGGCCGCCTTCTGCGAGACGATCATCCCCGCGCGGTCGGTCAGCTGGGCCACCAGCGGCGAATTGGGGCTTTTGAGCGTCAGCTTCACGGTCAAGGGATCGACCACGGCGATCTGGTCGATCGCGTCGACCTCCGCCCGCCGCGCGCTGCCCGGCGTCGCGATGTGCCGCTCCAGGCTGTACTTCACGCTGGCCGCATCCATCTTGGTGCCGTCATGGAACAGCACGCCGTCGCGCAGGTGCAGGATCAGCGTCCTGCCATCGGTCCAGTCGTACCCCGTCGCCAGCTGGGGCACGATGTTCAGCTTCTCGTCGATGTCGAACAGCTTGTCGCACAGACCCGCGAACACGATCCGCCCCATCACTGTGCGTGCCAGCGTCGGGTCCAGCAGGTCGGGGTCTTCCCGCAGCGCGATGCGCAGCGTCTGCGTCGGCGCCTCCTGGGCGGATGCGACACCGATCATCGGAAATACGGCCACGGCCGCCAGCAAAGATTTGCGCATCGAGCTATCCCAATGGGTTCATGTCACCACATTGTGTGCGCCCGCGCCCCAAACTTGCAAGCCGTGGCCGTGGCCGTTACCCGCTCAGCGCCAGCCGGGCGCCACCCACAGCGGGCGGCCGTAGCGGTTTTCCCACCGCCCATGCTCGTAGTGGTCCCATTGCGGCCGGCGCTCCACATAGCGCCCGCCCGCCCAAACATGACGGTAACCGTTCCAGCCCCAGTGGCCCGGCTGCCACAGGAACCGATCGCCCCGCGGCGGCGGCACCACCTCGTAGCGCAGCGCCGGGACCTCCCGGTAGTACTGCGCCTGCGCGGCGCCGGCGAAACCCGCGGCGAACACCGCCGCCAGAAGCGTCGAACGAACCGATATCTTCATGACAACCTCCTGTTTGATGGCCGCCATCAAACCGCGGCAACATGGCGAGAGGGTGGCATGGATCGAACGGCGTGTAAGCTAGTGCGACGAACGGAAACAGCCGCTCCCCAGACGCCCGGGGGCGCAAGCTCTCGACATTCGTCGCCGCCCACCCCAATTTCCGCGCCTGAACTGGAGACACCCATGATCGACGCCCGCTTCGCTCCCCGCATGGATGAAGACGACGAGCCCGACCCCACCGGCCCCGACGTGCCCGAGCCGCTGGGTCCCGAGCCCAAGGAGCCGGAGGACAACAAGACCCTCTCGGCCCCGGTCAACGAGCTGGAAACCCGCCTGTTCAACCAGCGCAAGGTGCTCGTGTTCGGCGCCATCAACGACAAGGTAGCCCGCGACGTCACCGGCCGGCTGCTGGCGCTCGCCGGTGCCTCCGACAAGCCGATCGACGTCTACGTCAACTCGCCGGGCGGCCATGTGGAGAGCGGCGACACCATCCACGACATGATCCGCTTCGTGGACAGCGTGGCCCCGATTCGCATGGTCGGCACCGGCTGGGTCGCCAGCGCCGGCGCGCTGATCTTCCTCGCCGGCCACAGGGACCGCCGCTTCTGCCTGCCCAACACGCGCTTTCTGCTGCATCAGCCGATGGGCGGCGTGCGCGGCCCGGCGGTCGATATCGAGATCGAGGCCCGCGAGATCATCAAGATGCAGGAGCGTCTCAACCGCCTGATCGCCCGCGAGACCGGCCAGACCTACGAGAAGGTCTCGCGCGACACCGACCGCAACTACTGGATGAGTGCGGAGGAAGCGATCGCCTACGGCATGGTGGCCAAAGTCGTGGCATCGGCCAAGGAACTCGACGCGGGCTGATACCGGCGCGCGTCCGCAATACACATTTCGATTGCGGACGCGCGGCGTAGCACGTTACTTGTACGGCATGAGCAGCATCCTGACCGGCATCGGCTTTCTCATCATCGGCGCGAGCCAATTCGCGCATAACACATATCTGATTTCCACCCTGCACGACCGCCTGCTGGAGGAGGGCGCCAGCGTCGTCACCTACGGCGCCTGCGCCTCGATTCCCGGCGGCTGGGTCGTGCCCAGGGTCACGCCCTGCGGCACCGCGGTGCACATCCAGAACGCGCCCGTCGTGGAAGACCGCGCCAAGACCGCCAGCAGCTGGTCGGTCACCGACCTCATCCGCCGGCACCATCCACAGGTCGTCGTCATCGGCATCGCCGACACCCTTGCGGCATACGGCCAGCCCACCCTGCCGGTCAGCTGGATCAAGGAGCAGATCCATGTGCTGACCTCCAAGATCGCGTCGGAGAATGTCGGCTGCATCTGGCTGGGCACCTCATGGGGCAACGAAGGCGGCCCGTTCGGCAAGAACTTCGCCCGCGTGAAGGAGCTTTCGGATCTGCTCGCCACCTCGGTGGCCCCGTGCGAATACGTGGATTCGTTGAAGTTCTCCAAGCCCGGCGAGTGGCCGACCTATGACGGCCAGCACCACACGACCATCGGCTACGAGCTATGGGGCGCCGCCGCCACCAAGGCCATCATGCAGACCGCCCTGGTCAAGCGGCTGGAACGCTGACCACCACCAGCTCTCTCCCCTCTTCGACCATCTCGCCGGGCACGCAATTCACCGCCGACACCACGCCATCCATCGCGGCCGTCAGCGCCAACTCCATCTTCATCGCCTCCACCACCACCAGCTTCTGACCCCGTGCGACCGGGTCGCCTGGCGCGACGAACACTGCGACCACACGGCCCGGAATCGGCGCCACAACGCGCCCGCCGCCCGCCGCGGCCGCGCGCGGTGCCGCCAGCGGATCGACGACGTCGAACAGCGTCGCCTCGCCGTCGATCACGACCGCGACCTGTCCCGCCAGCCGCTTCACCGATACGCGGCGCACCGCGCCATCGAGCCGCAGCACCTCGTTCGCGAGCGAGGCTGCGCCGGCGAAACCGTCCCACTCGAGGTGGCCACCGCGCGCGCGGACCCGGAAATCTTGCTCGCCGCGGCGCAACCAGACGGTCCGGACGCCCTCGAGGTTCATCCGCCAGGCATCCAGCCGATCCCAAGGGCCCTTCGCAAGCGGAGCGGGAAGCGCGGAGAACCGATCCAGGGCGGCCGCCGCCACCGCCTCGACACGGACGGTCTCGTCGTCGGCCAGAACCTCGGGATGCGCCGCGATGAACCCCGTTTCCACTTCGCCCGCCCGGAATGCCGGATGCCCAGCCAGCCGGCGCAGCAATCCCAGGTTGGTCCGCACCCCCACCACCTCCACTTCGCGCAGCGCCCGCGAAAGCCGGTCCAGCGCCGCCTCCCGCGTCGGTCCGTGCACGATCAGCTTGGCGATCATCGGGTCGTAATCCGAGCCGATACGGTCGCCCTCGCGTACCCCGGAATCGATCCGGGCACCCGTCGCCGGCATCCGCAGATGCGCAAGCACGCCGACCGACGGCATGAAATCCCGCGCCGGGTCCTCGGCATAGATGCGGGCCTCGAACGCATGGCCGCTGATGGACAGCGCGGATTCCACCACCGGCAGCGCCTCGCCGGCGGCCACGCGCAACTGCCACTCCACGAGATCGTGCCCGATGATCGCCTCTGTCACCGGATGCTCCACCTGCAACCGCGTGTTCATCTCCATGAAGTGGAACGCGTTCCCCTCCACGATGAACTCCACGGTCCCGGCGCCGACATATCCCACCGCGCGGGCGGCAGCGACCGCCGCATCGCCCATGGCGCGGCGCCGCTCCGCCGTCATGCCGGGCGCCGGTGCCTCCTCAATCACCTTCTGGTGGCGCCGCTGGATGGAGCAGTCGCGCTCGAACAGGCTCACACAAGCCCCGTGGGCGTCGGCGAACACCTGGATCTCGATGTGGCGCGGATGGCGCAGGTAACGCTCGATCAGCACCCGGTCATCGCCGAACGAACTGGCGGCCTCCCGCTTGGCCCCCGCGATCGCCTCGGCCAAATCGGCCGCGCGCTCGACGATCCGCATTCCCTTGCCGCCCCCGCCCGCCGAGGCCTTGATCAGTACTGGGAAGCCGACCGCCGCCGCCGCCGCCGCCAGCGTCGCCTCATCCTGCGCGGCGCCATGGTAGCCGGGCACCAGCGGCACCCCGGCGCGCTCCATCAGAGCCTTGGCCTCGGACTTGCCGCCCATCGCCCGGATCGCCGCTGGCGGCGGTCCCACGAAGGTCACGCCCGCAGCGGCGCACGCCTCGGCGAAATCCGCGTTCTCCGACAGGAATCCGTAGCCCGGATGCAGCGCGTCCGCCCCCGTCCGGCGCGCCACCTCCAGGATGATGTCGGCGCGCAGATAGCTTTCCCGCGCCGGCGCCGGGCCGATGCGATAGGCCTCGTCGGCCATCTCCACATGCAGCGCATGGGCGTCCGCATCCGAATACACCGCGACGGTCTCGATCCCCATGCGCCGCGCCGTCCGCATCACCCGGCAGGCGATCTCGCCGCGATTGGCGATCAGCAGCTTGCGGAACATCACATGCGGAACACGCCGAAGCGTGTCTCCCCGATCGGCGCGTTCATCGCCGCAGCCAGTCCCAGGCCCAGCACCCGCCGTGTGTCCGCCGGGTCGATCACCCCATCATCCCACAGCCGGGCGCTGGCATAATACGGATGCCCTTGCGTTTCGTACTGCGCGCGCACCGGCGCCTTGAAGGCAGCCTCGTCCTCGCCGGACCATTGCTGCCCACGCGCCTCCATCCCGTCCCGCTTCACCGTCGCCAGCACGCTTGCCGCCTGCTCGCCACCCATCACGCTGATGCGCGCATTGGGCCACATCCACAGGAAGCGCGGCGAATACGCACGACCGCACATGCCGTAATTTCCCGCACCGAAGCTGCCGCCGATGATGACGGTGAATTTCGGCACGGCGGCCGTCGCCACCGCGGTCACCATCTTTGCGCCATCCTTCGCGATGCCGCCCGCCTCGTATTTGCGGCCGACCATGAAGCCGGTGATGTTCTGAAGGAACACCAGAGGAATGCGCCGTTGCGCGCACAACTCGATGAAATGCGCGGCCTTCTGCGCGCTCTCGCTGAACAATATGCCGTTATTGGCGACGATGCCGACCGGATAGCCCCAGACATGCGCGAATCCCGTCACCACCGTCGGGCCATAGAGGTGCTTGAACTCGTCGAGCACGCTGTCGTCGACGATGCGCGCGATGACCTCGCGCACATCGTAGGGCTGCCGCCTATCGGCCGGGATCACACCGTACAGCTCTCGCGCATCGTAGCGCGGCTCGACAGGTTCGCGCATCGAGATTTCCGCCCGATGCGCCACGCCGAGATTGCCCACGATCCGCCGCGCCAGTCCCAGCGCGTGCGCGTCGTTCTCCGCCAGATGGTCCGTGACACCCGACACGCGGCTGTGCAGATCCGCCCCGCCCAGATCCTCCGCCGATACGATCTCCCCGGTCGCGGCCTTCACCAAAGGCGGCCCGGCGAGAAAGATCGTGCCCTGCTCCCGCACGATGATGCTCTCATCGGACATCGCCGGCACATAGGCGCCGCCCGCGGTGCACGAGCCCATCACCACCGCGATCTGCGCGACGCCCTGGGCCGACATGGTCGCCTGGTTGTAGAAGATGCGGCCGAAATGATCGCGGTCCGGGAACACCTCGTCCTGGTTCGGCAGGTTGGCGCCCCCGGAATCCACCAGGTAGATGCAGGGCAGGCGATTCTGCGCCGCGATCTCCTGCGCGCGCAGGTGCTTCTTCACGGTCAGCGGAAAATAGGTGCCGCCCTTCACCGTGGCGTCGTTGCAGACGATGACGCATTCGCGCCCCGCGACGCGCCCGATGCCGGTGATGATGCCGGCGGAGGGTACCTCGCCGCCATACATCCCGTGCGCGGCGAGTTGGGACAATTCCAGGAACGGCGTGCCGGGATCCAGCAGCGCCTCGACCCGCGCGCGCGGCAGCATCTTGCCCCGCGACTCATGCCGCGTCCGCGACGAGGCGTTGCCGCCCAGCGCCGTGCGGGCGCTGACCGCCCGAAGGTCGTCCACCACCGCCTGCACCGCCGCCGCGTTGGCGCGGAACTCGTCGGATCGCGTATCCAAGGAAGTTTCCAGGCGCATCAGCCGTACAGCCGGGTTTTGCCGTCCGTCATCATGCCGTTTCCTTGAACAATTCCCGCCCGATCAGCATCCGCCGTATCTCCGAGGTTCCCGCGCCAATCTCGTATAGCTTCGCATCGCGCAGCAGCCGCCCGGTCGGATAGTCGTTGATGTAGCCGTTGCCGCCCAGCACCTGGATCGCCTCCAGGCTCATCCACGTCGCCTTCTCCGCGGCATAAAGAATGGCCCCCGCCGCGTCCTTGCGCGTGGTGCGCCCCCGGTCGCAGGCGCGCGCCACCGTATACACGTAGGACTTCGCCGCGTTCATCGTCGTGTACATGTCGGCGATCTTGCCCTGCATCAGTTGGAACTCGCCGATCGCCTGGCCGAACTGCTTTCGCTCGTGAATATAGGGCAGCACGACATCCATGCACGCTTGCATGATGCCGAGCGGCCCCGCCGCCAGCACCGCGCGCTCGTAATCCAGGCCACTCATCAGCACGCCCACGCCGCCATCGACGGCACCAAGGACGTTCGCCGCCGGCACCTCGCAATCCTCGAACACCAACTCCCCGGTGTTAGAACCGCGCATCCCCAGCTTGTCGAGCTTCCGCGCGCATGAAAACCCCGTCATCCCCTTCTCGACCAGGAACGCGGTGATCCCACGCGCCCCTGCCTCCGGCGTCGTCTTGGCATACACCACCACCACATCGGCGTCGGGTCCGTTGGTAATCCAGAACTTCGTGCCGTTCAGCACGTAGCGGTCGCCGCGCCGTTCCGCGCGCATCCGCATGGACACCACATCGGAACCGGCCCCCGGCTCGCTCATCGCCAGCGCGCCGACATGCGCGCCGGAAATCAGTTTCGGCAGATACGTCTCGCGCTGCGCCGGCGTGCCGTTGCGCTTGATCTGGTTCACGCAAAGATTGGAGTGCGCCCCATAGGAAAGCCCAACGGAGGCCGATCCCCGGCTGATCTCCTCCATCGCCACGCAGTGCGCGAGATAGCCCATCCCCGCGCCGCCCTGCTCCTCGCTCACCGTGAGGCCGAGCACCCCCAGATCACCCATCTTGCGCCACAGGTCGGCGGGAAACTCGTTGCTGCGGTCGATCTCGGCCGCACGCGGCGCGACCTCGGCGTCGGTGAACCGCCGCACCGTCTCGCGCAACGCGTCGATGTCCTCGCCGAGTTCGAAATCGAGTCCGTAGTCGGTGTTCGCGGACATTACCTCGCACCCACTCGCGTCATGGTCGGCGAAGGCCGACCATCCACGCCTTCGCCACCCCCCAGTACCGTCATTGCCGGGCCCAGTACCGTGTGTGTGCAAGCCGAACTACCCACGCAGAGGTCAGGTCGAGTATCGAATATCATGAAAAATCCTCCTCGCGATATTCCCCGTACGCACGCTCCGTCCGCGCCTCCTCGGCGCGCCGCAATTCCACACGCCGGATCTTGCCGCTGATGGTTTTCGGCAACTCGGCGAATTCCAGCCGTCTCACCCGCTTGTACGGCGCCAGCCGCGTCCGCAGATGCGCGAAGATCGAGGCCGCGATCTCCGCCGATGGCGCGACCCCCGTCACCAGCGCCACATAGGCCTTCGGAATCGCCGCCCGCAGCGCATCGGGCGCCGGCACGACCGCCGCCTCCGCCACGGCGGGATGTTCGATCAGCACGCTCTCCAGTTCGAACGGGCTGATGCGGTAATCCGATGCCTTGAAGATGTCATCGGCGCGGCCGACATAGGTCAAATATCCGTCCGCGTCCCGGGAGGCCACGTCCCCGGTGCGGTACACTTCCCCCCCCACGGGCTCGATCGTGCCGTCGTCCATCTGGTAGCCCTGCATCACGGGCAACGGGCGCGGCTGCATCGCGATGCAAACCGCCCCCTCCTGCGCATCCGCATCATCGGTGTCCAGCAGCCGGATGCGGTAGCCCGGCAACGGCCTGCCCATCGAGCCTGTCTTCACCTTCTGCCCCGGCGGGTTGCCGATCTGCGCCGTCGTCTCGGTCTGGCCATAGCCATCGCGGATCGTCATGCCCCATGCCGCTTCAACCTGCGCGATGACCTCGGGATTGAGCGGCTCGCCCGCCCCGCATATCTCGCGAAGCGACGTCTTCCAGGCGCGCAGATCCTCCTGGATCAACATTCGCCAAACCGTCGGCGGCGCGCACAATGTCGTGACCCCGCCGACGACGATCGCATCGAGCATCCCGGCCGCGTTGAAGCGCGGCTGGTTGTGGATGAACACGCCGGCACCCGCGTTCCACGGCGCGAACAGGCAGCTCCACGCATGCTTCGCCCAGCCTGGCGATGAGACATTGAGGTGCATGTCGCCCGGTTGCAGGCCGAGCCAGTACATCGTCGACAGATGCCCGATCGGATACGAGGCGTGGCTGTGCAGCACCAGCTTCGGTTTGGCTGTGGTGCCCGAGGTAAAATACAGCAGCAGCGGGTCCGCCGCCCGCGTTACCCCGTTCGGCACGAACACCGCGTCGCCGGCCAGCAGCGTCGCGTAATCCGTGCATCCAGGCGCCGCCCCGCCCACCGTGATGCGCGGCACGCTGACGCCGCCGAGTTTTTCCGCATCGCCGACCGCGCAGATCACGAAACGCACGCGCGCCCGCGCCACCCGTTCGGCCAGGTCGTCCGCCGTCAACAGCGTGGTCGCCGGAACCACCACGGCGCCCAGCTTCATCGCGGCCAGCATCGTCTCCCACAGCGGCGCCACGTTGCCGAGCATCAGCAGAACCCGGTCCCCACGCGCGACACCCATCGCCCGCAAACTATTGGCAAGTCGGCTCGACCGCGACGACAATTCCGCGAAGCTCAGTTCGGTGGCGTCAGCCCCTGTGATCCGCAGCGCGGTCGCATGGGCGGTATCGTTGCGCGCCAGCACCGCGTCGAACCACTCGATCGCCCAGTTGAACTCGGCGACATCCGGCCAGACGAAACCCGCATAGGCCCCGTCGTAATCGGTGCGATGGGCCAGCAGGAACGCGCGCGCCTCGGCGAAACCCGCCATCAGCCCACCTCGCCGCGCGCCCGATCGGCCAGCCAGCGGAACACGTAGGAGAAGTCTCGCCCCTCATCGCCGGATTCGGCCATCGCTTGATACACGCGCATGGCATGTGCCCCCAGCGGCGTTGCCGCACCCGATGCGTCCGCCGCCTGCTGGGCCAAGGTGAGATCCTTCAGCATCAACGCCGCCGCAAACCCCGGCGCGTAGTCGCGATTCGCCGGCGAGGCGGGCACCGGGCCGGGGACCGGGCAGTATGACGTCAGCGACCAGCATTGCCCGGACGACGCCGCGCTGATCTGGAACAGTTTGGAAAAGTCCAGTTCCAGCCGCTCCGCCAGCACGAACGCCTCGGCGACGCCGATCATGCTGATGCCCAGAATCATGTTGTTGCAAATCTTGGCCGCCTGCCCCGCCCCGGCGTCGCCCGCATGCACGATGTTCTTGCCCATGGCGGCAAAATACGGGTGGGCACGGCTGAAGCTTTCCTCCGGCCCGCCAACCATGAAGGTGAGCGTCCCCGCCGTGGCACCGCCCACGCCGCCCGACACCGGCGCGTCGAGCATGCCGCCCGCCTCGCCCGCCACGGCGCGCGCGGTCTCCACGTCGATCGTCGAGCAATCCACGAACAACGGCGGATGCCCGCCGGCCGCCGCGATCAAACCGCCAGCGCCAAGATACACCTCGCGCACATGCCTGCCCGCCGGCAGCATCGTGAACACGATCTCCGCCCCCTCCAGCACGCCCGATACGGTATCCGCCACGGCACCGCCGGCCGCCGCGTGCGCCGCCAAGCCGGCCGGAACCAGGTCGAACCCGGTCACATGGTGTCCGGCCCGCACCAGGTTCGCCGCCATCGGCCCGCCCATGTTGCCGAGGCCGATGAAGCCGATGCGGCTCATGCCGCCTCCAGCAGCTTGCGGGCGATGATGACGCGCATGATCTCGTTGGTCCCTTCGAGAATCCGGTGAACCCGCAGGTCGCGCACATAGCGTTCGATCTGCGTGTCCTTGATGTAGCCGTAGCCGCCATGCAGCTGCAGCGCCTCGTCGCAGATATGCGAGCATGCGTCGGTGGCGAATCGCTTGGCCATGGCACAGCGCATCGTCGCATCCGGCTCGCCATTGTCCAATGCCACCGCCGCGCGATGCACCATCAGCCGTGCCGCCTCCAACTCGGTCGCCATGTCGGCCAGCTTGAACTGCAACGCCTGGAAATCCGCCAGCCGCCTGCCGAACGCGCGACGCTCCTGAACGTAGGCGCGGGCGAGGTCCAGGCACGCCTGCGCGCCGCCCAGCGAGCACGCCGCGATGTTGATGCGCCCGCCATCGAGCCCCATCATCGCGAACCGGAACCCCTCGCCCTCGGCGCCGATCCGGTTGGCGACCGGAATATCGCAATCGGCGAATTCCACCGTGCTGGTCGGCTGGCTGTTCCAGCCCATCTTGCGTTCGGGTTTGCCGAACGTCAGCCCCGGCGTGCCCTTCTCCACCACCACGCACGAAATGCCGCGCGCCGTGTCGTCGCCTGTCCGCACCATGGTCACGTACAGGTCCGCGATCCCGCCGCCCGAGATGAAGGCCTTGGCGCCGTTCAGCCGGTAATGCGCGTTGCCGAAAGCCTGCGCCCGCGTCTTCAGGGCCGCCGCGTCGCTGCCCGAACCCGGCTCCGTCAGGCAGTAGCTGACAAAGCTTTTGGCCGTCAGGATGTCCGGCAGAAAGCGCTCCCGCTGCGAGTCGTCGCCAAACCGCGCGATCATGCCTGCGACCATGTTGTGAATGGTCAGGAACGCCGCCGTGGACGGGTCGGCCGCCGCCAGCTCCTCGAAGATCAGCGCCGCATCGAGCCGCGACAGGCCGGAGCCGCCATGCTCCTCGGGGACATAGATGCCGGCGAAGCCGAGGCTGGCCGCGACGCGCAACTCCTCGGCCGGGAAGTGCCGTTCCTCGTCCCACCGCCCGGCATTCGGCAGCAGCCTTTCACGCGCGAAATCCCGCGCGGTCTGCTGGAAGGCGCGTTGGTCCTCGCTCAATGCGAAATCCATCCTACTTGCCCAACCCGACGTTCTCGAACCGCATCACGCCATCGGGGAATGGCGTAAACCCGCGCATATCCGCCCGGTGGGCGAATATCCATTTGCTGTGATACAGATACAGCGTCGGCGCATCGTCGCGGATGGTTGCCACGGCGGCGGCATAGGCGGGTTTGCGCACCGCGACCTCGGCCGTCGACCGCGCAGCCGCCAGCTGATCCTGCAGCGTCTGGCTGCAATAATGCCCGTCATTGCCCGATGCCTCGCAGCCCAGCAGCGGCGAGATGTTCAAATCCGGATCGACGCGCCCGCTCCAGCCCACCAGATAGGCCTGGAACTCGCCGCGCCGGGCGCGATCCAGCAGGCTGATGAGTTCGATGGACTGGATACGCAAATCGATGCCGGCCTCGGCCACCATCGACTGCATGATCTGCGCCACCTGGGTGCGCTCCGGGTCCGTCGGCACCAGCAGGTCCATGGTCACCCGCTTGCCGCCCATCAGCTTGCGCGCGCCGGCAAGATCGCGCGCGGGCACCGGGTGCGTCGCGTCGTAGTACGGCGTGCCTGGGGGAAACGGCTGGTTGCCCGCCTGATATGCGCCGCCGAACGCCACCTGGTTGATGATCTCGCGATCGAGCGCCAGATCGAATGCCTGCCTCACGTCACGGGTCAGCGCGTGGTTCACGCCCGCGCCGTTGGCCACGTTGAACGTGAGGTTGTAAAATCCCAGCCCGACAACTTCAGCCACCTTCAACGCCGGGTCCTTCGCGGTTGCCGCCACGTCGGTGGGCGCCAGCCGCTCGATCAGATCGAACTGCCCGCCGCGCAAGTTCAGCAGCCGCACGTTGCTGTCCGGCTGGCCCCGGAACACCAGCCGCTCAATCTTGTAGGCCGCCGCGCGCCAGTGGGCAGGAAACCGCTCCAGCACGATCCGGTCCTGCGCCCGCCGTTCCACGAAGCGGTATGGCCCGGCGCACACCGGATGGGACGCGAAATCCGGGTCGGCGGCAGCCTTCGGGCTCACCAGCATACCCGCGCGATCGGTCAATGCGGCCAACAGCGGAACCGAAGGCTGCTTCAGCAATATCTTGAGCGTGTGCGGGCCTTGCACCTCGAAGCCCGAAATCACGTCGATCTCCGTCCGGCGCCGCGAGCCTCGCATGGTCAAATCGCGGTCGAGGTTGAACCGCACCGCCTCGGCATCCACCGGCGTGCCGTCATGGAACACCGCGCCCTCGCGGATCGTCAGCGTCAGCGCGCGGCCGTCCTCGCTCCATTTCCAGGCCGAGGCGATCATCGGCACGATACCTCCGGCCGCGTCGATGTCCACGATCTTGTCGCACAAGGATTGCAGCACGTGGCGGCCCACGAAGGTCCAGTTCAGCGCCGGATCGAGGCTGTCCGGATCATCCTGCAGGGCGATCCGCAACTCGCCTTGCGCCAACGCCTGCCCAAACGCCTGCCCAAACGCCAGCCCAGACGCCAGCAGCGCCACCGCCAAAACCACCGCCCGCATCGTGCCCGTTCGCCGCATGTTCCCTCCCCGTCCCGGCGGGACCATAACCTATCCTTGCCCAAACGCCGCCGCCCCCGTCAAGCATACCCGCGAGGAACCCCATGCGCGCTTCGATCCGAGGCACTGAGATCTATTTCGATATCGAGGGCGCGGGGCTGGTCCCCGATGGCGCCCGCATGCGGGAAAAGCCGGTGGCTTTCCTGGTCCATGGCGGTCCCGGCGGCGACCATACCGGGTTCAAACCCGCCTTCACCCCGCTCGCCGAGCAGATGCAGCTGGTCTATTTCGACCATCGCGGCCAGGGGCGCTCCGCCACCGGAGACCCCGCGCTCTACAATCTGGACGAGAACGTCGAGGACATGGAGGCGCTGCGCCGCCATCTCGGCGCGGCACCCATCGTCAGCATCGGCACCAGTTACGGCGGCATGGTCGCCATGGCTCACGCGGCCCGCTATCCGGCCTCGGTCAGCCGCCTGATCCTGATCGTCACCGCCGCCCATGGCGGCTTCATCGCGCGCGCCGAACAGATCCTCCGCGAGCGCGGCAGCCGCGCCCAGCAGGAAGCCTGCGCGACGCTCTGGGCGGGCGGCTTCACCAGCCCGGAACAGCTGCGCGGCTACTACGACGTCATGGGGCCGCTCTACTCCCGCCGGCACGACCCGGCCGCCGCCGAAGCCACCCGCGGACGCGGCACCCACTCGCCGGTCCCACTCAACCGCGCCTTCGGCCCCGACGGCTTCCTCCGCCGCTACGACGTGCGCGCGGAACTCGCCCGCGTGACGGCGCCCACCCTCGTCCTCGCCGGGCGGCACGATTGGATTTGCCCGCCGGAATTCTCCGACGAGATCCACCGCCTGATCCCAGGCTCGACGCTGCGAATTTTCGAGAACAGCAGCCACTCCATCCGCGTGGACGAGCCGGATGCGATGCGGGAGGCGATCGGTGCGTTCGTTCGCTGAGCCGCATCGGCCCGACGATGCAAGGTGAAGTCATGATCGACGCCGTGGCTGCTTCGTCCTGGACCACATGGGGCATTGCGGCGGCGGCCACTGCCGGCGTCATCGTCCGGCCGCTCGCATGGCCCGAATTCGTCTGGGCGCTGACCGGAGCCCTGCTGCTGGTGCTGCTCGGCCTGTTGCCTTGGCACGCCGCGATGGCCGGCGTGGCGAAAGGCACGGACGTCTACCTTTTTCTGATCGGCATGATGCTGCTGGCCGAGCTGGCCCGGCAGGAAGGGCTGTTCGAATGGCTTGCCGCCCGGGCCGCACGGATGGCGCACGGCTCCGCCACACGGCTGTTCAGCCTGGTGTTCGCCGTTGGCACGGTGGTGACGGTGTTCCTTTCCAACGATGCCACGGCCGTCGTGCTGACGCCCGCCGTGGCTGCCGCGGCGAAGGCCGCGAAGGCGAAGGACCCGCTGCCCTATCTGTTCATCTGCGCCTTCATCGCCAATGCCGCGAGCTTCGTCCTGCCGATCTCAAACCCGGCCAATCTCGTCATCTACGGCAGCCACATGCCGCCGCTGATGCAATGGCTGCCGCGCTACGCCCTGCCCTCGGCACTCTCGATCGCCGCGACCTGGGCCGTGCTGCGCTGGAGCCAGCGCGCCAGCCTGCGCGAGGCGATCTCCTCGGACATCGAAGTGCCCAAGCTTTCGGCCGGCGGCCGGATGGCGGCCATCGGGATCGGGCTGACGGCGATGGTCCTGTTGGCTGCTTCGGCGTTCGACCTGGCGCTGGGACTGCCGACATTCCTCGCCGGTCTGGCGACGGCGCTGCTGGTGCTGCGGCGTTCGAAATGTGGCCCGATGAATGTGGCGCGCGAGGTCGCGTGGAGCGTGCTGCCGCTGGTGGCCGGGCTGTTCGTGCTGGTCGAGGCGCTGGAACATACGGGCGTGATCCAGGCGCTCAGCGGTGGGCTGCACGATTTGATGCAGCGGTCCGGCACGCTGGCTGCCTGGGTGTCGGGCGTGATGCTCGCCGCAGGGTGCAATCTGGCGAACAACCTGCCCGCCGGGCTGGTGGCCGGACGGGTGGTCGCGCTGGCACAGGTTCCGGAACACGTGCGTGCGGCGGTGCTCATCGGCGTGGATCTCGGGCCGAACCTGTCGGTGACCGGATCGCTGGCGACCATCCTCTGGCTGAAGGCGCTGCGGCGTGAGGGCCACAGCGTGAGTGCCTGGCGCTTCCTGAAGCTGGGCGCGCTGGTGATGCCGCCGGCCCTGCTGCTCTCCCTGGCCGGCGTGTTCGCGTTCGGCTGACCATCCCTAAAACGGCGGCACGCCAGCAAGAAATCAACCGCTTCGGGGCCGCCTCTGGCCTGTCAACGCGAGCAACGCCGCCCCGCTGGCCAGGCTCAAGCCGGCGGTAAGCCAGAGCGCGCCCGCACCCGAGGCCTCGATTGCCAAGGCGAACCCGAGCGGGGCGGCCGCCTGGGCGACACGGGCCGGCGCCGACAGCAAGCCGCTCCGCAGGCCGTAGCCGGCCGGCCCGAACAATGCCAACGGCAGCGTGCCCTTGGCGATCGCGGCCAGAACCGCGAGACCTGCGGCAAACACCAGGTTCGATGCGGCCAGCACCGGCCGGCCGCCGCGCCGGTCGATGACGGCGCCCGCCCACGGCCCGAGCGCCGCGGAAAGCAGGAGCGCCCCCGAGAACGCGCCGAACACCCAGGCCGGGGAGACGCCCATGGTTGCCGCCATCGGGGCGGCCAGGATCGCCGGCAGGTAGTAGCTGCTCGCCCAGGCCAGGGTCTGGGCGGCGCCGAGGGCCGCTACGACCGCCAGACGCCGCGGCTTGCTCATCTCATCCTCGCCCGGCTGCTCCACACATGCCCTTCCGACCAGGGCGACAGCGCGCGCAGCTCCCGCATCTTCGGGTACGACGGCTCCGCATCGTCCGGCAACCGCAGGCCGGGCCGGTCAATGAAGCCGGGTCGGGGACGCGGAACCGCGCCCGGTCGCGGGCGGGCAAGGCGTCGGGTGCGGCGGCGTCCATCAGGTCGGCCGCGCGGCCACGCGCCTGCCGTCTTCCTTGGCGAAATCGTCCGGCAACGGTGCGTCCAGCAGGTCCAGCACCGTTTCCGAGGGACGGCACAGGCGCGCTCCCTTCGGCGTGACGACGATCGGCCGGTCGATGAGGATCGGGTGCGCCGCCACCGCGTCCAGCAGCATGTCGTCGGACAGCCCCGGATCACCCAGCCCGAGCTCGTCGAACGGCGTGCCCTTCCGGCGCAGCAGGCCTCGGAGCGGCATCCCCATCCGGCGCACGAGGTCGCGCAGCTCGTCCCGGCTCGGCGGGGCCTTCAGGTATTCGATGACGACAGGTTCCGCGCCGGTCGCGCGGATCATCGCCAGCGTGTTGCGCGACGTGCCACAGGCGGGGTTGTGGTAAATCGTGACGGTCATAGCTGGGCCTCGGCTTCCATGGGTGGGACGGGCGGGACGGGCGGGACGGGTTCGCGCAACAGCCAATTCATCAGCGCCATGCCGCAGACGGCACCGGCGAGCTGGGCGGCGATGAAACCGGGCAGGTCGGCCGGGTGAATGCCGGAGAACGTGTCGGTCAGTGACCGCGCGGCCGTCACCGCCGGGTTGGCGAACGAGGTGGAGGCCGTGAACCAGTAGGCGGCGGTGATGTACAGCCCGACCAGCCACGGCACCGCCCGCCGCTCGAACCGGATGCCAGCCAGGATGGTCAGCACGAGACCGAAGGTCGCCACGCCCTCGGAGAACCATTGCGCCCCTCCGCCGCGGATCTTGTGCGACAGGTCGATCACCGGAAGCCCGAACATCAGGTGCGCGACGATCGTGCCGGCGACACAGCCCGCGGGCTGTGCGGCGGCATACCGCCCGGCCTCCCGGGGCGGCAGCTCCCGCCGCAGCGCGAACACAGCGAGACGGCGGGGTTGAAATGCGCGCCGGAGATCGGCCCAAGGGTCGTGATCAGCACGACCGGCACCGCGCCCGTGGCCAGCGCGTTGCCCAGCAGCATGAGCGCCACGTCCTGCGTCAGACTCTGCGCCATGACGCCGGAGCCGACGACGGTCGCCACGAGCAGCGCGGTCCCGAGCGCTTCAGCAGCCAGGCGGCGGCGCAGGTCATAGGCCACGGTCATGCCCGCTTCACGACACGTCGCACTCGGCTGAGGCCGGCCCCAGCCGGATCGGCCGGAGAGGCCGGAGAGGCCGGAGAGGCCGCCGGCAGGTGTTGCGGCATGCAGGCTGGGTCGCACGCGGGCGCGGCCGGAACACCCCGGCCGCAGCAATTCTCGGTGAGGTAGGCGACGAGGGCGTTCATCACGGCGAGGTCGGCAGCGTAGATCAGCTGCCGGCTCAGGCGGCGCTGGGTCACGAGACCGGCGTGAAGGAGTTGCTGCAGGTGGAAGGTGAGCGAGGACGGCGGCACGCCGGCCCGATCGGCGATCACGCCTGCGGGCAGGCCCTCCGCGCCACGCTCGATCAGCAGTCGGAACACCTGGAGCCGCGTGGCCTGCGCCAAAGCACCCAAAGCCGAAACCGCCCTCGCGCTGTCCATGCGCCCTCTTATAATTCGATATTACTACGAATAACATAATCATGGATCCCGCCAGCGTCGACGATCCGCGCGGAACCGGGATGGAACTCCCGGCGGATCACCTGATAGACTCTGCGGATCGTGGGGAGAAAAGCGCATGAACGCGGAATCGGTCTCGCCGGTCGACTGGCCGCTGGACATCCATCGCGTGCTCGAAGCGGCCGGCATCCGCCAGGTCTCCTACGTGCCCGATGCCGGGCATGCCGGCCTGATACGGGCGTGCCAGGCCACGCCCTCCATGCGGACGGTGAAGCTGACCACGGAGGAGGAGGGCGTCGCGCTCGCGGCCGGCGCGTGGCTGGGCGGGCAGCGCAGCGCCTTGCTGATGCAGTCTTCCGGCGTCGGCAACTGCGTGAACATGCTCTCGCTCGTGACAGCCTGCCGGTTTCCCCTGCTGACCATCGTGACGATGCGGGGCGAATGGGCGGAGTTCAATCCGTGGCAGGTGCCCATGGGCACGATCGTCGAGCCCGTGTTACGGCTGTGCAACGTGCTGACGTATCGCGTGGACCGGGCGGAGGAGGCGGGCGAAACCGTCCAGGCCGCCGCCGACCTCGCGTTCGGCGGCGATCTCGCGGTCGCCGTCCTGCTGTCGCAGCGCCTCATCGGCCGCAAGCAATGGGTGCATGGATGACGCTCGAACGACGCAAGACGGTGGCGACGTTGCTGGCCGACCGGGATGACGGCTTGCTGGTGGTGACCGGATTGGGATCGGCGACCTACGACGCGGCGGCGGCGGGCGACGATCCGCGCAACTTCTATCTTTGGGGCGCGATGGGCGGGTGCCTCATGGTGGCGCTCGGCCTGGCGCTGGCTCAGCCCGGGCGCCGGGTGCTGGCCATCACCGGAGACGGCGAAACGCTCATGGGCCTCGGCAGCCTCGCGACAATCGGCGTGCAATCCCCAGCCAACCTGTCGATTGTCGTGCTCGACAACGGCCGCTATGGCGAAACCGGGATGCAGGAGAGCCACACCGCGCTCGGGGTCGATCTCTGCGCCGCCGCCCGCAGCTGCGGGATGGCCCGCGTGTTCGAGATACACGACGAAGCGGGCGTGGCACGGCTGGTCCGGGAACTCCAGACCGGCACAGGCACGTTGTTCGCGCGTGCTATCATTGCCGCCGACGATCCGCCGCGCGTTCTGCCTTCGCGTGACGGCGTGTATCTCAAGACACGTTTACGGCACGCGATCGGCTGCGACGAACCTTGAGCCCTATCGGTTCCGCGAAGCTCTGATGTCGTGACCGTCGCAAGCAGGATCAACCACGGCAGCGTGCTCTGCATCCGGGCAACCTCGTGGATGGTTGCTTCCCATAGGTCAAGACAAATCCACAAACCCGGTTTTCTGGCTAAGTGGCTGGGGGACCTGGATTCGAACCAAGGCTTTCCGAGTCAGAGTCGGAAGTTCTACCGCTAAACTATCCCCCAAGCGGGCTGGGAGTGTCTAGCACGCGACTTCCGAGCTTCGCAACCCGCATCCCTTTTCCCCACGCCC
>JANXTF010000105.1 GCA_025352565.1 Rhodospirillales bacterium | reverse complement strand
CCGCGCGGCCCCTCGAATGGCCATCGGAACCTACCGGCCTATAACCCGCCTTCCGTAAAGGGAGCCCGCCCGCTTCGCAAGCGCTGTTGCGGCTTGCGCCTTAAAATCGCCGTCCTTATATACCGGCCACGCCTTCGGAAACTCCCGCATTTTCCCTGACGAACCCTTGCGGCGGGTGCCCGGAATACCAATCTCCTCTGCATCGGGGACCGGGCTGCGGGACGTCTTTGAGAGACTTGCCGTCGTTCGCCCAACGGCCGGATTGCTTCGGGATCCGGCGGTCTTGCGAAACTTAAAAGGACATAAGCACATGGCAAAAGTTATCGGCATCGACCTCGGCACCACCAATTCCTGCGTCGCGGTGATGGAAGGCTCCACCCCCAAAGTCATCGAGAATGCCGAGGGCGCGCGCACGACGCCGTCCATTGTGGCATTCACTGACGATGGCGAGCGCCTCGTCGGCCAGCCCGCCAAGCGGCAGGGCGTCACCAATCCCGAGCGCACCTTCTTCGCCATCAAGCGGCTCATCGGCCGCCCTTTCAATGACCCGATGACGCAGAAGGACATGGGCCTCGTGCCCTATAAAATCGTCAAGGCCGGCAACGGCGACGCGTGGGTCAACGCCGACGGCAAGCAATTTTCGCCCTCGCAGATTTCCGCCTTCACCCTGCAAAAGATGAAAGAGACCGCCGAGGCCTATCTCGGCCAGACCGTCACGCAGGCGGTCATCACCGTGCCCGCTTATTTCAACGACGCCCAGCGCCAGGCCACCAAGGACGCTGGCAAGATCGCCGGCCTTGAGGTGCTGCGCATCATCAATGAGCCGACGGCGGCGGCGCTCGCCTATGGCCTCGACAAAAAGGGCTCAGGCACGATCGCGGTCTATGATCTGGGCGGCGGCACGTTTGACGTATCGATCCTTGAGATCGGCGACGGCGTCTTCGAAGTG
Organism: Rhodospirillales bacterium; assembly: GCA_025352565.1. Taxonomy (GTDB): domain Bacteria; phylum Pseudomonadota; class Alphaproteobacteria; order Acetobacterales; family Acetobacteraceae; genus JANXTF01. The sequence continues at coordinate 13,226 of JANXTF010000105.1, read as the reverse complement.
AAGTCGACCAACGGCGACACGTTCCTCGGCGGCGAGGATTTCGACATGCGCCTCGTTGAATATTTCGCCGACGAGTTCAAGAAAGAGCAGGGCATTGATCTCAAGAAGGACAAGCTCGCCCTCCAGCGCCTGAAGGAAGCCGCCGAGAAGGCCAAGATCGAGCTGTCCTCCTCCAAGGAGACCGAGATCAATCTGCCGTTCATCACGGCGGACGCCACCGGGCCGAAGCATCTGGTGCTGAAGCTGACCCGCGCCAAGCTGGAAAGCCTGGTGGACGACCTGATCGCCCGCACGATGGGGCCGTGCCGCGCGGCGCTGAAGGACGCGGGCGTCACCGCCGCCGAGATCGACGAGGTCATCCTCGTGGGCGGCATGACGCGGATGCCCAAGGTGATCGAGGCGGTGAAGCAGTTCTTCGGCAAGGAACCCGCGCGCAACGTCAACCCTGACGAGGTGGTCGCCATCGGCGCCGCCGTGCAGGGCGCCGTGCTCAAGGGCGACGTGAAGGACGTGCTGCTGCTGGACGTGACGCCGCTGTCGCTCGGCATCGAGACTTTGGGCGGCGTGTTCACTCGCCTGATCGACCGCAACACCACGATCCCGACCAAGAAGAGCCAGGTGTTCTCCACCGCCGACGACAACCAGACGGCGGTGACCATCAAGGTCTATCAGGGCGAGCGGGAGATGGCGGCCGACAACAAGGTGCTTGGCAATTTCGACCTGCAGGGTATCGCGCCCGCGCCGCGCGGGATGCCGCAGATCGAGGTCACGTTCGACATCGACGCCAACGGCATCGTCTCGGTCCAGGCCAAGGACAAGGCAACCGGCAAGGAGCAGCAGATCAAGATCCAGGCCAGCGGCGGTCTGTCGGATGCCGACATCCAGCGCATGGTGAAGGAAGCCGAGGCGAACGCGGAGGGCGACAAGAAGCGGCGCGAGTTCGTGGACGCGAAAAACCAGGCCGACGGCCTGATCCATCAGGTCGAGAAGAATCTGAAGGAACATGGCGACAAGGTCGCGGCGCAGGACAAGGGCGAGGCGGAGGCGGCGGTTGCCGCGGCGCGCTCGGCGATGGAAGGCACCGACGGCGAGGCGCTCAAGACCGCGAGCGAGCGCCTGAGTCAGGCGGCGATGAAGATCGGCGAGGCCGTCTATAAGGCCCAGTCCGAGGCGGACGCCGCCGCCGGGGCGGCTGCTCCGGGTGCGGCGCCGGGGGCCGCGCCCGGCGGCGAGAAGGTCGTCGACGCCGAGTTCGAGGACGTCAGCGACAAGAAGAAATCCGCCTGAGGCGGGCCACACCTCCCCTTCCGGGTTCCGGGAGGGGAGACTTGGCCGGGCTATGACGCCGGCGGCAGGAACTAACGATGGCGAAGCAGGATTACTACACGACGCTCGGCACCCAAAAAGGCGCCGCGCCGGATGATTTGAAGAAGGCCTATCGCAAGCTGGCGATGCAGTTCCATCCGGACCGCAATCCCGGCGACAAGCAGGCAGAATCGAAATTCAAGGAAATCAACGAGGCGTACGACGTCCTCAAGGACGAGCAGAAGCGCGGCGCATATGACCGCTTCGGCCATGCCGCGTTCGAGAATGGCGGCGGCGCGCAGGCTGGCGGATTCGGCTTTCAGGCCGAGGGCGGCCTGAACGACATTTTCGATCAGATGTTCGGCGATTTCATGGGCGGACGCGGCAATGGCCGCAACCGCGGTCCGCGTGCCGGCGCCGATGTGCGCGCCGCCGTCGAGATCGACCTCGCGGACGCCTTCGCCGGCGTGAAGTCCACCATCCGCGTGCCGACCCGCGTGGCGTGCGAGGCCTGCGCCGGCACCGGCGCGGAAAGCCGCCAGGCAAGCAACGACGTCTGCCCGACCTGCCAGGGCGCCGGCAAGGTGCGCGCGCAGCAGGGTTTCTTCCTGGTCGAGCGCACCTGCGCCACCTGTGGCGGGCGGGGGCGCGTCATCCGCAACCCGTGCCGTATCTGCGCCGGTGCGGGCACCGTCCAGCGCGAGCGGTCGCTGCAGGTGTCGATCCCGGCCGGCATCGAGGATGGCACGCGCATCCGCCTGTCCGGGGAGGGCGAGGCAGGCGGCACCGGCGCTCCCCCTGGCGACCTGTACGTGCACGTGGCGGTGCGCCCTCATGAGATTTTCCAGCGTGACGGCGCCAACGTGTTCTGCCGTGTGCCGGTGCGCATGAGCCAGGCGGCCCTGGGCGGCGAGATCGAGGTCCCCGTCATCGACGGCTCCCGCCAACGCGTCAAAATCCCGGCAGGCACCCAGACCGGCGAGCAGTTTCGCCTGCGGGGCAAGGGGTTCTCGGTGATGCGCAGCGCCCAGCGCGGCGACATGTTCATTCAGGTGGCGGTCGAAACGCCGCAGCACCTCACCAAGCGCCAGCGCGAATTGCTGGAGGCGTTCGAGGCTGACGCGGGGGCCAAGGGCAGCCCCGAATCCGAGGGATTCTTCGCCAAGGTGCGCGATTTCTTCGAGGGCGGTCGCGGCGAATAGACGCCGGGGACGATCGCCTGCCGGCGAGGCGCTGCGAAACCGCATTGCAAAGTAACCGACAAGGCTTATCATGTCATTTATGAATGATAAGCCCGATCTGCTTTTTGTCCTGCACGACCTTGCCCGGCAGCTCCGCGCGTTGGCCGACCGGCGTGCCGCGCAGCACGGGATGACCCGCGCCCAATGGGTCATGCTGATCTGGCTCGAGCGCCAGCCTGGGCTTTCCCAAAAGGAACTGGCGGAACTGGTCGAGGTCGAGCCGATCACGGTCGCCCGTCTGGTCGATCGTCTCGAAGCGCGCGGCATGGTCGAGCGCCGGGCCGATCCGGCCGATCGGCGCATCTGGCGCCTGCATCTGTGTCCGCCGGCGCGTGCGGTGCTCGACGAGATGCAGGTCGAGCGTGAGGACATGCACAACCTCGTCACGCACGGTGTGAGCGAGCCCGAAATCCAGGCGGTGACGCTCGCGCTGTGCCGCATGAAGACCAACGTGTCCGCGGAATTGCGCGCGCGACCCTTCGAAAAGGAAGTCGCCTGATGTCCCAAGCCATTTCGGGGCCGCGCGCGCTGCTCGAGGATGTGCCGCGCGCCCTTGCCAAATCGCGCCGCGGCATCCTCCGCCCGCTGCTGATGCTCGGCGGGGTCGCCGTGGTCATCGTGGGCGCCGGCTATTACTGGCTGACCGGAGGCCGGATCGTTTCGATCGACGACGCCTATGTGCGCGCGTCCAAGCTGGCGGTGGCGACCGACGTGTCCGGCATCGTCGCCAGCGTGGCCGTGCACGAGGGGCAGAGAGTGGCGAAGGGGGACGTGCTGTTCCGCCTCGATCAGCACCAGTTCGACATCGCGCTGGCCGGCGCGCGCGCCAATCTCGCCCAGATCGTGCTGACGGTGAACGCCTCCAAGCGCGACTATCAGCGGATGCTGCGCGACACCGACGCGCGGCAGGCGCAGGTGGACGCGGACCAGGCAAGCTTCAACCGCTTCGCCAATCTGGTGAAAGGCGGCGGCGTGACCCGCGCGGAATACGACGATGCCCGGTTCAAGCTCGCCGCCGACACCGCCGCCGTGGAAGGCCTCAAGGTCCAGGCCCAGGTGCAACTGGCCCGCCTCGCCGGCGACGCCAACATCGCCCCGGCCGCCACCCCGCAATACATGCAGGCCCAGGCCCAGGTGGACGAAGCCCAGCGCCAGCTCGATCACACCGTTGTCAGGGCGCCGTTCTCCGGCGTCGTCACCCAGGTCGAGACCCTCCAGCCCGGTGCCTTCCTCGCCGCGTCAACCGCGGGGTTCGGTCTGGTCTCGACCGAGAATGTCTGGGTCGAGGGCAACCCGAAGGAGACCGAACTCGGCAACGTCAAGGTCGGCGACCATGTCGAGGTGACGGTGGACACGTATCCCGGCCGTACCTGGTCCGGCGTGGTCGAGAGCATCGCGCCCTCCAGCGGCTCGGAATTCTCCGTGCTGCCGGCGCAGAACTCATCGGGCAACTGGGTGAAAGTGGTGCAGCGCATCCCGCTGCGCGTCCGCGTGGAACGCCACGACGGCGATCCCGCCTTGCGCGCGGGCATGAGCGTGGTGGCCGACATCGACACCGGCCATGTCCGCCACCTGAAGGATCTCATTCCGTGACGCCTGCCGGCCCCGCGCCGGGCGTGGTGCCGAACCGGACGATCATCACGATCTGCGCCATGGTGGCCACCCTGATGCAGGCGCTGGACAGCACCATCGCCAACGTGGCGCTGCCCTACATGCAGGGCAGTCTTTCGGCGACCTCGGACCAGATCACCTGGGTGCTGACCAGCTACATCGTGGCCGCCGCCATCATGACCGCCCCGGTCGGCTGGCTGGCGGCGCGGTTCGGCCGCAAGCACCTGTTCATGGTGTGCCTGGTCGGCTTCACCGTCGCCTCGATGCTGTGCGGGGCGGCGCAGTCGCTGACCCAGATGGTGTTGTTCCGGCTGTTGCAGGGCATCTTCGGCGCGGCGCTGGTCCCGCTCAGCCAATCCACCATGCTGGACATCTACCCGCCAGCGCAGCGCGGCACCGCCATGGCGATCTGGGGCATGGGCGTGATGATCGGCCCCATCCTCGGCCCGACGCTCGGCGGCTACCTGACCGAGATGTACAACTGGCGCTGGGTGTTCTACGTCAACCTGCCGTTCGGCATTCTGGCGATCGCGGGCCTCGCGGTCTTCCTGCCGAAGGCCGCGGTCGACAGCGCGCTGAAATTCGACTGGCTCGGCTTCGGCGTGCTGGCGTTGGGCGTGGGCGGGCTGCAAATGATGCTCGACCGCGGCCAGGACAAGGACTGGTTCGGTGCCACCGAGGTGGTCGTCGAGGCGGTCCTGGCCGGGCTCGGCATTTATCTGTTCGTGGTGCATCTGGCCACCGCCAAACGCCCGTTCATCCCGCCCGGGATTTTCCGCGACAAGAACTTTTCCCTGTCGCTGGCGATGATGTTCGCCGTCGGCATGGTGCTGCTGGCGAGCTCGGCGCTGCTCGCCCCGTTCCTGCAGAACCTCGCCGGCTACCCGGTCGAGGCGGCGGGCCTGACGCTGGCGCCGCGCGGCATCGGCACCATGGCCACCATGCTGATCGCCGGCAAGCTCGCCGGACGGATGGACCCGCGCAAGCTGATGGCGTTCGGGATCATGCTGATCTGCTGGTCGCTTTATACATCGACCGCATGGACGCCCGACGTCGCGGCACGGACCATCGTCATCAACATCATGATCCAGGGGGCCGGTCTCGGCTTCGTGTTCATCCCGTTGCAGGTGGTGGCGTTCGCCACGCTCGACCCGAAATACCGCACCGACGGAAGTGCGCTGCTGAGCCTGTTCCGCAACGTTGGCAGCGCCATTGGCGTGTCGGTCACGTCCGCGTTGCTCGCCCACAACGTCCAGGTGGTCCATGCCCAGTTGGCCGAGGTCGCGACCCCGTTCAACCGCGTGCTGGGCGGCCACGACGCGATCGGGCGGATGTTCAACCCGCTGACCTCGGCCGGCGCGCAACGTCTCGACCTGCTGATCAACCAGCAGGCCACGATTATCGCCTATCTCGACGATTTCAAGCTGATGATGTTCACCACGCTGCCGGCGCTGTTGTTCCTGCTGTTCATGCGCCGGCCCGCCCGGCTGGAGAAAGTGGACCCGGCGCATGCGGCGATGGAGTAGCTCTGGTATCTACAATGTAGATACTTGCCAGTGGAACCGGAAGGATGTGGCGTGGAAACTGTCGTGAGAAAATGGGGCAATAGTGCTGCGGTGCGTATTCCGGCGGCGGTGCTTGAAGCCGCCGGGATGGCGATGGAGCAGGCCATCGCCATCCGCGAGGAGCAGGGGCGTATCGTGATCGAGAAGATGGCGCTTCCCAGCTACGATCTCGCGACGCTGGCGCAGGGCATCCCCGACGAGGATCGTCACGATCCGGTCGATACAGGGAGGCCGGTCGGCGGCGAAGTTTGGTAGCGCCGGAGAGTAGGGCGCCGGAGGCCGGAGATATCGTTTGGCTGGAGTTCGACCCTCAGGCGGGCCATGAACAGGCCGGCCGACGCCCGGCTCTCGTTCTCAGTCCGGCCGCCTACAACCAGCGCGCGGAAATGATGCTCTGCTGCCCAGTGACCACGCGCATCGAAGGCTATCCGTTCGAGGTGCCGCTGTCCGGAAGTCCGGTATCCGTGGTCTTGGCCGACCAGGTGAAGAGCCAGGACTGGCGGGTGCGCGACGCGCGACACAAAAGTCGCGCAGGTCCGAGGGAGTTGGCGGAAGTGCGGGCCAAGGTCAGGGCGCTGATCGGCTGATCTCGGCAGACGCCGCCAGGATCGACGCGTTCATCGCCCGCACGCCCGCCCCCGGCCCCTCGGGATGCTCCCAGACCGCGGCCGCCACCGCCAGGAAATCGGCGCCCGCCGCCACCAGCGGCGCGCAATTGTCCGCCGTGATGCCGCCAATGGCGACGCAGGGCGGCTCCATCAGCTCATGCCACCATTCCAGAATATCCGGCTCGGCCCGCAGCTGGGCGTCCTTCGTGGTGGACGGAAAGAACGCGCCGAACGCCACGTAATCGGCCCCGGCCTCGCCCGCCTCCATCGCCAGGTCGCGGCTGCCATGGCAGGTCACGCCCAGGGTCAACTCGCCCAGCAGCTTGCGCGCCACCAGCGCGGGCGTGTCCTCCTGGCCGACATGGGCCCCGTCGCAGCGCATGGACACGGCGAGGTCGGGCCGGTCGTTCAGCAGGAACGCCACGTTGCGCGACTGCACCACCGGACGCAGCATCTCGATCGCGCGGATCAGCTCCTGCTCGGGCAGATCCTTCAGCCGAAGCTGCACCGCCGCCACGTCGCCCGCGTCCAGCGCCTCGGCCAGCACGCGGGCGAAGGCGACCGGCTCCAGCGCGGGCGGCGTGACGAGGTAGAGGCGGCAGCCCTGGCTGATGGCCCAGGCCTTGCCGAGGCTCAGGCCTTGCCCTGGAAGATCTCGATGATCGTCGACAGCAGCGCCAACGCCTCGGCGCGGGGGCGCTGGAAGGTGTTGCGGCCGATGATGCTGCCGCTCGCCCCGCCGTCGCGCAGGCCCCGGATCACGTCCAGCAGCTTGTCCGTGGTCGCGTTCTCGCCGCCCGAGAACACCACGAGGCGGCGGCCCGCGAAGCAGCATTGCACGATGTGCTCGACCCGCTTGGCCATGGTGGAGCCGTCGATGTGCTGCTCCTCGTACACCTTCTTGGCGGCCGGCAGGCTGAGGAACGCGGTGGGCGGCTTCACCTTGATGATGTGGGCGCCCATCAGGCAGGCCATGTGCGCGGCATAGGCGCAGATGTCGAACGCGGTCTCGGCGTTCTTGTCGAGCTCGGGGCCGCGCGGATAGCTCCAGCACACCACGGCCAGACCGGCGGCCTTGGCCTCCTCGGCCAGTTCACGCAGTTCCTCCATCTGGTCGAACGCGTATTCGCTGCCCGGATAGATGGTGAAGCCGATCGCCGAACATCCCAGCCGCAGCGCGTCGGACACCGAGGCGGTCACCGCCTGGTCCTTCGTGGTGGCGAGGGAATTGGAGCTGTTCATCTTCAGAATGGTCGGGATGGCGCCGGCGAAGGTGTCGGCCCCGGCCTCCATCATGCCGAGCGGGGTCGCATAGGCGGACAACCCCGCGTCGATCGCCAGCTGGAAGTGGTAATGCGGGTCATAGGCCGGCGGGTTGGCGGCGAAGCTGCGCGCCGGGCCGTGCTCGAAGCCCTGATCGACCGGCAGGATGAGCAGCTTGCCGCTGCCGCCGAGCTTGCCCTCCATCAGGATGCGCGCGAGGTTGCCCTTGGTGCCGGGATTGTCGCTTTCGTACCAGTCGAGGATCTTCTTGACGCGCTGGGTGATCCGCATGGCTTTTTCCGCTCCGGCCGGTCTGTGTCTCTATAGGCGATTTTGCTTCGGGCGGGATTAGCCCAGAGCGTCGCCCGTGTCACGCCGGGCAAGCCAGGATTCCAGCTTGCGCGCGGCCCCGCGCTCGCCGAGGTCCAGGGCAACGGGGCGGCAGTCGAGCACGCGGGCGCCGAGTGCCGCGGCGGCGGCGCGAACGGCGGGGAAGGCGGGGCAGGCGGGAGCCAGCACCAGGCAAAGCTGCCCGATCCGCAGCGCGGCCATCGCGTGGCCAGGCGCGTCGCCGCAATCGAGGATGTCGCGCACGGTCTCGGTCCGCACGGCGTCCACGATCTCCCTCCACCACAGGCAACCGCCGAACATGGCGGCCCCCGGCGCCGAGATCAGGCACACCGGCTTGCCGGCCGCCACCGCGAGGCGCGCCTGGGCCAGTCCGTGGACCACGACCGCCGGAAATGAGTTCATACTTGACGTTCAAGCGTTTGCACGGTTGAAACTCAAGCTTCGTGTGGTGCGCGGTAACGGATCGGGGGCGTGGTGGCTGACAACGACGACCCTTCCGAGGCGGCCGATCGGCTGGAGCGTGCCCTCGAGCGCATCGCGGCCCTGGCGGCGCCTGTTGGAGCCGACTCGCCGGGCCATGCGATTGCACCGGCTGGCACCGAGAGTTCGGTCGAGGTGGCGCGCCGGCTTGACGCCCTGATCGGCCGCATTCGCTCGGTGCTCGGCCCCAACGCCGGCGGCTAGTGCCCGCCGTCGCCAACAAAAGGAAACGCCGTGGCCCAGGTCACCGTGAAGATCAACGGCTACACCTACACGGTGGGCTGCGAGGATGGGCAGGAGGATCACCTGACGGCCATGAGCGCCCAGGTGGAAAGCCGCGTCGAAAGCATCAAGGCGCTCGGCAGCCAAAGCGGCGAGGCGCGCCTGCTGGTGCTGGCCTCCCTACTGATGGCCGACGAGATCCACGACCTCCGGGTCGAGGTGGACAACATGCGGCTGGCGGCGTCCCGCGCGTCCAGGAAGCCCGACAAGGCCGAGCCGGAACTGGCCCGCAAGCTCGGCCGGCTCGCCATCCGCGCGGAACAGATTGCAGCGGACCTCGAGCAGCCCTAGATATGGGTGGCGGAGCTGCTGGGTGCGTCAGGCAATTTATCCCCAGGGCCAATAAGCATCCTCCGGGGGCTGGCGCTGTCGTGATCTTGGTCACGGTATCTGGTTCCCACCTGCAACAGCAGGCTCTGGGAGGATAGTAACGTCAACGGCCATGGCGGCTCCGCGCTTCTCGTCTTTGGCCCCGCGACTCCTCGCGATGACCAGCCCCTTGTGGGAGGACCCGGGGGAAGGGTAAGGCCCTGCGATGCGAATCCTTTTCCTCGGCGACCTCGTCGGCCGCAGCGGCCGTGACGCGGTCGGTGCCGCCCTGCCAAAACTGCGCGCCTCGCTCCGCGCCGACTGCGTCATCGTCAACGCCGAGAACGCCAGCCACGGCTTCGGCCTGGCGCCCGATATGGCGCGCGCGCTGTTCGCCGCCGGCGCCGATGCGATCACGCTCGGCAACCACGCCTGGGACCGCAAGGAGCTGATCCCTTACATCGCCGAAACCCCCCGCCTGATCCGCCCGCTGAACTTCCCGCCCGGCACGCCGGGCGCTGGCATCACGACGGTGGAACTCGCCGATGGCCGCAGGATCTTGGTGCTGAACGTCATGGGGCGGCTGTTCATGGACGCGCTGGATTGCCCGTTCCGCCTGTCGGCGCAGGAACTCGCGAAATACAAGCTCGGCAGCTCGGTGGCCGCCATCGTGGTGGATTTCCACGGCGAGGCGACCAGCGAGAAATGGGCCTACGCCCACTCGTTCGATGGCCAGGTGAGCCTCGTGGTCGGCACCCACACGCACAGCCCCTCGGCCGACCACCATGTGCTTGTCGGGGGCACCGGCTTCCAGTCCGACGCCGGCATGTGCGGCGATTACGACAGCGTGATCGGCATGACCAAGGAAGGCTCGGCCGGCCGCTTCTGGCGCAAGATGCCCGGCGACAAGCTCGCCCCCGCCGACGGCGAGGCGACCATCTGCGGCGTGCTGGTCGAGACCCACGACGCGACCGGGCTGGCCCGCGGCGTCTGGCCGCTGCGCCTGGGCGGGCGTTTGTCGCAGGCCATGCCGCCCGTTTAACATCGCCACCCCGAACAATTCAGCAGCTGGACCATGGCCGGACATTCGCAATTCAAGAACATCATGCACCGCAAGGGCGCGCAGGACGCCAAGCGGGGCCGCATCTTCGCCAAGCTGATCCGCGAGATCACGGTCTCGGCACGTTCAGGCCTGCCTGACCCGGCCTCCAACCCCCGCCTGCGCTCGGCCATGGCCGCGGCCCGTGTGGCGAACATGACCAAGGACACCATCGACCGTGCGGTCAAGAAGGCGAGCGGGGCCGATTCCGGGGCCGAATATCTCGACATGCGCTACGAAGGCTACGGTCCCGCCGGCGTCGCCATCATCGTCGAGGCGCTGACCGACAACCGCAACCGCACCGCGTCGGACCTGCGCAGCGCCTTCGCCAAGCATGGCGGCGCGATGGGCGAGACCAACTCTGTTTCTTTTATGTTCTCCCGGCTCGGCGTGGTGCGCTATCCCTTCGACGTGGCGAGCGAGGACGACATGCTGGAGGCGGCGATCGAGGCGGGGGCGGAGAACGCCGAGAGCGGGCCGGAGGGCCACGAGGTCACCACCACGATCGAGACGTTCTTCGCGGTGCGCGACGCGCTGGAGGCCCGCTTCGGCGCGGCCGAGTCGGCGCGGCTCGAGTGGCGCCCCGCCACGCTGGTGACGCTGGACGAGGATCGTGCGAATGCGGTGCTGAAGCTGGTGGACGTGCTCGACGAGTTCGACGACGTGCAGAATGTTTACGCCAATTTCGATATCCCCGAGGCGGTGATGCAGAAGCTCTCGGCCTGAATGCTGCTGGGTCCAGTGCTTCTGTTGGGCATCGACCCCGGCCTGCGCTTCACTGGCTGGGGGCTGATCGAGGTCGATGGCAACCGCCTGCGCCACGTCGCCGACGGCGTGATCGCGACCGATGGCGATGCCAGCGTGCCGCACCGCCTCCGCACCCTGCACGACGCGCTGGTGGCCCTGCTGGCCGAGCGCCGTCCGCACGAGGCGGCGGTGGAGGAAACCTATGTCAACCGCAACGGCACGGCCACGCTGAAGCTCGGCTATGCGCGCGGCGTGGCGCTGCTGGCGCCGGCCCTGGCGGGCATTCCGGTGGCGGAATACGCGGCCAAATCGGTGAAGCTCTCGGTGGTCGGAACCGGCGGCGCCGATAAGGCCCAGGTGGCAATGATGGTCCGCCGCCTGTTGCCGGGCGCCACGCTGAAGCGGGCCGACGCGTCGGACGCGCTGGCGGTGGCGATCTGCCACGCCCACCACCGCGCCAGCCGCACGATCTGGGCGGCGGGGACGCGGATGGCATGAATTTGCGCAGCCCCCCACCCCGGCCCTCGCCACCCCGGGCCTCGCCACGAGGGGGAGAGGCAAGCGAGGTCTTCGGCTCCCTCCCCGTCGTGGGGCACCTTGCATGATCGCCAGGCTCACCGGCCGGATCGAGGGCATCGAGGCCGATCGCTGCATCGTGGACGTGAACGGCGTGGGCTACCTGGTGCAGGCGTCCACCCGCACGCTCGCCGCCCTTCCGGCGCCGCCTGCCAGCGCGCAGGTGCTGATCGAGACGGTGGTGCGCGAGGACGCCATCCTGCTGTACGGTTTCGCCGACACCGCCGAGCGGGACTGGTTCCGTCTGCTCACCACCATCCAGGGCGTCGGCGCCCGCGTGGCGCTCAACATTCTCTCGGCACTCGCCCCGCGCGAGTTGATCGCCGCCATCCAGGCCGGCGACCGGGGCAGCCTGACGCGCGCGCCCGGCGTCGGCGCCAAGCTCGCCGTGCGCCTGCTGACCGAACTGCGCGAAAAGGCCGGCGCCATGCCGAGCGGCACCGGGTTCTCGCCCGTCATCCCGCTCCCGGCCGGCGGCGTGGAGGCGGATGCGCTCTCGGCGCTGCTGAATCTCGGCTACCGGCGGGTCGAGGCGCATCCTGTGGTCGCCCGCATCGTCGAGCGGCTGGGCGAGGCTGCCTCGATCGACGCCGTGATCCGGGACGCGCTGAAGGAATTGGCCCGGTGAGCGACGCCGCCGATCGCGCCGTCTCGCCCATGCGCGCCGCCGAGGACGCCGCCGAGGCCTCGCTCCGCCCGCAAACCCTGTCGGATTTCGTGGGCCAGAAGGCCAGCCGCGAGAACCTCGCCATCTTCATCGAAGCGGCCCGCTCGCGCGCCGAGGCGCTGGACCACGTTCTGCTGCACGGCCCGCCGGGCCTGGGCAAGACCACGCTCGCGCAGATCGTCGCCCGCGAACTGGGCGTGGGCTTCCGCGCCACCTCCGGCCCGGTCATCCAGCGCGCCGGCGACCTCGCGGCGATCCTGACCAATCTGCAGCCCCGCGACGTGCTGTTCATCGACGAGATCCACCGCCTGCAGCCCGCGATCGAGGAAATTCTCTATCCCGCGATGGAGGATTTCCAGCTCGACCTCATCATCGGCGAAGGCCCCGCCGCGCGCAGCGTGCGGATCGACCTGGCACCCTTCACGCTCGTGGGCGCCACCACCCGCTCGGGCCTGCTCGCCACCCCGCTGCGCGACCGCTTCGGCATCCCGCTGCGCCTGGTGTTCTACACGGCCGCCGAACTCGAACTGATCGTGGCGCGCGGCGCCCGCAAGCTCGGCTTCGACCTCACCCGCGAAGGGGCCGAGGAGATCGCCCGCCGTTCGCGCGGCACCCCCCGCATCGCCGGACGCCTGCTGCGGCGGGTCCGCGACTTCGCCCATGTCGAGGGCACGGGAGCGGTGGACCGCGCGGCCGCCGACGCTGCGCTGCTGCGCCTGGAAGTGGACCGCATCGGCCTCGATGCGATGGACCGCCGCTATCTCCGCCGCATGGCCGAACACCACGGCGGCGGCCCGGTCGGCGTCGAGACCCTCGCCGCCGCCCTGGCCGAGGCACGCGACACCATCGAGGACGTGATCGAGCCCTATCTGATCCAGGAAGGCCTCATCCTGCGCACCAGCCGGGGCCGGATGCTGGGCGAACGCGGCTGGCGGCATCTCGGCCTGACCCCGCCAGCGGGCACCCAGCCGGTGCTCGACCTTTTGAGAGAGGATGGATGAACCCTCATCCCGCGCCCACGCTCCGGGAAGGCCGCCATCGCTATGCGCTGCGCATTTACTACGAGGACACCGACGCGGCGGGCATCGTCTATCACGCCAACTACCTGGGCATGGCCGAGCG
>JANXTF010000101.1 GCA_025352565.1 Rhodospirillales bacterium | reverse complement strand
CACCAATCTCGCCGAAATCGAACCGCCACGCGGCTACGGGCGCGACTGAACACGATCAACCCACCGGAAAAATCGAAAACTGGAGCAGTGAGCCGCAGATACCGCTTGACCCTAATAACCCCAATCAGAGAGGACTCTTAGACCAAAGCCTGATAGGTCAGCACCCGCAATTCCCGCCGGATCGGATAGGTCGATGACGGCGCAAGCTGGGTCATCAGCACCACCGCCATGTCCTCGGCCGGGTCGATCCAGAACGCCGTGCTGGCCGCGCCGCCCCAGGCGTACTCTCCCGCCGAGCCGAGCAGCTGTGCCCGCGCCGGATCGAGCGTCACCGAGAAGCCCAGCCCGAACCCCACGCCTTCGTAGGACGACTCGCTGAATCGTGACTGCCCCATCGCCGCCATGTCGCCGCGCAGATGGTTCGCCGTCATCAGATCGACCGTCTTGCGCCCGAGCAGCCGGGTGCCTTCCAGGGCGCCCTGGCCCAGCATCATCCGGCAGAACCGCAGGTAGTCCGCGGCCGTCCCCACCAAGCCGCCGCCGCCCGAGCACAGCTCGCGGCTGGTGGCGTAGCGGCTGGCGCGCGGGTCATCCACCTGCACCAGCCCGCCGTCCGGCCCCGGCGTATAGTTGGCCGCGAACCGCCCCAACTTCTCGGCGGGCACATGAAAATCGGTGTCCGTCATGCCGAGCGGCTGGATCACGCGCTCGCGCAGAAAGTCGCCGAAATTCCGCCCGGAGATGACCGCCACGAGATGCCCCAGCACGTCGGTCGCCACCGAGTAGTTCCATGCCTCGCCGGGCTGGGCGAGCAGCGGCAGGCGCGCCAGCCTGCCGACCACTTCGGCCAGACTCGCATCCTCGGTCTGGAAATCCACCCCGGCGTCGCGGTACATCGCATCCACCGGATGCGCCTGCATGAAGCCGTAGGTCAGCCCACTGGTATGCGTCAGCAGGTCGCGGATGGTGATGTCGCGCACCGCCGGCACGCTGTCGAACTTGCCCCGGCTGCCGCCGGTGTAGACGCGCATGTCACGGAACTCGGGCAGGAAACGCGTGATCGGGTCGTCCAGCTGGAAGCGGCCCTCCTCGTACAGCATCATGATCGCGGCGCTGGTGAGCGGCTTGGTCATGGAATAGATGCGGAACAGCGTGTCGTCCGCCACCGGCACCGCGCGCGCGATATCGGCCTGGCCGCACTGCCGCGCGTAAACCACCTGCCCGCGCCGCATCACCCGCACCAGAGCGCAGGGCAGACGGCCGGAGTCGACCCAGCCGTCCATCCATCCGTCGATCCGCGACAGGCGCCCGCCGTCGAGTCCCACATCCTCCGGCCGGGCGGTGACCCGCGTGGCCGCGATGGCGTCCATCGTCAGGTGCTCGCGGGCGGCGTGCCGTCGGTCACCGTGCCGGTGCCGGTCTCCGTTCCCGCCTCACCCTCGGGCACCTCGCCGCCCTCGCCCGCCGCCTTGGCGGCCTGCTTGGACCGCAGCCGCTCCTCTTTCTTGGCTTCCTTCGCCCGGGCCCGCTCGGCCCGCTGCAACCCGTAATTCACCTTGAACGCCATCTGTCTCTCCTGCTCCAGGCACGCTGGCCGATGTTACGCCAAGACTAGCACAGCTACGCGCGCCGACTACCGCTACACGCCCATTCGCGTCGCCACGTCGCCGATATCCGCCGCCACCACGTCCCAGTCGCTGTCGGCCGCGAAGTCGCGCGACTGCAGCGGTCCGTACTCCGTCGGCCGGGCGAAGAAGCACGTCCGCAGGCCGCACGCCCGCGCCGCGTGCAGGTCGTTGTTGTGGGCGGCCGCCATCATCACCTCGCCGGGCGCCAGTCCCAGCAGCCCGGCCGCCCCCAGATAGGTCTCGGGGTCGGGCTTGTAGTGGCGGAACAGCTCGGTCGCAAATACCATGTCCCACGGCAGCCCGGCCCGCCGCGCCATGTTCACCAGCAGCGCCACGTTGCCGTTCGACAGCGGGCCGATGATGTATTTCGTCCGCAGCCGCGTGAGCCCGGCCACAGCGTCCGGCCACGGGTCCAGCCGGTGCCAGCCCCGGATCATGTATTCGGCCTCGCCGGGTGTCAGCCCCGCCAGGCCAAAACGCGGCGCCAGCGGCCGCAGGCTGTCGCGCTGCAGGTCGTCGAGGTTGGTCCACGGCCGCACCTTGCGCCGCACCTCGTCCATCGAGGGCTTGTACGCCTCGCGCCACGCATCCACGAGGCCCGGCCAATCCGCCGCCGGGAACCGCGCGGCACCCCACGTGGAAAAATCCGCGATCAGGCTGCTCCGCCAATCCACCACCGTGCCGAAGGTGTCGAACACTATCGCCTTCACGCCGTCCATGCCGCCAATCCCTATCTGTTGCCACCGCCCCCGGCGCCACCATTGACCGGCGCAGGAAGCTCGTTTTGAAACCCATCGAACAATCCGCGCAGGAACCCCGGCGTCAAGACCGCCAGCGGATTGACGCCCACGCTCGGGTTGTCAAGCAAGCCGCTCACGGAATACGTCGCGGCGAACACGCCGCCGCCCTTCTCGGGACTGAACAGGCGGCCGATCAGCGGCAGATTGCCCAGGGCCGTGTTGAAGAAATACGCCGGAACCACGGTCCCCTGCACGTTGGCCAGCCGCCGGTCGAGGTCGATCGAACCCTTTGCCGTCATGCCCAGCGAGGCGCTGAACGCCCGCGCTTCGGCCACCTCCAGCACCCCGCCGGCGAGCCGAAACGGCACCACCGCGCGGGTGAAATTCAGCCCCGGCCCCGTGGTCAGCGCATCGACCAGCCCGTACAGAGTCATCGCCTGCAATATCTTGCCGATCACCGGCGCGTCGCGGATACGAAACTCGTCCAGCTCCAGGGTGGCGGACAGCGGATGGCCGGCGCTGCGATCGTCCCAGTCCCCCACCACCGCCAACCGACCGCCCGCCAGCTCCTTCAGCACGCCCACCACCCGCAGCAGCGCGCCGGCATCCGCCGTCCGCGCGTCCAGATGGCGCCCGCGCCCCGCTGGCGTCACATCGACCTGGAACGGCGCGCGCCCCAGGCTGCCCTCCACATGCGCCTGGCGGACGATCCGTCCGTCATTCTCCACCCGCGCCACCAGCCCGGTCACCTCCGCCCGCCCGGCCATCAGCACCCGCCCGATCCGCGCATCGACCGCGTAGGCCGGTCCGGGAGAATTATCCTTCGGCTTGGGCTTCGCGGGTTTCGTGCCGTCGCCGAAGAACCCGCTTGCATCCAAGCTCGGCCCCGCCAGCTTGACCTCGTACGCATCCCCTGGCTTCGCCGGCAGCCGGATTTCGCCGCGCACATCCGTCTCGCCCAGGCGGAAAACATCCACCAGAAGCACGTTCGGCTGTCCGCCCGCGAAAGTCGCCCCCCCCTGGATATCCACCCCCGGCCCGATCGCCCGCATTTGGTTCACCTGCACGATCCGGTCGTGGTCCAGCACCAGCCGCGCATCGGCGCTGGCCGTCGGGCCCGCCTCCTTGCGCCAGTCGATCGCCTCGGCCCGCAGCGCCGCCGCAGACAGATCGGCATGGACCGAGACATCGCCCCGTCCGCCCCGCTGGAACGCCGCCTCCGCGCGAACGGGAACCTTGCCCGTCAGCATCCCCGCCGTCTTGAGGCCGAGGCTATCCAGAATCCGCTCATCCAGCGTCGCGGTCGCCGTGATCCTCTCCAGCACCTGGCTGGGCGGCCCTTTGCGGAAATCCATGTCGAAACGCATTTGCGCCGGCACGCCCGCCACCGTCGCGTCGCCCTTCACGCTCATTCCGTCATTGCCCGCCTCCAGGTCGAGCGTGCCCCGATCCAGATTCTTGCCCGCCACCACCCCGCCGAGATGCGCGCCGGTCACATGCGCGCGGGTCTTGATCTGAATGTCGTCGAGCGCCACGGAGTCCTTCAGCGGCAGATGCACGAAACTCAGATGCCCGGCCAACTGCCCGGCCACGTCGCGCAGCGGCACCGGGCTCTTGTCCAGCAGCCGCAGGCGGGGGTTCTTCAGCAGCGCCACCACATCGGCCAGCGGACCCGCGATATCGGTCTCGATATCGGCGAACTGGTCGCGCCCGGCGATGCCGCTCAGATGCACCCGCCCGCCGCGCAATTTCACCGCGCCGCCGACTTGGTGCCCGCCCGCCACGCTGATCTCGATATCGTCGATCTTGGTCATGCTCATATGCCCATCGACATGCTCGGCCGGGGGCACCGGGCGCAGCCAGTGCACCGTGAGGTCGCGCCCGTCGATGCCGACCGCGATCGACGTCACGGCCACGTCGGAGAAATCCTCCGGAGCCGCCAGCGTCACCGCGGCGTGCGCGTTGCGCGCGAAGCCACTGGTGATGTTCCGGGTGATCCACGGCCGCGTGCCCGGCCCGCCCACCCCCGCCGGCCAGAGGGCCGCCAGATCGGCGAACGCGGCCTGATCGATGTCGACCGTGAGATCTCCCGCGATCCGCCCATTCTTGCGCGTGCCCAGCAAATGCGCCCAGATCGTCGTTTTCGCCGCCTCCGGCTTCGCCGACAGCACCAGCCGCCGCAACGTGGCGTCCAGCCGCTCCGGCGTCGCGTCCAGCACCAGCGAAGCCGCCAGCAGGGGCGAAACGCCGTCGGCGATATGCGCGGTGCCAGCGCCGATCTCCACGTTCGCCGCCAAGTGGAGCGGCATCAGGTCCGGCCCGAGATCGGCCCGCCCGGCCAGCGTCACGGGGGCGTCCAGCGCAGCCAACGGCGCGAAGGCCGGGGCGAGGCTCGCGATCTGGGCGGGATTGAACCCCGACACGCGGAAATCCGCGGCACTCGCCCCGCCGGGCACGCCCGCGGCGTCCAGTTCGAACGCGATGCTCTGCCCCCCCAGCGCGAGCGTCGCCCGCGCCTGTCCCTCGATCCCGCCCTGATCCCGCCGCCGCAGATCGACCTGCAGGACGGGCAGCTCCCACGTCACGCCCATCCCCCGGTCCACCACGCTGACCGCCGCGTCACGCACCCGCATCTGGCGCATCTCCGACAGGCGCGCGTTCAGGTCGCCGGAACCTGTGGCCGGGGTAGCCGCCTGGTCCAGGTCGCCCATTTCGAGCGTGAAACGCCCATCCGCCGCCCGCGTGGCCTTGATCCGCGCGCCGGTCACCTCGATCAGGCGCGGCGCGATCCGCGCCGTCAGCAGCGGCGCCACCGCCAGCGCCACATCCACCTGCGCCACCGCGGCCAGACTCGCGCCGGACGGGTCGGTGGCCGCCACATCGGACAGGCGGAGTTCGAGCGGCGCATCCGCCCCGTCGCGAAAACCGCTCCAGGCCACCGACAAGCCGCCGATGGCGACATGCGTTTTCCCGCCCTGGTTCACGGCGGCCTCCACCTGGTGCGTCAGCCACGCCAGCTCCAACGGCCCGCGCGACAGCCGCCACGCCAGCACGGCCACGAGGCACGAAGCCACCAGAACCAGAGTCAAAACCGACTGCATCACCCAGCGCAGCACGCGCCCCGCTTGACCCGCGAGCCGCGTCATCGGCAGCCTGCGCCATGCCTGACGCGCCGCGAATTCCCCGTCCCGCCGACGCCGAGGCCGCCGCGCGTCTGGTCGAACGATTCGCGGAGATTTCGCCCGCCAGCCTGAAGCTGACCCGGCAGCCCGGCCCGCGCGCCCTGCTGGAATGCCTCGGCGGCAATGCGCCCTACCTCGCCGACCTCGCGTTGCGCGAGCACGACACCCTGCGCGCCCTGTTGCGCCACGGACCCGACCAGCCGATCGCCCGCATCCTGGCCCGGCTTCGCGCCCTGTCGCCCGCGTCGTCCCGGCTCGCCACCGCGCAGGCATTGCGCCGCGCCAAGCGCCAGGCGGCGCTGGTCATCGCGGTTGCCGACATCACCGGCCGCTGGACGCTCGACGCCATCACCGCCGCCCTGTCGGACCTGGCCGAAGCCACGCTCCGCGCCGCCGTTTCCCATCTGCTGCTCGCCGGCCACGCGCGCGGCGACCTCGCGCTGCCCGACCCGCGCCACCCTGAAACAGGCAGCGGCTTCGTGGTACTCGGCATGGGGAAGCTCGGCGCCCGCGAACTGAACTATTCCAGCGATATCGACCTCGTGCTGCTCCACGACCCCGAGTCCGGGGTGTACCAGGGCGATGCTCCCGGCGCGTTCTATACACGCTTGGCGCGCGGACTGGTTGCGCTCATGGAAGCGCGCGACGCGGATGGCTACGTGTTTCGCACCGATCTGCGTCTCCGGCCGGACCCCGCCGCGACGCCCCCCTGCATCTCGGTCGCAACCGCCATCGGCTATTACGAGAGCATGGGCCAGAACTGGGAACGCGCCGCGATGATAAAGGCGCGGCCCGTGGCGGGCGACATCGCGGTCGGCGCCGGCTTTCTTGCCGCCATCCGCCCCTTCATCTGGCGCCGCCATCTCGATTTCGCCGCCATCGCCGACATCCACGCCATGAAGCGCCGCATCGACGCGCATCGCGACACCCGCCTGCCAAACGCGGGCCTGCCGAACGCGGGCCTGCCGGACGCGGGCCTGCCGAACGCGGGCCTGACAAGCGCGGGCGGCCGGGTCGCGCGCGTCGCCGGCCACAACGTCAAGCTCGGCGCGGGCGGCATCCGCGAGATCGAGTTCTGCGCGCAGACGCTGCAACTGGTCTGGGGCGGACGAGATCCCGCCTTGCGCGACAACCGCACGCTGGACGCGCTGAAGCTGCTGGTCGCTTCCGGCCATCTCCCCCGCCGCGCCGCCAGCGAACTCGCCACCGCCTACCGCCATCTGCGTCGTGTCGAGCATCGCCTGCAAATGGTGGCCGACCGGCAGACGCACACCCTGCCGGACGATCCAGCCGCCCTGGCCGATTTCGCCATCTTCATGGGATACGGGAGCGCCGCCGCGTTCGCCCGCACCCTGCTGCGCCATCTCGACCGCGTCCGCGTCCACTACGCCGCTTTGTTCGAAGACCACGCGGCCGAGGAAACTGGCCTCGATTTCGGTGGCGTGAAGGCCCCGCCTGCGGCGACCGCCGAAGCCCTGCGCGCCATGGGCTATGCCGACCCGGTGCCGGTGGTGGCCGCCGTGCGGGAATGGCTTGCCGGCCGTCCCCGTGCGCTGCGCTCCCAGGTCGCGCGCCACCTGATGGAGCAGCTTCTGCCCCGCGTGCTGCGCGCGCTGGGCCGCCAGCCGGACCCGGACGCCACGTTCCGCCGCTTCGACGCCTTCCTGATCCGACTGCCGACCGGGGTACAGCTTCTCTCGCTGTTCCAGCGCAACCCGCCGCTGCTCGGCCGCCTAGCCGCCGTGCTGGGTGCCGCCCCCTCCCTCGGGGCCTATCTCGCCGCCACGCCGTCCGCTCTGGAAGGACTGCTCGCGGCTGAGGCCACTGCCGATCCCGCCCGCGCCATGCGCGCGCGCCTCGAGGGCGTGGCAGCGCTCGAGGACGCGGTCGCCATCATTCGCCGTATTGTGCGCGAGGAGAATTTCCGTATCTCGGTCGCCACCCTCGACGGCCGGCTGGACGCCGATGCGGCAGGGCTTGAACGCGCGGCGCTGGCAGACGCGGCGCTGGCTTCGGTGCTCCCCCGCGTGCTGGCCGATTTCGAATCCCGCAACGGCCGCGTGCGGGGTGGGTCGCTCGCCATCGTCCTGCTCGGCAAGGCCGGCGGGCGCGAGATGATGGCGGGCTCGGACCTCGACCTTATGTTCGTCTACGACCACCCCGCGACCGTGCAGGCGAGCGCCGGTGCCCGCATTGTCCCGGTCAGCCAGTGGTTCATCCGCGCCGTCCACACGGTGGTGGCGGCCTTGACCGCGCATGACGCCGAGGGGCCGATGGTTTCGGTGGACATGCGGCTGCGCCCCTCGGGCAACAAAGGTCCGGTCGCGGTCTCGCTCGCCGCCTTCGGGCGCTATCACGCGGCAGGTGCCGACGCCTGGACATGGGAGCGCATGGCGCTGACCCGCGCCCGCGTGGTCGCCGGCCCTCCCGCCTTGCGCGCCCGCCTCGCCGCCGCGCTCGCCCACGGCATCGCCGCCGCACCCGCGCATGTTCTGGTCGATGCCGCCGCCATGCGCGCCCGGCTGCGGCGCGACCTGCCGCCCGCCGGCCCGTGGGACGTGAAATTGCGCGACGGCGGCCAGACCGAGGTGGAGTTCATCGTCCAGGCGCTGCAGTTGCTGCACCCCGACACGGCCGACCCCACCACCCGTCACGCCATCGCCAATCTCCTGGCAAGCGGCGCGCTGTCCGAGGCGGACGCCGCCCTGCTCACCCGCGCGGATCGCATCTGGCGCAACGTCCAGGGGATGCTCCGGATCGCCATCGGCCCCGCCCCACCGGACACGCTTCCCACCGCCGTCGCCGCCGCCCTGCTCCGCGGTGCCGCGTCGGCCGGTATCGCCGCAATTGACATCGCCGAACTTGCCGCCACGCTTGACGCGCTGGCGCGACAGGTGAACGCCGCCTTCGTCCGGATCATCGAGAAAGGCCACCCATGAGCATCGCAGCCGGCGACCCCGCCCCCGACTTCACCATGCAAGCCACCGGCGGCCGCACGGTCAGTCTCGCCGCGATGAAGGGAAAGCCCTTCGCGCTGTATTTCTATCCCAAGGCCGACACGCCCGGCTGCACCAAGGAGGCCTGCGCCTTCCAGGAGGCGCTGCCCCAGCTCGGCCATATCGGCCTGGAGGTGATCGGCGTCTCGCCCGACAAGATGAAGCCGATCGAGAAATTCGCCGAGAAGTTCAGCCTGACCTTCCCGCTCGCCTCGGACGAAACCAAGCAGGTGGCCGAGGCCTATGGCGTCTGGGTCGAGAAATCCATGTACGGCAAGAAATACATGGGCATGGAACGCAGCACCTTCCTGGTCGGCGCCGACGGCGTAATCGCCCGCGTCTGGCCGAAGGTAAAAGTGGAGGGCCACGCCGCCGAGGTGATGCAGGCGGCCCGAACACTCCCGACCGGGGCGCTTCCGAAATGATATTCGTTTTGTAAAGTATTGATAGCGACAGCGCAGCCTTTCATACCTACAAGCGTTCGCATGATAGCCGGAACGGAGCCGCCCTTGTCGCAAACCCAGTCGAAACCGCAGCCGATGGACGTCTCCCGGGCCGACGAGGCCCGCGTGCGGGCCGAACTCGCCGCCACCGCGCAGTATTTGTCGTTCGAGCCCGGCCTCTACGCGGTGGATTTCCAGGCCGCCAAATCCGCCACCACCGATGTCGGCCTCCGCCTGCCCTGCCTGCGGCTGGAAGCCATCCCTCCGTCCGGCCGCCAGGTCGGCCGCGCCTTCATCAACACCGTCTCGGACGGCGGCTGGATCTGGCGCGGCAACGAGCCGACCTTCGTGCTGGTCGTCGGCGGGCCGGCGGGCGTGGTGCTGACCATCTACAAGGCGTCGGACGGCATGCCCTCTCCCCAGGTGCGCATCCGCTACATCGGCGCGCAGGGCGTGACCCCCGCCCCCGCCCGTCCCGCCGCGCCCGCGCCGATCGCGATTCCGGAAATGGAGCCGGTGGCGGGCGCGGTGCCGATCTCGAGCCTGGTGCATGTCCGCGGCATCGGCGACGTCAAGACGACCGGCACCAACTGGACCGGCCGCCCCGGCGGCGGGGCGGCCGTCGAGGGCTTCGCGATCATGCCGATCGGCGTGATCGGCGAGGGCAGCCTCGAATACCAGGCGGTGCTCGGCAACAACTGGAATACCCCCTGGTTCTCCGCCGGCGAGTTCTGCGGCAGCCGGGGCCTCGCGCTGGAACTCCTCGGCTTCCGCGTCCGCCTCACCGACGCCACGGCGGTGGGTTACGAATGCGCCATCTGGGGCAGCTTCGTCGGCAAGCCGGAAGTGGGTCCGATCACCGACGGCGAGGTCTGTGAAGCCGAAGGCGCGCCCCTCGAAGCCATCCGCGTCGTCATCACCCCCCGCGCGAATCCGGTTGGGGCGGCAGCGCTCGACCCCAAGCCGGCGCGGAAGAGGAAGTAGCGGTCGTCGTCCCTCGTTCCGACCCCTGAATCCACCGTCATTGCGGGGCGTGACCCGGCAGTGAGGGTGCCGCTTGTGGGGACGGTGCCGCCCTTGGGATCGATACCAACACCTGCGTGCCGCCCCCCGGCGGCGCGACGAGCCGAACCCCGCCGCCCAATTGCTGCGCCACGCCCAGTACTTGCGACAATCCGAGCCCCGAACCCTGACCCGCCGCCTTCGTGGTGAAGAACGGCTCGAACACCCGGTCCGCGATCTCCGGCGCAATGCCGGTGCCCTCATCCGTCACCGACAGCGTCACGAACGCGCCGGAATGCGGGTGTTCCGGCCGCCGCCGCGCGCCCAGCGTCTCGTTGCTGACGCCGATCACCAGGCGGCCGCCGCGCGGCATGGCGTCGCGCGCGTTCAGCGCCAGGTTCAACACCACCAGCTCAAGCTGGCTCCGGTCCCCTATCACCGGCCACGCATCGCCCGACGCCGAGAGTTCGATCTGGATTTCCGGCAGGGTGCGCTCCAGCAGATCATGCATCCCGGCCACCACCTCGTTCAGATGCAACGGTTCGAGGGACAGGCGCTGGCGCCGCGCGAACGCCAGAAGTTGCCGCGTCAGCGAGGCACCTCGCGCGGCCGCGTCCGCCACCGTGTTCAGCAACCGCTCGAACCTCGGCATGTCGTCCCGCTTGGTCCGCAGCAGCTCCACTCCGCCCATCACGGCCGTCAGCAGGTTGTTGAAATCATGTGCGACGCCGGACGTCAGCTGCCCGATCGCCTCGGTCTTGAGCGCGTGCGTCAGCTCCGCCTGCGTCAGCTTCTCGATAGTGATGTCCGCGATCGCCGACCAACTGCGCCGGAATGTGCCCTCGGCGTCGAATTCGCCGCGCGCCGAAAGCCGGCCGTCGAACACCTCGCCCGAGCGCTTGACGAACTGGTATTCCACCGAGTGCGTCGCCCCTTTGCTGGCAAGCATCGCCGGCCACGCCGCCTCTGCATAGCGCCGCGCGGATGCCTCCGTCATGAACTCGCAAGGGGAATGGCCGATCACCTCATCGCGCGTCATGCCGAACAATTCGACCCAATGGTCGTTCACATCCATCAGCCGCGCATGCTGATCGACCGATTGCAGCGCCATCGGGGTGCGATCGTACAGCGCGCGAAAGCGTTCGCGGCTCGCCGCGAGCTCGGCGGTGCGCTCGGCAACACGCCGCTCCAGCACCTCGTTGGCTTCGTGGATCTCGTGGATATCGACCGCCGTACCCAGCCACGCCACCACCACGCCGTCGCGTCGCATCGGCTTGTTATGCACGCGGTGCCAGCGATACGCACCGTCTTGCCGCAGAATCCGCATATCGACGATGTAGTCGTCCCGCGCCGCGGCCCCCCTGCCGCGCGCCTCGGCCAGACGAGCGCGGTCTTCGGGATGGTGCAGCGTGCTGCGGTCCGCGATCGTGGGGCCAAGCGCCGGCCCGGCGTAATCGCGGAAAAGCTGGTTGTAGAAGATCGCCGTGCCGTTCGGCGCGATCAGGAACGCGATATGCGGCAGCGTCTCCAGCAGCAGCCGCGCCGGATCATCGGCGACCGCGCACGGATCGAGCGCGTCTCCCCCATCGAGTGCCTTGTTCATCGGCCGTGCCAACTCAAAACTGTTTCAACAAACGCTCGATGTAATCGAGTTCCGGCCGGGGCCGCCCGCGCTCGGCATCGCGCCGGCGCAGTTCGTCCTGGATCGCGCGCCCCCGGGCCGCCTCCATCTCGTCCGGCACCCGAACATCATCGCTCTCGTCGCTGCCGCTGGTACCCGCGCGCAAC
>JANXTF010000070.1 GCA_025352565.1 Rhodospirillales bacterium | reverse complement strand
GTGAAGGTGGGCGCGGTCACCGCAACGCATATCGACCCGAAAACCTATCAGGCCGTGGTCGCCTTCACGGTCGAGAAAGCGCTGCAGGTGCCCAAGGACAGCAGCGCCCAGGTGACCAGCGACGGCCTGCTGGGCGGCCGCTTCCTGTCGCTGGTGCCGGGCGGGGACGACACGATGCTTCCACGGGACGGGACCGTGAGCATCACGCAATCGGCGCTGAGCCTGGAAGACCTGCTCGGCAAGTTCATCTTCAGCGTGTCGGACCTGTCGGCCAACGTGCAGAAGCAGTTGAGGCAGAACGGCGATCCCGCGCCGAAATGACGATGCCACTCCTTTGGCTCCAGCACGACGGCAGCCCGGTCTCCTGCCGCGAAAAACTGAAGGTGCTGGAGGAGAACCAGGCGGAACTGGCACAGGTAATGGCCGATGCCTTCGAGGATGCGGTGCTGATGGGCGTGGATGCAGAGGCGATGCGAGGGATGTTCGCTGAGATGGTGGCCGGATTGAAAAGCCCGAACGACCGAGACGCGGAATGATCCGCTTGGCACTCGCGTTCGCGCTGGTGGGCCACATGGCGCTCGCCCAATCGACCAATACCCTTCCCAACGTGGCACCTCCGGCGCCCCCGCCGCTATGGCAGGCGCGCGGATCGCTGGAACTGCGGATTCTCGACAAGGTGAATGCACGGGCGGTCACGTGGTCGGGCCGCGTGGGCCAGGTGTACAAGATCGGCGTCCTCACCATCACCGCGCGCAGTTGCGTGGTGCCGCCGCCGGACGTACCGGCCGACAGCGCGGCGTTCCTGGACATCGTCGACAGCCGGCCGGCCTCGCCCAGCTTCCACGCCTGGATGTTCGCCTCCGCGCCCTCGATCTCGATGCTTGAGCACCCGATTTACGACGTGCGCCTGACGCAATGCCGCTGATTGCGGCCCCGCCGACTCCAGGATTGCCGCCGAACGCCGCGCTGCTGCTGGACCTCGACGGCACCCTGCTGGACATCGCCGCGACGCCCGATTCGGTGGTGGTGCCGCCCGACCTGCCGCGCAGCCTGCGCGCCCTCCGCGCCATGCTCGGCGACGCGGTGGCCGTGGTAACCGGCCGGCCGGTCGAGCAGATCGACGCGTTGCTGCCGGGCGTGCCCTACGCGGTCGCGGGCGAGCATGGCGGCGCCATCCGACATGCGCCCGGCGGGGCGCTGGAACGTGCGAACCTGCCCGCGCCGCCAGATGCATGGCGCGCCCAGGCCGAGCGGGTCGCCGCCGGTTATTCCGGCGTGATGATCGAGGAAAAGGCACGCGGCTTCGTGCTGCATTACCGGGCGATGCCCGAGATCGGGCCGGTACTGCGCCAGGCGATGCTGTCGATCATGGCGGACCCGAACCGTGACCCCGACGATGCCCCGTTCGAGTTGATGCGGGCGCACATGGCCTGGGAGGTCAAGCCGCGCGGCGCCGACAAGGGTCTCGCGGTGCGCCACATCATGTCCCGCGCCCCGTTCACCGGCCGAACGCCGATCTATGTGGGCGACGACGTGACGGACGAGGACGGCATTCGCGTCGCGCGCACGGCGGGAGGCGAGGGATACCGCGTTCAGGAGGTGTTCGGCGACCCCGCCGGCGTGCGAGCCTGGCTGGCGCGTCTGGCGGAAGGAAACGGCCGATGACCGACGAGATGCACAGCTACGAGCCGGCCAGCGGCCACGGCCTGCCGCACGACCCGTTCAACGCCATCGTCGGCCCGCGCCCGATCGGCTGGGTGTCCACGCGCGGGGCCGACGGCACGGTGAACCTCGCCCCGTACAGCTTCTTCAACGCATTCAACTACACGCCGCCGATCGTCGGCTTCGCCAGCACAAGCGCCAAGGACAGCGTCCGCAATTGCCGCGAGACCGGCGAATTCGTGTGGAACATGACCACGCGCAGCCTGGCCGCGGCCATGAACGAGACCTGCGCCACGGTGCCCTACGGCATCGACGAATTCGCGCTGGCGGGGCTCACCAAAATGGACTCACGCCTCGTGGCCGTTCCGCGCGTGGCGGAAAGCCCGGTGCATTTCGAGTGCAAGGTGTCCGAGATCGTCCAGTTGAAAGGCCATGCAGGCAATCTGGCGCAGGCGTGGCTGGTGCTGGGCGAGGTGGTCGCCATCCACATCGCGCGCCACCTGCTGAACGACGGACTGTTCGACACCTTCGCCGCCGGCATCGTGCTGCGGGCTGGTGGGCCGTCGGCCTACGCGGAGATCCGGCCGGACAGCCGGTTCGACATGCGTCGGCCTAAATAGGCGAGCGATCCCCCATCGCGGAGGATCGCGACTTCAACCGCCTGGGACGGCCTCGAACTTGCCACCCTTCACAACGATGGGAGCGAGGATTTTGGTGCCCTGGTGATCTGTCGGGCTGAAGGTGCGTGCCAGCCCGATGGCGGCGGCATAGGTGAAATACCCGTCCTTGCCGCCCACGAAATTCTGGATCGTGTCGAGCTGTGCCACGACGTTCTCCTGCGTCAGATCGCTCCCGGCGCGGCGCAGCGCCTCGGCGATCACGTAGGCATCGGCATAGGCCCGGATGGTGTACTGGTTCGGCATCCCGACCGGCGCGTTCGGGAAGGCCTTGGCGAAACGCGCGCGAAACTCCCCCATCGGGCCGGTGCCGTCGGTCAGGAACTGAGCACCCGCGATCCACATCGCATACATGCCCTCCGCCGCAGGCCCGGCCAACTCCAGCACGGCCTGATCCGTCATCGCCGTGTCGCCCACGATCTTCGCGGTCACGCCGGCACGACGAAGCTGCCCGACCACGCGCCCGCCATCGGCGGGCAGGCCCCATATCTGTACCAGATCCGGCTTGGCCGCCTTGATCGCGTTGATCTGGCCGGTGAAATCCGTGTCGCCAGAATGGAAATTCTGGTCCTCGACAATCTTCACGCCCTTCGCCTCGAGACCCTTCCGCAGCAGCGGCACGGAGGCCTTGCAGTTCGCCTGGTCGCAGGAAAGGATCGCCACCGATTGCGCCTTCAGCTTCGACGCGATGAAATCGGCCACGAAGGCCGCGATGCTCGCCACCGGGACGGCCGCGCCACTGAACACGTATTTGCTGAACGGTTCGAGCACGCGGGGGTCGGACGCGAACCCCACGTAATAGGGCAGCGGGCCCGTGCGCATGCGCGGCACCACGGCAACCGTCGGGCTGCTTGAGCTGCCGTTCCAGAGCAGCAGGATTTTGCTGCCAAGGGTCAAACGCTGAACCGCGGTGACCGCGCCATTGGGTGTGGATTGGTCATCCGCCTCGACCAACTTCAGCTGATGGCCGTTGATGCCGCCGTGCTGGTTGATTTCCTGGAACGCAAGCTGCGCGCCGTAGTCGAATCCCTGGCCCAACTCGCTGGAAGCGCCCGTGAGCGGGATATGCGCGCCGATCATGATCGGCTCCTGCGCCGCCGCAAGATGGCTCGCCGCAACCAACAGGCCAAGGCTCAGCGCCCCGGCCCCAGGCAGCCGGGACCGCCCAAAAACTCGCCCGATCATTGTTGTTCCTCCCCTGTCACGCCGTACTTGCAAGTCTGGGGCCCCGCCAGTTGACAAGCCCGCCGCCAGGGTAACAACGTCACTATCTAATCGTCCAACTAATTTGCGGTTAATCGGGAGAATGTCTGTGGCGAGACCAAGGTCGGGTGGCTTCCCATGACCGATCTGATCGGCGGCCTGGCGCTGGGGAGCATCTATGCACTGATCGCGGTGGGCGTGTCGCTCGTGTACCGGACCACCGGACTCATCAACTTCGCGCAGGGAGAGCTCGTCTCGATCGGGGCCTATGCGTATGTGTTCGCATCCGGCTGGACGACATCGCCCGCGATGACGATGGTGGCCGCGATCGGCGCAGGAGTCGCGGCGGGTGCCGTGTTCTTCCTGGTCGTGCATGTCCTGCTGCGCGGACGTGAGGAGCTGCAACTCGTGGTGGGCACCATCGCGCTGCTCACTTTGATCCAGGGTGGCGCACGATTACTGGCCACCGACCGTCCATATCGTGCGGAGACCTGGCTGTTCGCGGACCGGACCATCATGGTCGGGGGAGCGGCGCTGCCGGTGAATTCGCTCGTCATCATCGCGGTGCTGGCCGTGGCGGGCAGCGGCCTGTTCCTGTGGTTCACCCGCACCATCATCGGCAAGGCGATGGCCGCCGTGGCCGAAGACCCGTTGCGTGCCGCCTTCGTCGGCATCCCGGTCCGCTCGATGCTGCTGCTCAGCTGGGCCGGCGCTGCGGCGCTCGCCGCAGTGGCGGGGGTTCTGATCAGTCCGATCACGGGCGTGTTCCCGGTGATGGGGGCACAGCTTTTTCTGGCCGCCGTCGTCGGCGCCGTGATCGGCGGGCTCGACAGCATCTTCGGGGCGCTGCTGGGCGGGCTGGTCGTGGGGGTCGTGCAGACCTTCGCCGTCATCCTCGTCGGCGGCGATTATCGCGACGTCGTCGTGTTCGCGCTTCTGCTCGTGTTCCTGCTGGTGCGTCCGGCCGGCCTGTTCGGGTCGCACGCTTTGAGGCGCGTGTAATGCGGTCGGTCGTACCCTGGCTTCTGGTGGCGATGGCGGGGCTCGCGGTCGGCCTGATCGACCCGTACCCGCGCTTCCTGTGCGGTCAGCTCGCGGTGATCGTCATTGCCGTCACGAGCCTCAACCTGCTCGCCAACGTGGCGGGGATGCTGTCGCTGGCGAGCGCCGCGTTCATGGGTCTCGGGGGCTATGGCGTGCTGATCTTTCTGACAATCTACGGCTTTCCGTTGATCCTGTCGGTGCCGCTCACGATCGCCACTGGCTGGGTCTTTGGCTGGCTCATGGGGCTGATCGCGGTACGACTCAGCGGGATCAGCCTGGCCATTGTGACGTTCGGCTTCATCCAGGTATTCCAGGTGTTCGCCAAGCAGGGCGGCGCGTTTTCGGGCGACGGCTATGGCCTCATCACCCCGGCAATGGCCATCGCCGGCCACCCGTTGACACCCGACCTCGTGGCCGTCGGCTGCGCCCTCACGGCGGGTCTGGTGGTCGTGCTCACCGCCGCGCTCACGCGGTCGCGGATCGGCCGGGCTTGGTTCGCCATCAAGGAAAATCCGATCGCGGCGCAGATGCAGGGCGTCAACCTGCTGACCATGCGCGCCCATGCCTTCGCCACGGCGGGCGCCATGGCGAGCCTCGCCGGCATTCTGCAGGCGATCCTGCTGGGGATCACCAACCCCAATCTCTACACAGTCGACGCCTCGATCAGCCATCTCGCGATGATGGTGGTAGGCGGTTCGTCGGGGGCCGTCGCGGGAGCGGTGCTCGGCCCGGCGGCTCTATTCTTCGTGCCGGAGTATTTCGACCTCGGTTCCTATCGCGAGGTGCTCTACGGGGCCGCCCTGCTCGCGACCCTGGCACTGGCGCCGCGCGGTCTGGCGGGTGCCTGGGATTACCTGGTTCGGCGCGCCACACGATGCTGACATTGTCTCGGATCTCGCTTAATTTCGGCGGCGTCAAAGCGCTTTCGGAACTCAGCCTGTCGGTGGCGGCCGGGTCGCTGCACGGGCTGGTCGGGCCGAACGGCGCCGGCAAGACGACGGCGATGAACGTGGTCTCCGGTCTGGCACGGCCAAGTTCCGGCGGCATCATGTTTCGCGGCCAGGCGTTCATCCCCGAGCCGCACCGCCTGGCCAGGCTCGGACTCGCCCGCACCTTCCAGGCGAGCGCGTTCATCGACAGCCTCGATGCGCTCGGCAACGTCCTGCTCGGCGGCTACGCATCGACCAGGTCCGGCATCGCGTCATGCGCGCTGCGCCTGCCGTTCGCGCGGCGCGAGGAGCGGGATTTGCGCGTGCGCGCCGAGGCGGCTTTGGCCCGCGTCGGCTATGTCGGCCCGCACGGCGCCAGGCTGGCGGATCTGTCCACATGGCAGCGGCGGCAGATCGAGATCGCGCGGGCGCTGCTCTCGAAGCCGAAATTGCTGCTGCTGGACGAGCCTGCCGCCGGGCTCACCGCCGGTGAGGTGGAATCGCTCAAGCGCCTGTTGCTGGATTTGCGCGACAGCGGCGGTGGCGAGATGTCCATCCTGCTGATCGAACACAACGTGCCGCTCGTGTTCTCGCTTTGCGACACGGTCACGGCGATGGCGCTGGGGCGGGACATCGCGCATGGCACGCCCGAGGCGGTGCGCAGCCATCCCGAGGTGATCCGCTCCTACCTTGGAACGCGCGCAACCGGTCCGGCAAACCCGATCCGCCACGCGGCACCGGCCGAGGATCGCCCGTCAATCCTCACGCTGGAGCGTGTATCGGCCGGCTACGGCCCGACCGCGGTTCTGCACGACATCTCGCTCGAAATCCGCGCCGGCGAGACGGTGGCGCTGTTCGGACCGAACGGTGCCGGCAAGACCACGCTGCTGAACACGATCGTGGGGGAGCGGCGGGCCATGTCGGGCGCCGTCACGTTCCAGGGGCGACGCATCGAACGGCTGTCCATCCCCGCCATCGTGCGCCTCGGCATCGGGATCGTGCCGCAAGGCGGCTCGGTGATGGCGCGCCAGTCGGTGGAGGACAACCTGCTGATCTCGATGACGGGATTGCGGCTGAACGGCCGGGAGCGCCGTGGGCGCGCGGAGGAAATCCTGGCGCGCTTCCCCTCGCTGGAGCGGCGGCGGAAATCCCTGGGTGCCAGCCTGAGCGGCGGCGAACGGCAGATGCTGGCGATCGCGAAGGCAGTGGTCCGCAGGCCCACCTTGCTGCTGCTCGACGAACCATCCATCGGCTTGGCCCCCGCGATCGTGGATGAGGTGCAGCGCATCGTGGCCGAGCTCAGCGCCACCGGGCTGACCGTGTTGATTGGAGAGCAATCCGTGGACTGGGTGCTGCCGATCGCGACCCGCGCCTATGCGATCACCGCGGGCCGGATCGTGGCCGAAGGTTCGCCGCACCTGCTCTCGAACGCCGATGCGCTCGCCGCCCAATATCTGGGCGCCGCGTAGCGAGCTTGGGTCAAACCTGCGGCTGGGCCGGCCGCATCACGCGGCGCATGGGGCGCGGCCGGCCGACGGGCTCGCTCAGCACGTCGATGGTCACCGGCGACTTGTAGGCCTTCAGGACCAGATCGCGCATGTGCTCCAGGTGGCCGCGCCAGAACGCTTCCGCGGCCGCCGGCGTGCCGGCGCGAATCAGGGCCACGGCTTGTTCGCGGTCGCGCAGGCTCTGCTCGCGCAGCTTGTCCACGCTTGCGTTGGCCATCGTCCGCTCGGTGACGTTCTCGTGCTGACGGCGGATGATGTCATAGATCAGCGCCGCCAGCAGATGGATCGTCTTGTTGCCGCAATGCCGGGTGATCAGCATCGAGAATTCGGCGCTGAGGTCGGCGTAGCGGATGAGGTCCTCCCGCGCCGCATCCCGCGCTTGCGCGATGTTGGCCTCAAGGGCCGCCAGCGCCCTGGGGTCGCCCGACGCGGCCAGCAACCCGACAGCCGGCGGCTCGATCACGGTGCGGGCGAGCCACACGTCTTCCAGGGTGGTGCCCGCCAGTTGCAGGAACACGCCCACCTGGTTGGCGACGGCGCCCAGGTCGATCGCGGTCACCCGCGCGCCGCCATGCTTGCCGCGCTTGATGGTGATGAGCGATTCCGCCTCGAGCAGCCGGAGCGCCTCGCGCATGGTCGGCCGCGAAATCGCGAACTCGTTCTGCAGCACGCTTTCCGGGTGAAGCTTGTCGCCCGGCTTCAGCCGCCCCGTGACGATGTGGCGGCGCAACTCCGCCGCAACCATGACGGCAGCCTTTGGCAGCCTCGGGCGGGCATCCCGCGCCGGGTTGCGATGTGTGGTCCCAATGTCCGGCATGGCTCTCGGTATGTAGGTAGCGGTTTATGAACCCCTAACGATTACGTGGTGGCAGAGTCAGACTTGGCAAGCGGCGTGTTGCATAGCCATCTTAAATGGGTATACATTTAAGGGCCAGGGAAGATTCGGCACGCAACGAGAGCACAGAAATCCACCATGTCCGATACCGAAGATCAGAGCGAGACGCCACCCGGACCCGCGCTGAAAGGCGTCCGCGTCATCGAGATCGGCACATTCCTGTCGGCACCCTTCGCCGCCTCGCTGCTGGCCGATTTCGGGGCGGACGTGATCAAGATCGAGTTGCCGGGAATCGGCGACCCGATGCGGACGCTGGGTGCGTCTTCACCCGGCAGCGACAGCGGCTATTGGTGGTCCTCGCTGGCCCGCAACAAGCGGTCCGTGGCGCTCGATGTCCGCACGCCCGAAGGCCTCGACATACTGGGATCTCTGTTGCGGGACGCCAACGTCCTGATCGAGAACTTCCGGCCCGGCACGCTTGAGCGCTGGGGCATCACCGGCGAATGGCTGAAAGCGCACCGACCCGACCTCATTGTCGTGCGGATCAGCGGCTACGGGCAGGACGGCCCGTGGCGGGACGTGCCCGGCTTCGACCGCAACGCGCAGGCCTTCTCCGGCTTGGTCCATGTGACAGGCGAGAAGGACGGCCCGCCGCAACAGGCTGGCCTGCCGGTTTGCGACTTCACGGCCGGGTTGTGGGCGGCATTCGGCGCGGTGACGGCGATGCTGGGCCAGAAGCTCAACTACGATTCCGGCGGCAACCAGGTCGAACTCGCGCTGTACGAGACCATGATCCCGTTCCTGAAGGACATGCCCATGCGCTTCCGGCACGAGGGCATTGTCACCGAGCGCACCGGCAACACGCCGGATTACGTGTCGCCGGGCGGCGCCTACCAGGCGGGCGATGGTGAGTGGATCTTCGTGAGCGGCACCGGCGACCGGGTGTTCACGCGCCTGATGACAGCGGTGGGCCGCCCCGACATGGCCGAGATGCCTCTGTTCCAGCACAACCGCGACAGGGTGACGCACCGGCCCGAACTGGATGCTGCCATCAACGCTTGGATGGGCGCCCGCACGGCCCCCGAGGTTCTGGATGCCTTCGCGCGGGCCGACGTGCCGGCCATCAAAATCCAGAACATCGCGGACGTGATGAACCATCCGCAAGTCTTGGCTCGCGGCAATTTCGTGGACATGCCCGATCACGGGCGCGGCGACGCCTGCGTGACGGCGCCCATGCCCCGCTTCGCGCGGATGCCCGCGACCCTGCGTTTCACCGGCCAGGACTTAGGCGAGTCGACCGAGGACGTGCTGATGGGCGAGCTGAAATTGTCGCGCGAACGCTTCGACGATCTGCGCGCGCGCGGCATCGCGGGAATTCAGTCGTGAGCCCGCCGCCCAAGACCTGGCCCCCCAAGGCCTGGCCACGTGTGATCTACAGCGAGGAGGTCGTCCGCGAAGGCTTCGGCATCGAGGACGTCGCCATCCCGTTGGATGACAAGGTGGCGTTGCTGGATGCGTTGTCCGAGACGGGGTTGCGGCGGATCAGCGTGGGGGCCTTCTCAAGCCCGCGCTACGTGCCCCAGATGGCCTGCTTCGCGGAACTGCTCGGGCGCTTCCACCCCAAGCCGGGCGTGGCCTACCTGCCGTTCGTCCACACCGCGAAGGCTCGGAAGTTCGCCGAGCAATACGCGCCGCCGCTCACGCTCGAGGATGAGATGTGCACCCTCTTCCTCGACATTTGCGACGTGCATGGGCGACGAAACACCAATCGCTCCATCGAACAGGTGTTGCACACCTGGCCGGACGAGATCGCCGATGCGCGGCAGCGCGGCATCACGCGCGGGCGTATCGCCATCGCTTCCGCCTGGGGCTCCAATTTCCTCGGAAAGTTCTCGCAAGAGTACCGCCTCGGATTCCTCGAGCAACAGGCGGCCATGCTGCGCGCGGGCGGCATCGAATTATTCGAGATCGGTCTGCACGATTCCCAAAGCTGGTGCCTGCCGCACGAGGTCGAGGCCGATGTCGCGGAGGTCAAGCGGCGCTGGCCGAACGTACGGCATTTCCACCTGCACATGCACGACGCGCGCGGAATGGCGCTTTCCGCGATCTGCGCGGCGCTGCGCGTGCTGGACCACAACGACACGGTCATCATCGACGGCACGCTGGGTGGCATCGGCGGCGGCCAGTACAGCGGCAACGGGCGCGCGGCCGGGATGGCCGCGACCGAGGACGTGCTGCACATGCTCGAAGGCATGGGCATCGCGACCGGCGTCGATCTCGACCGCATCATCGAATGCGTCTGGATGCTCGAACGCATCATCGGGCGTCCGACCAACGGCCATGTATCCAAGGCCGGCCCGAGGCCGAGGACGGCGATGGAACTTTATGACCCGAACATGCCGGGCATCGAGAGTTTCGAAGCCGTCAAGCACTTCAAATTCGGCGCGCAAGCCTACCAGGGCCAGGGCTATGTGCCTTGGCGTACCCCGATCGCCGGCCCCTATCACGCAACCGCATCGTCGCACGACGCATAACTCGAGGATACTTCCCATGGATTTTGGTCACACCGAACAGCAGAAGATGATCCGCGAGTCCGTGCGGAAATACGCCGAGGCGGAGTTGCTGCCGCATTACCAGCGTTGGGACCGCACCGGCGAGTTCCTGCCGCAGGACTACATCGACAAGCTGGTCGCCACCGGGCTGCTGACCCTGCGCCTGCCGGCCGAGTATGGCGGCCAGGCTGCCTCGTTCGTGGATTGCGGCGTCGTGTGCGAGGAGATCGGCCGCTGCGATCACCAGATCCGCTACATCGTCAGCAACGCGATCCATCTGGGCGAGATGGCGCACGCCATGGACCCGGCACTGCGCGAGGAATGGATCCCGCGCATCGCCAAAGGCGAGATGATGTCGCTCGCCTTCACCGAGCCCGGCGGCGGCGCCGATGCGGGCAACATCCGGACCCGCGCGGTCAAGGACGGCGGCGACTATGTCCTCAACGGCGAGAAGACCAGCATCACCTTCTGCGGCGTCTCGAAGGTCGTGTTCGTTTCCGCCCGCACCGGCGGGCCGGGGCCGCGCGGTCTCTCGTTCTTCTGCGTGCCGACCGACACGCCGGGGCTGACGGCGACGAACTTCGAGCGCATGGGCCAACGGCTGGATCGGGCGGGCAGCTTCTTCTTCGACGATGTCCGCATTCCCGCGCGCAACATGATCGGCGAAGAGAACCGAGGCTTCATCTGGGCCATGACGATCATCGGCTACAACCGATGCTTCGTGCCGCTGGCGTGCCTGGGTGCCGCGCAGAAATCGCTGGAGGAGACCATTGAATACGTCAAGACAAGGACGGTGTTCGGCAAGCCCGTATCCAAATGGCAGGCGGTCGCGACCGAGTTGGCGAACGCGTCCACCCAGATCGAGGCGGCGCGGATGCTTTGCTATCGTGGGCTGTGGATGAAAGACCAGGGCTTGCGGCATGACGACGAATCGTCGATGGCGAAGTGGTGGGGCGTGAAGGTCGCCAACGAGGTGCTGTACACGTGCATGCGCCTCAACGGCCATTACGGCTGGGCGAAGGATCTGCCGCACGAGCAGCGGCTGCGCGACTGCCTCGGCATGGAGTCGGCCGACGGGCCGCGCGAAGTGCATCAGGGCATCATCGCGCGTGGGTTGCTGGGCAAAGAATTTGCCCCGTTCTAACCGACACGGCGCACCCCACGGGAGGTCGAGACTCGCATGAAGCTGGATGGCATCCGCGTGCTCGACCTCTCGCGCTTTCTGCCGGGACCGATGCTGACGCAGTTCATGGCGGACCATGGCGCCGAGGTGGTGAAAATCGAGTCTATCGACGAAGGCGAACCCACGCGCGCCGTGGGAGAGATGCGCGATGGGGTCAGCGTGTTCTTCGCCAACACCAATCGCGGCAAGAAGAGTCTCGCGCTCGACCTCAAGAAGACCGCGGCGCTCGAAGTCGTCATGCGGCTGGCTGAAACCGCCGATGTGGCGGTCGAGGCGTTCCGCCCGGGCGTCGCCGACCGGCTCGGCGTGGGCTACCGCCAGATCGCGGTCCGTGCGCCACACATCGTCTATGCCTCGATCTCGGCCTTCGGGCAGAACGGCCCGTATCGCGACGTCGCCACGCACGACCTCGCGATCGAGGCAATGGCGGGCAATTTGTCCATCACGCGCGGGCGGGATGGCGCGCCAGCCATTCCCGGACTGGCGGCGGCCGATATGCTGTCCTCGATGATGGCGCTGTCGGGCGTGCTGATGGCGCTGCTGCGGCGCAAGGACACGGGGCGCGGCGACTACCTCGATATCTCCATGGCCGAATGCGTGGTCGCCAGTATGCCGAACAACATGGGCGCGGCCATGGCGGAACGCCGGCAGCCGGACACGACCCAATCGCGCTCGCTGGGGGGCAATGCGCTCTACGCTTTGTACGAAACACAGGATGCCAAGTGGATCGCGCTCGGCGGGCAGGAGTTGAAATTCGCAGTCACGCTCCTGACTCTCATGGGGCGGCCTGACTTGATTGAGGCATCGAAGCTGCCGCCCGGTCACGCGCAGGATGAATTGCGCGCGTTCTTGCGCCAAAAGTTCAGCACCCGCACGCAAGGCGACTGGGCTGCATTCTTCAAGGGGCACGACGTTCCCTTCGCGCCTGTCCGAACCTTGCCTGAAACCCTCGACGATCCACATTTTCGGCATCGCAACCTGATTGTGACCGATGCGCGTGGCTGGGATCATATCGGCAACCCCATCACGTTCGCGGATGAACCTGGGCACGCCCGTTTCGATCTGCCCGCCATCGGGCAGCACTCGCGCGAAATCCTGCAACGTGTTGGTTACAGCGACGCCGAGATCGCGCAACTTGCGAAGGACGGCGCGGTCAGGCTCGATTAGGGCGGTTGCCCGCGATGATGTTGGGCTCGGTGTGTCGGCGCATTCTATGGAACGCTGAAACGAGAGGCGGCGGTTCCGACGGGATATGCCTGAAAGCCGCGGGTGCGATCCCGTCATGATGGTGCAATGCAGGGGCATCGCACGCCACAATCTATCGCGCAGCGTCCGCGCCCCCCTCCATCGCGATGCGGTTCAAATTCCCCACCAGATCCCGCGCCGTCTTCAGCCGCACCGCGACACCCATGTCCCCGATCAGCGCCAGCTTGTGATCCGGCCGCAGCCTGATCGCCCCGCCGCGCTTGCCAAGCCATGTCACCAAGCCGGCCGGGTTGCGGAACGCATTGCCCCGGAACCCGATCACCATGCCCTTCGGCCCCGCCTCCAGCTTGTCCACGCCCGACTCGCGGCACAGCCGCTTCAGCGCCACCACCTGCAGCAAATTCTCCACCTCCTCCGGCAACGGCCCGAATCGGTCCACCAGTTCGGCCGCCATTGCCTGCGTCTCGCCGTCGGTCGTCAATGCGCCGATCCGGCGGTACAGGCCAAGCCGGACCGGCAACTCGCGCACATAGATTTCTGGAATCAGCACCGGCAAGCCGAGCCCGATATTCGGCGTCCAGTCGCGATCGTCGTTGCGTTTACGGCCCTTCTCGGCGCGCATCTCCGCCACCGCGTCCTCCAGCATCTGCTGATACAGTTCGATGCCGACCTCGCGGATATGGCCGGATTGCTCGTCGCCCAGCAGGTTGCCCGCACCGCGAATATCCAGATCGTGCGACGCCAGCGTGAACCCGGCCCCCAGGCTGTCCAGCGTCTGCATCACCGTCAGCCGCTTCTCCGCCGCCACTGACAGGCGATGTGTCTGCGGCCACGTCAGATAGGCATAGCCGCGCTGCTTGCCGCGCCCCACCCGGCCGCGCAACTGATACAACTGCCCCAGCCCGAACATGTCGGCGCGGTAAATAATCAGCGTGTTCACCGCCGGCATGTCGAGCCCGCTTTCGACGATGTTGGTCGAGAGCAGCACGTCGTATTTGCCGTCGCCGAATTCGGTCATCACCCGTTCGAGTTCCGTGGGCGCGAGCCTGCCATGGGCCTCCACGGTGCGCGCCTCGGGCACGATCTCGCGCAGCCGTTCGCCCATGCGCGCCATGTCCTCGATGCGCGGCACCACGCAGAACACCTGCCCGCCCCGGAAGCGCTCGCGCTGGATCGCCTCGCGGATCACCACCGCGTCGAACGGCATGATGAACGTCCGCACCGCCAGCCGGTCCACCGGCGGCGTCGCGATCAGGCTCATCTCGCGCACGCCGGTCAGCGCCAGTTGCAGGGTGCGCGGAATGGGGGTCGCCGTCAGCGTCAGCACATGCACGTCAGCCTTCAGCGATTTCAGTTTCTCTTTGTGGGAGACACCGAAATGCTGTTCCTCGTCCACGATCACGAGGCCCAGATTGTCGAACGCGATACCCTTTGCCAGCAGCGCATGGGTGCCGATGACGATGTTGACCGAGCCGTCAGCCAATCCCCGTCGGACTTCGACAGCCTCCTTGGCCGTTACCATCCGCGAGAGCTGCGCGATCTTCACCGGCAGCCCCGCGAAGCGGGCGGTGAAGGTGCGGAAATGCTGGCGGGCGAGCAGCGTGGTGGGCACCACCACGGCCACCTGGGCACCCGCGAGTGCCGCCACGAACGCCGCGCGCAACGCAACCTCGGTCTTGCCGAAACCCACATCGCCGCAGATCAGGCGGTCCATCGGTCGGCCCGCCGCCATATCCTCGAGTACGTCGGCGATGGCGCGCGCCTGGTCCTCGGTTTCGGCGAACGGGAAGCGGGCGCAGAACTCGTCCCACTCGCCTTCCGCCGGGGCCAGGCTGTCCGCCTCGCGCAATCTGCGCTCGGCGGCCGTACGGATCAGCTCGCCCGCCATGTCGCGGATGCGCTGCTTCATCTTGGCCTTGCGCGTCTGCCAGCCGGTGCCGCCGAGCTTGTCGAGCCCCACGCCGGCGCCCTCGCTGCCGAAGCGACTCAGCATCTCGATGTTCTCGACTGGCAGGAAAAGCTTGTCGTCGCCGTCGTAAAGCAGCCGCAGGCAGTCATGCGGCGCGCCGGTCACCTTCAACGTCACCAGCCCGTCGTACCGCGCGATGCCGTGGTCCTGATGCACCACCAGATCGCCCTCGGCGATCTCGGTGGCCTCGGCGATGAACTGGTCGGCCCGCTTGCGGCGGCGGGCAGGCCGGCTGATGCGCTCGCCCAACAGGTCCTGCTCGGACACGATGGCGAATTTCTCGGCCACGAAGCCGCGCTCGATGCCCAGCGTGATAAGGCCGACCTGCCCCGTCTCCAGCTTCCCCCGATCGGCCCAGCCATCGAGTGCGACGGTCGTGAAGCCATGCTCGCGGGCGAGGTTGCCCAGCCGCTCGCGCGAGCCCCGAGTCCAGGCGGCCAGGATCACCCGCCGCTTCTCGCTCGCCCACCGTTCCGCCTGCGGCCGAAGCTGGTCGAACACGTTGGTCCCGGCCTGGTGCGTGCCGCGCTGGGCGAAGATCGGCCCCGCCCGCCCGCCGCCATCGATCCCGGCGGCGCCATCGGGCTTGCCGAAGGGCGAGAAGATGAACACCGGGCTCTTGCCCAGCATCGCGTCCCAGCCCTTGCGGTCGAGATACAGCAATTCCGGCGGCAGCGGCCGATACGGCACCTCGCCGTCGCGCGGCACCGCCTTGCGGGCGGCGAAATGGTCGGCGATCATCTCCAGCCGCGCCGTCAGCACCTCCTCGTCCTGATGGTCGAGGCTGATCGAGGCGCCGGGCAGATAATCGAGCAGCGTCTCCATCCGGTCATGGAACAGCGGCACCCAATGCTCCATGCCGGCATGGCGGCGGCCGTCGGAGATCGACAGGTACAGCGGGTCCTCGGCCGATTTCGGGCCGAACAGATCGCGCCATTTCTCGCGGAACCGCGTGACACCCTCGCCGTCCAGGGCCACCTCCGACACCGGCCGCAGCACGAAGCGGTCCATGCGCGCACCGCTGCGCTGGGTGGAGGTGTCGAAGGCGCGGATGCTCTCGATGGTGTCGCCGAACAGATCGATCCGCACCGGGTCCGCGCTGCCGGCGGGGAACAGGTCGATGATGCCGCCACGCATGGCGTATTCGCCCGGCTCCATCACGGTGCCCGCGCGCACATAGCCGTTGCCTTCCAGGAAGCGTGCCAGCTCCTCGGGCTTGCAGGTTCCGCCCGAGACCATGTCGCGGCTGCTACCCTGGAACACGTGACGCGGCGGCACGCGCTGCACCAGCGCGTTGATGGTGGTCAGCACGATGCGCGGGCCGGTGGGCGGCTCCAGCAAGCGGGCGAGCGTGGCAATCCGCTCGGACACCAGGGCCGCGTTGGGCGAAACGCGGTCGTACGGCATGCAGTCCCAGGCCGGGAAACGCAGCACCTCGGCCTCGGGGGCAAAGAACGCCAGCGATTCGGCCATGTGCGCCATGCGGCTGTCGTCGCGCGCGGCGTGCAGCAGTGGGCCCTTATGCTCATGGCCGCGCCTGGCGAGCAGGACCGCGTCCCAG
The DNA here is from genome assembly GCA_025352565.1 of Rhodospirillales bacterium. Taxonomy (GTDB): domain Bacteria; phylum Pseudomonadota; class Alphaproteobacteria; order Acetobacterales; family Acetobacteraceae; genus JANXTF01. Next base: position 124,464 of record JANXTF010000070.1, on the reverse strand, counting down.
CCCTCCGGGGCGCCAAAAACGGTGGCGAGACTCATACTGCGTCCTTGGTGGAGAGGGCGGCGGCGCGGATGGCGCGCAGCATCGGGCCGTCATGTTCGGGTGGAATCTCGCGCCGGCCGGTGAGCCAGTCCGCCAGTTCCACGTCCGGCAACTCCATCACCGCCTCCAGCGCCTCGACCTCCCCCTCGGTCAGCGTGGCGATGCGCGGGGCGACGTAGCCGCCGATCAGCAGGTCGTTCTCGTGGGTGCCGCGATGCGTCGCGCGGAACAGCAGGCGACGGCGGCGGGAGTCGTTTGGCGCGAGGGAGGTTTCTGGCATGAGCGGGTTGTCATATAGCCGCGCTTCCTGGAAGTGTCAGCCCGTGCAATCCCCCGTTCTCGATCCTCTCTTCGCGCCGTTGACCACCTTGCGCGGTGTCGGCGAAGCCGTGGCCGGGCTGATATCGCGCGCGGCGGGCGGCGGGCGGGTGATCGACCTGCTGTTCCACCTGCCCGAAAGCTACGTCGATCGCCGAGCGCGCGGCACCATCCGCGCCGCCTTGCCGGGTGCGATCACCACCATCGAGGCCGAAGTGGTCCGCATCGAGCCGCCCGGCAACCCGCGCCAGCCCACCAAGGTCTCGGTCACCGACGGCACCGGCTTCGCCGACCTCGTGTTCTTCAAACGCTTCCCCGCCGGCAAGCTGGAGGTGGGCGCCCGCGTGCTCGCCTCCGGCCGCTTCGACGAGCGCCGCCAGATGGTCCATCCCGACCACATCGTGCCAGCCGACCGCCCACAGGACCTGCCATGGGTCGAGCCGGTCTGGCCGCTGACCGCCGGGCTGTTTGCCTGGCACATCCGCAAGCCCATGGCCGCCGTGCTGGCGCTGATCCCAGACCTGCCGGAATGGCACGACCCGGCCCTGCTCAAGCGTGAGGCATGGCCCCCCTTCGCCGATGCGCTACGCGAGGTTCAGGCCCCGCTCGCCCCGCCGAACGACCTCGCGCGCCGCCGCCTGGCCTATGACGAGTTGCTGGCCGACCAGGTCATGATGGCGGTCGCCCGCCACCGCACCCGCGCCCGGCAGGGCCGCGCCCTGGTGGGCGACGGCGCGTTGCGCGGCCGCGCCCTGGCCCGCTTCGGCCACGCCCCCACGCCTTCGCAATTCACCGCCCTGGCCGAGATCGACGCGGATCTCGCGGCCCCCCACCGCATGACCCGCCTGCTGCAAGGCGACGTGGGCTCCGGCAAGACGCTGGTGGCCGCACTCGCCATGCTCCGTGCCGTCGAGGCCGGCGCCCAGGCCGCACTCATGGCGCCCACTGAAATCCTCGCCCAGCAGCATCTCCGCACGCTGGACCGGCTCTGCCCCGTCCCGGTCGGACTCCTCACCGGATCGGTCACCGGGAAATCGCGCGCCGCCGTGCTCGCGGCCCTCGCGGACGGCTCGCTCCCCATCGTTGTCGGCACCCACGCGCTGCTGAGCGAGGGGGTGGCCTGGCGCGACCTGGGCCTGGCGGTGATTGACGAGCAGCATCGTTTCGGCGTCGATCAGCGCCTGATGCTGGGCGCCAAGGGAGACACGACCGACGTGCTGGTGATGACCGCGACGCCGATTCCGCGCACGCTGCTGCTGACGCAGTACGGCGAGATGCAGGTCAGCCGGCTCGAAGGCAAGCCCGCCGGCCGCAAGCCTATCCGCACCACGCTGCACTCGCTCGCCACGCTGCCCGATGTCGCCGGCGCGGTTGCCCGCGCGCTGGACGGGGGTGCCCGCGTGTACTGGGTGTGCCCGCTGGTGGCCGAAAGCGAACTCATCGACCTCGCCGCCGCCGAACAGCGTTTCGCGACCTTGCGCGCGCGTTTCGGAGATGTGGTCGGCCTCGCCCATGGCCGCCAGGACAGTGGCGTGCGCGAAGCGGCCCTCGCCGCTTTCGCCGCCGGCCGCACCCGGCTTTTGGTCGCTACCACCGTCATCGAAGTCGGCGTCGATGTGCCAGAAGCCAGCGTCATGGTCATCGAGCACGCCGAACGCTTCGGCCTCGCGCCCCTTCACCAGTTGCGCGGCCGCGTGGGTCGCGGCGCCGAAGCCAGCTTCTGCCTGTTGCTGCACGATGACGGCCTCACCGAAACCGCCCGCCGCCGCCTCACGCTTCTGCGCGACACCGAGGACGGCTTCCTGATCGCCGACGAGGATTTCCGCATCCGTGGCGGCGGCGATTTCCTCGGCACCCGCCAATCCGGCCGGCGCGGCTTCCGCCTCGCCAACCCGGAGACGGATGACGGCCTGCTCCAAATGGCCGCCCGCGACGCCGACCTTCTGCTCGATCGCGACCCGCGTCTGCGCACCCAGCGCGGCGAGGCGGTGCGCGTGCTGCTGCGCCTGTTCGAGCGCCCGCAGGCGATGCGGACGCTGCACTCCGGATGACCGATCTCACCCCGCACATCGACCGCGTCTACTACGAAGCGAATTACCCCGATATCGCGGCGGCGGGGCGCGACGCGGCCGAGCATTACACGACCACCGGCTGGCGCGAGGGCCGCAACCCGAACGCATGGTTCGACACCCTGCACTATCTCTCCGCGAACCCCGATGTTCGCGAAGCCGGCATCAACCCGTTGTTGCATTACCTGCGCCAAGGCCAGAGCGAAGGCCGCCAAGCCATGCCCCACGGTGGCGGACACCACGCGTTGCTCGGCCGGCTGGAACACCCGGCGCAAACCCAGTGGATCGACACGGCGCCCGATGCGCCGGTGCTGGAAGCAGCCGATATCGCCGACGCCCTGCGCGACGCCCTCGCCGCCGCCCGCGGCTTCGCCCTCGCGCTCAGCCACGACAACTACCTCGCCATCAGCGGCGGCACGCAGGCGGTAATCGCCGACGAGCAACGCAAATACAACGGCGGCGGCTGGACCTATCTGCACCTTTCCCCCACGCGCGCCGGCCCCACATTGGCCGAAATCGGCCGCGCGCCGATGCTGCGAATGATCCACGACGGCGTGGGCATCGGCGTCGCCGAAACCGCGGAGATCGTCGCCGCCATGGCATCGCTGCCTTTGGCCCGCATCTTCATCGTCCATTCCTTGCTGGGCCACGAGCCGAACGACGTGGCGGCATTGAGCGAAGCCGTGGACGCCGCGCGGAACATCTTCTGGGCACACGATTATTTCGCCGCCTGCGAAGGCTTCCGCCTGCTCCGCAACGGCCTCGCCTTCTGCGCGGCACCTCCGCCGGAAAGCATGGCGTGCCACGTCTGCATCCATGGCGACACACGCCCCACCCACCTCGCCCGCATTGGCGCGCTGTTCGACCGCGTATCGTTCGAGATGGTCGCCCCCTCGCCGCTCGCCCGCGACATCTGGACAAGCGCCACCCGTCTGCCCGTCCGCGCCGCACGTGCCCATCCGCACTGCAGGCTGGTGCCGGTCGCCGACCGCGCGCCTCCGCAGGCGCGCGGCGACGCGGTGCGCGTGGCGTATGTCGGCATGCCCGACACGCACAAGGGCTGGCCGCTGTTCCAGGATCTCGTCGGCGTCATGGGCGCATCTCCTGACTACACTTTTTACCATTTCGCCGACGCCCACGCGCTGCGCCCACTTCGCGATCTGCGCGGCGTGGCGGCGACGGTGCGGCCCGATGCACCGCTCGCCATGGTCGCCGCCCTGCGCGACGCGCGTATCGACCTCGTGCTGATGCTCTCCCCGTGGCCCGAAACATTCTCGCTGGTGACGATGGAAGCCCTCGCCGCCGGCGCCGAGGTTCTGGCTCTCGCCACCTCCGGCAACGCGGCCGCGTTGGTGGCAGGAAGCGGCACGGTGCTGCCCAACGCGGTGGGGCTGCTCGCCCATTTCACCTCGGGCGAAGCCGCCGCCCGTGCCCGCGCGCGCCGCCAAACGCTGACAGCGTCGGAAACCTTGCTCTGGATTGGCACGACGGCGACGCTCGATGTTCCCCCCGGCGCCACGATGGTGCAGGATCCCGACCTACGTTTTCTCCTCGACAATGTCACCAGACGCGCGCATCGCCGTGTCGGCGAACACGTGCTCGACGTCACCGGCGGCCACGAACTTCGTATCGTCTCGCGCCACGCCGCCCCCGCCGACCTCCGCCCGGAACTGTCCGACCGACGCAGGCTCGGCATCGCCCTCGGCCGCGTGGCACTCGACGGACGCTCGCTGCCACCCCACGATTCCCGTTTCGGCGCTGGCTGGCACATGAGCGGCACGGCCCCGTTCTGGACCGGCGGCGATGCGCGCCTCGACGTCACCGGCGCGCGGGAACTGGCGCTCCATGTCAGCCGAACCGCGATCTACTGGCGCACCGCGTGACCAGGGGCACGATCTGCTTCACCAGCTTCAGCCTCTCCTATCTCCCCCGCGCCCGCATCCTCGCGCGCAGCCTGCGCCGCGCGCATCCCGAGTGGCGGCTGGTGGCGCTGCTTGTCGATGCAGCCGCCGATCTTCCAGAGTTCGATGAGGTCGTCACAGCAGACCAACTCGGCATTCCCCGCTTCCGCGCGTGGCTGTTCAAGCACGATCTGATCGAGGCCTGCACCGCCGTCAAAGGCGAAATGCTACGGCGATTACTCGCGGAAGGCTGGCAACGGGTGATCTATCTCGACCCCGATATCGCGGTGTTCGCCGGCCTGCACGAAATCGAGACCGCCCTCGGCGACAGCTCCATCGTGTTCACGCCGCACCAGGTCTCTCCGAGCACCGACACGCAAGCCATCGCCGACAACGAGATGACGGCGTTCCGCTACGGCATCTACAACCTCGGCTTCCTTGCTGTCCGCAACGACGAGACCAGCCGCGCCTTCGCCGATTGGTGGGCCGCGATGCTCCATTGCGCCTGCTACGACGATATCGGGAACGGCTTTTTTACCGACCAGAAATACTGCGACATCGTGCCAGCCCTGTTCGACGGAGTCCGCATTTGGCGCGACCCCGGCTGCAACGTCGCCAGCTGGAACCTCTCGTCCCGCACGTTGGCCTTCGATGCCGAAGGCGCACTGCGCGTGAACGGCGCGACGCTCAAATTCTACCACTTCACCAAGATCGGCGGCGTGGGCGACGTGATGACCCGGCGCTATGCCGCCGAGAACCTGGAGGTGCTGGAAGTCTGGGCCTGGTACAAGCGCCAACTCGAACCGGCCTCGGACAAGTGGCTGTACGGCATGTTCGCCGACGGCACCCCGATCCTCCGCTCAACCCGCCTGCTCTACCGAAAGCGCCCGGATCTCGCGGCAGCGTTCAACGACCCGTTTGCCGTCGGGCCAGACACGCTGCACGCGTGGCTCAGCAATCGCGGGCATCTAGGGGAGGCCATGCGGGAAGGCACTCATCCCATGGCGTCCCCATAGGCGACAGCACAGAACCGCGCGCTATCGCCTGGCCGGCGCAGGTCGCCCCCACCCCAATGAGAGGAGCCGTCCAGAGCTTCGCCCAACCGATCCCTTGCAGGTTCCTGAATGCATCAGGATATCGGCCAGGTCAGGATATCGGCCAGGTACGATATCGGTCGAGCCCGGCCATGTCCGGTATGGCGCCCAAGCCCGCGCCTTGCGGGACCGGCACGGAGCCTTCGCGCACTGTCAGCATCCCGCCCACCACAAGCTCCCGCCCCGCGTTCGGGTGACAGTCGAACTCCAGCAGCCCGTCTCCACCCGCCGCGGCGAGCAGATGCAGCGAGGCCAGCAGCGCGACACCACCGCCAAACACATGCGGACAGAACGATTTTCCGCGCGCCACGGCGGCGCGGGCGACCGCGATGTTCGCTGTGACGCCGCCCCACTTGGTCATGTCCGGCTGCAGCACGCGCAGTACCGTGCCGCTCACGGCCGCGTCCAATTCCCCGCCACGCAGGTTCTCGCCACCGGCGAGGGGGATTGGGCAGGCTTCCGCGAGCGCACGCCATTGTGCGTCGGGCACATCGACGCGCATTGGCTCCTCCAGCCAGCGCAAATCGAGCGGAGCGGCGGCGAGTCCGATGGCCAGCGCCGCGTCGAGCGTCAGCGCCTGATTTGCGTCGGTCATCAACACGGCGGAGGGACCGAGGGCCTCCCGCAGCGCGCGCAGATTGCGCAAGTCCAGATCCATGCCAAACCCGATCTTGAGCTTGAAGGCGCGATGGCCCTCCGCGTGGCGGGCAAGGGCGTATTGTTCGGGGTGATCCGGATTGATCCCGGTCGCATAAACCGGCACCGAGTCGACGTGGCCGGCTCCCAGAAATCGGTACAGCGGCATACCCGCCTGCCGGGCGGCGAGGTCCCACACGGCGATGTCGATACCCGCGATGGCCTGAGCGATCGGCCCGACCTCGCCGGTCTGCAGGACCAGGACTTCCAGCTGTTCGGTCAGCATCTGAAAGGCGTCGCCCGGACTTGCCAGAGTCTGCCCAACCAACCGGTCGGCGAAATCGGCCACGAGGCGCGCGCGATGTTCGGCGCCGACGGAAGGCCAGTTGCACCAGCACTCGCCCCAACCTTCCACGCCGTCGCTGTCAACCACGCGGACCAGCACAGAGGGCCGGTCCCGGAACGTGCCAAAGGCGACCTTGATCGGAACGGCGATCGGCACGCGATAGGCGAACGCCTCGACAGAAGCGATGCGGATCGGGGTCATGGCTGATCGCTCCTTGGGAGAGGCGTTGGAAGGACCGTGCAGAGCGGCTCCGGCAGGCCGCGCACCCCGGCCTCGAAGGCAAGGAGCGCGCCGGCGAGCGGGTGGACGCCCAATTCGGCCTCGTTCATGCCTTGGCTGGTCGTGGTGACGTAGAGCAGATCGAGATCGGCGCCACCGAAGGCGCAAGCCGTTGGGCGATCCACAGGCATCGGGATCAGACGATCGATGCGCCCGTCAGGCGCGTAGCGCACGACCCGCGAGGCATTGAACTCCGCGTTCCAAAGATAGCCGTCGGCATCGACCGTCGAGCCGTCTGGAAACCCCGGCTTCGTGGTGGCGGCAAAGATCGAGGGGGAGCCCATCGTTCCAGTCGCCGTGTCGTAGTCATGCCGCGCGATGGAGTAGTGGAGCGAATCGGCGAAATACATCACGCGCCCGTCTGGGCTCCAGGCGAGGCTATTCGGGATACAGATGCCCGACATCGCCTCTGCCAGGCCGCCTTCGTCCAGGCGATAGAGCGCGCCTTCCGGTGCGCGGCTGATGTTGTGCATGGTGCCGACCCAGAACCGGCCCTGGCGGTCGCAACGACCATCGTTGAAGCGGTGACCGGAGACGGCCCCCGGCAGATCCGCGAGCGTCGCCAGCCTGTCCAAGGCCCAATCGTACAGCGCGATTCGATCCGCCAGCGCCACGACCAACTGCCCTGCGCTTTCGGTGAATGCGATGGCGCCCACAAGAGCCGGCATCATGCGCGTCTCGACCGCGCCGGTAACGTGGTCGAGACGGCGAAGCGCCGGGCGGCGGATGTCGACCCAGTAGAGTGCCTGCTCGGCAACCGACCATATTGGGCTTTCGCCCAATATGTCTCGTTGCCCGCCGATACGCCGGATCGTCGTCACCAAATTAACCGACCGTCAGACGGTGCGGCCGCCATCGACTGGTAGTTCGACGCCGGTGATGAACTCCGCCTCGTCGGACGCAAGATACAGCGCGGCGCTCGCGATGTCGTCAGGCCGCGACATGCGGCCGAGCGGGATGGTGGCGATAAAGCGGGCACGATTCTCCGGCGTGTCAGGCATGCCCATGAACGTCTCCAACAGGCCGGTCTCACCCATCACCGGACAAATGGCATTGACCCGGATTTTCCAAGGTGCCAGTTCGAGCGCCAACGACTTGCTGGCAATATTCACCGCTCCCTTGGAGGCGTTGTACCAGGTCAGCCCCGGACGCGGACGCATTCCGGCGGTAGAGCCGATATTGATGATTACGCCGCCGCCGGCGTCGCGCATCGCTGGCGCGATCTCGCGAACAAAGTGAAAAATCGACTTCACGTTGACACGGAAGATGCGATCGAACGCAGCTTCGTCCACCTCCAGAATTGGCTGGTTTTTGTGCGTGACGCCCGCGTTGTTGACCAGGATGTTCGGAGTGCCCAGCTTTTCCGTTGTCGTGCGGACCACGCGCGCCACGTCCTCGGCCGAACCGACATCGGCGGTGATTGCGATGGCGCCGCCGCCGATTTCACGCGCGACGCGCTCGGCGCTGTCGCCGCGCAGATCGACCACCGCGACACGCGCGCCCTCGGCGGTGAAGCGCTTGGCGATGCCCTCACCGAAACCGCCGCCCGCGCCGGTGACGATCGCTATCTTGTCTTTGAGCCGCATGGTCCGTTTCCTCTCGAGATGTTCCGTCAGCATTGCGAGGCATGCCGCACGGCTGGTTCCGGCGCGAATTCCCGCCGGATGATTTCGGTATGCGCGCCAATCGCCGGCACCGGCCCAAGTTGGGGCATCGCGCGGTCATGAATGACCGGCGGCGCAATGATCGAGGCCGTGCCGGCTTCGGTGCCGATTGTCACGCGGCGGATTGCCGGATGCGCTGCCAGACCGGCAAGGTCGTTAACGAACCCGTAGGCGATGCGTGCCTCACGCAGCCGCAAGGCGACCGCGTCGCGATCCACGCAAGCGAATGCGGCCGCGACTTTCGCATCGACCACCGAGCGGTTTGCGACCCGGATCGTGTTGCTCTCGTATCCGGCGTGGTGCGGCAAGTCGGGCTCGCTGAGGATCGCAGCACAAAACGAGGCCCATTCGCGTTCGTTCTGGATCGAGATCAGAACCAGATGCCCGTCTCTTGTGGCAAACGCGCCATAGGGACAGATCGAAGGATGGGCTAGGCCCATGCGCTGCGGCGCCACGCCGGTGCCCTCGAAATACAGCAACGGGACATTCATCCAATCGGCTACCGCGTCGAACAAGCTTACTTCCAGCCCGGTGCCGCGCCCGGTAGTCGCGCGCTGCAACAACGCCTCCAGCACGCCGGCATAGGCGGACATGCCGCAGGCGACATCGCATACCGAGACACCCACGCGCCCAGCACCGGCCGGGTGACCGGTAACACCGGCAAGCCCGGTCTCCGCCTGCACCAGCAGGTCGTATGCCTTCATATCCGTATAGCTGTTATCTGAGCCGTAGCCTGAGATGTCGACGGTGATCAGTCGCGGATTGGCCGCACGCAACGATCCGGTGCCAAAGCCCGCGCGTCCGGTGGCACCAGGGGCAAGGTTCTGGATGAACACGTCCGCGCGCGCCAGGATGCGATGCAACAACGCCGCGTCGTCCGGCTTGCGGAGATCGACAACAAGGCTTTCCTTGCCGCGGTTGAGCCAGACGAAATAACTGGCCAGCCCGCCGACCGCTGTATCGTAACCGCGCGCGAAATCGCCCTCCGCCCGTTCGACCTTGATCACTCGTGCGCCCGCGTCCGCCAGCCTGGAGGAGCAGTAAGGCGCGGCCACCGCCTGCTCCACGGCGAGGACCAGCAGGCCTTCGAGCGGCCTGGGCGCGCCGCTCGAGTAGATACTGCCGTCCACGCTTACATCCCGTGCTTGATTGAGATCATTTTGATGGTTGCGAAGCCATACAGGGCCTCAAACCCTTTTTCCCGTCCATGCCCCGAGCCCTTCACGCCGCCGAATGGCAGCTCTACGCCGCCGCCTGCACCATAATTGTTGATGAAGACCTGGCCGGCTTGGATGCCCCGCGCGAGCCGCATCGCGCAACCGAGATCACTGGTCCAAACGCCGGCAGCAAGACCGTACGGTGTCGCGTTCGCCACCCGCAAAGCATCCGCCTCGTCTTTCACCCGGATGGCAACCAGCACGGGGCCGAAGATTTCCTCCTGGGCCATCCGATGATCGGGCGGCACGTCGCCGATCAGCGTGGGCTTCACGTAGAATCCCTCGGTCGGCAGATTGTTGCCGAATGCGCCTTCCGCCAGGATCGAAAGGCCGTCGCGCCGCGCAAGGTCGATATAGCCCTCCACCCTCTCCCTCTGCCTGGAATTCACCAGCGGGCCGAGATCGAGATCCTGGTTGGAGGAACCCACGCGTAGCGCGCGGAAGCGGTCGGCAAGGTCGGCGGTGAAGCTGTCATAAACCGCGTCCTCGATCAGCACGCGCGAACCGGCGCTGCACGTCTGGCCGGCGTTCTGCGTGATGCCTCGCACGATCACGCCTGCCGCATCGGCCAGATCTGCGTCTGCCAACACAACCTGCGGCGACTTGCCGCCAAGTTCGAGTGTGACCGGGATCGTATTGCGCGCCGCCGCGGCCTGCACCAGCTGCCCCACCTCGCGCGAGCCGGTGAAGCTGATGTGGCCGATACCGGGATGGGCGGTCAATGCGGCGCCCGCCTCTTCGCCCAGCCCGGTGACCACGTTCAGAGCGCCGGGAGGAAAGCCCGCCTCGACCGCCAGCCGCGCCAACGCAAGCGCGGTGAGAGAGGTGTCTTCGGCAGGCTTCAGAACGATCGCGTTCCCCATGGCAAGTGCCGGGGCGATGGAGCGGCCAGTCATTTGCAGCGGATAGTTCCATGGCACGATATGGCCAGTAACGCCGTGCGGCTCGTACATGGTCAATACGGTGTAGCCGTTCTGGAACGGGATGGTCTCGCCATGCACCTTGTCGGCGGCCGCGCCGTAATACTCGAAATAGCGCGCACATACGATTGCATCGTTGCGCGCCAGTGTGAGCGGCTTGCCGACATCGCGGCTCTCGAGCTGGGCAAGCTCCTCCGCGTCCCGCGTGATGAGTGCAGCAAAGCGCAGCAACAGACGTCCGCGCGCAGTGGCATCGAGCGCGCCCCAGGCACCGTCACGCGCGGCCTGCGCCGCCCGTACCGCCGCATCGATCTCGGCAGCCCCGCTCCGCGCGATGCGCGCGACGACCGTATTATCGGACGGATCGGTCACCTCGAGCGTCGCCGATGTCGCGGCCCACTCGCCGCCAATGAAGTTCCGGTAGGTTTCGATTGCGGATATCTCGTCCGGCGAACCCGGCCGCAGACCCAGCGGGCTGATCGAGTCCATTTCTCTGTTCACCCCTACGGCCAGAGTACCTGCGTCTCGACCGAAATGATCGGCTCGATGACGCTGGTGAAGTTTGGGAGGTCAGCGAGCAGCGTCTTACCGTCCGGGCTCGCGAACGCAGCAATAAGATCTTCTTCTGAGTCGAACCAGAGTTCGGAAAATCCATCATAGCCAAACTTCGGAAACCGCTCCTTGTCGACGAGATTCACCGAATATCGGCGCAAATTCGGTAGTTTCTGGCAGAGCGCCGCGTGAGTGCCCATCCAATGCCGCACGAATTGCTCGTGGGTCAGGCTTTCCTTTTTGCGCAGTATACCGAGGCGCTTGGTGTAGGTTTTGGTCATGACATTCCTCTTGGCAAATGGTGGGATCGATTGCGGGTTCGTGATGGCGGGGCCGAAACACGAATGCGCGGCGAGCGCGCCTGGCGTCATTAGTTCGGTGGCGCACCCTCAACGACGATGATGTTGGAGCGAGAGGCTTGTTGGCGTAGCGAGCGCGCGGGAGCATACTCGGCTGAGTCCACCCAGGCTTTTGCCTGACTGACACTTGGAAACTCGAGGATCACGAGACGCTTCGGGTTCCACTTGCCCTCCAGCGCCTCGGACCGGCCGCCACGGACGATGAAGCGTCCGCCATACCGCGCGACCGTTGCGGGAGAGAGCTTCTTGTACTCCTCCAGCAGTTCGGGATTGGTTACGTCCATGTCGTTGATTACATAGGCTGACATTGCTCTCTCCATCGCTGTCGCTTCAGGCCACCTTCGGCTGGCTATCCACCATACGGACGCGAGCGTGTTCCAAATGTGTGCGCATCGCAGCCATCGCCCGGTCCGGCTTGCGTGCCCGGATCTCGCTTAACACGCGCGCGTGGTCGGCATGCACGCTGCGGCCGCGCTCAAGATGGTCGAAGCGCACGAGATAGCGCACGAGGTTTACCCCATGGTCGATGTCGTATTCGACGGTGCGAATCGCATCGACGAAGCGGCGGTTATGGGTGGCAAGCGCGACCGCATGATGAAAGCTGAAATCGAGATGTTCGCATACGCCGCCATGGCGCACAGCGCCATCCTCGTATTGATCCACGGCGGTTTGGATCGCTTCTAGGTCTTCATCGGTCCGGCGTTGTGCCGCGAAATAAGCCGCCTGGGGCTCGATGATACTGCGGAATTCGAGGTTCTCAAGCATCAGCCGTCGCTTTTCGGCGACGTAATCCGACGAGACGTTCAGCGGCGGGCGCGGTTGCACAAACGATCCGGCACCACGTCGGGAAGCAATAAGCCCCTCGGAGCGGAGCCGTTCCAACGCCTTGCGCACCACCGGACGCGAAATCCCCAGCAACGCACATAATTCGTTTTCGGAAGGCAACATGTCGCCTTCCTTGATCTCGCCGGTGACGATCTTGTGGAACAGCGTGGCATAAGCCTGGTCTGCGAACCGCGTGCGTGTGACGGTCGAGAAACTGCCTGGTCCATCGACCGTCGACGTGGCGGAAGTCGGGACGATTTCGTCAGTCATCGTGCTATTCCAACCTGTGCGCGCGCGCTTCGCATGTTGTGGACGTGGACATGATGTCCGGCCTCGATGACCGCCAGGGTGTTGCCGATCGAATTGCCGTACTTGACGACCGGAGTGCCCGCAGCGAGCCGCGAGAGGCTGATTTTGTGGCAGAGCGCGATTGCCTCCCGCGCCAGCACCTTCGAAACATCGTTGCCACAGCGCACGCGGAGCACTTCGCCAAACGCCACGGAGCGCAACACGGTTGCGACATTATCGTCTGGTGAGAGGCAGATAGCATCCACCATGGACCGTTGCGAGAACTGCGTCATAGCGCGGCGCCGAAGCGGCTGAGAACTTCGTCGCCCTCTCCCAAAACTTCACCCCAGGTCGCTTGGCCGGATGCGATCTCAAGCACGGCATTGCGCAGTTCCGCGCCGACCTGGTCGAATGACTGTACACCCACAAAAGCGGGGCTCGCATCGAAGTCCAACTGCTCTTGCAGTGCGGCACACGTCGTGGGGTTCGCGCTTAATTTGATCGTGGGCGAGATTGCGCTGACGTAGCTGTTGCCCACGCCGGTGGTGAACAGCACGATCTGCGCCCCAGCCACCACGAATCCCGTCACGGATTTCGGCGCATAGGCGGAGGCATCCATCAGCCAGAAGCCGGGCCCAGGCGGATTTTCGCCATAGCCAACAACGCCCTGGATCGGGCGCGTGCCACTTTTCGCGATATTGCCGAACGACTTCTCCTCGATGCTCGATAGGCCGGCGGCGACGTTGGTGGGGCTGGGATTGCTGCCGGTGAGGTCTATGCCTGCGGCGATGGCGGCATGCTCGCGCCCAAGCACGGCGGCGCGGATCGCTTCGGCCACTGCGGGGCGGCTGGCCCGTTTGGTCAGCAGATGCTCAGCGCCCAGCCACTCCAGGGTCTCCCCGATGATCGCCCGTCCGCCCGCGTCCACCAGCCAGTCGGAGATGACGCCGAGCAGCGGATTGGCGACGAGGCCGGAACTCGGGTCCGATCGGCCGCATTCCAGACCGAGCATCAACGCAGCAATCGGCGCGGGCCCGCGGCGCTGGGCGGAGATTTCGCGTGCCATGCGCGCCGCGGCACGCAGGCCACGGTCCGACAGCGTCAGTGCGTCGTGGCCGCAATCGTCGAGCGTGAAGGCGGCGTAGGTGCGGCCCGTTACCGCGATCTCGGTCGTGACGTCGTCCATCAATGTCGGGTTGTCGCCGACCAGCAGAACCGCGCCGACATTTGGATGCGTTGCAAAACCGATAATGGCGGCGCGATGCACCTCGCGGTCGCGCCCAACAAGGCCGGAGCTGTAAGGCAACGTTACGGTCACGGCCCCGGAAAGCGCCGCGCCGATACGCCGGGCGGCCTGACCGGTCAGGCCGCCCGTGGAAAGGATCAGCAAGTGGTTGCGAACGCCCACCTGACCATCCGGCCGGTGATAGCCGAGAAAGCTTTCCGTCATCTTCGGGTGCTCGACTATCCGTACTGGCGGGTTCGGGTGGGCGTTCGCATTGCGTCAGGCAACCTGGCGCAACGGCTCGGCCTGGCGCACCTTGATGCCCAACTGGTCTTCGCGAATCTTCAGCAGCACCGCCGTGTCGCGGTCGGCGAAGCCCGCCGCCATCGCACTCTCGAGGGTCTTCTGGACAGCCGCGCCGACCGGCGCCTCAAAGCCCTGCGCCTTGGCGAGTTCGACCGCCAGCCGCACGTCCTTGGCCGCCAGCTTGACCATGAAACCGGGGCTGTCATCGCCGTGGAACGCCTTTTTCGGCATTGCCACGCCGAGCTGGTTGTTCCAGGCCATCGTGGTCTTCATCACCTCGATGATCAGTTCGAGGGTGAGGCCCGCCTTGATGCCAATTGCAAGTGCCTCGGTGTTGGCAACAAAGATGCTGGTGGCAAGGAGGTTGTTGGTAACCTTCATCGCATGGCCCATGCCTGGCCCGCCGCAAATATACGTCTCGTTCCCCATGCAGGAGAGTACGGGCTTGGCACGCGCGATAATCGCTGGATCGCCGCCAACCATGAGCGTCAACGTGCCGGTGACAGCGTGTTCCGAGGTCTTTCCCACAGGCGAGTCCACCATGTGAAACCCGAGACGGCGCAACTCGGCACCGACGGCCTGCGAGGTCTGCGGATCGATCGTGCTCATGTCGACCACAATGCCGCCCGCGCGCAAGCCGGAGGCGATGCCGTTCTCGCCCAGCACCACCGCTTGGACATGCGCGGGCTCGGGCAACATGGTGACGACGATCTCGCTCGCTGCGGCGACTTCGCGCGGCGAGGACGCCGCATGCGCGCCGGCCGCGGTCAGCACCGCCACAGCGGCTGGGTTGAGGTCGAACACAGTCAGCTTATGTCCGCCTTTGACGATATTGAGCGCCATCGGGCTGCCCATGACCCCGAGGCCAATAAATCCTACATCCATAACCAAGTTCTCCTAACTATTCGTATTGCCGGACCGATCAGGCCTGATCGCCCCAATGCTCGATGTCCCAGACAGGCTTGCCGCGAAGATCGCTGACATCCGTACGGGTGAACTCGCTCGCGTTCGGCTTGGAGCCCATGCGCTCATAAGCCTGCTTTACCAGGGGGGCGGTGCGCTGGAACGCTGCCTTGACCTGCGACCATGCGAGCGGCTGGTCGATCATCTTGTTGTCGACAAGGTATTTCGATGTCTCCAACACGGCGCGGGCATCGGCCTCGGTGGGCCAGGCCCAGCCACGCGCGTACACCACGTCGTCCTTCACGACCTTGGCGCCATTCTCCGGATCCAGCAGCCAAAACTCCTTAACCAGCTGCGATACATCACCCGCGCTCATTGCGCTGAGCGCATTGACCGCCTCCTGCTGCGCCATGAGGAATGCCACCACGATGTTTGGATGTTTGTCGGTCAGCGCATTGTTCACCAGCCAGAAGGAGCGGTGGAGGTAGTAGCCGTCCGGGTAGAACGCCGATTTCTTGACGCTGGGCAGCATGATCCCGCCGCCCTCCCCGGCAGGGCCTTTGTAATAATCCTCGGTGGACCCAAAGGAGTTCATGATGCCGACGGTGCCGGTGCTCTGGGCGGCAAGGAACGCTGGATAGACCGCGACCGCCGCATCGACGCCGGCCGGCACCTGCGCCGCTTGCGCGAGCGTCGGCATGTTCACGATGCGAATGCCATGATCGCGCGGGTTGGCGCTGCCAAGCTCGTAGCGCAGCATCTGAGATAGCGCATTATACGGATCTCCCCCGAGCAACGCACCGATGGTCTTGCCCTTAAGGTCCTGCGCGGTTCGGATCGGCGAGCCTTTGCGGGTACAGATGACCAGACGAAGATGACCTTCGCCGAGCACCATCAGGCTGACTGGCAGGTCGGCGGAGATCGCGCGAATGATCGGCGTGTTGCCCCACATGCCGATATCGAGATTATTGCCAACGACGGCTTCGACCATCGGCATCGCAGTCGGGTAATCGCGCCAATCCACCGTGAGGGCGTATCCAAAGTCGGCGGCGCGCTTCTCGAACAGCTTGTTTGCAATCATATACTGCGTCATCGGCGAATTGAAGGCGGCCCACGGTATGCGCCCAACCGAGACTTTGACCGCCTGGCGCGCAGCCTGGCCGCGCGCGACATACGGCGCGGCGAGCACCGCCGCTCCCAGCCCCGCACCGCGCAGCAGACTCCGACGCGGCATGATGATCGTAGACATGTTCTGTTCCTCTCTTGAGCTCATGTGGTCGACCGCTTGTCGCGGCTCGATTTTTGGTTGTTACGCAATGGCCCGGTAGGCTTCGTCGCGGATCAGCTCCCATATCTCCTCGCTGAGCTGTGCGAAGCGCGGATGCGCGCGCACATGCTCGTCACGGGGACGCGGCAGGTCGATGGGAAGAACGGCGCGGATGCGACCGGGATGGCTGCTCATCACCACCACGCTATCGGAGAGGAATACCGCCTCCGCGATGTCGTGGGTAATGAATACCGCCGTCTTGCGCTCCTCGCGCGGCGCGGTCTCACCCCAGATACGCAGCAATTCCGCCTGGAGGATCAGACGGGTCTGTGCGTCGAGCGCGCCGAGCGGCTCGTCCATCAGCAGCACGTCGGGGCCGTTGGCAAGCAGGCGTGCGAGTGCAACGCGCTGCCGCATACCGCCAGATATCTGGTGCGGATACTTCGTCTCGGCGCCGCCGAGGCGCACGAGTTCAATATGCTTGCTGATTCGTTCTTCGACGTCGTTCGCCGCCATGCCCCGACCGGGCGTGCCGTTGCGCAGGCCGAAGCCGATATTGTCCCGCACAGTGAGCCACGGGAACAGCGCATAGTCCTGGAACATCACGCCGCGATCGGCACCCGGGCCGGTGATCGGTGCGCCGTCGATTTCGATTGTGCCACTGCTAGGCTTGTCCAGGCCCGCGATCATGTTCATCACCGTGGTCTTGCCGCAGCCGGACGGGCCCACGATGCACACGAAGTCGCCGGCCTGGATTTCCAACGACACGTCGGAGACGGCAACCGTGCGCAGGCCGGTACGAGGTGCCGCGAACTCCTTGGTGACGTGGTCCAGGCGCAGCTTCGGACGAGTCATTGTGTCGGACATTGTCACTGCCTCCAGGGAATCAGGTGGCGTTCCGCAATGCGGAACAGACGGTCGATGAAGAGCGCAACGACGCCGACCACGATCATGCAGACGACGATACCGTTCATGTCGATGCTGTAGGAGTAGAAGATGAACATCATCTGCCCGATCCCGCCGGAGCTTCCGCCGCCGGACTTGGCCCCCACCGCGAGTTCGGCCGCAATGATCGCGGTCCATGCCACGCCCATGCCGAGCCGCGCACCAAGCAGGATACTGGGCAGTGCGGCGGGAACGATGACTTTGGCCAATATCCGGAAGCGCGAGACGCCCATGGTGCGCGCGGCCTGAACCAGGTTGCGGTCGGTGCGCGACACACCTTGCGCCGTGCTCAGCAGCATCGGGAAGAACGCGGCGTAGCCAACGATCGAAAGCCCCGCTGGCGTGCCAGTCCCGAACCAAAGTATCGCGATCGGCAGCACGGCCATCGGCGCGATCGGGCGGAAGCTTTCAATGATCGGCTCGATATTCCGGCGAACCGCGCGGCTGGCGCCCATCAGTGTGCCCAGGCTGACGCCGAGCACCAGGCCGATCGCAAAGCCGACGAGCACGCGGCCGAAGCTTTGCGCCAGCGAGATCGGCAGATTGCCGCTCGCGCACAGCCGCACGAAAGCCGCGACCACACTGGCGGGCGACGGCGCGCGCGTGTCGTCGGGCAACGTCATCGCCCAGAGCTGCCAGGCGACGAGGAGGGTAATCGGGAGAGCAATCGCACGCAGCATATCCGGCGTACGGCGGCCCGCCGAGGAAAGAGCGAGGGTCGCGCTCATGCCAGTTCCGTCCCGCGTGCCCAGGGAGTCAGCGTGCGCTGAAGAGCCTGCAAAGCGACGTCGCAGGAATAGCCGACAGCGCCGATCGCGATGATATAGGCGAAGACCTTCGGGCTCATCAACAACTGCCGATACCACTCGATGGCAAAGCCCAGACCGCTTGGGGATCCGATCAGCTCGGCCGCAATGATGGCGGACCAGGCGCCTGCGAAGGCCAGGCGGAGGCCCACCATGATGGTCGGCAGCGCGCCCGGCATGACGACGTGCCGGACGATCCGCGATTGGGGCACGCCCATGGTGCGCGCGGCGGCCAACAGGCGACGATCGGTGCCGCGCACGCCGGCGATCGTGTTCAGCAGCAGCGGGAAGCAGGCAACATATGTCATGATGAAGACCGGCAGAACATCGCCCACACCGAAGATGAACAGCGCCAGGGGAATCCAGGCAATCCCCGAAATCGGACGCAACACTTCAACCATCGGATCAATGTAGGCGTTGGCCCGTTCGCTCAGGCCCATCAGGAAACCGAGTGGTACTGCGACCACGACGGCGATCCCCATGCTGATCGCAAGGCGGGTGAAGCTGGTCAGCGCGTTGTCGAGCATCTCGCCATCGATCGCGAGGCTCTTGAGGGCCGTGAGAACGCTGAGCGGCGTGGGAAGCTGCAACGGACTGTGCGTCCAGGCGGCGGCGGCCCACCAAATTGCAATAAACACGGCGAAGGAGCGCAGCGTGACGAGACCGCTCAGAACGGCAGGGTAACCCGCCACCTTGGCAGCCAACGTTGGCCGCGCGGGATTCCCCGGGGATACCGGTAAGGGACTGTCTATTTCGATTGATCTTTGCATCGTCTCTTCCTCCCCCGGAAGCCCGCACGACCACTAAGCCGCAACCCATCAGTTGTCAATTGACTTTACAAGTTGGCGGGCAGCTTATTTGGTGACGGCAAGGAACCCGCCATCGACATAGATGATCTGGCCGTTGATGTACGCCCCTGCGTCGGAGGCGAGGAGGAGGGCCGCGCCGCACAAATCCTCCGGCTTCCCCCATCGCCGCGCTGGCGTCCAGTCACGGACGAAATCGTGGAATTCCTTCTGGTTGGCTTGGCTGAATTCCGTCACCGTGTAGCCCGGAGCCAGCGCGTTGATTGTGACGCCTGTGCCGCCAAGATCGGCCGCCACCGCGCGCGTGAAAGCGGCAATCGCGCCTTTGGCAGTAACATAAGGCACCAGCAGCGGACGCGAGACGTGGTTCATGATCGAGCTGAGATTGATGATGCGCCCACTGCCCTGTGCGACCATGACGCGGGCGGCGTGCTGCGCGACCGTGAAGCTCGCCGTGATGTCGACGTCGATGACGCGCTGCCACTCCTCGAGCGTGAGTTCCAGGAAATGCTTGCGCACGATAATGGCGGCGTTGTTCACCACCACATCGAGCCGGCCGGTTTCGGATTTCGTGCGCGCGATGGCGTCGGCGACGGCAGCCGCGTCGGTGATGTCGAATACCTGCGCGGTCGCGTCGGCGCCCGCGCTGCGCAATTCCTCCGCGCGGACCTGGACGGCTTCATTGCGGTCGACAAGCACCAGGCGCGCGCCGGCGGCGGCGAAACCTTGGCACAGGCCGGATGCGATGCCGCCGGCACCGCCCGTGATGAACACCACCCGCCCTTCGAGGGAGAACAGCGTCGCTGGGGCGAATTTCTGAAACATCTTTGTGTATTTGCCTTGCTGAGTTCGTGCGAGTCGGGCGTCAGACCAGCCGGTTGGAAACGGTGCCGCCCGCGCGGAGTCGATGAACGCTGTCGAGCAGAAGCTCGCCCATCCGCACCCGCGTGCGCATTGTGGAGCTGCCCTGGTGCGGTTGCAGGAACACGTTGGGCAGTGTGAGATAATCGGGGTTGATCGCCGGCTCGTTGTTGAAGACGTCGAGCCCCGCGGCGGCGACGTGGCCGGAGCGCAACGCAGCAATCAGTGCCATGTCGTCAACAAGGTCTCCGCGTGAGACGTTGACGACGACGGCGCCGTTCGGAAGACGGGCGAATGCCGCTTCGTTCAACCGGCCTTTGGTTGCGGGCGTGGAGGGTGCGGCGACCGCGAGGAAGTCGCTGACGTAGAGCAACCCGTCGAGCGTGGTGTGAAAAGCCGCTTTGTCTTCCATCTCTGGCGCCAAGCGAGTGCGATTGTGATAATGCACATCCATACCGAATCCGTGCTGCGCCCGGCGCGCGATTGCACGGCCAATGCGGCCCATGCCGAATATTCCGATCCGCGCACCGCTGACCTCCTTGCCCAGCAATTGCGTGGGCGACCAGCCGCCCCAGAGGCCGCCATAGAGCAGCTGAGACGCCTCATGCGTACGGCGAGCGGCACCGAGCAGGAGCAGCATCGCCATATCCGCGACCGCGTCGCTTAACACGTCAGGCGTGCTCACGACCGCGATGCCGCGCGCACGTGCCGCTTCGAGGTCGATGTGTTCGTGGCCGACGGAGAGTGTGGCGATGATGCTGACCGTGTCCGGCAGGGCCTCGATCAAAGCCGCATCGATCCGATCCATCGCCATAACCAGCATGACCTCGGCCCCGACCCTCTCGATTGCGGCAAGGATTTCGCCGCGGGACAGCGTACGGTCGTCAGGGTTGATCCAGACGGCGCCCTCAGAGCGAAGTCGCTCGGGAAGTGGATCGGGCAGCGCTCGCGTGACCACGACGCGACAAAGCGCATGCTGCATTGCGGCCCTCCTCCCCCGATCCAACCGAGCGACCATTCGGCCGACCTTACGTCTGGGAGTGCCTTCTAATGGGCCATCCGCGGAGTTGTCAACTCGGTTTACAACTTCGACAAGAGACCGTTCTGCGGAAGGAACGGAATGTTTTTGCGTGACCCAGGTTCACGAGACTGACAAGGAAAGCAACGCGACACTGGCAAGCATATGAAATCGTCCGTTCGTGCCGGTCGGCTGACCGCGCCAACCGAGGATCGAGCATGCCGTCCGTCAACGACGCAAACCCGCTCTACATCCATCCCAGCTGCGGTGGCCAGCACGAACAGGGTGAATACTATGATCGCGAGCGACTCGATCGCAGACACGAGCCGGTCGATCCCATCCAGCATGCGCCTCGTGTCCGCCCACCGTCCCGCGCTGGCTCGCTTGATCCTCGTCGAGCGTGGCGCCGTGATTGACACGTCGTCGTTTGTCTATCCAGACTGCCGACGACAACGAGGCTTGTCGGGTTGCACAGTCGATGAGCGCCGCCGATGGCAACCCGGCGGAGAGGCAGGGCCGATGACAAAGCCAACCCGCGAATCGCGAGCCCCGACTGAGGCTCCGGACATTTGCTGCGGGAGTTGCGCGAACCGGGGACCTTCACCGGGATGCAAGAGGCGCATTTCGTGCAGGCCCGGCAGGAAGTCGAGGATCTGATCTACTTGAACGAGTCCTGCGCCATCGAGGAAGAGACCGTCGAAGGTCGCGTTTGACCGTCACGACAACGAGCGGGGAACGCGCCATGCTGCTACAGGATATCGCCTTGGTGGTCCGCAGCAAGAATGCCGGGCCGCGCAGGCTCACACTGGACATTATGTTCGCCGACGATGCCGCCTATGCGCGCGCGGTCGCGAGCGGCGTCCTCAACGCCGGCCGCATCGCCAGGCTGTACGACGTGGCGGAGCAGGAGATCGACATCATCCCCTACCCGATCGGCCGGGCCATCAAGATCAGCTTGCCGCGCAAGGTGACCGCCGGCGATCCGGGTGACCGCGACGTCTACGGAGCGCAGCAGCATGCCCCGCTGCTCGGGATCGAGATATGAGCGCCGTCGGCCGCATCCGGGATGCGTTCGCCCGCGCCGGCGCCGGCAGCATGCGCCTGCTGGGTGCGTCCGGGCAGCTCGGCTACGGCATCCCCAGCCCTGCCTTCAATGCCGGGCTGGCGCGAAACCCGCATTTGATCGGCTGCGACATGGGGTCAATCGACATCGGGCCGAGCTACCTGGGCCGCGGCGAGATGGCGACCGCCCCCGCGGCCACCCGGCGCGACCTGCGCAAGGTACTGGTCGCGGCCCGCACCCACGACGTGCCGCTGGTCATCGGCAGCGCCGGATCGGCCGGCGCCCGACCGCATCTGCAAGCCACGCTCGATATGGTGCGGGACATCGCACGCGAGGAAGGGCTGCGTTTTCGGCTGGGCGTGCTGCACGCCGACATCCCCAAGGAAAGGCTAAAGGCTGCCTTACGCGCGAACGAGGTGCGAGGGGTCGACGGCATGCCGGCCCTGACGGAAGACGAAGTGGATGCCTGCACCAACCTGGTTGGCCAGATGGGCACCGGCTCGTTCCAGCGCGCGCTGGGCGAGGATATCGACGTGCTGATCGCCGGCCGTGCTTGCGACACCGCCATATTCGCGGCCCTGCCCGCCATGCTCGGTTTCCCGCTTGGCCTGTCCACGCACATGGCGAAGATCATCGAATGCGCGTCGCTCTGCTGCGTGCCGGGAGGCCGGGACACCATCATGGCGACGCTGGACCACGCCGGGTTCAACCTGGAGAGCATGGCGCCGAACCGCCGCGCGACCCCCGTTTCGGTCGCGGCACACAGCCTGTACGAGCAGAGCGACCCGTTCAGCCTGCAGGAACCGGACGGGCGGCTGGACCTCAGCCAGGCGCATTACGAGGCGCTGGACGACCGACGCACCCGCGTCAGCGGCGCGATATGGCACCCAAGCTCCGCGCCTTGGGTGAAGCTGGAGGGCGCCCGCCGGATTGGCGAGCGCGCCGTGCTGATGTGCGCCGCCGCCGACCCGGGCTTCATCGCACGGGCGGACGAAATCCTGACGGCGGTGGCCGGCGTGGTGCGCGACCTGGTGTGCGAGGATTCGGAGGAGGACTACTCCCTGTTCTGGCGCGTCTATGGCCTGAACGGCGTGCGCGAGGCGCTGCCGGCGGACGCGCCGCTGCCGCGGGAGGTGTTCCTGCTGGTGGAATGCATCGCGCCCACGCGGGAGCGGGCGGCGGAAGTGGTCCGCACCACCAAACAATATCTGCTGCACCACGGCTACCCCGGCCGGCTCTCCACCGGAGGAAACGTGGCATTTCCCTTCACGCCTCCCGAAGTGTCGCTTGGCACAGCCTTCAAGTTCAACGTCTATCATTTGATGCGGGCGCACGACCTTGAAGCGCTTTTCCCGCTGGAGATTGAAACGCTTTAGCATTGCGGCAAAAGGAGCCGGAACCTATGACTGCGACGATCGACGCAGACGGCATACGCAGTCTGTTCCCCGTACGGGATAGGATAACGGACGCTAAGTTGCGTCAGGCCGTGCTCGACATCCGGATCGAGATTGGCGCTTACTGCGCGTGGGAACGGTTCGAGGATGTGCCGAAGGGCAAGGCGTTCATGCTGCGTCGGGAAATCCAACGAAGCAGCGCGCCAGATATGATGCCGAGCGGCCATCCGGCATGCGACACGCCGGCGTGTTCGGCCTAAAAGCATGACGACGAGCACACGGCCGCCTCCAACAGAGCAAGAAAAACGCTTCCTTTTCAATGGAACATCGCAACATGCTGACCCGACGCACAATTCTGGCCGCCACGCCTGCCCTGGCCTTCGCAACCTCCAGCGCCCGCGCCCAAGCGCCGACGATCCGCATTGGTGCCCTGCAGGACGCGTCGGGCAACGCCAGCTATCTCGGCGGCGTGGGCTCCATCGCCTGCGCCCGCCAGGCCATCGCGGAAATGGCGGGCCGGCATGGCCTGAACATTGAGCTGGTGACGGCCGATCATCAGAACAAACCAGACGTTGGATCGACCATCGCACGCCAGTGGCTCGACAGCGGTGTGGATGTGCTGCTCGAGTTCAACAACTCCGCGATCGCACTGGCGGTGAGCACGCTCGTGAAAGACCGCGACAAGGTCATGCTCGCCAATAATGTCGGCTCTGCCGCGCTCAGCGGCCCGTTCTGCACACCCAACATGACCCATTGGACGTTCGATACGGCGATGCTGGCCCGCGTGATGGGCAACGCCCTGTTCGACAAGGGCGGCAAGACCTGGTTCTTTATCCGTGCGGACTATGTGTTCGGCAAATCCTTGCGCGACGATACCGCAGCCATCGTCGAGGCGCGCGGTGGCAAGGTGGTGGGCGACGCGGCTTTGCCCGTCGGCACGCAGGATTACGCGGCGGCATTGCTGCAGGCACAGTCTTCTGGCGCCGATGTGGTGGCCTTCGCGCTCTCCGGCCACGATTTGCAGACCTGCGTCAAGCAGGCGGCAGAAATGGGCGTCGGCCGGACCGGCAAACAGCGGCTCGGTGCGCTTATCATGTATCTACAAGACGTCAAGTCACTGGGACCGGAGACGGCGCAGGGCCTGCAGATGACCGAAAGCTTTTACTGGAACCTCAACGACCGCAGCCGCAATTTCAGCAAGCGCATCACGCCGCATACCGGCGGCGTGCCGCCTAACATGGGTCAGGCCGGGGCCTATTCCGCCGTATACCACTACCTCAAGGCAGTCGCGAGCCTGGGGGCGACGGCCGCGAAGGCTTCCGGCCGCGCCGCCGTGGCACGGATGAAGGAACTCCCGATCGAGGACGAAGTGCTCAACAATGGCAGCATCCGTGCCGATGGCCGGGTGGTGAGCGACGTATATCTGTTCGGCGTCAAGTCACCCGCCGAAAGTCAGGGACCTTGGGATCTGTATAATCTGCAAGCCACGCTTGGTCCCAATGTCGCCTGGCGCCCAATGTCCGAAGGCGGCTGCAAGATGGCGACCGGCTGAACAGGAGCCTCGAGCATGTCGAGGCAATTTTAACGCCGGAGGGCGGCGAGGGCCGCAGTCTGGCGAGAAAGCCGCCGCGCCGTTTTTATCTGAGCCCAACCGGCAATCCCGAAAGCATGTATGATATTTATCGATCCGACGATCCTGCTGTTACGGGAACGCTACGTTACTTCCGACCTAAACGCCTGGACGACACCGCGCGAACGATTAACCATGGAGCAAGCCGCATGATCACCCTCACGCCATCGCCGTTCACCACTCCGGAAATGTTTCAGGGCGATGTGCTCAAGCACGACCACACCTGGATTCCGGTCGGCACGCTCGGCCACTCCCGGCCGCTGATTTACGACACGCGCAATGGCGGCTGGATCAGCCTGCTGCGTGCCAAGGGGGAGGGTACCATTCAACGTCATCGCCACTCCGCGCCGGTCACGGCCTGGACGCTCGACGGCAGTTGGGGTTACCGCGAACATGACTGGGTGGCCCGCGCGGGCAGCTTCGTCTATGAGCCGGCTGGCCATATTCATACACTGATGATCCACCCGGAACAGGGGCACATGTTGGCCATCTTCCACGTCTTCGGCCCGGTTGTCACACTCGACGAGGCGGGCGAGGTGGAGGATTACGAGGACGTGTTTGTCCGGATGGATCGTTACTTGAAACATTGCAAGACGGTCGGCCTCGGCGAAGACTGGGTGCGCTCGCTGATGCGCTGATCGCCGCGGCGTCGCACGCCACGCCTTCACGACGTGGCGATCCAGGGTCATGCGGCGGACTGCGCCGTGTGACCCCGCATCGCCCGGCCGCAACGAATTCCGGTCCGGACCGCGGAGCATTCACTCCAGAGTTTTATCGTCGGTGTTGTCGCAGTTCAGTTTTTCCGACCGAACTTCTCTCAGGAGAGGAGGTTTTCACGGAATGTCATCCCCCCGTATTCGCGCCGGAATACGCCTCTATTCTGCAAAAGCGGCACGACGGTATCGACGAACTCTTCCATGCTGTCGGGGATCGTAGTCAGTCGGACATTGAACCCGTGGCAGGCGGTTTCGCGCCACATGGTTTCCATTCCGGCCGCCACCTGCTCGGGGGTGCCCACAATGTGCGGCGTGCCGATCGAGGTCGCCCAACTCGCGGCAACCTCGCGCAGCGTCAGCCGTCGTCCGCCGACCTTGCCAGACACGGCCTTCATGAAACCGCGAGATGCCTGGGTCGGCCATTCCTCGATCGGGCTGTCCAGATCGACTTTGCTGAGATCCATGCCCAGTGCGCCGGAAAGCCGCGTCAACGAGGCTTCCAGCGGGAAACGCGACAGCATTTCCTCGTGCCGGAGCCTGGCTTCGGCTTCGGTGCTGCCCAGGACAACCTGGATCCCGAAAATCACCTTGGCGTCCTCGCGCCCGGCTTGGCGGGCGGCTTCGTTCAACTTGGCATTATAGGTCTTCATCGACGGTGTATCGGGCTGGATCGAAAACATCACATCGGCGTTTTCGAGTGCGAACTTCTCGCCACGCCCGGACGAACCTGCTTGGAACAGCACGGGCTTGCCCTGGATCGAGGGTACGACCAATGGCACGCCACGCGACTTCAGGTATTTCCCCGCGTAGTCGATGCGGCCGACCTTGGCGGGATCGGCTACGATCCCTCTCGCCGCATCCATAATGATGGCATCGGGTTCGATGCCGGCCCAGATCTGGCGGCAGATGGCCATATATTCGTCGGCGCGATCGTAGCGTTCGTCATGATCCATCTCGCCCAGGCCGACCGCCTCGTATTCCATGCGCGCATTGCCGGTGACGATATTCCATCCCACCCGTCCGTCGGTCAGGAAATCCAGCGTCGAGATCAGCCGCATCGCTGGATACGGCATGTTGGAGGCAGTCGACATGGTGAAGGCGAAACCAAGATGCTCGGTGACGGCGCTCATCGGCGTCAGCATCGGCATGGGATCGTGTTTCGGCCAGCCGACGCCGTATTTTATGGCCTCGTCAGCGCGTCCTTTGTACAGATCGTAGATGGCGCCGGAATCGGCAAAGAATATGCCGTCGAAACACCCCCGCTCCAGCGTTTTCGCGACGTTCTGCCAATAGCGAATGCTGAGCGCACCTCGGAATCCAACTTCGGCGGGATTGTGTTTGCTCTGGCTCAAGGCGTAATGCACGCCTTCGAGGTGTTCCGGAAAACTGAGCAGATGCATATGGCGCGGCATTTCAACCCCTAACCTTGTTATTAGGCTGGTTCTTCATGGAATTGATAGAACCGCATATTTGTGGGCCTGTAAAAAATCGGGGCATAGGCCAGACATCCCGTCAGTTTTCGACCGGCCCGTATTCGACCGGTCCGATGGAATTACCGAAGGCCCGTAAGCCTTGGCAGCGGCGCGCTTCACCGCTCGATTGCAGGCACCCGCTTATCCGCGAGTTCAGCGAGGATCTCCGTGTTATGCTCGCCCAGGCGTGGGGGCGGTCGCCGCAGGGTTCCGGGGGAACCATTGAAATGCGGCACGATGGCCGGCGTGACGCAGGCGCCTTCGGTTGGGTGCTCGTAATCCACCCAGAACCCGCTCTCCCGCAGATACGGGTCGTGGTACACGTCGGCCAGTGAATTGATCGGTCCGTTCGGAATATCCGCTTCATCGAACACCTGCCGCCAGTGCTCGGTCGACTTTGGCGACGTCATGAGGCCTAGGATACGGTAGAGTTCCGGGAAATTCGAGGCGCGCTGCTTCATCGTGACGAAGCGTTCGTCGCACCGCAGATCATCCCTGCCGAGCGCCTTGAACACCGCCTGCCATTGAAGGTCGCTAATGGCCAACAGCGCGATGTGGCCGTCAGCGGTCGCCAGGGGCCGCGAATTGAACAGGCGCGGATAGCCGAGCACCGGCTGAGGTTGCTTGTGCACCCCTTCCCAAAGATGTTCCGACATCAGGAACGAGACGGTGGTTTCCAGCATCGGGACGGTAAGTTCCTGACCGAGCCCGGTGCGTTCGCGGTGGAACAGCGCCATGCCGACGGCTGACGCCAGAACGGTGCCCGCGAGTTTATCGACGACGATGGTAGGCACGAACCGAGCGTCTCCGGTAACGGCCTCGACGAGGCCGACCAGCCCGCTTTCGCCCTGGACCACGTCGTCGTAGGCGGGAAGATTCGCCTTGCGGGCACTCTGGCTATAGCCGCAGCCATAACCGTAGATGATGCGCGGATTGCGGGCCGCGATATCGGCATAGCTCACCCCCAGGCGCTGTGCCGCGGTGGCGCGCATGCTGTGGATGAACACATCCGCAGTCTCGACTAGCTGCATCAGCGTTTTCAGGTCACCCGCGTCCTTGAGGTTGAGGACAAAGCTGCGCTTGTTGCGGTTGTTGGACATGAACAAGGCGGACATGCCGTCGTTGCGCGAGGGGCCGTTATGCCGGTTATGGTCTCCGGCGGGCGTCTCGATCTTGATGACGTCCGCTCCCATGTCGCCGAGAACCTGGGTGGCGTATGGCCCCAGCACATTGATCGTGAGGTCGATCACCCGCACACCGGCGAGCGGGCCGCTCATGCCGACACCGCGGCAATGGTCTGGCAATGTTGGAATTCCATTTGTCGCCTCCTGCGCACGCTTTGTCCGGCACCGATCTCCATGCGACGAAACGCCCGCCGGGAAAACGACATACTTCAGATAGCCCATAAGGCGCAGTGATAAGCTCCACGCATTGCGCGCCGGCCAACGAGGCGGGACGTTCCGCGGTGGCGCCGAGCGTCGCGTTACGCTGTGGCCCCGACTGTCCAGGTCGCGGATTTCACGAACCCTGAATTCTCCAACTCGGCAACGACAGCGTCGAGCTCCGCCGGGTCCGCCGTCGTGGGTACCAGCACGGCGGCAAGTTCCACCTGATCTTCCCCCTCGGACAGGGTCTGGACGTCCCGGACCGGGTAGCTCGCCCGCTGTAATGCCTCGTCGAGCAGGTCGCGGACCGCGGACAGATTGTCCCGCTCACACGTCACGTGGACGCGATACTGGGCTTCCGTCGTTCCTTCGCTGATGGGACGACGGTTGACCCAATTGACCAGTGGCCGCAGCAGCGTGTTTCCAGCCAGCACGAACAGCGTCAGGGCCACGCCCTCCGCAGGCAGCCCGGCCCCGCAAAAGGTGCCCACGGCGGCCGAGCACCACAGAGTCGCCGCCGTATTCAACCCGCGGATGTGCATGCCGTCCTTGAGGATGACGCCGGCGCCGAGGAAGCCGATGCCAGACACGACGTAGGCGATGATGCGGACCGCGCCCTCGGTCCCCTCAAGCCGCAAGCCCAGGTCGCTGAAGGCCGCAGCCCCGGTAGCCACCAGGACGGTAGTGCGCAGTCCGGCAGTACGCTGTCTCCACTGGCGCTCGAATCCGATGGCGGTCCCGAGGACAAACGCGACCGCCAGTGCGAGTACCGTCTGGAGGAACAACACGGGTCAACTGCTTCCGATGAGGATGCCCGTTACCAGAACCAGTGCGCCGCCGAGCATGACCTTGGCCATGGCCGAGATGGGCGGGGTATCCATATAGCGCCACTGGATCCATGCGATCGTGCCCAACTCCGCCACGACGACGACCCCGGCGACGGCAGTCGCGGTCCAGAAGCTGGGGATGAGGTACGGGATGGTATGGCCGATGCCGCCCGCCACCGTCATCAGCCCGCAGATCAGGCCGCGCAGCCACGGTGTCCCGCGACCGGAAAGCTTGCCATCGTCCGCCAGGGCCTCGGCAAAGCCCATGGAGATGCCCGCACCGAGCGAGGCCGCCATCCCCACCAGAAAGGCGTTCCAGGAATTATGGGTGGCGAAGGCTGCGGCGAAAACCGGCGCCAGGGTGGACACCGAGCCGTCCATCAGACCCACAAGGCCGGGCTGGATGATTTGGAGAACAAAACGCTTTCTCGCGCTCTCGGTCTCCTCGACCCGGGCCGGGGTGGGCGGCGCGTTCGGGTCGATTTCGCTCGCCGTGTTCTCGTGCGCGGCCTCGGCCGCTGCAAGCTCCGCCAGAACGCCTCTGATGGCAGGATCGGAGATACGGCTGGCGGCACGATGGTAGAAGCGGGTCGCCGCCTCCTCCATCTTCGCGGCCTGGTTGCGCATGCCCTGCGGGCCCTGCGGTTTCACGACCCACGAGGGGCTTTCCTGGGCGATGCCCGAAACGTTCCTCGCCAGGATGACCGGGACTGTCCCCCGGAATTTCTCCGTGAACAGCGCAAGCAACCGCTCTTTGTGCTCGGTCTCCTCCTCCGCCATCTCGACGAACAGCCGGGCTGTGTCGGGATAGTCGGCGTGCAGGCTCTCGGCGAAACCGGCATACGTTTTGGCAGCTTCGTCCTCGTTGCTGATCGCAAGCGCGAGAACCTCTGGATCGGTCAAATCAGTAAACCGACGACGCCGGGAATTTCTCCACGAGCTGAACCTGGGCAGAGCGGCTGACATGCTGGTTGCTGACTTTCACAGATTGCCTTCGAGAAACACGACCTCGAGGCTATTGGTTGCCGGGCAGGATTTGGCGCGCTTATTAATGTTTTCCGGTGAGATGCACGCCCCGGACCCGGACCATCGTTGGTTTACGCTCGCCCTCCCAGGAAGACTAGGCCATTGCTCTCGTCCGTGCGAATTCCGGGTGCGGCATTGGCAGAAGGCCCGGAATCGGGGTCGAACAATGGGGGTTGCGGGAGATGACCGGGAAATTGGGCATGATCAACGAGGCGATCGCGGTCTGGCTCACCAAAGCGTTCGGAACCATGTGGATCTGCTATGCCTTCATGGTCTACGGGTTGCTGCCGGCCTTCGCCATCCTGCATCCCTATCAAGAGGCCTTCCTCTACTGGTCCAACTGGGTCCAGCTATGGTCGTTACCTCTGATCCTGGTGGGCACGAATATCCTGGGTCGGGAAGCGGAAAGTCGCTCTCAGCTCGATCATGAACGGTTGGCGAAATCCTATGAAGAGCAGCAGCGAACCTACAGCCAGATCATCACCATGCTGGAGAAACAGGAAGAGATGATGGTGGACCTGCTCAAACAGGACAGGGTGTTGGAGGCGCAAGACGTCGTCCTGGCGGAGCAGACCAAAATGCTCGAAGAAGAGGTGATGTACGGAAGGAAGCAAAGGGGCGAGCCCATCCCGTAGTCACATGCACGCGTGTCCCGCCGACACTCAGCTCTTCGGAGACTCCGGCGCCGTCGCCACGATGCGGCCAGCCTTGATTGCCGCAAGGAAAGCATTCCAATCCGCCTCGGTTTGTTTGGCATAGGCGAACGCAAATTCGCTGATCGCCTCGTCCAGATCAGTGCCGTTACCGGCATATCCTGAGACAAGAGCCGGATCGCCTGCCCGAGCATGCGCCCTCGCCAAGGTCTGGCCGCAGAGCGCGGCATAAAACGGCAACGCCGCCTGGAGCAGCGATCCAATATCGGCCAGCCGCGAGTCCTTGAGTCGCCTGACATAGAAATGCCGCTTATCGATCAGCGAAGGAATCCATCCGAGGAACATATCGGTGGCCGCCTGCATCAATCTTTGCCCAACCACCACGCGTTCTCCGTGGTTCGAATAGTCGGAGCTACCGGCAAAGGGCGCGAGCACCGATTCCCGCGCCTCCTTGATCTGCAGGAGAAGCGGCGAGCCGTCACCCGCCGTAAGCAGGCCAATCGCGCAGAACGTGCCGACACTGCCGACCCCAACCGCCTTGAAGGCGACATCGCGAAGGCTATAACGCTGCAGCAGCACCCGACGGTCCTCCTGTAGCGTCTCGGCATACGACGAAAGCGCTTTGCGGGCCGGCAAGGCATGCATATCCAAATGATAAACCAGCGGCCGCTTGTCTCGGATACGGAGGTGGCCGTCCTTCTCCTCAAGAAGGTTAAACTGGCTTGCGCCGCTCTCCAGCACGCGGGCGAGACGTTTTTCCACCGTGTTTCGAAGCTTGATCTGATCAATAGCCGCTACGGCGCGGGCAAGGTCGACGCGCTGGTTCCAGGCCTGGAGTGGCGGGAGACGCGCGAATTCCGCCATATGCTCGCGATACGAGCGAGCGACGGTACGCGCGAGCGCGCGTGCGGCCTTCTCGGAATACTGTCCAACGCGCCCGGCTACGACAAGGCTGGTCGCCAGCCGTTTGAGATCCCATTCGAACGGGGCGGGCAGAGTCTCGTCGAAATCGTTGATGTCGAATACCGGCAAGCCTTCGGGTGTCGCATAGCTGCCAAAGTTGCTGAGATGTGCATCACCGCAAGACTGCATACGAATGCCCGCCGATGGCGTTCGGGCAAGATCCGCGGCCATGATGGCCGCGGCGCCGCGCAGGAATGCAAACGGATCCGTACTCATCCGCGCATATCGAATTGGCAGCAGTTCCGGAAGCCGATCCTTGCCCTGACCCATCAGAATTTCGACAGGATCGCGCCGGTCGGCGGGCACGGCCCATTCAGCTTGGGCGTGTCGCGACACGTTGTTCCGAAGTGCCACACCGATCCGCCGGCGCTCGCCCGGTGTGCCGGTTGCGATGGCAATATGTTGGGATGGCTTCATTCCGCCTTCTTACGTCGGCTTGCAACGCGGCTCAATTGCAGGCTCCCGTTTATCCGCGAGTTCAGCGAGGATCTGCTGGCCAGGCTCGCCCCCGGCGTGGCCGCCGCGGGGTTCCTGGCGAACCGTTGACTCACCGCGCCCCGGTCAACGAGGCGGGCAGCGAGATGTTGGTGCAGAACAGCTTGATGAAGTCGATCGTATGGGAACTGATCGTCTTGCGCCGGTTGACCATCACGCTGGTGACGCTGGGCGGAAACAGGATCGGCGTGGTGATGATGCGAAGATCCGGGTCGGTTCGCGGGCTGACGGTGATCTCCGGCAGGATCGAAATGCCGAGCCCGTGGGCCACGTAGGCTTTGATGACGTCCGAATCGATTGCACTGAGACGCACCGTGGGCAGGGCGCCGTTGCGGGCGAATGTCTCCATGATGAGCCGCCTGGTGGGGATCGATTCGTGATATGTGATCAGATCGTAGCGGGCCAGATCTTGAAACGTGACCGCATCGAGATCGAGGAGCGCATGGCCGGCCGGCACGACCACAACGCGCCGGCTTTCGTAGCACGGCAGCATGATGATCTCGTCACGGCTCCGCTCGGCGGTCGCCGTGGTAATCGCGAGGTCGACGTCGCCGTCGAGGAGCAAATCGAGCATTCGGTTTTGCGCATCGTGCCTGACGATCAGGTGGACGTCTGGATGAGCCGCCGCGAAACGGCTGAATGCCTGCGGCAGCAGATAACGGGCCTGCGTGTGCGAGGTCGCAATGACAAGCTCTTTGCGTGCCTTGTGCTCGACGGCCTTTGAAATCGAGTACACGCAATCGACGTTGAACAACGCCGCCTCGGCGTGTTCCAGCACGCCTTGGCCGCGGGCGGTGATGCCGGTGAGGCGATTTTTGTCGCGGGTGAAAATTATTACGCCGAGTTCCTGCTCGAGAGCGATCACCTGCTGGCTGACACCGGGCTGCGAGGTGTTCAGGAGCTTGGCGGCCTTGGAGATGCTCAAACCATTGCGGGCAATCTCACGGACATATTGTAATTGCCTCAGGTTCATCCTGGCCCCCATAAGCAGAACGTCTAGCGAATAAGGTATTTTTATTATCGCCAGGAACGACAGAAGTCTAGGTGTCGCGCGGGGGAGAGCGCACGATATGAACGTCTCGAAGAAAAGTCTGGCCCGATGGACTTGGCAGGACCCCGCATGAGCGCGTTCGGGACGGTCGAGAGCCGCGCGGCGGCTGAGAATCAGGTGCTTCTGCGGCTCGATGCCGCCTCCGGGGTTGCCACGCTCACGTTGAACCGGCCCGAGAAGCACAACGCTCTCACGGTGCCGATGCGCGAGCGCATCACCCAGCTGATGCGCCAGGTGAACGACGAGGCCGCGATTCGGGTGGTGGTGATCCGCGGCGAAGGCCCGTCGCTGTCAAGCGGGGCGGAGATCAACGAGGATTGGGGGCAGCGCGCTCCCGGCAAGAAGCGCTACACGCTGACCGACGCGACGCGCTACGGCAGCGACATGACGTGGGGCCGACAGGGCTTCGCGCAGGCGATTTCGCGCAGCGACAAGATCACGATCGTGCAGATCCATGGCTATTGCGTGGCCCTCTCCTACTTCACGCTGGCGACCAAATGCGACCTCGTGGTGGTCAGCGAGGATGCGAAGCTTGGCGCTCTCGAGGGCCGGTTTCTCGGGCCAGCCGGTGCCGTATCCAGCATCCATCTCAACCGTATCCTTGGAATGCGGCGGGCCAAGCGGCTTGGCTATACGGCGGACCCGATGTCCGGCGCGGAAGCACAGGCCGGCGGGCTGGCCTATCTCAGCGTTCCGTCCGCGCGATTGGAAGCGGTGACGATGCGGCTGGCGGCCGAGATCGCCCAACGGTCCGCGTCATCCCTGCGTTATCTGAAGCTGCGGGTTAAGGCGGGCGAGGCGCTGCTGGGCGCCACCGTGCCGACGATGACGGGATTGCTGTTCTCGCATTTCCTGCGTCCGGGCGAGGATGAGCTCAGCTTCTGGAAGCAGGTCAAGAAAGGCGGCGTCCGCGCGGCCTTGGCCAAAGACAAGTCGCATCGCGACGAGGTTCTGGCCGCTCCCGAATCGGCACAATCATGATAGCGATTTCCATTGAAGGTTCGACCGCCATTCTCTCGGTCGCTGGGCTGCCGCGGCTGACCGCGCATGACGTGGCATTCGGGCGCGAATTATGCGGGGCCATCCGGTCGTTCGACGATCGGGACGACATCAAGGTGCTGCTGCTTACCAGCCCCGATGCGGATTTCTGCGCGGACGGAGAACATGGCGCCAGCGTCCCGGACAGCGAGTGGTTGAGCAGTTTCGCATCCGCGGGAGGTTTGTATCAAACCTGGTGTTTCTCGCGGAAAGTCACTCTTGCCGCGGTCCACGGACGCTGCACGAGTGCCGGCAGTCTCCTGGCGCTGTATGCGGATCTGACGATTGCCAGCACGGACGCCACGTTCTCCTCTCCGTTTGCCGCTCTGCCCGAAGCGGGCTTCGTGATGACGGCGCTGACCATCGGTTTGAACCGCGCGAAATCCTGGATCGTGTCGGATGACGACCTGGACGCGGATCGAGCGAGGGATATCGGGTTGGTGAACCAGACCGTGCCCCCAGCCGTGTTGGGAGATGCGGCCCGCCGGCTCGCGCGGGACTGTTGCAAGATGCCGCTGGATGGAATCGCGATGTCGAAGCTCATGATGGAGTCGTATCTCGACGGCCAGGGTGTGGGTGAGGAATTCGACCACATCCCGTTCTATGCCGCCGCGATGCGGGCCGCATGATGACCGATCCCGGCGATATCCTCGTCACCGAGGACGACGGCGGCCTGATCGGGCGCATCACGATCAACCGGCCGCTCGATGGCAACGTCGTTTCCACGCCGATGGCGCGGCAGATATCCGACGTGATCGCGGCATTCGCCGTGAACGATCAGGTAAAGGTGATCGTTCTCGACGCGACCGGGCCGGACCTCACACATGGCTACGACCCGGCAGAGGCTGAGAGCGCAATCCGGGCGGCGCCGGGGGGCGCCGAGGGAAAAGTGCCCAGCCAGCGCGCCCGGCTGATGGCGGCGGATGATGCCTGGTGGGGGCCGGACGGACTGTTTCACCGCCTGCTGCACAGCCGAAAAGTCACCATCCTTGCGGCACAGGGCGCCTGCTTCGAGGTCGGCCTCCATCTTGCCTTATGCGCCGATCTGGTCGTCGCCACCGACACCGTGCGCTTCGGTTGCAGGCGTTGGCGGCATGTGGGCGTGAACGGCGATATCTCGCTTCTCATCGCGACCGTTGGACTGAAGCGCGCGAAGGAGATGATCTACGCAGGCGCCGAGTGGTCGGCCGCGGAAGCGCAGCGTTATGGGCTGCTCGACGAGGTCGTGGCGGCCAATGCGGTTTCGGCCGGTGTGACCGAACTCGCCAAACGATGCGCCCTGGTGATGCGTGATGCGATCACGGCCGAGAAGCAAGTGGTGTTCGCCTCTCTGGCCAAGATGCAGATCGACCTCGGCTTCGCCGCGGCAAGCGTTGTCGCGGGATGGGGTACGAACGTCCATTTTCGCGAGGGCGAGTTCAACTTTCTCCGCGAAGCAAGGGCGCATGGGTTGCAAGAGGCGATGCGGCGTTCCGACGAGTACTTCACGGCTTCCACCTAAGCCGGCACCAGCCTTCACCTTTGAATGAACGAGCGACAGGGGAGAACCCACGTGGCGCATCTGGCGGGCCTGAAAGTCATCGATATGGGATCGGCGCTCGCCGCGCCCTACAGCGCGACCATGCTCGGCGATCTCGGCGCGGAGGTCATCAAGATCGAGAAGCCGCGCCGCGGCGACCTGATCCGGTTCACCGACGACTACGTAGGCGGCGAAAGCGGCTATTTCATCGGCATCAATCGCGGCAAGGACTCTGTCACGGTCGATGTGCGCAAGCCGGAAGGTCAGGCCATTATCCGCCAGCTTCTGATGGATGCCGATGTGCTCGTGGAAAACTTCCGGTCGCATCGCATGAAAAGCTGGGGATTGAGCTACGAGGAGGTTTCGGCCATCAACCCGCGGCTGATCTACTGTTCGGTCTCCGCCTTCGGCGACGCCGCCGGCTACGAGGAGACGGGCGGCAACGACATCATCGCCCAGGGCTATTCCGGGCTGATGGACCTGACGGGCGACGCGGACTCGGCCCCGTCGCGCACCGGCAGCCCGGTGGTCGACGTCACGGGCGGGCTGCTATCGGCCATCGGCATTCTTGCCGCGCTGGTGAAGCGCGCGCAGACCGGCCAGGGCGAGCATATCCAGGTGTCGCTGCTGGAGAGTGCCTATGCGCTCATGCCCAACTATATGGCGAGCGTGCTGAATGGCACGCCCGACTTCAAACGCATGGGCAGCGGGCATCCTCAGCTGGCCCCCTATCAGGCGTTCCAGGCCGGCGATGGCAAATACCTGGTCATCGGGGCGTTCCACCGGGCGTCGTGGGAGGCGCTGTGCAAGGCCCTCGAGCGCGACGATCTGGTGTCCGACCCAAGGTTCAGCGACAACAAGGCGCGGGTGGCGAACCGCGCCGAGTTGGCGGATGTCCTGGGCGAGGAACTGCGCAAGCATCCGCGCGACCACTGGCTGGACCTGTTCACCGCGCACGAGGTGATCTCGTCGCCCGTCCTGACCATCGCCGAAAGCCTCGCCAAGTTCGGCAGGATCGTTCCGGGCCTGGTGGTGGAGAACACCCACCAGTCGCTCGGCTCCGTGAAAATGCTGCGGCCGCCGATCCGGTTCAGCAGCGAAGCGCACCAGCCGCAGAGCGCGGCACCGACGCTTGGGCAAGGCACGCAAGCGCGGCTATCGGAGCTCGGATTTTCGCCGCAGGAACTGGCGGATCTGCGGCAGCGGCGAGTGATATGACCGCTGACCCGCTCATCTCGTTCGAGCATGTCTCGAAAACATTCCAGACCGCCCGCGGCACCGTCGAGGCCGTGCAGGACGTGTCGTTCGAAGTGGCCAAGGGCGAATTCGTCACCGTGGTCGGGCCCTCGGGCTGCGGCAAGTCGACGCTGCTGAACATGACGGCGGGGCTGTTCAGCCCCACTGCGGGGACAGTCCGTTATGCCGGCCAGAAGGTAGCCACGTTAAATCAACGTAGTGGCTACATGACCCAGAACGACCATCTGCTGCCCTGGCGGGATGTCGAAGGGAACATTCGCGTGCCCTTGGAGATCGCGGGACTCTCCAAAAGAGACCGGACGGCCCGGGTGGCCGACCTGATCCAGACCGTGGGATTGGCCGGGTTCGAACATGCCTACCCTTCCCAGTTGTCCGGCGGCATGAAGAAGCGGACGGCGTTGGCCCGGCTGTTCGCCTACGACCCCGAAACACTGCTGATGGATGAGCCTTTCGCGGCGCTGGACGCACAGCTCCGCCTGAAGATGCAAACCGAGCTGCTCGGCCTTTGCCGGCGGTTGAAAAAGACGGTATTGTTCGTGACGCATGACCTCGACGAGGCGGCGGCACTCGGCGACCGCATTCTGGTATTCTCCGGTCGTCCCGGCACCATTCGCGAGGTCATCAAATCGCCGATGATGCCGGACCGAGACCTCTATCAATTGCGCCGGAACCCCGCCTTCGCGCAGGTGACGAGCGATCTTTGGGATATCCTCGCCACCACAAGCGGCATGGAGGGCTAGGTGGAAGTAATCGGGACCAGCCAGGCGGGCGCCGCCGCCGCCGCGCCGGGAGGGGCACCGAGCCGCCCGCGCGCATTCCCGCCAGCGCTTCGGCAGCTTATGATGCAGGCCGCCCTGATCGGCGGATTGCTGGTAGTGTGGCAGTTGCTGTCGGGCCGGCTGATCTCGGATTTCTTCATCAGCCGCCCGACTGCCATCTTCGCGGTCATTGTTGAAACCACGCTGGACGGCAGCCTGCTCTATCATGCTTCGATCACGGCGATGGAGGCGCTTCTTGGCTTCATCGTGGGCGGTGCCTTGGGCATCCTGTTCGGCGTGGCCCTGGGCTGGTCGAAGCTGCTGGCAGACCTGCTCAACCCGCTGGTGCTGTGCTTCAACAGCCTGCCCAAGGTAGCGCTCGCGCCGTTGTTCATTCTTTGGTTCGGCATCGGCCTGAACATGAAGGTGGCCCTTTCAGCGGCCACGGTGTTCTTCCTCGTGTTTCTCAACACCTATACCGGCGTCCGCGCGGTCAGCCAGGAACTCATCGCGATCCTGCGGCTGATGGGTGCCAACCGGCGCCATGTGTTGACGAAGGTGGTGCTGCCTTCGGCCCTTACATGGGTCTTCGCGGGGTTGCGGGTCTCGGTGCCATACGCCCTCATCGGAGCGGTCGTGGGCGAGTTGTTCGCGTCCAACCGCGGCCTCGGCGCGATGTTGTCGCAGGCGCAGGGCCAGTTCGACACGGCCGGCGTGTTCGCGGCGTTGTTCGCGATTACCGTGCTGTCGCTGCTGTTGAATGCGGTAGTGAAGGTGGCCGAGACGAAAGTGATGCCGTGGCAATCCGGCGACCATCAGCAGAATACCACGGTTTGAACGTCCAAAAAGACGACACCAGGGAGACTTGCATGACACGATCCCCATGGCTCGCGGCCGCCATCGCTCTGAGCTTGCTCGGCGGCACGCCCGCCCTCGCGGACAAGCCGGTAACGCTCACGCTCGGCTCGACCGGACTGCTCTATATTCCCGTGTTCACCGCTGAGGTGTTGGGTCTGTGGACGCAAGTCGGCACCCCCGTCGAGGTGATGAACATCAACTCCGGTTCGCGCCTCGCGGCGGCGCTCATCTCGGGGGACACGGACGTTACCGTCCAGTCGATCCCGCCCAGCTTCCTGGCACGCGGCAAAGGCGTCGACACGCAAGCCGTTGGCGCGGTCATCACCCAGATGGCGAGCAACCTCGTGGTGTCCAAGGAATGGGCGGCCAAGTACAAGATCACGAAGGACACGCCCTACAAGGAGAGGCTCGCGGCCTTGAAGGGCGTACGCATCGGTATCACCGAGCCCGGCAGCGGTTCGGACGCGGTGGCGCGCTATCTCATCCGTCAGGCGGGGCTTGACCCGGTGCGGGACGTGACCATCGTGTCGATCGGTGGGACGGCGGGCATGGTGCCCGCGCTCGCGAACGGCTCGATCGACGCGCTGACGGCCTCGCCGCCGGTGCCCGACATCGCGGTGTCGAAGTTCGGCGCCGTCACGCTGCTCGATCTCGTGGGCGGAGAAGTCAAGGCTCTCGACGGATTTATGTACCAGGGCGTGCTCGTCAAGGAATCCTACGTTGCCACCCACCGCAAGGAAGTGATCGGGGTGCTGCGCGGGTTGCAGCGCGCGCTCGACGTGATCCACGACCCGGCGCAATCGCCAAAGGCGCGCGACCTTGTATGGTCCAAGCATTACAAATCGACGGACAAGGTGCTGTTCGACGCGGTCTGGAAAGCGATGGAGCCCGCGTTCCCCAAGACGGTTCAACTGACCCAGCCGATGATCGACCAGGTGCTGGAATTCGAGCGTGGAGCGGGCGCCACGATCAGCCCGAAGGTCGCGCAATCCGGCTGGACCAACGATTTGGCGGCGGCAGCCGTACTTGCGGAGAAGCATTAGCATGACATCCACCAACGACAAGTCCCTCGTCCTTATCGCGGTCGGTGACGTCGCCTCCAACCGCGATGACCCGCCGACGATTTTCCAGCACTGCATCGAGGCGTTCAGATCCGCCGATCTGGTGTTCGGACAGATGGAAATACCGCTCTCCGACCGGGGCGCTCCGACCTTCACGCCGCACACGCCGCTGAAGTTTCCCGCCAGCAACGTACGCGCGCTGGGGCGGGAGGGCGCCAGGTTCGATGTGATGTCGTTCGCCTGCAACCACGCGATGGATTTCGGCAACGACGCGTTCTTCGACACGCTCGATGTGCTGCGCCAGAACGACATCGCCGTGGTTGGCGCCGGCAAGAACATCGACGCGGCGCGCCAGCCGGTGATCGTCGAGCGCAACGGCGTGAAGGTCGGGTTCCTGGCCTATCTCTCGATCATCTCTCCCGGACTGACCGCTGAGGCGACCATTCCGGGCTGCGCGCCGCTCCGCGCCCACAGCTACTACGAGCAGGTGGATTTCAACGCGGGCACGGCGCCCCTGGTCGTCACCCATCTGTTCGCCGAGGACAAGGCGGCGATGGAGGCCGACATCCGCGCGCTGCGGCCGCAGGTGGATGTCGTCGTGGTGTCCATGCACGCGGGCGTTCATATCGCCCCGTCCATCATCGCGATGTATCAGAAGGAGGCTGCCTACAGCGCGATCGATTGCGGCGCCGACGTGGTAATGCAACATCACTCCCACATCCTCAAGGGCGTGGAGATGTACAAGGGCAAAGCCGTGTTCTACGGCATGAACAACTTTGCCTTCGAGTTTACCCGGACCACGCCCCATGTGGTTCGTGGATGGGATTTCAACAGCCGCCGCCTGCTCACCGAATTGCACCGGGTGAAGCTGCATCCGGATTATCCGAAACACCGCTATCACTTCGATGCGCTCAAGACGATCATGGCGAAGATCTACGTCGAGCAGGGAACCGTGACGAAGGTGACCTACCTGCCGGCCTACATCAACCGCGATCTCGAGCCGGAAGTGCTTGCACGATCGGACCCGCGGGCGCAGGAGGTGTTCGACTATGTCGAGGCTATATCGGAAGAGCAGAACCTGAAGGTGAGCTTCGCCTGGGATGGAGATGAAATTCTCGTCTCGCCCGCATGATCCGAACGGCTGCCTCAGTCGCGCCCCCTCCCCACACGCCGCCACAGGCCTTGACCGCCATGACCCATCCACTCAGCGACATCCGCATCGTCGAGGTGTCCGCCTTCATCGCGGCCCCGCTGGGCGGCATGACGCTGGCGCAGTTGGGCGCCGACGTGATCCGCATCGACCCGCTCGGCGGCAACATCGATATCGCCCGCTGGCCGTTGGCACCCGATGGCACCAGCCTCTATTGGGCGAGCCTGAACAAGGCCAAGCGCTCCGTCACGCTGGCGTTGAACCTGCCCGAGGGCCAGGAACTGGCGCGCGCCCTGATCTGCGGCGCGGGCAACCTGCTGACCAACCTGCCGTCCGCGTCGGGCTGGATGAGCCATGCCGCCCTTTCGGCATCGCGCCCCGACCTGATCATGATGCGGCTGACCGGCAACGCCGATGGCAGTGC
This sequence comes from Rhodospirillales bacterium, assembly GCA_025352565.1. Lineage (GTDB taxonomy): Bacteria > Pseudomonadota > Alphaproteobacteria > Acetobacterales > Acetobacteraceae > JANXTF01. The sequence goes on along the minus strand of JANXTF010000070.1, from coordinate 83,080 downwards.
GGCCATCGACTACACCGTCAATTGCGCCAGCGGCTTCCCGATGGCCACGGGCAGCGGAGAGGCGCCCGTCAACCACGTGCTGCCGGCCTGGGACATCGCCGCCGGCCTCACGCTCGCCACCGGGTTCCTCGCGGCCGAGCGCGTCCGGGCGCGCACCGGGCAGGGGCAGGAGGTGACTCTCTCGCTGGCCGACGTGATGCTCGCATGCGTCTCCAACCTCGGTTACGTCGCCGACGTGCAGGTGAACGGCACGGTGCGCCCGCCGCTCGGAAACGAGTTGTACGGCGCGTTCGGGCGCGATTTCGTCACCGCCGACGGCCGCCGCATCATGCTGGCCGCCATCTCGAACCGCCAATGGCGCGCGATCGGCAAGGCCACCGGGCTCGCGGCCCGGCTCGCGATGATCGGCCCGATGATGCAGGTGGACCTGGACCAGGAGGGCGGCCGGTTCGAGGCCCGCCACGCCATCGCGGCCCTGCTGGCGCCTTGGGTGGCGCGTCACACGCTGCCCGAGATCGGCGCTGCCTTCGCGGGCAGCGGCGTGCTGTGGGGGCCGTATCAGGATTTCGGCCAGCTGGTCCATGACGACCCGCGCTGTTCGATCGCCAACCCCATCTTCGCCGAAATCGAGCAACCCGGCGTGGGGCCGATCATGGCGAACGCCCAGCCCCTCGGCTTCGGCGCCACGGGCCGCCTGCCGCCGGCGCGGGCTCCCAGGCTGGGCGAGCACACCGAGGCGGTGCTGACCGAGGTTCTCGGCATGTCCAGCGCCGAGTACGCAAGGCTGCACGACAGGGGCGTGGTCGCATGATGACCGGGGCCGCACATGCCGAAGCCGCCTGCGACGCCGCGCGCGCCTATCTTCGCCATGTCCAGCGCGCGACCTTTCAAGCGGTCGAGCAGGATGGCCGCGTCGATCCGGCGCTGATCGAAGCCCACCAACGCCGCGTCCACGGCTTCGCCTGGACCGCCACGCTCGTGGAAGGGCTGGCGCAACTGACCAGTTGGGCCGGGCGGCTCGGGGGCGGCGAGGACCTTCTCCTGCGGATCGGCTTTGGCGAGTACCTGGCCCAATTGGTCGGCGGCCTGCCGATGGGCCAGAACGAGATCGTCCGCCCGCAAGACCTGGAAACCGCGCAAGCCGCATCCGCGCTCGCCGGGACTCCCGCAGTGGCCTGGTTCCTGGAGCACGGCAACAACCAAGCCACGCGGCTCGCCTTGGCCGACCGGCTCGCCGAAGGCTGGCGGCCAGACGATTCGCTCGGCGACGAAACGCTCGACCAGGTCCGCACCCAGTTCCGCCGCTTCGCCGATGAGCGGATCGCACCCGGCGCCCATGCATGGCACCTGGCCGATGCGCTGATCCCGGATGCGATCGTGGACGAGATGGCCGAACTGGGCGTGTTCGGCGTCTGCATCGACCCCGAATATGGCGGACTCGGCCTCGGCAAGCTCGCGATGTGCGTGGTGTCGGAGGAACTCAGCCGGGGCTGGATCGCGGCGGGGTCGCTCGGCACCCGCTCGGAGATCGCGGGCGAGCTGATTGGGGCCAACGGCACGCCTGAACAAAAGGCGCGCTGGCTGCCCGGCATCGCCGCGGGGCGGGTGCTGCCCACCGCCGTGTTCACCGAGCCCGACACCGGCTCGGACCTCGCCTCTGTCGGCACCCGCGCGGAGCGTGCCGCGGATGGCTGGCGGATCACGGGCTCGAAAACCTGGATCACCCACGCGGCACGCAGCGATCTGATGACGGTGCTGGCGCGGAGCGCGGCGGTCCCCGGCCATAACGGCCTGTCGATGTTCCTGGCCGCGAAAACGCGCGGCACGCAAGACGCGCCATTCCCCGACGCTGGGCTCGCGGGCAGCGAGATCGCGGTGCTCGGCTACCGCGGCATGAGGGAGTACGTGCTGTCGTTCGACGGCTTCGCGGTGACGGCCGACGGGCTGCTCGGCGGCGAGACCGGCGCCGGGTTCCGCCAGCTCATGCGCACCTTCGAAGGTGCGCGCATCCAGACCGCCGCCCGCGCCGTGGGCGTCGCGCGCAACGCGCTCGACCTCGCGCTCGGATACGCGCTCGAACGGCGGCAGTTCGGCAAGCGCCTGCTGGCATTCCCGCGTGTGTCGGACAAGCTCGCAATGATGCTGGTGGAAACGATCATCGCCCGCGAACTCACCTATTTCGCCGCCCGCGCCAAGGATGCCGGGGACCGCTGCGACATCGAGGCGGGAATGGCGAAGCTGCTGGCCGCGCGCGTGGCCTGGAGCAATGCCGACGCCGCCGTCCAGATCCATGGCGGCAACGGCTATGCGCTCGAATACGAGATCAGCCGCGTGCTGTGCGACGCCCGCATCCTGAACATCTTCGAGGGGGCAGCCGAGATCCAGGCCAACGTGATCGGGCGCGGCCTGCTGTCACGCCAGCTCTGAGCGTTCGCGCCAGCGGCATCGTTTCCACCGCTATGCCGGGAGGAAGTCGGGCACCGAGAGATAGCGCTCCCCGGTGTCGTAGTTGAACCCGAGCACGGTGGCACCCACCGGCAATTCCGGCAATTTCTTGGCGATCGCCGCCAGCGTGGCGCCGGACGAGATGCCGACCAGAAGGCCCTCCTCGCACGCCGATCGCCGGCCGTATTCGCGCGCCTCCTCGGCATCCACCAGGATCACGCCGTCCAGTACGGCGATGTGCAGATTGGCGGGAATGAAGCCCGCGCCGATGCCCTGGATCGGGTGCGGCGAGGCGGCGCCTCCCGAAATCACCGGCGACAGGGTAGGCTCCACCGCGAACACCTTCAGCGCGGGCCAATGGCCCTTCAGCACCTCGGCGCAGCCGGTGAGGTGGCCGCCGGTGCCCACGCCGGTGATGAGCGCATCGATCCCCTCCGGGAAATCCGCCAATATCTCGAGCGCGGTGGTGCGGGCGTGGATGGCGACGTTGGCCGGATTCTCGAATTGCTGCGGCACCCACGCGCCGCTCTCGGCCGCAAGCTCGTGGGCGCGCGCGATGGCGCCCTTCATGCCCTTCTCGCGGGGCGTGAGGTCAAACGTCGCACCATAGGCCTGCATCAGCCGGCGCCGCTCGACCGACATGCTGTCGGGCATCACCAGGATCAGCCGGTAGCCCTTCACCGCCGCCACCATCGCAAGCCCGATGCCGGTATTGCCTGAGGTCGGCTCGATGATCGTGCCACCCGGCTTCAGCATGCCGCTGGCCTCGGCCGCCTCCACCATTGCCAGCGCGATCCGGTCCTTGATCGAGCCGCCCGGATTGCCGCGCTCGGACTTGATCCAAACATCGGCGTCGGGGAACAGGCGGCTCACGCGGATATGCGGGGTGGCGCCGATCGTCTGAAGCACGCTGTCGGCTCTCATGGCATTCTCCCGGTGGCCCCGAATGCGCGAGATCCCGCGCCCCCTTGATGAAGCACGCGCGCATCGGCCAGTGCAACGGGGGGCGGTGTTCGGGATGCGATACGGGCGGCCCTGCGGCGATCGGCGCCTGTTTCGCCGGAGCGGCGGCGACGCCCATTCGCGGTGCGGCGACATGCCGATGGACAAAACCATGATCGTGACGAAACATTCGGCCGGCGCCGCGTTCTGTTGACATCGGCGCGCGTTCCGTCTCTGGACGGAGATGGCTTTAACCGAACTCGGGTCCAGATCGGATTCGCGGCAAACAGCAGGTGAGATGTAGCGATGGCGAAGAACACGACGGACACCAAGGCCCCGGCCCCGAAGGCGGACCCGAAGGCAGCGGCCCCGAAGGCAGCGGCCCCGAAGGTCGCGGTTTCGAAGGCGGCTGCCCCGAAAGCGCCCGCGAAGGCGAAAACCATTTCGCCGCCCAAGGCCGGCGGCGCGCCGAACGCGCTGCAGAAGCCGCTGCAGCCTTCGAAGGAACTGGCCGCAGTCGTCGGCTCCAACATGATCGCGCGCGGCGAAGTCGTCAGCAAAGTGTGGGAATACATCAAGAAGCACGACCTGCAGAACCCCGCCAACAAGCGCGAGATTCTGGCGGACGAGGTGCTCAAGAAGGTATTCGGCCGCGACAAGGTGACGATGTTCGAGATGAACAAGTATCTTGCCCAGCATTTGACCTGATCGGCCGTGCCCTCGACGGCCGCAGGCCGCGCAAGCGAGGCTCGCGGCCGTCGGGGATTAGGTTTGACCATGGGGCAGGCGACGTGACCCGGCAGTATGCGCCGGGTTGAGGCGCCTCAGGCCGCCTGTTCCAGGGTCGGCCGCGCGTCCATCAGCGTCACGCGCCGCATGTCGCGCCGATGCTCGCGGTCCGCGAAGGGGCGGCCGCGATGCATGGTGCAACGGTTGTCCCACATCACGAGATCGAACGGGCGCCAGCTGTGGCGATACACGAATGCCGGCTGAGTCGCGTGCTCCACCAGATCGCGGACCAGCGCCAGCGCCTCGGGCGTGAGCCAGTCCCGGATGCGGCCGATATGGGACGAGAGGTACAGCGAGCGGCGGCCTGAGCCCAGGTGGCGCCGCACCAGACGCTGCGGCACGGGGGCGAACTTCACCCGCTCCGCCTCGGTGAACTCGGTGAAGCCCAGCATGGCGCGGGAGAACAGCAGGGAGTGTTCGCACACGAGGTCCGCCAGCCTGGCCTGCTCGCGCGCGGGCAGCGCGTCCCAGGCGGCGCGCATGTCGGCGAACTCGGTCTCGCCGCCCTCGGGCGGCACCGCGCGGCCATGCAGCAGGGAGTATTTGGCGGGCGTCGCCTTGAACGAACTGTCGCTGTGCCACAGCCGGTTGCCGAGGTTGAACATGCGCCGCCGGTCGTCGGCTTCGAGCAGGCGGCCATTCTCGTCGAGGTTGGAGATGTCGTTCATCCGCGCGTCCGCGAGGCGCTGCTTGTGGGTGTCCACCGCAGCCGTCTCGGCCTCCATCGGCCCGAAATTGAGCCCGAACGCCATCTGCGCATCGTCGTCGATCCGCTGGTCGGGGAACACGAGCACGGCGAACCGATCCATCGCCGCCTCGATCTCGGCGGCTTCGCCGGGCGGCAGAGGCACGCGCAGATCGGCGCCCTCGACCTCGGCGGCAAACACCGGATGCAGCGGCGTGAAGCGAAGTGCCATGGCGGTTCCCCTTTATGGGTCGAGTATATCGCCGGCCCCGGTTCGGCCAACACGATAAACGTCACCTTCGGGATCGCGCCCCCGCCAGCGAGGCCGCAAGATAGAAGATGCCGCCCAGGCTGGTGATCCAGAAGCTGGTCGGCCAATCCGTCCAATAGGCCAGCGCCACCCCGGCCCAAGCCTCGGCCACGGCCAGCACGATCGCGAGCGCCACGCCGCGCCCGAGGCTCGTGGTGAGCTTCTGGGCGGCAGCCGCGGGCGCCACCATCAGCGTGAACACCAGCAGCACGCCCACGATCTGCGCGCATTCCGCGACGGCCAGGGCCACCACGCACAGGAACAGCACCGAGATCAGCCGCAGCGAGACCCCGCGCGCCTCGGCCAACTCAGGCTGCAACGTGGCGAACAGCAGCGGTCGGGAGATGACGCCGAGTGCGGCCAGGCAGACCACCCCGAGACCGAGCAGCGTCCACAGCGTCGGCATGTCCACACCCAGCACGTTGCCGAACAGCAGGGCGGTCGCCTGCGTGGCGTAGGCGGTGAAGAAGTGCAGGAACAGCAGCCCGAATCCGAGCGAGACCGCCAGCACCACGCCGATCGCGACATCGCGTTCGGCCAGCCGCGCGCCCAGCAGGCCCATGCCGGCGCCGCCCAGCACGGTCAGCAGCACCAGCCCCCAGAGCGGCGAGACCCCTACCAGAATGGCACCCGTGGCCCCGGTGAAGCCGACATGGGCCAGCGCGTGGCCGGCGAAGGTCTGGCCGCGCAGCACCAGGAAGTAGCCGACGGCGCCGGACACGACGGCCACGATGCCGGCGGCGGCGAAGGCGGTACGCATGAAGTCGTAGTCAAGCATGGTCGTGCCGATGCTCGTCGCGCTCGATCTCGCAGCCGGCCGACATCACGAAGATGCGGCCCTCCAGATGGATCACCTCGATGTCGGAGCCATAGAGCCGCGACAGCACCGGCCCGGTGATGATTTCGGCCACCGTGCCGATCGCGGCGTGGCCGCCGCCGAGATACAGCACCCGGTCCAGCGCCGGCAGCAGCGGATTCAGCTCGTGGGCGCTGAACAGCACGGTCAGCGCGAGTTCGCGCTGAAGCTGGCGCACGAGTTCGACCACGTCGCGCTGGCGATGCGGGTCGAGGCTCATCAGCGGCTCGTCCAGCAGCAGCAGGCGCGGGCTTCCGAGCAGCGCCTGCGCCAACAGCAGGCGCTGCCGCTCGCCGCCCGAGAGCTCGCCCAGCGGTCGCGCCGCGAGCGCCGTGGCACCCACCAGCCCGAGCGCGCGGTCCACCCCTGCCCGGCCCGCCGCACCAAGGCGCGGCAGGCCCCAGCGATGGCCGTCCACCGCGGCAGCCACGAAGTCGCGTCCGGTCAGGCGGGCCGCGAGGGCGGCGCGGCTCTGCGGCATGTAGCCGATCGCGGGGTTGCCGCGCGCGGCGGGCGCACCCAGCACCGAGATCGTGCCGGAAGCCGGGGCGAGCAGACCGAGAATGGCGCGCATCAGCGTGGTCTTGCCGGCGCCGTTCGGCCCCAGCACGCCGACGAATTCCCGTTCGCCGATCCGCAGGTCGACCGTGTCGAGGACAATGCGGCCACCCAGCGCGAGCGTCACGCCGTCGAGGCGGATGGCGGTCAAGCGGGCGGCTTGGACAAGGCGGCGTCCAGTGCATCCAGCTGGGCTGCCATCCACGCCTGATAGGTCTGGCCGGCGGGCTCCGTCTCGGTCACGCCCACCACCGCAATGCCGACAGCGCGGGCGATGCCGAGCAGCCGCCGCGCGGCCGTGTCGGTGGCCTGGCTGTTGTAGATCAGCGCGCGGACGCGGTGCTGGCGCAGATCGGCCTCGAAGGCAGCCACGTCGGACGCGCGGGGTTCGGTGCCGTTCATCACCGCCAACTGGAACCGCTCGTTCCGCATGGTCAGGCCAAGGGAGGCGGCCATGTAGCCAAACACCGGCTCGGTCGCGGTGACCGCCACCCCGGCATGGCGTGCCCGCATGGCGGCGATTTTCGTGTCGATCGGCTGGAGCGAGGCGGTGAACGCGGCCAGGCGATGCTGATACTCGTCCCGATGCGCGGGATCGGCCGTGACCAGCGCGGCGGCGATAGCGGTCGCGGCCCTGGCCATGATTGTAGTGTCGTACCACAGATGCGGGTTGTCTCCCGCCCGCTTGCCCGCGAGCTCGGCCACAACGATGCCTTGGCGGCCGGCGGATTTCGCCGCGCGCAGCAGCTTGGCCATCCATGGGTCGTAATCCGCCCCGTTGCTGATCACGATGTTCGCGGCGGCGAGCGCCCGCGCGGTCGAGGGACTCGCCTCGAACAGATGCGGATCCTGGTCGGGGTTGTCGAGGATGCTGGCGATGACGACGCCGGGGCCAGCCAACTGGCGTGCGAGGTCGCCGTAGAAATTCTCGGCCGCCACGATCGACAGAGGGCGGCCCTGCGCGGCACCCGGCTGCGGCGACAGCAGCGCCAGCATGAACAAAACCGCTCTCAGCTTCACTTACGGGTGCCCTTCGCCGCGTTGAATGACATGATATAATGTATCATTTTTTATGTCTAGCCGAGCGTCCCGCAAGCGGCACACCTGCCCTCGACCTCCACCGTGGCGCGGGAGGGCGAGAACCCCGCGCGAGCGGCGGCGTGGGCGATGGCGGCGGCGATGCCCGCATCCTCCATCTCGACGACCGTCCCGCAGACGCGACAGATCAGGAACTGGACGGCGTGGCCGCGATGCGCGTGCTCGCCCTCCTCGGTGCAGCCGATGAAGGCGTTCAGCCGCTCGACCTTGTGGACGAGCCCGTGCTCCTGCAGGAAGCCCAATGCGCGATAGACCGTGACCGGGGTGGCGTTGCCCTTCTCGGCCTTGAGGCGATCGAGCAGCGCATAGGCACCGACCGGCTCGGGCGAGGCCAGGATCAGCCCCAGCACCCGCCGGCGGATTTCGGTCAGCCGGCCCCCGGCCCGCGCGCAGGCCTCGGCGGCGCGGTCGAGCCGGTGCTCCCAGCCGGCATGGATCACGCGGGACGGTCGGCCAGGTTGAACTCCGTCAGGACCGTGTCGGCGGTGAACTCCGCGCTGTGCCATGCACCGGGGGAAAAACGGATCGCGGTGCCGGGATGCAGCGGGATCGTGCCGGCCTCGCAGGCGATGGCCCCGGCACCGCTGATGACAAGCAGGAACTGTTCGTGCGGATGGCTATGCCGCGCCGCGACGTGGCCCGCCTTGATATGCACCTGGCGGAGGCTGGCGCCGGCGCCCTGCATCGCGGCTGCGGCCGGGCTGAGCGCCGGCCACTGGGCAAAATCGACCTGATCCATCGAGGCGGCTCCCATGACGTTCGCCGCCGCTTCTAGCGCGGCGGTGGTCCGAACGCATATATGAGGCGCCGCTAGAAGAACAGCCAGGCGAACAGATACAGCGTGTTGTTGTCGCTCGCATTGCGAGCGTTGCCGTCGCGGCCGACTTCCGGACCCGCGGTGTCGATATCGATCGCGGATCGACCGTTTATCGGCCCGGTCGATTATCCGGAACAATTCGCAAGAGTTCCAATAGGTTGGAATCGAGTTCACGATACGAGGTATCGAGTATCGCATCCGCCTGTTCGTACAACTTCCCGCGACTTTCCAGAATTGCCTTGAGATCGCGCATCGCCTGCCGGTTATCCGCCATCGGCCGCAGATCGCCCTGGCCGATCACGCGGCGCATGTGGTCTTCAGGCGACGCGCGCAGCCAGACGGTGAAGCAATGGGCGAGCAGCAGGCCGTACGTCGCACGTTCGGCCACAATGCCGCCGCCGGCGGCGATCACCGCGCCGCCCGGCTCGGCGATCAGGCGCTCGAGCGCCGCCCGCTCCAGCCGGCGATAGCCCGCCTGGCCATGAATTTCGAACATCTCGGCCATTTCCATCCCGGCATCGCGCTCGATCTCGCGATCGAGCTCATGGAACGCCAGCCCGCGCGCCTCGGCCAGCATCCGGCCGAGGGTCGATTTTCCCGCTCCACGCAGGCCGATCAGCGCGATACGGCTTTGCCGCGCGACCGGGTTGGCGACCGCGAAATTCCGCACCAGCATGTCGCGCGCATCGGCCAGCTGGGGCTCGGACAGCCGCGCCAGCACCCTGTCCAATGCGGACTGCGCGCGCGACGCTTCCGGCGCGTCGCCCAGCAGTTCGAGCGGCGTGATGCCCAGCCCGCGCGCCAGATCGCGCAGCACCAGCACCGAGACGTTGCCCCGCCCCGCTTCAAGCTGCGCCACGTAGCGTTCCGACACCCCGGACTCCGCGCACAGCTTGCGCCGCGTCATCCCGCGCCGCGCGCGGGCCAGCCGCACGCGCTGGCCGATCGCGGCGAGATAGCTCGCGTCGGCGGTCGGTTCCGCGTCGGGCGGCGAGAGCCGCTGCTGGAGGTCGCGAGGCATCCCCCGTTCTACACCGGACATCCGCCAGCCGGGGCGCTGCCGAAAAAGCATCTGGATCATCGAAAAAATGCTCTTTCGGGCACCGGGTGCGAAGTGTCAGGCTCCGGGTCACACAGGCGCGCAGGATCACCCCATGTCCCTATCCCGTCGTACTCTGATGATGGCCGGCGCCGTGTTGAGCGTGCCCCGATTGGCGCGCGCGGCGAACACGCCGACCGAGATGCAGCTCGGCTGGATCGGCGGCGGCAACCAGTTGGGCGAGGTGGCCGGCCTCCAGCTCGGCTATTTCGCCGAGGAGGGCCTGGACCTCAAGATCGTGCCGGGCGGCCCGAACAACGACGGCGTGGCCGCGGTGGCGTCCGGCCGCAGTGCCGTGGGCCAGGTGTCGTCCAGCCCGTCGCTGATGCTGGCCGTCTCCCAGGATTTGCCGGTGCGCTGCTTCGCTGTCTCCGCGCAGAAGCACCCGTACGCGTTCTTTTCGCTGGGCAAGAACCCGGTCCGCACGCCCGCCGAGTTGCGCGGCAAGAAGGTCGGCATCCAGGCGACCGGCGCGGTGCTGCTCCGGGCGGTGATGGCCAAGAACAACATCGACCCGAAGGACGTCCAGATCGTCATCATCGGCTCGGACATGACGCCGGTGATGACCGGGCAGGTCGATGTCGTGACCGGCTGGCTGACCAACACCACGGCGCTGAAGGTGCTGGGCGCCGATCGCGCGCAGTTTCGGCTGTGGGATGCGGGCGTGAAATTGTACGCCAATCCATACTATGCGACGCCCGAGACCATCCAGAAGCAGCCGGAGCTGCTGGCCAGGTTTTTGCGCGCGAGCGCCCGCGGCTGGGGATATGCCTATGCCAACCGCGAGAAGGCGGTGGAGATGCTGGTGAAGCAATACCCCAACCTCGTCGCCGCCGACGAGCTGGCCGCCGCCCAGGTGATGCTGGACTACGCGTTCGACGAGCACACCAAGGCGGCGGGCTATGGCGCGATGGACCCGGCCACCTGGCAAGAGCAGATCGACCTCTATGCCCAGCTCGGGCAGTTCACCAAGCGCACGCCGAAGCTGGACGAGGTGATGACGCTGGACATCCTCAAGCGCACCGCCGATTCGCGCGCCAAGATCGGGTAGGCGGTGTCGCCTGGGGGGCCCGCCATCGATCTCCGCCACGTCTCCGTCCGCTTCATGAGCGAGCGGCGCGAGGTGACGGCGCTGCAAGACGTGTCGTTCACCCTCGAAGCCGGCAGCTTCCTCACGTTGCTCGGCCCCTCGGGCTGCGGCAAATCGACGCTGCTGCGCGTGGTGGCCGACATCGTGCGGCCAAGCCAGGGCCAGGTGCGCGTGCTCGGCCACCCCCCCGAGGCCGCCCGCCTCAGCCGCGAGATCGGCTTCGTGTTCCAGGACGCGGCACTGCTCCCGTGGCGCTCGGCCATCGACAACGTGCGCCTGCCCCTCCAGGTGGGTGCGGCGCGCGGCAAGCCGCTCAAGGGACGCGGCCCGGAGGAATTGCTGGCGCTGGTCGGCCTTGCGGGCTGGGAGAAATCCCTGCCGCACGAACTCTCGGGCGGCATGCGCCAGCGCGTTTCGATCGCCCGCGCGCTGCTCGGCGGCCCCAGGATCATGCTCATGGACGAGCCGTTCGGCGCGCTGGACGAAATCACGCGGGACCGGCTGAACGACGAATTGCTGCGCATCTGGCGCGAGACCGGCACCACCATCCTGTTCGTCACCCACAGTATCCACGAGGCCGCCTATCTCGGTCAGAAAGTGATGATGCTGGCCGCCAACCCTGGCCGGGTTCGTGAGATCGTGGACGTGAATTTGCCCGAGCCGCGCTACCTCGCCTTGCGCGAAGGCCCCGAATTCGGCCGCCTCGCGGGCCATCTGCGCGCCGTGCTGGAGACCTGCTGATGGCAACGGGGATCGGCCTCGACAGCCTCGTGGCCGACGGGGCACTGGCCGACGGGGCGGTGGCCGATGGGGCGCTGGTCGATCCCAACGTGGCGCGCGACTTCTGGCGCGCCAACCAGCGCCGCGCCCGCTGGAAAAGGCGGCTGCTGCCGTTGCTGGGGGCGGCGACGCTGCTGTTCGTGTGGTGGGCGCTGATCGCGGTGTTCGACGTGAAACCGTTCATCGCGCCTTCGCCGCAGGTGGTCGCCGCCACGTTGGTGGACAAGGCCGATATCCTGCTGGCGAACCTCTGGCCCACCGCGATCGAGGCCGTCGCCGGCTTCCTGCTCGGCAATTTCGCCGCCATCGCCATCGCCACCCTGTTCGTTCATCGCAAGGGCATCGAGATGGCGTTCTTTCCCATCGTCGTGCTGGTGAACTCCATCCCCGTGGTGGCCAAGGCGCCGATCCTGATGCTGCTGATGGGCACCGGCATGGCGCCGAAGATCGCCATCGCCGCCGTCATCTGCTTTTTCCCGACGCTGGTGAACATGGTGCGCGGCCTGGAGGCGGCGAGCCCGCAGGCGATGGAGCTGATGCACGTCCTCTCCGCCCGCAAATGGGAGATCTTCGTTCGTCTGCGGCTGCCGACCTCGATCCCGTATCTGTTCGCCGCGCTGAAGATCGCCGCCAGCACCGCCGTGGTGGGGGCGATCGTCGGCGAATGGATCGGCTCCCAGGTCGGCATCGGCGCGCTCATCATCCAGGCCACCTACAATTTCGACAGCGCGCTGCTCTACGCCACCGTCTTCTGCGGCTCGGCGTTCTCCGTCCTGTTCTTCCTCACCATCCGCCTGCTCGAACGCCTGTGCGTCCGGTGGGCGCCGCTGAGCGCCAACTTATGAACCGCCCCCGAACACAAACCTGAACTCCGCCATTGCGAGGAGCCACCTGGCGGCTCGCAATGACGGCCTCTCGCAAGGGACAAACACGATGCTGACCATCAACGAACCCGCCCGCCAACTGCGCATCGCCGCCCGCGCCGATGTCGTCGTCGTGGGCGGCGGCCCGGCCGGATTCAGCGCCGCCATCGCCGCCGCGCGCAACGGGGCTTCGGTGTGCCTGGTCGAGCGGTATCCCTATCTCGGCGGCCTCGCCTCGGGTGGCATGGTGCTGGTGCTGGACGATATGTGCGCGGGCGCCGAAATCACCGTGCGCGGCGTGTGCGGCGAACTGATCGACCGCATGGCCGCGCGCGGCCATGCGGTCTTTCCGCCCCAAGGCGAGCGCGGGCACGATCCGGCGATGTTCCGCAAATGGTCGCGCTGGGGCCTGTTCGACTTCAACACCCGCACCAAGCCGCACCCGATCTGCTACGCGGTGGCGTTCGACCCGGATGGCTGGAAGCGCGCCAGCGACGACATGGTGCGCGAGGCCCGCATCAACCTGCGCCTGCACAGCCTGTTCGCGGCCAGCATCGTGCGCGACGGCCGCATCGAGGGCGTGATCGTGGAAAGCAAGGCCGGCCGCGAGGCGATCATGGGCTCCGTCGTGATCGACGCCACCGGCGACCTCGACGTGGCGGCTTCCGCCGGCGCCGCGCACAGCCACGGCGCCTACATGGTCACCACGGTGTTCCGCCTCGGCGGCGTGGACACCGACGAGGCGGAACGCTTCCAGTTCGAGGAGCCGGCGAAACATGCGGTGCTCGACCTCGAGGCGCGGCGCGTGATCGGCGGTTCATGGGATTACTGGTGGCTGAAAACCCCGCTGCCCGGCATCGTCTGGTGCAACTGCCCGCACATGACCGGGCTCGACGGCATGAAGGTCGAGGATTTGACGGCGGCCGAGTTCGAGGGCCGCGACCGCATCCACCGCATGGTCGAGCACGTCCGCGCCAAGCTTCCCGGCTTTGCCAATTGCTACGTGGTCGATGTGGCGCCGCAAACCGGCGTGCGCCAGACGCGGATGCTGGAAGGCGAATATGTGGTCAGCAAGGAAGACGTGACCGGCCGCGTGCATTTCCCCGATAGCATCGCGCGTGGGCGCGACTATTACACGCCGTACCGCGCGCTCCTGCCGCGCACCGTCGATCAGTTGCTCGTCGCAGGCCGGCATTATTCCGCGACCCCGCAGGCGCAGAAGATCAGCCGCGAAATTCCGCCCTGCATGGCGATGGGCGAGGCCGCCGGCGCGGCGGCCGCCATGGCGCTCGCCGCGGGCACGACCGTGCGGCATGTCGATGTCCCTGCCCTGCAACGCCGCCTCCGCGCGCAGGGCGCCGATCCAGGAGATCGGCCGAGCGCCGGCGCGCGCGTCGCGGAGTTGGCGGCATGAACATGATCGCGCCGATCGCCGCCACCACCCACGCGCAACCTCTGTCGGGCATCAAGGTGATCGACTTCACCCAGGTGATGATGGGGCCGTGCTGCACCCAGATGCTGGGCGATTACGGGGCGGACATCATCAAGATCGAGCGCATCGGCGCCGGCGACCTGTCGCGCTGGTCCATCGGCGACGATCCGGCGGGACCGCTCAACCCGGTGTTCTCCAGCCTCAACCGCAACAAGCGCAGCGTGGCGCTCGACCTGAAATCCCCAGCCGGGATCGCGGTGGTCCACCGCATGCTGGCCAGCGCCGATGTCATCGTGAACAATTTCCGCGCGGGTGTCATGGAGCGCATGGGCCTCGGGCACGCGGCACTGCACGCGCTGTATCCGCGCCTGATCTACGCGGAAGGCACCGGCTACGGCACCAAAGGTCCGTACGCGCACAAGGGCGGGCAGGATATTCTGGCGCAGGCGCTGAGCGGCGTGATGGCGCGCAAATGCGACAAATCCGATCCGCTCACCATCTATCCGACCTCGCTCGCCGACTATTCCGCCGGGATGCATCTCGTGCAGGGCATATTGCTCGCATTGCTGCACCGCGAACGCACCGGAACCGGGCAGGTCGTGTCGGTGTCGCTGTATGACTCCATGCTCGCCATGCAGATGCAGGAGGCCGCGATGTCGATGATGCGCGGCGTAAACGATTTCTCCTGGGGCGCGCTGCCGCATAACGGCGCGTTCGCGACCACCGATGGCGCGCTCGTCGTCGTCGGCGCATTCAAGGACAATCCCTTGCGCGAGATATCGCTCGCGATCGGCCTGCCGGACCTTTCCGCCGATCCGCGGTTCGACACTTTCGCGCGAAGCATGGCCAACCGCACCGAGCTGCACGATGTTCTGCGCGCGCATTTCGCCACCGGCACCACCGCGCACTGGATCGCGGCGCTGGAAACGCGCGATCTGCTCTGCGCCCCGGTGCGCGACCTCGCCGCCGCACTGGCGGACCCGCAGACCGCGATCAACGACATGCTGATCGCGGACGGCGATTTGCGCGTGATCGGCTCGCCGGTCCATCTGTCCGATGACGGGTTCGCGCTGCGCCTCCATCCGCCCGCGATCGGCGCGCATGGTGCGGACATTCTTGCCGAGCACGGCTACGAGGAAGCTGAAATCGCTGCTCTACGGAAAGGCGGCGTGCTCGCGTGATCGACCTCGCCGTCGCGGGCCACGTCGCGCGCGTCACCATCGACCGCCCTACGGTGCTGAACGCGCTCGACGAAGACTCCACCGCTGCACTCGAAACCATCTGGCAACGCATCGAGGCCGACCGGACCATTCGCGCCGTGGTGCTCACCGGCGCCGGCGGCCGTGCCTTCTGCACCGGGGCCGACATGCGCGGCGCCTCGAAAACCGGCCTCGCCTACTGGGCCGCTTCCCACCCCGCCGGCTTTGGCGGATTGTCGCTCCGCACCACGCTCGACATTCCGGTGATCGCGCGCGTCAACGGCCACGCGCTCGGCGGCGGGTTCGAGATGCTGCTGGGCTGCGACATCGTGGTCGCGGCCGACACGGCGACCTTCGGCCTCACCGAACCCCGCGTCGGCCGCCTGCCGCTCGATGGCGGGATGGTGCTGCTGCAACGCATCGTCGGCGCGCGGGCGGCGATGGGGATGCTGCTGACCGCGCGCCGCATCAAGGCGACCGAGGCGTTGGCCTATGGTTTGGTGAACGAGGTGGTGGCGCCGGACCAGCTCGACGCCGCGGTGGATCGCTGGCTCGCCGACATCCTCGCCTGCGCGCCACTCTCGCTGCGCGCGATCAAGCAGACCGTGCGGCGTACCGCGCATCTGACGCCGTCCGAGGCACAGGCGCTGCGGCTGCCGGCGCTGATCGAATGCCTGAACTCCGCCGATGGCGACGAGGGCGTGCGGGCGTTCCTGGAAAAACGGGCGCCGGTCTGGACCAATGCCTGAGTGGATGGGGGCCTGAGTGTCCCGCCGCCCGACGCTCCATGCCGCCAGCCTGCGCTACCTGACCGAGATCGCCCGCCTCGGCTCCATCCGTCGCGCCTCCGTGACGCTGAACATCGCGGCGTCCGCGATCAACCGCCAAGTGCTGAAAATCGAACGCGACCTTGGCGCCAAGCTGTTCGACCGGATGCCGGGCGGCATGCGCCTCACGCCGGCGGGCGATGTGCTGCTGCGCCATGTGCGGGACACGCTGCACAATTACGATCGCTCGCTCGCCGAGATCGACGGGCTGCAAGGCATCCGCAGCGGCCATGTCGGCCTCCTGGCGCTCGACAGCCTGCTGGTGGATTTCGTGCCGCGCGCGCTCGATGGTGTCGCACGGCAATATCCCGCCGTGACGTTCTCGGCGCTGGCCGCGTCCCCCGCCGCAATCCTGCATGGGGTGGCGGCGGGGCAGGCCGATATCGGCCTCACCTTCGTGACGCCAACCTCGCCTGCCCTGCAACTCGCCGCATCCATTCCAGCACCCCTCGGCGTGCTGATGGCGCCGGACCATCCGCTTGCTTCGCGCGCCAGTCTGGGCTTTGCCGATCTTGGCCAGCATCCGGTGTTGTTGCAGGACGAGGCCTTGCCCGCAGCGTCGCTCATCGAGGACGAGTTCGCCGCGTTTCGCGCCGCCATCCGTCCGCGCTTCGTGTCGAACTCCATCGAGTTGCAGCGGCAATTGGTTCGCGCGGGGCTCGGGGTCGCGTGCTTCACCCGGCTGGGATTCCGGCGCGAGATCGCGTCGGGCGATCTGGTTTGGATTCCGCTCGCGGTGCCCCGCTTACGGGAATTGCGGATCGGCCTGTTCATCCCGGCACAACGCACCTTGTCGCCCGCCGCCGCCCAGGTGGTCGGCGCGCTCGCGAAAGATCTTGCCGAGTTGGAGCAGCTGCCATGACCAACCCGATCCTGATCGACAACGCCGCCATCTGCGACGCGGGCGCCGAAACGCGGGCCGGTTCGGTGCTGGTGGAGGGCACGTCGATCACGGCGGTCGCGTTTGCCGACGATGACCGGCGAGACTTGCGCGCGCGCGCGGCGGAGATCGTGGACGCGACGGGCCATTGGCTGATGCCCGGCATGGTGGATGCCCACGCGCATTCCTACGGCGCCCTGCTGCGGGGCACCGAGGGCAGCCTGCCGTTGGAACTCTGGGCGCTGCACACGACGTTGTACGGCCGCGCGATGGACGGGCCGGCCTTGCGCGCGGCCGTCCTGCTGGGTGCCGCCGAGCGGATGCGCGGCGGCATCACCGGGTTGATCGACCATTCGCCCATGGTGGGCTTTGCCGGCATTTCGATCGCGGCGCACGAGGCATCCGGGCTGCGCGTCGGCTACGCGCCGTTCCTGCACGATGTGTCGGATTACGATTTGCTGGACCTCAAGCTGCCGGCCGCGCTGGCTCCGCTCACGCCGCCTCCCCCGCCCGTCGACGAGGACGCCTACGCCGCCAATTTCGCGAGTCTGGTGGCCACCGCGCGCGGCGGGTCCGGCCGGGTTCAGGTGCAGCTTGGCCCGAACGCGCCGCAACGCTGCTCGCCGTCGGTGTGGAAGCTGTGGCGCGCGCTGCGCGACCGGCACGACGTCGCGGTCCATACGCATCTGCTGGAAACGCGTGCGCAGGCCTCGCTCAACCATCTCTGGCCCGGCGGAATGGTGGCGGCGATGGCGCGAGAGGGGATGTTGGAGGGGCGCCTCACCTGCGCGCATGGCGTGTGGCTCACCGATGCCGAACGCGAGGTTCTGGCGGCGCATGACGTGACGGTCAGCCACAACCCCGCCAGCAACCTCATGCTGGGCAGCGGCGTGATGCCGCTGCCTGCGTGCCGGGCCTGCGGGTTGCGGGTGGCGCTCGGCACGGACTCGGCCAACACGGGCGGCCGGCACGATCTGTGGGGCGTGATGCGGCTGGCGATGATGCTGCCGCGCCGCGACGGCGGCGATCCGGCTGGCTGGCCCACCGGGCTGGAGATGTTTTCGCTCGCGACCGAGGCGGGGGCGGCCTCGCTTGGGCTGCATGGCCGGGTGGGGCGGATCGCGGCCGGTCAGTTGGCCGATCTGGCGCTGGTGCGCCGCCAGGCCGCCGGCACGCTGGCGTTCGACGGGGGCATCGACGCGATGGTGCGCCACGCGGGGCCGGAGGCGGTGGACAGCGTCATGGTCGATGGCGTGTGGACGCTGCGGAGCGGGCGCATCCTGGCGTTCGACGAGGCGGCGGTGCTGACGGATGCCGCCGATCAGATCGCAAGGCTGCGGGCGCGGATGGCGACACAGCTTCCGGTGCTTCTCGCCGCCATGCCTGACGTGACACGGCGGTTCCTGGCTGCCTCGCGGGATGGGTTCCGCCGACGGGAAGGCATCGGTGAGGCATCTCCCGGCGGATAAAAGCCTCCCGCGAGGGGAGCGGGTTCACCCGTCGTTTGCTTCCCCCTCCCCCTTGTGGGGGAGTGTGCGGGTCTCGCACAGCATTTGCTCCAGCGCCGCGATCTGGCCCGCGTCCATGTGCAATCCGAGTTTGCCGCGGCGCCAGACGATGTCGTCGGCATGGCGCGCCCATTCGGCGCGCACGAGATAGCGCACCTCCGCCTCCGTGAGATCGGCCCCGAGCACACGCCCCAGATCGGCGGCGGCGCGCGCGTCGCCCAGCAGAAAGCGCGCATCGGTGCCATAGGCGCGAACCAGACGCCAGGCGTGGCCGGGGGCGAGGAATGGATAGTCCCGCAGCAAGGCCGCGACCTGGGCCGGGAAGCCGTCGACCGGGAAGTCCCCGCCGGGGAGGCGCTGCTTTGCGGTCCACCCGGCGGCGCTGCCGTGTGCGGCGGGCAGATGGGGCGCGAGCTTCTCCAACGCCGATTCCGCGAGACGGCGGAAGGTGGTGATCTTGCCGCCGAACACGCTCAGCAGCGCCGCCTCGCCCTTTGGCGCGTCGAGCGTGAGCACGTAGTCGCGTGTGGCCGCCTGCGCCTTTCTGGCGCCGTCGTCGTAGAGCGGGCGCACGCCTGAATAGGTCCAGACCACCATGTCCGGCGTGACCGGCGCCGTGAAATACTCGCTGGCGCCGGCGCAGAGATACCCGATTTCGGATTCCGATATCCGCACGTCGCCAGGGTCGCCGGTGTAATCCAGGTCGGTGGTGCCGATGAGCGTGAAGTCACGTTCGTAAGGGATGGCGAAGAAGATGCGGTTGTCGGCGTTCTGGAAGATGTAGCAACGGTCGTGGTCGTACAGCTTGCGCACCACGATGTGACTGCCTTTGACGAGGCGGACGGCGGCGCGGGTGTTGGAGCGCAGCACGCCACCGAGCACCTCGCCCACCCAGGGGCCGGCGGCGTTGACCAGGGCGCGGGCACGCAGCGTGCGCGTCTCGTGGGTCTCGGTGTCCTGCACGGCGATGCGCCAGAGGCCGGATTCGCGGTCGGCGGAGGCGCAGCGTGTGCGCGGCCGGATCTCGGCGCCCTTGGCGGCAGCGTCGCGCGCGTTCAGCACCACGAGGCGCGAATCCTCGACCCAGCAATCGGAATACTCGAAGGCGCGGTGGTAGATCGCTTTCAGCGGGCGGCCAACCTCGTCGGTGTCGAGCCGCACGGCGCGCGTCGGCGGCAGGCGCTTTCGGCCGCCGATGTTGTCGTACAGGAACAGGCCGAGACGCAGCAGCCATGCCGGGCGCAGTCCCTTGTGGTGCGGCAGCACGAAGCGCAGCGGCCAGATGATGTGCGGTGCGATGGCCCACAGCACCTCGCGCTCCATCAGCGCCTCGCGGACCAGGCGGAATTCGTAGTATTCGAGGTAGCGCAAGCCGCCATGCACCAGCTTGGTGGAGGCGGAAGAGGTGGCGCTTCCGAGGTCGCTCTGTTCGCACAGGAACACCGACCAGCCGCGCCCGGCGGCGTCGCGAGCGATGCCGGCGCCGTTGATGCCGCCGCCGATGATGGCGAGGTCCACGATGGCTGCCTGGTCGTCGGACATGGGTTCTCCCGGCGAGGCGCGAGACGGTGTAGCCTCGCGTTCTGATCTAGAGTCACCTCGGCGGAGAGACAAGCGATGACGCCTTTCGATGTCGTCGTCATCGGCGGCGGCCCGGCCGGGCTGATGGCGGCCGAGGTGACCGCGCGCGGCGGCCGGCGCGTGGCGGTGCTCGACCAGATGCCGAGCCCCGGGCGCAAGTTCCTGATGGCTGGGCGCGGCGGGCTGAACCTCACGCACAGCGAACCCCTGCCCCGTTTGCTCGACCGCTACCGGCCGGACCAGCCATTGCTGCGCCGGGCCATCGCAGCGTTCACGCCGTCGGCGTTGACGGCATGGTGCGAGGGTTTGGGTCAGCCGACTTTCACCGGCTCCAGCGGAAGGGTTTTTCCGCGCGCCCTGAAAGCCTCGCCGCTGCTGCGGGCGTGGCGATTGCGGCTTGCCGGCCTGGGCGTCGAATTGCGGGACGGCCACCGCTGGGTCGGGCGCGCGGCGGATGGCGGGTGGATTTTCGCTTCGGCCGGGGGCGAAACAGTGCTGCACCCGCGCGCGGCCGTGCTGGCGATGGGCGGCGCCTCGTGGCCCCGGCTTGGCTCCGATGGTCATTGGACGGCGCTGTTGCCGGAGGTGCCGATCGCGCGGTTGCGGCCGGCCAATTGCGGGTTCCGGGTGGCGTGGAGCCAGGGCTTCGCCACGAAATTCGCCGGCGAACCGCTGAAGCGGATCGCGCTGAGCTTCGACGGGCAGACGGTGCGGGGCGAGGCGATGATGACGGCGGCGGGCATCGAGGGCGGTGCGGTCTATGCCCTGTCCGGTGCGTTGCGCGACGCCATCGACGCGCGCGGGCCGGCCGTGGCGACGCTCGATCTGCGGCCCGATCTCGACGCGGCGACGCTTGCCACGCGGCTGGCGCGGCCGCGCGGGAGCCTGTCGCTGTCCAATTTCCTGCGCAAGACGGCGGGGCTTTCGCCGGTCGCGGTGGGGCTGGTGCAGGAGGCGCTGCACGATGGCTCGCCGGCGCGCCCGCTGGCGACCCTCATCAAGACGCTGCCGCTGCGGCTGCTGGGGACCACGGGTCTCGACCGCGCGATTTCCACGGCGGGCGGCATCCTGATGGACGGGCTGGACGAGAATTTCATGCTGACCGCACACCCCGGCCTGTTCGCGGCGGGCGAGATGCTGAACTGGGAAGCCCCGACCGGGGGCTATCTGCTCCAGGCCTGCTTCAGCACCGGCCACGCCGCCGGGCGTGGCGTGCTGGCGTGGTTGGCCGCAGCAGACTCACCCGGCGGCGAGGGGTCACTCGGCCGCGAGGGCGGGGCGGGCTTCCAGCATCCGCAAGGCGCGGTCGATCCACTGGCCGGTTAGCTTCTCGGCCAGCGAGTTCTGCCGCAGGCGCTCGTTCAACGCGGGGAAATCGACGCGGTCGAGCGCCTGATCCTGATTGAAGCAGCTGAACACCACTGTGCGGATGCCGGTGATCGGATCGGTCTGCGGCTGGAGGCACTGGGCGCAGACCTCCTTCATCATGCACTGCATCGGCGAGTTGATCGACCCGATGGCGGTGTGTTCGGGCCGCAGGTACGGCGCCATCACGCCGTGGCGGGCGAGGCCGACCGCCTGCATCATGCGGTCCGAGCCGATGACGATGATGTGCTCCGCGTCCGACAGCGCGATGGCGGGGTCGAGCCGGCCGGAGCCGTAGGCTGCCATGGCCTGCACGATGTTGCCGACGAAGCTGCGGTCCTGCGGCCGGGTCGGCGCGAAGCCGGGCGCCTCGTCGCAGCACCAGATGATGACGTCGGCGGCGCGCTCGATCTCTTCGACCTTGTAGCGGTCGCGCAACGCCTTGTAGCCGGCGAAGTAGATCACGCGGGAGCCGGCGGCGCGGGTGGCAGCCCCGATGCTGAACAGCACGGCGTTGCCAAGGCCGCCGCCGACGAGGGCGACCGTGGTGTTCGGGTGGATCTCGGTCGGGGTGCCGGTCGGACCCATCAGCACGACGGCCTCGCCTGGGCGCAGGGTGGCGCAGAGGTCGGAGCTGCCGCCCATTTCGAGGGCGATCACCGAAACCAGACCTTGTTCTGGGTCGGTCCACGCCCCGGTCATGGCGAGGCCCTCCATGGCGAGCAAGGTCGAGCCGGCGTTCTCCGAGAGACGGGGCGCGTTCATCTCGTAGTTCTGCAGGCGATAGAACTGGCCGGGGCGGAACGCGCGGGCGGCGGCTGGCGCGCGGAGGATCACCTCGATGATGGTGGGGGTGAGGCGATGCACCGCATGGACGGTCGCCGAGAGGTCGTCGTGGCAGCGGGCCATCATCGCGGCGCCGGTGACCGAAGTTGCCGGACGGGCGGAGAGGGCGGCGGTGACCAGCGGATAACCGCGCTTGGCGCTGCCCATGGCCTTGACCACGTTGCCGAAGAAGCTCGGGTGCAGGTCGCCGAAGAAGCTGATGCGGCGGCCATCCCCGGCACGGTGCATCATCACATGGGTGTGGTCCGGCTTGCTCATGGCGCGTTGTGGCGAGACGGGGGCGCCGTCGTCGGCGATCGCCTGGAAATACTTGCCGTCGAGCAGGATGCGGCCGTCCTCGCGGGCAAGCACGGTGTTGGGCTGCGTGCCGGCGGCGACGATGACGGCGCGGGCAGGCAGGACATGCTCGGTGCCATCGGCCGCCTTGCAGCGCAGGCCGGCGGCGTGGCCGTATTCGTCGGTCTCGACCGCGAGCGGCGAGAGGTTCTCGGCGAAGCGGACGCCCTCCTCCATCGCCTTGGCGACTTCCTCGTGGTTCAGCGTGTAGCTCGGCGCGTCGGTCAGTTTTCTGCGATAGGCGACGGTGGCGCCGCCCCAGCTTTCGAGCAGTTGGGCGAGGCGGGGCGCCCTGCCCTGCCCCGAAGCACGGGCGCGTTCGGCGCGGATGGCGTCGGCGTGGGCCAGGAAGGTTTCGGCGATGCCGCGCTCCTCCTCGCTCCAGCCGCGCCGGACGGCGTCCTCGCCGCGCTCGGAGGCGAGTGTGCGGAAGCGGCGGGAAAATTTCTCCACCTGGCGAACGTAATAGGCGAGG
Source organism: Rhodospirillales bacterium (assembly GCA_025352565.1). Taxonomy (GTDB): domain Bacteria; phylum Pseudomonadota; class Alphaproteobacteria; order Acetobacterales; family Acetobacteraceae; genus JANXTF01. The sequence continues at coordinate 60,299 of JANXTF010000070.1, read as the reverse complement.
CTTTCGGTCGCAGTATCGACCGCCGTGAGGCCGCCGCCGATCACCACGACCGGCAGGCGGAGCTGCAGGTTGGCGATGGACGCCATCTTGGCCGCGCCCGTCAGTTGCAGCGCCATCAGGAAATCTGACGCCTGCCGCACGCCGCGCGCAAGCCCGCCCGGCATGTCGATCACGGTGGGGCGGCCGGCCCCCATGCACAACGCGATGTGGTCGAAGCCCATGGCCCAGGCGTCGTCGATCGAGACGGTGCCGCCGCCGCCGAAGCGAACGCCGCCGAACATGGCGAATTGCGCGCGCCGCTCCAGCAGCAGGCGTACCAGCTTGAGGTAGTTCTTGTTCCAGCGGACGGTGATGCCGTACTCCGCGACCCCGCCGAAACCGGCCATGATGCGGTCGTCGAGGTCTTCGAACAGGCTTTCGGTATCGCGCACAGGGGCCGACAAGTCGAAGCCCAGCGGCTCGATCTTGAGGCCGTCCACGGCGACGACTGTGTGGCCGTCGTTCATCAGATGATGCGCCAGCGTGAAGCCGGCCGGGCCGAGCCCCACGATCAGCACCTTGCGGCCGCTATCGGGCAAAGGCAGCGGACGGCGAATATCCGCCGGGTTCCAGCGGGTCAGCAGGGAATAAATCTCGAAGCCCCATGGCAGGGCCAGCACATCCTTCAGTACCGATGTCTCGGCCTGGGGGATATCCACCGGCTCCTGCTTTTGGAACACGCAGGCCTTCATGCAGTCGTTGCAGATGCGGTGGCCGGTGGCCGCCATCATCGGGTTGTCGATGGCGATGGTGGCGAATGCGCCCAGCAGGCAACCTTGCGCCCGCAGCGTGTGCATCTCGCTGATCTTTTCATCCAGCGGACAGCCGGCGAGCGTGACCCCGAAGGGCGATTTCTGGAATGCGCCGGTCTTGCGGTCCTTCAGGCCCTTGCTGCACGAATCCTTGGACTGGGTGTGGCACAGGATGCAGTAGTTCATCTGGTCCAGCGCCTGCTGGTCGTTCATGCCGTGATCGGTGAGCGCGAACCCCTCGCGGTGCCGCCAGTCGTGTTCCGGCAGGCGCTGCATGGTGACGCCGTTCCGCTCGATCGTCTCGACCGGGACGAGGTGCTGGAAATCGAGCTTGCGCGGCACGCCGAACAGCGTGTCGCCATGATGGCGCGCGCGGCCGGCGGGGGTGAGCGTGGCCCAGGCAGCGTAGCGCAGCGCCACGTCGAGCGCCTCGGCATCGGCGGCCTGCTCCCAGGTTTCCACATGGGCGGCGAAGGCGGCCTCGGAGAATGGCGCGCCGAAGCGGGCCTCGAGGTCGGCCCGCAATGCGGCGCCATCGAACGCGGACGGGTCGGCGTATTTGCGGACGGCCTGACGCTGGACGAACAGCCGCTTGCAGGCGTGGATCGGCTCCAGCGTGCGGGTGCGGCGCGCGATCGCGGCGATCTCGTCGGTAACGCCGAACAGTTCGGCCACGAAATCCTCGACGTACGGTCCGAGCGCGACCACGAGTTCGCTTTCGACCTTGGCATCGACCGCGTCCGGTGCGGCGCGGGCGGCCATCAGCCGGTCGTGCAGGCCGGGATCGCGCGTCGCGAGATCGGCCACGAAGCGGCGATCGAGCGCCACGAGGCCGTCGCGGGAAGCGAGACCGGAGAAGGTCGAGCCGAAGCCCAGAACGTTGGCGTCCATCGGTGTCCTCGTATCAGGCAGGTCTGGGTATCAGGCAGGTCTGGGTATCAGGAAGGTCCGGGTATCAGGAAGGTCCGGGTATCAGGCAAGTCTGGCGAGAAGCGCCAGGAACACGCCCTGTTCATGTTCGTCCAGCGGTTGCAGCGTCGATGTGGTGATGTCGCGCGCGATCGGAATGGCCGCCGCCGCGAGGTCGCGGCCGGCCGGGGTCGGCATCAGCACGACGGTGCGCCGGTCCAGCGGGTCATTCGCCGTGTGCAACAGGCCCCGCGCCACGAGGCGGCGGACCACACCCTGGATGGTGGCCGGGTCCATGGCGGCGAGGCGGCCCAGCAGGTTCTGCGTGGTGCGGCCGAGTTCGACGATTTTCAAAAGCGCCGTGAACTGGGTGGGCGTGAGGTCGAGTGTCGCCATGGCTTCCTGGAACAAGGCCGTGTGGCGCTGATGCGCACGGCGCAACCAATAGCCGGCCTGGCGTTCGACGACGTAGGGCAAGAGGGTTTGTGCCGGGGCCATAGAGAGCATGTAGGCAGGAAGTCGTTCGTAGGCAAACGATGCCGTGGATGGGCAGGGGGTGGGCCAGCGGGGGGACCGAGGACGGGGGGACGGAGGGCGGGAGGACGGAGGGCGGGAGGACGGAGGCAAGCACAGGGCGGCTTCCATTCCCGTGCGCGCCATCCCACATGCCGCAGACACAACGGAGCGCATCCCGATGATCGAAGCCTGGACCTGGCCCACGCCGAACGGCCACAAGGTGCATATCGCACTGGAGGAACTGGGGCTGCCCTACAAGGTGATCCCAGTGAACATCGGCGCGGGCGACCAGTTCAAGCCCGGGTTCCTGGCGCTCACGCCGAACCACCGCATTCCGGCGATCGTCGATCCGGAGGGGCCGGGAGGCAGGCATATCGTGCTGTTCGAGAGCGGCGCAATCCTGATTTACCTGGCGGAGAAGACAGGCAAGCTGATGCCCGCCGACCCGCATGCGCGCTACGCCTGCCTGCAATGGCTGATGTTCCAGATGGGCGGCGTGGGACCGATGTTCGGGCAATGGAACCACTTCGCCGCCTACGCGCCCGAAAAGCTGCCCTATGCGATCGAGCGGTATGCCAACGAGGTGAAGCGGCTGCACCGGGTGCTGGACAAGCGGCTTTCGGAGGCGGCGTATCTGGCGGGCGACGAGTACTCGATCGCCGATATCGCGACCTTCCCGTGGGTGCGCGGCCCGGAGCGGCGGGGCATCGACCTTGCAGCCTATCCCGCGGTGAAGCGGTGGCACGATGCGATCGCGGCGCGGCCGGCGGTGATGCGGGGGGTGGAGGTGCTGTCGGAAAGCCGGCGTCAGGGGGCGATTACCGACGCGGAGCGCGAGGTGATGTTCGGCGCCACGCAGTTCGCCGCGCGATAGGGCACCGAAGCAAGGCGTGTTGGCCGGCCTGGGCCGGCCAACACGCTCAGAGGATGATTTTCAGTTTCGCACCGATTTCGCCGACGATGCCGCGGCGGAACAGCAGCACGCAGGCGACGAAGATGACACCCTGCATCACGGTCACCCAGGCGCCGAGCTGGGCGAAATACTGCTCCATGCCGGTGACGATCAGCGCGCCCATGACGGGGCCGAAGATGGTGCCGAGGCCACCGAGGAGCGTCATCAGCACGACCTCGCCTGACATCTGGAAATTCACATCGGTCAGCGTTGCGATGCCGAACACCAGGGACTTGGTGCCGCCGGCGATGCCGGCCACGAAGCACGACAGGATGAAGGCGGTCAGCTTGTAGCTGTCCACCCGGTAGCCGAGCGAGATGGCGCGCGGCTCGTTCTCGCGGATGGCCTTCAGCACCTGGCCGAACGGCGAATGCACCACCCGATGGATCAGCAGGAAGAACAGGATGAACACGCCGGCGACCAGCCAGTAGGTATGCAGGTCGGACTGCATGGAGATGGTGCCGAACAAGGGCGCGCGCGGCACCTGCTGGATGCCGTCCTCGCCGCCGGTGAACGGGGCCTGGAGGGCGAAGAAATAGGCCATCTGGGCGAGGGCGAGGGTAATCATGGAGAAGTAGATGCCGAGGCGGCGGATGGCGAGCCAGCCGAAGGCGGTGCCGAGGCCCGCACCTGTCAGGCCGCCAAGCAGGATCGCGACCTCCGCGCTGAGGCCCCAGTTCTTGGCGGTCCAGGCGGCGACGTAGCTGCCGAAGCCGAAATAGGCGGCGTGGCCGAAGCTCAGCAGGCCGACATAGCCGATCAGCAGGTTGAAAGCGCAGGCGAACAGCGCGAAGCAGAGCACCTTCATCAGGAACACGGGGTAGAGCTGGAACGGCGCCACCGCGATCAGCACGACCATCAGCACGAAGGCGATGCCCTGGGCGCGCGAGAAGCCCTGGCGCGCGAGGAAACCGGTCATCTCAGGTGGCCTTTCCGAACAGACCGGCGGGTCTGGCGAGCAGGACGATCACCATGACAACGAAGATCACCGTGGCCGAGGCCTGCGGGTAGAAGACCTTGGTCAGCCCCTCGACGACGCCGAGGCCAAAGCCGGTGACGATCGAACCGAGGATGGAGCCCATGCCGCCGATGACCACGACGGCGAACACGACGATGATGAAGTTCGACCCCATGTTGGGATTGACCGAATAGATCGGCGCCGCCAGCACGCCCCCGAAGGCGGCGAGCGCCACGCCCGCGCCGTAGGTGAGTGTGATGAGGCGCGGCACGTTGACGCCGAAGGCCTGTACCAGCGGAGCGTTCTCGGTGGCTGCGCGCAAGGTGGCTCCCAGGCTGGTCCGCTCGATCGCGATCCAGGTGACCAGGCACACGACGACCGCGGCGATGACGACCCAGCCACGGTAGATGGGCAGGAACATGAAGCCGAGGTTGACCGCGCCTTGCAAGGCGGCCGGGATGGCGTAGGGCATGCCAGAGCTGCCGAACTGGTTGCGGGCCAGGCCCTCAATGATTTCGGCCAACCCGAAGGTGAGCAGCAGGCCATACAGATGGTCCAGCTTGTACAGGTGCCGGATCATGGTGCGTTCGAGGAACACCCCGAAGGCGCCCACGATGATCGGGGCGACGATCAGTGCCGGCCAATAGCCGATGCCGCCGTATTGCAGCATGCCCCAGGCGACGAAGGCGCCGAGCATGAACAAGGCGCCATGGGCGAAGTTGATGATCCGCAACATGCCGAAGATGATGGCCAGGCCCAGCGAGAGCAGCGCGTAGAAGGCGCCGTTGATGAGGCCGAGCAGAAGCTGGCCAAACATCAGGGGGGCGGGGTAGCCGAGGATCATGAACATGCGGTGGTATCCAGAGGGGGCGTGCAGATTGCGCTGATTTCCCGCCACCCCGGCCCTCTCCACCAAGGGGAGGGAGCATAATCTTCCCCCCCGCTTTTGCGGGGAGGGCCGGGGTGGGGGACCGCGCTAGAGCTTGGAGAGTTCCGTCACGTCAGGCTTTTACGAACGCGCAGCCGCTTTCGTTCAGCGGCTTCCAGGCCTCGGCGGCGGGCGAGGTGACCTTGGTGGTGTAGTAGTCCCATTTTCCCTTGCTTTCCGATGGCTTCTTCACCTGGAACAGATAGGCCGGACACAGCAGCAGCCCATCTTCGCGGATGGTATTCTTGCCGAAGCAATCATCGTCGGTCTGCATGGACTTCATCTTGTCCACGATCGCCTTGCCGCTTTTCTTGGCGTCGGCGATGCCGAGACCGGCGACGGCCTTCAGGAAGTGCTTCGTGCCGGCGTAGCAGGCGGCGTGGATCATGTTGGGCCAGTTGTTCGGAGTCTTGGACTTCACCCGGTTGGTGAAGGCGCGGGTGCCGTCGTTCAAATCCCAGTAGAAGCTTTCGGTGAGCGACAGGCCTTGCGCGATATCGAGGCCGAGGGCGTTCACGTCGGTGATGAACATCAGCATGGCGGCGATGCTCATGGTGCCGTTTTTGGTGAGGCCGAACTCGACCGCCTGCTTGATGCTGTTGACCGTGTCGCCGCCGGCGTTGCAGAGGCCGAGCACCTTGGCGCCGGAGGATTGCGCCTGGAGCAGGAAGGACGAGAAATCCGTGGTGCCGGGGAACGGATAGGGCGAGGCGCCGAGCACCTTGCCGCCGGCGGCCTGGACGAAGGCGGTGGTGTCGCGCTGAAGCTGCTGGCCGAAAGCGTAGTCCGCGGTGATGAAATACCAGCTGGTGCCGCCGGCCTTCACCGTCGCGCCGCCAGTCGATTTGGCAAGCATGTAGGTGTCGTACGACCAGTGTACGATGCAGGGCGCGCAGGCCTTGCCGGTGAGGTCCGCGGTGGCGGCCCCGGTGTTGAGATGGACCTTGTTCTTCTCCTTGGCGACGGCGGCGACCGCGAGGGCGACCGACGAGGTCGGCACGTCGAGGATCATGTCCACGTCGTTGCGGTCGTACCATTCGCGGGCGATCGAGGCACCGAGGTCCGGCTTGTTCTGGTGATCGGCAGTGACGACCTCGACGTTGAAGCCCTGGCTGCCGAATTCCTCGACGGCCTGGCGGCAGCAGATGGCCGAAGTGGTGCCGCCGGTGTCCCGGTAGGGGCCCGACTGGTCGTTCAACACGCCGATGCGCAGCGTGTTGGCCTGCGCCCTGGCACGGCGACCGAAGCCGACGAGCGGGGCGGCCGCGGCACCGGCGAGCAGGGTGCGGCGGGGAAGCACGGGGTTCATGCCTTCACCATCGGGCAGCCGCCCTGATTGAGCGGCCGGAAGGCTTGGTCGGCCGGGGTGTTGGCGACGGCCTTGTAGTAGTCCCACGGCCCCTTGCTTTCACCGGGTTTCTTGATCTCCCACAGATAGGAGGGATGGATCTTGCGGCCATCCTCGCGAATGCTGCCGGGACCGAAGCAATCATCGTCGGTCGGCATTTTCTTGAGCTGGGCGACCGTGGCCGCGCCATCGGCCTTGATCTGGGCGACGCCCATGGCGGCGGCGGCCTTGAGGTAATGCAGCGTGCTGGAATAGACGCCGGCATGGACCATGGTGGGACGCACACCCGGCGCCTTGGGCTTGAGGCGCTCGGAGAAGGCGCGGCTGCGGTCGTTCATGTCCCAGTAGAAACTGTCGGTGACGTTGATGCCCTGGGCCACCTGAAGGCCGATGGAATGCACGTCGCTGATGAACAGCAGCAGGCCCGCGATCTTCATCTTGAGGCCGAACTCGTTGGCCTGCTTGATCGAGTTGATGGTGTCGGTGCCGGCATTGGCGAGACCAAGCACCTTGGCGCCGGAGGATTGCGCCTGGAGCAGCAGCGAGGAGAAATCGGTGGTGCCGGGGAACGGGTAGGCGATGCTGCCGGCGACCTTGCCGCCTGCCTCGGTGATGAAGCCCGTCGTATCGCGTTGCAACGCCTTGCCGAAGGCGTAGTCGGCGGTGATGAAGAACCAGCTGTCGCCGCCGGCGCGGGCGAGCGCCCCGCCGGTGGACTTGGCCAGCATGTAGGTGTCGTAGGCCCAGTGGATGGTGTTGGCGTTGCAGCCCGAGCCGGTGAGGTCCGACGTGGCGGCACCCGAGTTGATGTAGACCTTGTTCTTGGCCTTGGCGACGCCAGCGACCGCGAGCGCCACGCCCGAGTTGGCGACTTCCAGGATGATATCGACGCCGTCCCGGTCGAACCACTGCCCGGCGATGCCAGCACCCACGTCGGGCTTGTTCTGGTGGTCGGCGGAGACCACCTCGACCTTGATGGCCTTGCCGGAGATGCCGAAATCCTCGAGCGCCTGATGCACGCACGAGACCGCGACGGGGCCGGCAAGGTCCTTGTACGGACCTGAAAGATCGGTGAGGCAGCCGATTTTCAGCGTGGGCGTCTGGGCGCCGGCGCGCGAAAGCGGCAGCGACGCGGCAGCTGCGGCGGCAAGGAGGGTGCGGCGGTCGATACCCATTTCTGGCGGCTCCATCTGATTTGTTGCGGCGTCAGACGCCGAGATAGTCGTGCAGCTTGCCCATGTTGGCGGCAAGTTCGGCGTTCTGGATCATGTCGATCACGCGGCCATGCTCCATCACGTAATGTCGGTCGGCGACCGTGGCGGCGAAGCGGAAGTTCTGTTCGACCAGCAACACGGTGAAGCCGCGCGCCTTGATCTCGCGGATGGTCCGGCCGATCTGCTGGACGATGACGGGGGCGAGGCCCTCGGTGGGCTCGTCGAGCAGCAGGAGCTTGGCGCCCGTGCGCAGGATTCGCGCGATCGCCAGCATCTGCTGCTCGCCGCCGGACAGCTTCGTGCCCTGGCTGTTCGCACGTTCCTTGAGGTTGGGAAACAGCGTGTAGATCTCGGCCAGGTCGAGGCCGCCGGGTGCGACCACGCGGGGCAGCATCAGGTTCTCGGTGACGTTGAGGGACGCGAAGATGCCGCGCTCCTCGGGACAGATGGCGATGCCGGCCTTGGCGATGTTGTCGGAACGCAGGCCCACGATCTCGCGGCCGTTGAGCTTGATGTGGCCCTGCCGTTTGCCGACCAGGCCCATGATGCTTTTCAGCGTCGTGGTCTTGCCCGCGCCGTTGCGGCCGAGCAATGTCACGACCTCGCCCTGCTGAACGTTGAAGTCCACGCCATGCAGGATGTGGCTTTCGCCGTACCAGGCGTTGAGTTGCGAGACGTCAAGCATCGGCGGACCCCAGATAGGCGGCGATGACCTCGGGGTTTTTCGACACGGTGTCGTAGTCGCCCTCGGCCAGCACGCGGCCGCGCGTGAGCACGGTGATACGGTCGCACAGGCCTTCGACGACCGAGAGGTTGTGCTCGACCATCAGGATGGTGCGGCCAGTGCGGATGCGCCGGATGAGGGCGACGATACGCTCCACGTCCTCATGCGTCATGCCGGCGGTGGGTTCGTCGAGCAGCATCATTTCGGGGTCGAGTGCGAGCGTGGTGGCGATTTCCAGCGCGCGCTTGCGGCCGTAGGAGAGTTCACCCGCCGTGGTAAGAATGTATTCCGAGAGGCCGACATCCTCGAGGAGCGCGCGGGCGCGGTCGTCGTACATGTGGAGCAGGCTTTCCGACCGCCAGAAATCGAAGCTGCCGCCGCGCGCGCGCTGCAAAGCGAGGCGCACGTTTTCCAGCGAGGAGAGATGCGGGAACACGGCGGAGATCTGGAAGCTGCGGATGAGGCCCAGGCGGGCCACGTCGGCCGGCTTCTCGCGCGTGATGTCGCGCCCCTTGAACTTGATGGTGCCGCGCGTGGGGGCGAGGAACTTGGTGAGCATGTTGAAGCACGTGGTTTTGCCGGCCCCATTGGGACCGATCAGCGCGTGGATCGAACCCGTGGCAACACGAAGATCGACACCGCTGACGGCAACGAACCCCTTGAACTCCCGCGTTAGTCCAACAGTCTCCAGGATGGTGTCTGACATCCTCGGACGCCTCCCGTTTGTTTGAGGCAGCTTGTATGCATATCGGGGATGCGCGCGCAAGATTCATTCCGTAGATTGGGCCGGCACGACCCGAACCAGGAGCTTTCATGACGGCCCTCGATATCATTCGCGGCTTCCACGACCAATTGACGCTCATCCGTCGCGACATCCACGCCCATCCGGAGCTTGGCTTCGAGGAGCACCGCACGTCCGATCTGGTGGCCGCCGAACTGGCGGCCCTCGGGATCGAGGTGCATCGGCAGGTGGGGCGCACCGGCGTGGTGGGCGTGCTGCGGCGCGGCAACGGGGAGGCGAGCATCGGTCTGCGGGCGGACATGGACGCGCTGCCGATCGAGGAGGCGAACGATGTCCCGTATCGCAGCCAGAACAAGGGGCGGATGCATGCCTGCGGGCATGACGGCCACACCACGATGCTCCTGGGGGCGGCGCGGTATCTGGCGACCGAGGGGAAGTTCAACGGCACGGTGAACTTCATCTTCCAGCCGGCGGAGGAGGGGCTGGGGGGTGCCAAGGCCATGATCGAGGACGGGCTGTTCGCCCGTTTCCCGTGCAACGCGGTGTTCGGGATGCACAACCGGCCGGGGCTGCCGATCGGACAATTTGCGATGCGGCCGGGGGCGATGATGGCGGGCGGCGGGTTCTTCGACATCGCCGTGACGGGCCAAGGGAGCCACGGGGCGCGGCCGGAGGGAAGCATCGATCCGGTGCTGACGGCGTGCCACATCGTGACGGCGCTGCAATCCATCGTGTCGCGCAACGTGCCGCCGGTGGATACGGCGGTGGTGAGCGTGACCAGCGTGACCGGCGGCGACGCCTACAACGTGATCCCGCAGACGGCGACGATCCGGGGCACGGCGCGGACGTTCAAGACCGAGACGATGGCGCTGATCGAGACGGCGACGAAGCGGATCGCGACCAATGTGGCCGAGGCGTTCGGGGCGACGGCGGCGGTGGATTTCCGCTATTTGTTCGCGCCCACGGTCAATCATCCGGAGCGCACGCGGGACATGCTGGCGGCCGCCGCCGCGGTGGTCGGCGCGGAGCAGGTGGATGGCAACGGGCCGGCCGTCATGGCGAGCGAGGATTTCAGCTTCATGATGGAGGCGGTGCCGGGCGCCTACATCAACATCGGCAACGGCGACACCGTGGGAAGCTGCCAGGTGCATAACGAGCGATACGACTTCAACGACGCGGCGCTGCCGATCGGGGCGGCGATGTTCGCGACGCTGGTGGAGCAGACGCTGCCGCGCGGGAGCGAGGCGGGCTGAAGGCTTGCTGCTCCCGAAAGGCGCTTTCGTGGTGTCGTGCCAGGCGCGGGCGGATAATCCGTTGCACGGGCAGATGGTCGCGATGGCGCGGGCGGCGGTGGCGGGCGGCGCGGGGGGCATCCGGGCCAACGGGGCGGCCGATGTGGCGGCGATCCGGGCCGCGGTGGGTGTGCCGGTGATCGGGCTGGCCAAACGGTTCGACGCGGCGTTCCCGGTTTACATCACGCCAGGGTTCGCGGACGCGGCATCGGTGCGCGAAGCTGACATCGTGGCGGTCGATGCGACGGGGCGGGCACGGGATGGCGAGGCGGCCTCGGTGTTGATCGGGCGCATCCGGGCGGAGCTTGGGCGCGAGGTGCTGGCCGACGTGGCGGGGCTGGACGAGGCGCTGGCGGCCGAGCGCGCCGGGGCGACGTATGTGGCGAGCACGCTGGCGGGCTACACCGATGCGCGGGCGATGACCGAGGGGCCGGATTTCGCGCTGCTGGCGGAGTTGGTGGCGCGATGCCGGGGGCCGGTGGTGGCGGAGGGGCGGTTCGAGACGCCTTCGCAGGTGGCGCGCGCTTTCGCCATGGGGGCTCATGCGGTGGTGGTGGGGACGGCGATCACCAACCCGCGCGAGATCACCCGGAAATTCGTGCGGGCATGTCCGGATTAGGCCTCGACTGCGGCGGTTCGGCAACCCGGTGGGTCGTTTGCGACCAGGACGGGATCGTCGCGCGGGGCGAGTTGCCGGCGGTTTCGGGACATCTCTTCAACGCGGCCGAGCGGGAGCGGCTTGGCGCGATGGCGGCGGCGTTGCGGGCGGCGGTCTCGCGCTACGGCGTCGGGCGCTACGGCGTCGGGCGCGCGGTTGTGGGAGTGACGGGGCTGAGTTCGGGATCGGACGAGGCGGCACGGTTCGCGGGCGTGGTGGCGGAGGCGGTCGGGCTCACGTTGGATCGCGTGGTGGTGCGGGACGATCTGTGGATCGGGTATCACGCGGCGTTCCGGCCGGGCGCGGGCCATGTGGTGTATTGCGGCACCGGGTCGATCGGGCTGCATGTGCGAAGCGACGGCTCGGTGCTGCGGGTCGGCGGGCGCGGAATGCTGATCGACGACGCGGGGTCGGCGTTCTGGATCGGGCGGGAGGCGCTGCGCCTGGTCTGGCGGCGTATCGACGCGACGGGGGATGCGGGCGAGACCCCCCTGCCCCGCGCGCTGGCAACCGCGATCGGGGCCGCCGACTGGGACTCGGCGCGCCGCTACGTGTATGGCGGCGGGCGGGACGCGGTGGCGCAACTGGCGCGGGCCGTCGCACAGGCGGCGAACTCGGGTGACGCGGACGCGCTGGGGCTGCTGCGGCGTGCCGGTGTCGAACTCGCGGGACTGGCCGGGGCGCTCGCGGCCCGGGAGGGCGCGCTGCCGGTCGCGTTGATCGGGCGGGCGGCCGGACTTCATCCGGCGATATTGGCGGCGATGCGCGCGGCGGTGCCGGATGCGCGCCTCGTGGACGTGGACGCGGCAGCGGCGGCGGCACGGATGGGCCTGGAGAGCGCGTGATGTTCGGAATCGACACGGTCAGCCTGCTGGGCCGCTTCACCCATCTCCGCGCCGAGATCGCGGCACCGCTGGGGTTCCTGATCGCGATCGCGGTCAGCTGCCATGTGCTGCTGCACAAACGCGAGGTCGCGTCGTCGATCGGCTGGATCGGGCTCGCGTGGTTCTCGCCGATCATCGGCGGACTGATATATTTCATCTTCGGGATCAACCGCGTGGAGCGCCGGGCGCAGCGGCTGCGCGAGCGGCCCAGACGGGGACGGCGGCGGCGCGGCATGACGGGGCAGACGGGCGGCGGGCACCTCACGTCGCTGCGCAACGCGGGCGGGCGCATCACGCGGCGCTCGGCCGAGGCGGGCAACACGATCGCGGTGTTCCACAACGGCGACGCGGCGTACGGGCCGATGCTGGAGGCGATCGCCGGCGCCAAGCACAGCGTTGGTCTGTCCAGCTACATCTTCCGGGCCGACGACGCGGGCAACCGCTTCATCGACGCGCTGGCCGAGGCACACAGGCGCGGGGTGCAGGTGCGCGTGGCGCTCGACGGCATCGGCAGCGGCTATTTTCTCTCGGGCGCGGTGCGCCGGCTGCGGCGGGCCGGCGTGCCGGTGGGGCAGTTCATGCACTCCGCCCTGCCCTGGCGGATGTCGTTCCTGAATTTGCGGTCGCACAAGAAGATTTTGGTGGTCGATGGACGTGTCGGCTTCGCCGGCGGCATCAACATCGCGGCCGAGAACCTGGTGCTGACCAATCCGCCGCATCCGGTGCGCGACACGCATTTCCGCTTCGATGGACCGGTGGTGGGGCAGCTCACGGAGGCGTTCGCGCATGACTGGGCGTTCGTGATGGACGAGGACCTGAAAGGCGGAGCGTGGTTCCCGCCGCTGACCGAGACGGGTCCGGCCACCGCCCGGGTGGTGACCTCCGGGCCGGATCAGGATTTGGAGAAGATCGAGTTCGTGGTGCTGCAGGCAATCTCCTGCGCGCGCGAGCGGATCGAGGTGATGACACCGTATTTCCTTCCGGACGAACGGCTCATCACGACGCTTGGCCTGGCCGCGATGCGGGGCGTGATGGTGGATGTGGTGGTGCCGTCGCACAGCGACCACGCGGCGGTGGACATGGCGATGCGCGCCAATGTGGGGCCGTTGCTGGCGGACGGAGTGCGCGTCTGGCGCAGCCCGAACCCGTTCAACCATTCCAAGATCATGGTGGTGGATGGGGTGTGGTGCCTGGTGGGCAGCTCCAACTGGGACATGCGGAGCTTCCGGCTCAACTTCGAGCTGAACGTGGAGGTGTACGACGAGGCGCTGGCCGGCGTGCTGAGTGCGGCGATCAGGCGGGAGATGGCGAACCGGATGACGCTGGAGGAACTGGACGCGCGCCCGTTCCTCGGGCGGCTGCGGGATGCGGGTGTGCGGCTGGGGCTGCCTTATCTGTGAGGTTACCGGGCTATGCCTGGCGAAGGCCGGGGCTGGCGAAGGCCTGGGCATGACGAAGGCCTGGGCATGACGAAGGCCGGGCATGACGATGGTTCAGGCGATCTCCAGACGGACCATGATCGGCCGGTGGTCGGAGCGGCCGCGGGGCAACACGGCGGCCTCCGTGCAAACCAGGCCGCGCACGAGGCAGCGGTCGAGGCGGATGGGGAGCATCTCGGCCATCATGTGGGTGGCGCGGCGCGGCCCGACATCGCGAAAACCGGGGAGCAAGGCGGGGCCGACGAGATTATAGTCGCCCAGGACGGCGGCGCGGTCGGGCAGGACGCGGCCGAGGCGGCGGAGCTGGCGGCGGTTCAGCACCTGGCCATGGCTGAGATGCACGTTGGCGACAGCGAACTCGCCCATATCGAGGATGAGGCTGTGACGGTCGAAATGGGTGCCACGCGGCAGGTCGAAGGTGAGCGGGCGGCTGTGCATCGCGCTGGGGGTCCAGATGGCCGGGCCGTGGATGCGGCCGGGGAGCGGGGCGCGGCGGCACTCGCCGCCGACGCGGTTCGGCAGGTGTTCCACCATCTGGGTGGCTTCCTGCATCAGGAGCACGTCGGGCTTCTCGGCTTCGATCAGGCTGACCAGGTCGTCGAGCGTGGCGCCGACGCGACGCAGCAGGTTCCAGCTGATAATCTTCACTCGGCGGCCGCGAGTTTCGCGGCCGGGCGACGGCGACGGGGCTGCAAGGCAAGGTAGACGACCGGCGTGGTGTAGAGCGTAAGCGCCTGCGACACGATGAGGCCGCCGGCGATGGCGATGCCGAGCGGCACGCGCAATTCGGAGCCAACGCCGGACGAGAACGCCAGCGGCAAGGCGCCGAACAGGGCGGCCAGCGTGGTCATGATGATCGGACGGAAACGTTCGAGGCATGCGGCATGGATGGCCTCGGTTGGGGTTCGGCCGTGCAGCCGCTCCTGCTCCAACGCGAAATCGACCAGAAGGATTGCATTCTTCTTCACGATGCCCATCAGCAGCAGGATGCCGATGATGCCCATGACGGAGAAATCCGTGTGCGTCACCAGCAGCGCCAGCAATGCGCCAAGCCCGGCCGACGGCAGAGTCGAGATGATGGTGAGCGGCTGGGTCCAGCTTTCGTAGAGCACGCCGAGCACGATGTAGATGGTCAGGAACGCGGCGCCGATGAGGAAGGGCTGCGAGGAGAGGCTGTCGGCCAGGAACTTGGCGTTGCCCGCCGTGTCGGTGCGCACCGTCTCGGGCATGTGCAGATCGAACGCGGCCTGCCGCACCAGATCGAGGGCGTCGCCCAAGGCCAGATCGGGCGCGGTGTTGAAGCTGATGGTGGCGGCCGGGAACTGGCCCTGATGGCGCACCGCGAGCGGCGCGTAGCCCATGGTGGTGGACACCACGGCGGTGAGCGGAACCTGGGTGCCGTTGATGGCGCCCACGCGGATACGGCCGAGCATGGCGGGATCGCCCTGGATGGCCGGGTCGATCTCCTCGACCACGCGGTACTGGTTGCGGTCGCTGTAGATGATGGAGATCTGGCGCTGCGCGTAGGCGTTGTTGAGCGCGTTGTCGATCGCCGAGACGCTGATGCCGAGGCGCGATGCCGCCTCGCGGTCGATGACGATGTTCAGCTGCGGCGCCGAGCGGTCCTGATCGCTGCTGATATCGGCGAGGCCTGGAACGGTGCGCAATTTGTCCTCGAGCTTCTGCGTCCATTCGCGCAACTCGGTGAGGTTCTCATCGAGCAGCACGTATTGGTTGGCGCCGCCCGACCGCCCGCCTCCGCGCAGGTCCTGCGCGGAGTACAGGAAGGTCTGTATGCCGCCGATGCGGGCGAGTGCCGGACGCAGCCGGGCGATGACCTGCTCGGCGGAAAGCCCGCGTTCGGCGGGCGGCTTCAGGCCGATGGTGAGCTGGCCGCGATTGAGCGAGGAAAAGCCGCTGCTGACCCCGATGGTGGAGCCGATGGTGTCGATCGCGGGGTCCTTCAGCAGCACGTCCACCACGGCGCGCTGCCGCTCGGTCATGGCGGCGAAGGACACGTCGGGGCTGGCAACGGTGCCGCCCTGGATCAGCCCGGTATCCTGCGTGGGAAAGAAACCTTTTGGAACCACGGTGTAGAGCCAGACGGTGAGACCCACGGTGGCGAACGTGACCAGCAGCATGAAGCCGCGCCAGCGCAGCGCCCAGCCGAGGGTGCGGGCGTAGAAACGCTGCGTCGCGGTGAAACCGGCATCGACCACCCGATCGACCCGGCCCCACAGCGAACGCGGGTTGGGCGGGTTGGCGTCGCGCATCAGCAGGCCGCACATCATCGGCGTGAGGGTGAGCGACACCACGGCCGAGATGGCGATGGCGAGCGTGAGGGTGACGGCGAATTCGTGCAGCAGGCGGCCGAGGATGCCGCCCATGAACAGCACCGGGATGAACACGGCCACCAGCGAAACGCTGATCGACATGACGGTGAAGCCGATCTGTTTGGCGCCGTTGAAGGCTGCCGTAAGCGGCGTTTCGCCGTGCTCGATGTGGCGGACGATGTTCTCGATCATGACAATGGCGTCGTCCACCACGAAGCCGACCGAGATGGTGATGGCCATGAGGGAGAAATTGTCGAGCGCGAAACCCTCGAACCACATGGCGGCGAGCGTGCCGGCAATCGACAGCGGGACGGTGACGCCGGCGGCGATGGTGGGCACGGCGCGGCGCATGAACAGCAGCACCACCAACAGCACGAGCGCCACCGTGATGAGCAGCGTCTTCTGGATATCGTCCACGCTGGCGCGGATCGTGGCTGTGCGGTCGGTCAGAATGGTGAGCTGGATGTCCGACGGTATCCAGCTTTGCAGCAGCGGCAGGATCGCCTTCACGCTCTCGACCGTGTCGATGACGTTGGCGTCAACGGATTTGGTCAGTGTGAGGAGGATGGCGGGTTTCTGGCCGAACCAGGCGGCGAGACGGGAGTTGGCGACGCCGTCCACCACGGAGGCCACGTCGGACAGGCGCACCACGGCACCGTTCACGCTTTTCAGCACGAGGGAACGATACTCGACGGCTTTCCTGAGCTGGTTGTTGAGTCCGATGGTCTCGGCGCGGTCCGGCCCCTGGAAGCCGCCGAGGGCGCCGTTCACGTTGGTGTTGCGGATGGCGACATAGGCGTCCTGCGCGGAAAGCCCTGCCGCGGCCAGCGCCGCCGGATCGAGCCGGACGCGGACGGCGGGCTTCTCGGCCCCATTGATCTGCACCTGGGCGACGCCGCTGACTTGCGCGAGGCGCTGGCCGAGGATGGTGTCGGCGGCGTCATACACCTGGGCGGTGGGCAGCGTGTCCGAGGTGAGCGCAATGGTCATGATCGGCGCGTCGGCCGGATTGAACTTGCGGAAATACGGGCGCGTGGGGAGGTCGGACGGCAGGTCGGCCGTGGCGGCGTTGAGTGCCGCCTGCACGTCGTGCGCCGCACCCTCGATGCCGCGCGCGATGTCGAACTGGATGATGATGCTGACGCTGCCGGTGGAACTGATCGAGGTGATCTCGGTCACGCCGCCGATGACGCCGAGATGGCGTTCGAGCGGGGCGGCGATGGAGGTCGCCATGGTTTCGGGATCGGCGCCGGGGCGGCCGGCGAAGACGACGATGGTGGGGATGTCGATGCTGGGAAGCGGGGAGACGGGAAGGAAACGATAGGCGACGGCGCCGGACAGCAGGAGGCCGACGGCCAACAGCAGGGTCGCGATGGGGCGGCGGATGAAGATGGCGGAGAAGTTCACGATGTTTGGCCCGCGAAGCCCCCCCAGCGCAGGCGCATCCGCTCCAGCGCCAGATAAATCACCGGCGTGGTGAACAGCGTCAGCAACTGGCTCAGCAACAGGCCGCCGACGATGGTGACGCCCAAGGGAAAACGCAGTTCCGAGCCAGTGCCGTTCTCGATGACCAGCGGCAAGGCGCCCAGCAGGGCCGCCATCGTGGTCATCATGATGGGGCGGAAGCGCAGCAGGCAGGCTTCGTGGATGGCGGCCTCGGGGGAGATGCCGCGTTCGCGCTCCGCCTCGATCGCGAAGTCGATCATTATGATCGCGTTCTTCTTGACGATGCCCATGAGCAGCACGATGCCGACCAGCGCCACCAGCGAGAGATCCTGCCCCACGAACCGCAGCGCCAACAGCGCGCCGATGCCGGCCGATGGCAAGGTGGAAAGGATGGTAATGGGGTGGATCATGCTTTCATAAAGCACGCCGAGCACGATGTAGATCACGACGATGGCGGCCAGGATCAGATACGGTTCGGTGGCGAGCGAGTTCTGGAACTCGGCCGCGTCGCCGGAATAGCTGCCGTTGATGGTGGCGGGGAGGCCGATCTCGCGCTCGGCGTCGGCCACAGCCTTCACCGCGTCGCCCAGCGAGGCGTTGGGGATGAGGTTGAAGCTGATGGTGGTGGACGGGAATTGCTGTTCGTGGGTGACCGACAAGGGCGCCGTGATGCGCTCGATGGTGGCAATTGCGGTGAGCGGCACCTGCGCGCCGGCGGTGCCGGGGAAGCGGAGGTTGAGCAGGGAGTTGGGGTCCGCCTGCCAGGCGGGGTCGCTTTCCAGCACCACGCGATACTGGTTGCTTTGTGCAAAGATGGTGGAGATCTGGCGCTGGCCGAAGCTGTCGTACAGCACGTCCTGGATCGCCTGCATCGAGACGCCGAGGCGCATGGCGCTGTCGCGGTCGATGCGGATGAAGGTACGGAAGCCATCGTTCTGCGCGTCGCTGGCGACATCGAGCAGATCTGGCACCGTGCGGAGTTTCGCGAGCAGGCGCGGCGCCCATTCGTTGAGTTCGCGCGCGTCGGTGTCGATCAAGGTGTAC
The DNA here is from genome assembly GCA_025352565.1 of Rhodospirillales bacterium. Classification (GTDB taxonomy): domain Bacteria; phylum Pseudomonadota; class Alphaproteobacteria; order Acetobacterales; family Acetobacteraceae; genus JANXTF01. Next base: position 42,121 of record JANXTF010000070.1, on the reverse strand, counting down.
TGGAATTGCGTGCGGCTGATGCGGGTGCCGATCTGGATGTCCTGCACCGGCTGCATGAACACGGTGAGGCCGGGGATGGCGGCGAGTTCGGATTGCAGACGCGCGGCGGTGGTGGCGGCATCGGCGTCCCGCGCCGTGCGGGGCTTCAGCGCGATGGTGAGGCGGCCGGTGTTCGGCGTGGCGTTGATGCTGCCGGCGCCGACGAAGGAGACGATGCCCGCGACGGCCGGGTCTTGCCGCACCACATCGGCGGCCTGGGCCTGCAACGTGCTCATGCGCGGGATGGAGACACTTTGCGCGGCCTCCGTGACGGCGACGATGACACCGGTGTCCTGCTGGGGGAGAAAGCCTTTCGGCACCATGACGTAGAGGGCCACCGTGCCGACGAGGGTGGCGAGTGCCAGCAGCAGGATGAAGCCCTGGCGGCGGAGCGACCATTCCAGACCGCGCTTGTAGCCAGCCAACATGCGGATGAAGCCGCCTTCGGTGATGCGGGCGATGCGGCCGGGCTGCTCCTCGCTGGCGGGACGCAACAGGCGGCCGCACATCATCGGCGTGAGGGTGAGCGACACGACCGCCGAGACGATGACCGAGACCGAGAGAGTAACGGCGAACTCGCTGAACAGGCGGCCGACCACGCCGGTCATGAAGAGCAGCGGGATGAACACCGCGATGAGGCTGATGGTGAGCGAGACGATGGTGAAGCCGATCTGGGCGGCGCCCTTGTAGGCGGCCTCCAGCGGGGGCACGCCGTCCTCGATGTAGCGGACCACGTTCTCGATCATGACGATGGCGTCGTCCACCACGAAGCCGGTGGCAACGGTGAGGGCCATGAGCGAGAGGTTGTCGAGGCCATAGCCGAGCCACGACATGATCCCGAAGGTGCCGATGAGGCTGAGAGGGAGCGCCACGGCGGGGATGAAGGTGGCGCGCCACGAGCGCAGGAACGCGAAGATGACGAGCACGACGAGGACGATTGAGAGAATGAGGGTGAACTGCACGTCGTTCACGCTGGCGCGGATGGTCTCGGTGCGGTCCGTGACGATGGTGAGCGAGATGGCGGCCGGCATCGCGCGCTGCAGGGCCGGAAGGGCGGCCTTGATGCGGTCCACGGTCTGCACGATGTTGGCGCCCGGCTGACGCTGGATGTCGAGCACCACGGCCGGGTGCGCGGGCGCGCTGCCGATGTAGCTGGCGGCGACACGGTCGTTCTCGACGCCGCCGATGACGGTGCCGACATCGGACAGACGCACGGGGGCCGCGTTGCGGTAAGCGATGACGAGGTCGCGGTAGGAATCCGGCGACAGAAGCTGGTCGTTCGCACCCAACGCGATGGCCTGCCTCGGCCCGTCGAAGCCGCCCTTGGCGCCGTTGACGTTGGCCGCGGCGACCGCGATGCGGACATCCTCCATCGACAGGCCGTAGCCGGCGAGGCGCGCGGGATCGACCCGGACGCGCACGGCGGGGCGCATGTTGCCTTGCACCGTCACCTTGCCGACGCCGTCGATCTGGCTGAGCTTCGGTTGCAAAATCGTATCAGCGGCGTCGCTGACGCGGTCGATGGTGACCGCGTCAGACATCAGCGCGAGGGTGACGATGGGCGCGTCGGCCGGGTTCACCTTGGAATAGACCGGGGGATACGGGAGGGTCACCGGCAGGGTGCCCGACGACGAGTTGATGGCGGCTTGCACGTCCTGTGCCGCGCTGTCGATGCTGCGAGAGAGGGAGAATTGCAGGGTGATCTGGCTGGTGCCCTCCGAACTGGTGGAGGTCATGGTCGTGAGGCCGGGGATTTGGCCGAACTGGCGTTCGAGCGATGCGGTGATCAGCGTGGAGACGGTGTCGGGGTTGGCGCCGGGAAGCTGGGTGGTGACCTGGATGGTGGGAAAATCGACCTGGGGGAGAGCCGACACGGGCAGCGCGCGGTAGCCGAGCACGCCACCGAGCAGGACCGCGATGGCGAGCAGGGTGGTGGCGATGGGGCGGGCGATGAAGGGGGCGGAGATGTTCACGGCGCCGTGGCCAAGGCGATCATGTGGCGCTGCTGGTGCGCGGCCGCACCGCCGGCTTTGCGGGTGCATCGGGCAAAGGCGGGTTGATGCCGGGCTGGACGATGCTGGCCTTGGATTTGTCCGACAGCCGCGCGGCACCGTCGATCACCACGCGCTCGCCGGGTTGCAGGCCTTGCGTCACGATGGAGGCGGCCTGGTCCTCGTGGCCGATCGTCACGCGGCGGCGCTCGGCGATGTCGCCCGTGCCGATGACGTAAACGTAAGCCCCATCCGGCCCGCGCTGCACCGCAACTGGCGGCACCACGGTGGCGCCCATGGCCGTATCGACGCGCAGGCGGACGGTGAGGAAGGCCCCGGGCCAGAGCTGGAGGCGGTCGTTGGGAAAGCTGGCCTTGAGTTTGATGGTGCCGGTTGTCTGGTCCACCTGGTTGTCGAGCACGGTCAGCGTGCCGCGATCCAGCACATCCGTCCGATTGTTCTGAGGCATAACTATCACCTCCGGCGCACCCGCCGACATCGCGGCGGAAACCGAACGAAGGGCCTGCTGGGGGAGGGTGAAAACGACCGAAATCGGCTTTAAAGTGGTGATAACCGCCAATCCGGTGACATCGGACGCATGCACGATATTGCCGGCATCGACCTGACGGATGCCCACCCGGCCGGCGATCGGCGCCACCACAGTGGTGAAGCCGAGATTGGTGCGGGCGGAATCGATCTGCGCCTGGTCCTGCGCCACCTGCGCCTCCAGCTGCGCCACCATCGCCTTCTGCGTGTCGGCCTGCTGCGCCGAGGTATACGCGGTGGCCGCGAGCTTGGCGTAGCGGCCGAGATCGACCCGGGCATTCGCCAGATTGGCTTGATCCTGCTGCTTTTTGCCCGATGCCTGATCGAGGGTCGCCTGGTAGCCGCGCGGATCGATCTTGGCCAGTACGTCGCCGGCCTTCACGTCCTGCCCCTCGCGGAAGAGAACCTGTTGCAGGGCGCCATCCACCTGCGCCTTGACGGTGACGGTGGCCGAGGCCTGGGCGGTGCCCAAGCCCTCCAGGTAGATCGGCACGTCCTGTTGAGAGGCCGTTGTTATCACGACAGGAATTGTATCCGGCCGCTGGTTGCGCCGGGCTGTGGCGGCGGTTGTGGCGGCGTGGGGGCCGAACCACCACCATGCACCGCCACCCATGGCGGCGAGCAGCACGATCAGAAAAAAGAGCCGACGCATCAAGAGGTTCTCACAATACGCCGTGAAAGACGGTGCTGGGCGGGACGGCCGTCCGGGTGCGGTCCCACCCGCCGCCCAACGCCTTGTACAGGTTGAGCAAAGCCTGGAACCGGGCCAGACGCACCTGCGCCAGGTTGTCGAGGTCGTTGAACAAAGTGGTCTGCGCCTGCAATGCAATAACGATATCGCTGGTGCCGGCCAGCAGTTGCGCCCTCGCAATATCGGACGCGCGCTGGGCGATGTTCACCGCCTGCTGCTCTAGTCTTTCCTGCTCGGTGGTGAGGCGATAGGCATCCAGCGCGTCCTGCACGTCGGTGAGCGCCTGCACCACGGCCTTGCGGTAATCGGCCAGCAACTCGTCGTACCGGGCACGGGCCTGCTCGTACTGCCCGCCCTTCTGCCCGTTGTCGAAGATGGTCTGCGCCACCGACGCGGCGGCGGTGATGAGGATCGAGCCGGGGCCGGTGATGGCCGTGAGCGCGGCGCTTTGGAGGCCAGCCGAGCCAGTGAGCGTGATCTGCGGGAAGAAATTCGCCCGTGCCTCCCGTATATTCGCGTTCGCAGCCACCAGTTGCGCCTCGGCAGCGGCAATATCGGGGCGGCGTTCGAGCAGTTGCGACGGCAGACCGGCCGGGATTTCCGGCAGCGACAGCTTGGTCAGCGTGTCCGGAGTGACCGTTACCTCCTGCGGCGGCCGCCCGGTCAGGATGCCGAGGCCATTCACCTGCTGCGCGAGCTGGTTCTGCAATCCGGGCACCTGCGCCCGCAGCCCGGCCACCAGCGCCCCCTGCTGCGACACGTCCAGCAGCGAGGCGGTGCCCACCGACAGACGCCCCTGGATCGCCTGCAATATCTGCTCCGCGTCGCGCAGGTTGCGCCGCACGATTGCCACCCGGTCGGCATCGGCGAGTGCCGTGAACCAGGTGTTGGCAACCGAGGTTACCACCGTGAGCGCCACCGTCTGCTGGTCGAACCGGCTGAACATCGCGCTGGCCTCGGCGCTGTCCTGCACCGCGCGCACCCGGCCCCACAAATCGATCTCGTAGCTCACGCTGGGGCCGAGGCTGTAGCTGCGGCTGTCGACGTAGCGGCCGCCCGATGCGGTGGCTAACGCGGAATTGCGGCCGCGGCCCGCCGCTCCCGATCGCTGGTAGCTTGCCTTGCCGGAACCCTCGACGGCCGGCAGCAGCGCCGCGCCGCTCACCCGCACCTGCGCATCGGCCTGGCGCACGCGGGCGATCGCGGCCTGAATGTCGAAATTGCCCCCCCTCGCCTGCTCGATCAGCTGGTCGAGCACCGGCGCGTTGAACCCCCGCCACCAATCGGGCGCGGGCCACGCCTCGGCCGCCGTGGCCGTCGTGCCGCGATAGGCCGCCGGCAACGTCACCTCGGGCGCATGGTAATCCGGTCCAAGGCTGCATCCGGCAACGCCCAGAGCGGTCACGAACGCGGTCACCAGAACGGTCACGAGAGCGGTCACGGCGCGGATGGCACATTCCTTGAGGCGGGCGAACGCTTTAGCATCCGCAATGTTACCGCGGCATGACGGCGGGATTAGGGCTCGGCGGTGGCGAGGATGCGCAGCGCCAGCTTCAGATGGGGACGATCGATCATCTTGCCGTCCATCGCGAGCACTCCCGCCCCCGGATTTTCCGCGAACGCCCGCTCCACGAGCCGCGCCCACGCCACCCGCTCCTCGCCGGGCGTGAACACGGCGTTCACGGCGGCGATCTGGCCCGGATGGATGCACAACTTGCCGGCGAACCCATCCGATGCGGCCGTTTCGGCCTCGCGCGCCAACCCCTCCGGGTCGCGCGGATCGGGCCAGGGCGTGTCGATCGCCGGCACGCCGGCCGCCGCCGCCGCCAGCAGAGCGGCCGCGCGCGCGGCCGCGATCGGGGCCGGATAGCTCATATCGGCGCGGCGCGGCGCGATGCCGAGATCGGCGGAAAGATCCTCCGCCCCGAAGCACATCCCGAGCAGCCGCGCATGGGCGCGGCCATCGAGACCGAACACCGACGCCGCCGTCTCCGTCACCAGCGGCAACACCAGAATGCTCCCCACGGGCAGCCCGGCCGCGGTCTCCAGCGCCTCCAGATGATGGTCCAGCGCCACGAGATCGGCCGCCCCGGTGCATTTCGGCAGCATCACCGCCGCGGGCCGCCCCGGCACCACGGCCGCGAGATCGGCCAGATACCACTGCGTGCCGTGAGGATTGATCCGCACGATCACGTCCCCGCGCCCGCCCAGCACCCCTGCCACCAGCGCGCGGGCATCGCCCTTGGCGTCCGGTGCCACCGAATCCTCCAGGTCCAGGATGACCCGGTCGGCCCCGCTCGCGAGCGCCTTTTCCACCTTTCGCCCGGAATCCCCCGGTGCGAACAACAAACTCCGCAGCTTCAGGCCCGGCATGGCGTACCCCTCGCATTGTTCGCGCGAGGTAGCGCGCGCGGATCGCATACTCATATGTTCGGTACGGTCGCGCCACAAGGAGACGCCGATGCCCACCCGAGTGATCCAGACCGATCCGTTCGACCTCGTGGTGTTCGGCGCCACCGGCGATCTGGCTCGCCGCAAGCTGATCCCGGCCTTGTTTTTCCGCGACGAGGCCGGCCAGCTCGCACCCGAATCACGCATCATCGGCGTCTCGCGCAGCAAGCTCACCGACGAGACCTTCCGGGACCTCGCCCGCGCCTCGCTCGAGGAGCATGTCGGCAAAAAGAACCGCAAAGCCGAGGCCGTGGAGAAATTCCTCACCCGCCTCAGCTGGACCAGCGCCGACGCCGACAAGGATGCCGGGTGGGACGCGCTGGCCAGGCGCCTCGCCGACGCGCCGGAACGCATCCGCGTGTTCTATCTCGCGACCGCGCCCGAATTGTTCGTGCCCATCTGCGAGCGGCTGGGCGCGCATGGCCTGGTCACCGACGCCTCACGCGTGGTGGTCGAGAAGCCGATCGGCAAAAGCCTCGATTCCGCCCGCGAGGTGAACGAGGGCATCGGCCGGGTGTTTTCCGAGGAGCGCGTCTATCGCATCGACCATTATCTCGGCAAGGAGACGGTACAGAACCTGATGGCGCTGCGCTTCGCCAACGCGCTGTTCGAGCCGCTCTGGAACGCCCAGCACATCGACCACGTGCAGATCACGGTCGCCGAAACCGTGGGGCTCGAAAATCGCGCCGGCTATTACGACACCGCCGGCGCGCTTCGTGACATGGTGCAGAACCACATGCTCCAGCTGCTCTGCCTGGTGGCGATGGAGCCGCCCCGCTCGCTCGCCGCCGACGCGGTGCGCGACGAGAAGCTGAAGGTGCTGCAATCGCTGGTGCCGGTCACGCCGCAGACGATGACCGAGCGCACCGTGCGCGGCCAGTACCGTGCCGGCGCCTCGGCCGGCGGCGCGGTCAAGGGCTACCTCGACGAGCTGGGCCGCGACGACAGCGAAACCGAGACATTCGTGGCGCTGAAGATCGACATCGCCAACTGGCGCTGGGCCGGGGTGCCGTTCTATCTCCGCTCGGGCAAGCGCCTCTCCACCCGTGTGTCCGAGATCGTCGTCGCCTTCAAGCCCATCCCGCATTCGGTGTTCACGCCCGATGCCGGGCCGATCGCCGCCAACCACCTGATCATCCGCCTGCAACCGGACGAAGGCGTGAAACTCTGGCTGATGATCAAGGACCCCGGACCGGGAGGCATGCGCCTGCAACACGTGCCGCTCGACATGAGCTTCGCCCGCAGCTTCAACGTGCGCCAGGCTGACGCGTACGAGCGCCTGCTGATGGACGTGGTGCGCGGCAGCCAGACTTTGTTCATGCGCCGCGACGAGGTGGAGGCGGCCTGGATCTGGATCGACCCCATTCTGCAGGCCTGGGCTGCCAGCAAGGAGGCCCCGAAAACCTACACCTCCGGCACCTGGGGGCCGTCGGCGTCGATCGCGCTGATCGAGCGGGACGGGCGGACGTGGAACGAGGGGGAGGAGTGATAACGTATCTGGTAAACCGCTACCCATGGAGGTTCAATGTTGCGGCGAATTACGCTTAAGCCGCCTCGGATTGCCCACCGCGCACACTTCGGTGTCCAGCCGCTCGCGGCTTCGGCGGCACGAGGTCATAAACCTGTATCAGACACCCTTCCGGAAGTTTGAGTTCCACGGCAAGCACTCGGATCATCTCCAGGGTAGGCCGGCAGCGCCGGTTCAACGCTTCCGACACCCGGCCGCTGCCGATCCCCAGCAACGCGCCGGGCCGCTCCCGGCCAATGCCCAAATCCTCCATGCGCAGTTTGATCGCCTCGATCGGGTCCGGCAGGTCGATTCCGTGGTGAACCGTCTCATACACCTCCAGCAACACGAGCAGCACGTCGAGACGGTCGCCCTCCGGTGTGCCCGGTTCGGCACCCCACGACGCCCGCACTTCCGCCAAGGCGGCCTGGTAGGAGTTTTCATCTCGGATCGGCTGAATGGGTGAGGCGGTCGTCACGGCGCATCTCCGAAAAGCTGATTGAACTTGCGGCCATCGTTCTTCATCAACTGGTCGTATTCCACATGCGTGCCGACCCGCAGAACCAGCACGCCGTGCCGCGCGGAATCGATTGAGCAGACCGAGCGGTAACGATTTCCGCGAATGTCGAAAACGTATCGACGGCTGCGAAGTGCCGGTCGCCGGCGGCATCAAAAGGCCGCTCGACGAAATCGCCGATTGGATCTGACCACGCGCCGAACCCCCGTTTGCGTCCCTCGCTGGTTTCATGGGCCAAATTACCCGACGCCCAGGTAGCGAGCGTCAGGTTTGGACCGCTAGCGGATGGAATCTGACGGGAGCATCCGTCAGATTCCATCCACTAGCTCTGATTTCATGGGCCAAATTCCCTGACGCTCGGGTAGCGAGCGTCAGGTTCGGACCACTAGCCCGCCACCGCCTCCGCCAGCTTCAGCATCTTGGCGGCCAGCGGCGTTTTTTCCGAATACTGCTTCCACGACGACCCGCGCGCCACCGCCTGCCAGCGATCCACCGTCGCATCGCCCATCGGATGGATCGTGTTGCCGGCGGCGGCGAAGATGCGCGCCAACTCGGTGTCGTCAGCCTTCGCCCCCGCGAGGTTGAACGGCACCATCTCCTCGCCCACCGCCATCATGGCCTCCTGCTGCGGCCTGGTCAGCGTGTCCCACACCGATTTCGACACCATGATCGGCTCCAGGATGAAGAAGAAGCTGCGGTTGCCCGGTGTGGTGAGGTGCTTGGACGTCTCTTGCAGCCGGAACGAGATCAGGCTGCTCGAACTCGTGCAGGCCACATCCATCACGCCGGTCTGCATGCCGATATAAATCTCGTTCGACGGCATGGTGGACACCGAGGCACCGGCAGCGGTGAACATCTCGTCCATCTCGCGCGAGCCGCCGCGGATCTTCAGCCCCTTCGCGTCGGCCGGCTCGACCATCGGCTGCACGCGCGAGGCCATGCCGCCCGATTGCCACATCCAGCTCACCAGCACGATGCCGCGCTGCTCCAGCAGGCCGGTCAGTTCCCGCCCGATCTGCGAGGTGCGCCAGTTATAGGCCTGGGCATAATTGGTCACGATCGCCGGCATGAAGCTGATGTTCATCTCGTGGATCTCGCCGCCCGCATAGGTCAGCGGCACCAGGCCGATATCCAACGCGCCTTTCCGCAACCCGCTGATCTGCGCGAACGTCTTCATCAGGGAGGCATTGGCGTACACCTCGAATTGCAGCTCGCCCCCGGTGCGCTCGGCGACCAGTTTCGCGAAGCGGTGGCACATCCGGTCGCGGAAATCGCCGATATCGCCGGAGCTTGCCGGGAACTGGTGCGAGATGCGGAGCATCCGCGCGGCCGCCTGGGCGCGGCCGACGATCGCCGGCATCGCGAGGACGCCGAGCCCGAGGGCGAGTGAACTGCGACGGGTGATCGTCATGGCGGTCATTCCTCCAAGGGTCGCCCGCTCTGTGGCGAGTTGCGGCCGCCATGCTACACTGGGGAAACGGGGGAAGCACACCATGAAAATACATCCGATCGCGGGCGCTCTCGGCGCCGAAATCTCCGGGGTGGACCTCGCAGGGGGGCTGGACGCCGCCACCACGGCCGCGATCCGCCAGGCGCTGCTCGATCATCTGGTGGTGTTCTTCCGCGACCAGGATCTGGCCCCGGCCGCCTTCCGCGCCTTCACCGCGCGTTTTGGCACGCCGATCGAATACCCGTTCGTGCGCGGCCTGGAGGGCTTCCCCGAGATCATCCAGGTTCTCAAGCGCGAGGATGAGCGCAGCAATTTCGGCGGCATCTGGCACAGCGACACGAGCTATCTCGACCAGCCTCCGATGGGCAGCATCCTCCTGGCGCGCGAATTGCCGCCCTATGGCGGGGACACGCTGTTCGCCAATCAATACCTCGCCTACGAGGCGCTGTCGGACGGGTTGAAGCGGATGCTGGACACGCTGCGCGGGGTGAACACATCGGCGAAGGCCGATGTGACGCGCACGCGCGAGGACCGGGTGAAGGACAGCGGGGCGGCGACGGCCAGGCAGGACTACGCCGCCGAGCATCCCGTGATCCGCACCCATCCGGAAACCGGACGCCGCGCGCTCTATGTGAATGTCGCCCATACCGCGCGCTTCGCCGGCTGGACGGAGGAGGAAAGCGCCCCCTTGCTGAACTTCCTGTTCGCGCATCAGGTGAAGCCGGAATTCACCTGCCGCTTCCGCTGGCAGCCGAACTCCATCGCGTTCTGGGACAACCGGGCCGCCCAGCACAACCCGGTCAACGATTATCACGGCTTCCGCCGCCTGATGCATCGCATCACGCTGGCGGGCGACACGCCCGCCTAACGCCGCCGCCACACCAAGGTGGCCGACACCGCGTAATTCCACACTACGCCGATCGCGGCCCCCATGGCCCCCGCCGGCGTCCAGCCGGAATGTGCCTGGTACAACAGCCGCGCGATCCCCACGTTGGCGATCGCGCCCACGCTGCACACCGCCATGAACAGCAGCAGCCCGCGCCACAAAGCGGGGCCGCGCAGGCGGTCGGAGCGGTAGGTGATGGCGTTGTTGAGCCAGAAATTCAGCCCCATCGCGGCGATCGTGGCGATCACCTGCGTGGCGGCGAAGCCCCATCCGGTGCCGCGCAACGCGGTCAACACCGATAGATGCGCCAGCACGCCCACCCCGCCCACCAGCGCGAACGACACGAAGCGCAGCGGCAGCAGCCCATGCGTCGTCTTGTCCAGCAGCATCCCGGCGAACTGCGCCATCACCAGCACGTCGAGCTTGCTCTCGCCCATCTCGCGCGCGGCGAACATCATCGGCACCTCGGCAACATGCAGCGGCAGCCTCGATGACAGCAGCAGATCGAGCAGGATCTTGAACCCCTGTCCGCTCAACCGTGGGGCCACACGCTCGAACAGGTCGCGCCGCAGCAGGAAGAAGCCGCTCATCGGGTCGCTCAGCCGCACCGCCAGCATGGCGTTGGCGGCCCGGATGCCGCTCTGCGAGATGCGATGCCGCCACACGCCGGACAGCCCGGCCGCGTCGCCGCCCTCCGCATGGCGGCTGGCGACCGCGATGTCGCTGCCGGCCTGCACCGCGCGCAGCATCTCGGGCAGCCGGGTCTCGTCATGCTGCAAATCGCCGTCCATCACCGCGACATACTCCGCCGAGGACGACAGCACGCCCTCGATCGCGGCCGAAGACAGGCCGCGTCGGCCGATCCGGCGGATGCACCGCACACGGGGATCGTCCCGCGCGATACGACGCGCCTCGGCATACGTGCCGTCGGGGCTGTCGTCGTCCACGAACACGACTTCCCACGCGATCCCCGCGAGCGCCGCATCCAGCCGCGTCACGAGAGGAGAGACGTTGTCGCGTTCGCGGTAGGTGGGCACGACGACGGTCAAATACGGCGTCAAGAACGCTCCGAGCGCGGGTCGAAGGCGTGCTGCAACCCGTCCCCCACGAAGTTCACCGCGATCACGGTGATGAAGATCAGCAATCCGGGATACACCGCGAGCGCGGGTGCCGTGTTCACCAATTCCTGGGCGTTGTTCAGCATATTGCCCCAGCTTGGCGTCGGCGGCACGATGCCGAAGCCGAGGAAGCTCAGCACGCTTTCCAGCAGGATCACGCGGCCCACCGTCAGCGTGAACGCCACGATGATCGGCGTCGCCACGTTCGGCAGCACATGCGCGCGCATCACATAGAACGGCCCGGCCCCGCTGGCGCGCGCGGCGCGCACGAAGTCGCGCTCCTTGATCGCCAGCGCGGCCGCCCGCACCAGGCGCGCGATGGAAGTCCAGTCCACGATCGAGATGATGACCACGATGCGCCAGAACCCGGCCGCGCCCGAGGTCGCGAACTCCTTGGTGAAGCCGAGCTTGGTGAGGTCGAGCGCCCCCAGCACGATCAGCAGCGGCAGCAGCGGCAGGATGATCATGCCGTCGGTGAAACGCATCAATGCCGCGTCGATGCGGCCGCCGAAATAGCCGGACGTCACGCCGATCAGCAGCCCGAAAATGCCGCCGATGGCCGTGGCGAGCAGGCCCACCAGCAGCGAAATCTGGCCGCCCACCATCAGCCGCAGCAACTCGTCGCGGCCCGCGTCGTCGGTGCCGAGCCAATGCGCGGCGGATGGCGGATCGAAGCGCGCGAGCAGGTCGGTGGCGTCGGGGTCGATGCCCAGATAGGTCTTGAGCGGCCACGCCGCGAGGCAGAACAGCACCAGCAGCGCCAGCACGATCAGGCTCGCCACCGCCGCCCGATGGGTGCGGAACCGCCGCCATCGCAGGCGGCCGACCGAAATCGCGCGGTCGGGAAGCGTCGCAATGCCGCTCATCGCACCGCGATCCGCGGATCGAGCCAGCCATAGGCCAGATCCGCCAGCAGATTGCTCAGCAGCGTGACCACGGTGGCGAACAGCAGTCCGGTCAGCGCGAGATTGAAGTCGTTTCCGAGAATGGAATCATAGATCATCTTCCCCATCCCCGGCTGCGCGAACATCGTCTCGGTCAGCAGCGCACCGGAGAACAGCGTGCCGAAATTGAGCGCGATCACGGTCACCACCGGAATGAGCGCGTTGCGGAACGCATGGATCAGCACGACCCGCCCCTCCCCCGCCCCCTTGGCGCGCGCGGTCCGCACATGGTCCATCCGCAGCGTCTCGATCATGCTCGCGCGCACGTAGCGGATGAAGCCGCCGGTGTTGGCGAGTGCGAGCGTGGTGACGGGCATGATGAGGTGGCGCGCCTGATCCATGAAGCCGCCATCGCCGATATTGGCCATGCCACTGGCCGGGAACCAGTGCAGGTTCACCGCGAACACCAATATCATCATCAGCGCCAGCCAGAACACCGGCACCGAGATGCCGGCGAAGGCGAACAGGCTGATGAAGCTGTCGACGATCCCGCCCGGCCGCAGCGCCGCGACGATGCCGAGCACGAAGGACAGGACCACGCTCACGACAAAGCTCGCCAGCAGCAACTTGCAGGTTTGCAGCAGCGCCGGGCCCAGCACTTCGAGCGTGGGTTGCGAATGAATGCGCGAAAAGCCGAAATCACCCATCAGCGCCGAGATCAGCCAATGCCAGTAGCGCAGCATCAGCGGCTGATCGAGGCCGTAGATCGCCCGCAGATGCGCCACCACTTCGGGCGTGGCGCCGGGATTGCTCGCGATCATGATGTCGAGCGGATCGCCAGGCATGAGCCCGATCAGCCCGTAGATGACGAACGACATCACCAGCAGCACGATCAGAGCCTGCATGAGGCGGCGCAGGATGAAGCGGGTCATGAATGCCTCACTCCTTGAAATGGCACGCGGCGGATTGCGCCGCGCGGCCCGGCGCCGGTTCCAGCACGGGCGCCTTCGTGCGGCAGACCGCCTGCGCTTTGGGGCAGCGCGGATGGAACACGCAGCCGGGCGGCGGCGCCAGCGGGCTCGGCATCTCGCCCTTGATCGATGACGCGCCCCGCGCCCGCCTGCGGCCGATGCGGGGCACGGCGGCAAGCAACGCCTGGGTGTAGGGGTGCGACGGGGTCGCGAACAACTCCGCGCGGGGCGCCAACTCGACCACGCGGCCGAGATAGAGCACGGCGACACGGTCCACCAGATGGTTCACCACGGCGAGGTCGTGGCTGATGAACAGGTAGGCCAGCTTCCGGCGCTCCCGCAATTCCTGCATCAGGTTCAGTATCTGGCTCTGGATCGACACGTCGAGCGCCGAGAGCGGCTCGTCGGCCACGATCAGCGCCGGATCGGGTGCCAGGGCGCGCGCGATGGCGATACGCTGGCGCTGGCCGCCGGAGAATTCATGCGGGTAGCGGTTCAGCGCATCGAGCGGCAACCCGACCTGGCGCACCAGTTCCGCCGCCCGCGCGCGCCGTTCGGCGGCGGTCGCGGTGCCCTGGATCAGCAGCGGCTCGGCGATGATGGCGCTGACCGGCATACGCGGGTCGAGCGCGCTGAACGGGTCCTGGAACACCATCTGGATGTCGCGCCGCGCGCGCTTCCACGCGGCTTCGTCCATCGGCCCGCCCCGATAGCGCAACGTGCCCGAGGTCGGCACCTGCAAGCCGCCGACCACGTTGCCGAGCGTCGATTTGCCGCTGCCGCTCTCGCCCACCAGCGCCAGCGTCTCGCCATCGGCGATGGTGAGAGACACATGCTCCACCGCGCGCAGGGTTTTCCGCGCGCGCCCGAACAGGCCGCCGCCGCCAAGGTCGAAATGGACGGAGACGCCGTCGAGCGCGAAGATTTCCGCGCCGCTCATGCCTTGAAGCACGCCACTTCATGGCCCGGCGCCAGCGCCCGCAACGGCGGCTCCGCCTGTCGGCAGCTCGCATCGCCCCGCGCACAGCGGTCGGCGAAGCGGCAGCCTTGCGCGCGGGAATCGAAATCGGGCACCCCGCCGGGGATCACCGGCAGGCGGCCGACCCGGTGGTCGGGGTCCGGCAAGGTCGCGATCAAACCGAGCGTGTAGGGATGCAGCGGGTTGCCGAACAGCGCGTCCGCCGGCGCCCGCTCCACCACGCGGCCCGCATACATCACGATAATCTCGTGCGCGACTTCGCTGATGACGGCGAGGTTGTGGCTGATGAACTGGATCGCCATGCCGATCCGCTCCTGCAATTCCACCATCAGGTCGAGGATTTGCGCCTGGATGGTCACGTCGAGTGCCGTGGTGGGCTCGTCGGCGATCAGCAAGGCGGGCTCGCAGGCCAGCGCCATCGCGATCATCGCCCGCTGCCGCATTCCCCCGGAAAGCTGGTGCGGATAGGCCCGCGCGCGCTGGGCGGGCGAGTTGATGCCGACCTGCTCCAGCAGGCCGACCGCGCGTTCCTCCGCGATGCGCCAGCCCGCTTCCCCGTGCAGGACCAGCACCTCGGCGATCTGCCGTCCCACCGTCATCACCGGATTGAGGGCGCTCATCGGTTCCTGGAACACCATGGCGATCCGCTGGCCCCGCACCGCTCGCCAGTCGGCCGCCGACTGGCCGACCATCTCGCGCCCCTCGAACCGCACCGACCCCGACACCGCGCCCGGCCCCGGCACCAGCCCCATCAACGCCAGCGCGGTCATCGACTTGCCGCAGCCGCTTTCGCCCACCACGCCGAGCGTGCGCCCGGCGGGAATGGCGTAGGATATGCCGGCGACGACTTCGTTCGGCCCGAAGGCCACGCGGAGGCGATCGACCTCGATCACTGGCGAAGCAGAATTGTCATTCGCTATGCCAGTCCTCGCCGTGCAGCGTGCCATAGTTCGTGTGCCCGGTCGGCACATAGCCCTTCAGCCATTTCGGGATCACGTGGCTTTCCGGCCGGAAGAACAACGGCAGCACGGGCAATTCCTCGGCATAGGCTTGCTGCATCGTGGTCCATGCCACCTGCGCCTTCGCCGGATCGAGCTCCGTCTCCGTCACCTTCAGCGCGGCCTCGACCGTGGGGTTCTTCCAGTCCATGTAGTTGGACCCGCCCCAATTGTTCGCCGCCGTCGGGATCTGGTCGAGACCCAGAGTCTGGCGCGCCGGATAGCTCGGCTGGAACAGCCACGAGTAATACGCGAGGCCCGTGAATGTCCGGTGCTTCAGCGTCTCGCCGAAGAAGGCGCGCGGCTGCTCGTTCTTGATCGTCACCTCCACGCCCACCGCCTTCAGCTGCTGCTGCGCCACCGCCTGGAACAATTCGTTCAACCGAATGCCCGTGGTGCCGCGCAACTCGAGGACGAAACGCTCGCCCTTCGCGTCGCGCAGGATGCCGTCATCGCCGGGGTTCCATCCCGCCTGCTTGAACAACGCCCGCGCGCCCGCCGGATCATACCCGTAATGCGGCAGACCCTTCGCGTACACGGGGTCTTGCGGCGCGATCCACGCATCGGCCTGGGTCCAGAGCCCATCGACCAACTTGTCCGACATGGTCTTGCGGTCCAGCGCCATCAGCAGCGCGCGCCGCACGCGCACATCGGCCAGCAATGGACTGTTGAGCTGCGTGTCGAGATGCAGATAGGCCGTGCTGTCGCGGAACACGTAGTCGAAGCGATCCGGCTGCTGCTTCCTCATGGTCAGCACCTGGTCGAGCGTGAGGCCGATGCCCTCGCCCGGCGTCATGTCCACGTCGCCTGACAGCAGATTCGCCTGCAACGAGGCGGTGTTCTCGATGGTCCGCACCACGATGCGCCGGAAGCCGGGCTTGGTGCCGGACCAGTTCGGATTCGGCTCCAGCACGATCTGCGCGCCGGACTGATAGGCCGTCACCATGTAGGGGCCGTTATACAGCCCGGGCGTGGTCGGCGCGCGATTGTACGTGGTGGCCTTGATGTAGTCCGCCGCGTTGCCGGCCTTTTCGTACACGGCGCGCTCGATGTGTTCCGGCAGCAGGTTCGGAATGCGGTCGAACAGCACGTTGACGGTGGCGAAGTGCATCACCGCCGTGGTCGCGTCGATCACATCGACGCTCTCCACGCCGAGCCATGTCTGGTTGTTGGTGAAGCCCGACAGCGGATCGTGCGCGACCTTCGCCGTGAACGCGAGGTCGGCGGTCGTGACCGGCACGCCATCGCCCCATTTCTGATCCGGCTTCATCTTCACGGTGACGGCGAGGCCCTCGGTGCCGTCAGCGTGTCGTTCGATCTTGGCCAACCCGTTCGCAAGCGTCGGCAGCTCCGCGCAGAGAATGCACTCCTTGGTCCAGGCCGCGTTCAGTGCGGTCACCGGGCGCAGCGCGAAGCCGAGCGTGTATTGTTTGACCACCTCGGGGTTGATGTAGGGGTGCATCATCGACGGGAACGAGGACACGCCGATGACGAGGTCGTCCTTGGCGTGGGCGGGGGTTGCAAGGAGGGTGCCGAGGAGGGCCGCGACGGGGAGAGGCCGCGACAGCATCGTCACGCGCGTGTCGTGACGCGTCTTTCGGTCGCGTCCTCCGGCGAGGCCGTGGGGGGCGAGGAACGTCCCCACTAGCCGGACTTCCAGTTCTCCGCCCACAACGGACTGAAATCGCCATGGCCCGTCGGCGTGTAGCCCTTCAGCCATTTCGGCACGATATGCGGCTCGGCGCGGAAGAACAGCGGCAACACCGGCACCTGATCGGCGTAGATCTTCTGCATCTCCGCCCAGTCCGCCTTCTGCTTGGCGGCATCCAGTTCGGATTCCACCTTGGCGATATCCGCATCCATCGTCGCGTCCTTGAAGGCGATGTAGTTGGAGCCGCCATAGTTGTTCGCCGCCGTCGGGATGTCGCCGCTGCCGAGCGTGCGGCGTGGGCTTTCACCGACCCCGCTGGACCAGCCATACATGGCAAGCCCGGTATAGACGCGCTTCTTGAGGGTCTCGCCGAACAGCGTGCGCGCCGGCTCGTTTCTGATGACCGCCTCGATGCACGACGCCTTCCACTGGCTTTGCAGTACCTGCTCCTGCAACTCACGCAGCCGGTTGCCCGCCGTCGTGGTCAGCTCGATCGAGAGTCGCTCGTCCTTCGCGTTGCGGCAGATGCCGTCGGCTCCCGGCTTCCACCCGGCCTCGGCCAGCAGCCCCTTCGCCTTCGCCGCATCGAACGGATAAACCGCCGTGTCCTTGGTGTAATTGGGGTCAAGCGGATTGACCCAGGTTGCCGCCACCGGCTGCAACCCCTCGAACAGCCGGTTCACCATGGTCTGCCGGTCCGCTGCGTACAGCAAAGCCTTGCGAACCCGCACATCGGCCAGGATCGGATTGCCGACCTGTACGTCGATGTGCTCGTAGGTCAGGCTCGGCTTGAACTCGTAGGTGAATTTGTCGGGTTGCTGCTTGCGGAGCGCCAAGGCCAGGTCGATGGTCAGCCCGATCCCCTCGCCCGCGACCATGTCCACGTCGCCCGACAACAGGTTGGCCTGTAACGCCGAAGTGTTCTCGATGGTCTTGATGACGATGTGCTTGAAGCCGGGCTTGGTTCCCGCCCAGTGGGGGTTCGGCTCGAACACCACCTGCGCGCCGGATTGATAGGCCGTTATCATGTACGGCCCGTTCCATAGCCCGGCCGTGGTGGGCGTGCGCGTGAAGACGGTGTTCTTGATGTATTCGGCCGGGCTCGCGAGCTTTGCCACAACCGGCGCCTCGATATGCTCGGGCAGCAACTGATCCCATTGGTTGTAGCTGACGCTGACGCGCGACAGGTGCAACACGGCGGTATGGTCATCCACCACGTCGATTTTCGTCGCACGGTTCCACGGATGGTTGTTGCTGAAGCCCGAGGCTGGATCGAGGCCCAGCTTCCAGGTGAACATCAGATCCTTGGTCGTGACCGGGACTCCGTCGCCCCATTTCAGGTCCGGCTTCAGCTTCAGCGTGACCGCCATGCCCTTCGTGCCGTCCGGCTGATCCTCCAGCTTGGCGAGCCCGTTCTCCAGCGTCGGCAACTCCGTGCAGAGCAGGCAGGAGTTCTTCCAGTCCTTGTCGAAGGCGGTGATCGGCCGGATGGCGAAATCCAGCACATAGGCCTTCACCACCTCGGAATCGATGTTCGGGTTCAGGCTGGAGGGAAATTGCGCCACCCCGATCACGAGGTCGTCCTTCGCGAGGGCGCCAGATGCCGCGCCGCAGAGGACAAGGATGGTGGATGCAGCAAGCGCCGCGCGCAGGTTCATGGTCGGTCCCCGATACTCGGATTGGCGTTGGGGCCGATGAAACAAGGCTGACCCGCGCAAGTCAACGCAAACGCGGGCCAGCCCCGTGCGGCAGAGGCGTCCTTAGACGGCTTTTTTGAGGGTGGGCGAGGCCTTGAAGCGGACGGTCTTGCCGGCCTTCACCTTGATCGACTCGCCGGTGCGGGGATTAAGGCCCTTGCGGGCCTTGGTCTTGCGCACGATGAAGCTGCCGAAGCTGGGCAGCGTGAAGCGGCCGTTCTTCTTCAGTTCCTTGACGATGGCGGCCATGAGGTCGCCCGCCGCGCGATTCGCCGCTGTGCCGGTCAGGTCGGCTGATTCCTGGATCACGCTGGCGATGAAGGCCTTCGACATGGTGAATTCCAATCCTTTCTGTTCGCTCGCGCGACAACCCCGAATCGGCATCATGCCGAACCAGCGAAAGGTGTTGCCCGTAGCAGCCATTTTGGCAACAGGCAAAATGCTTCCCGATCCAGGCTTGATCGCGGCGGCGCAAGGGCTTTGAGTGGCGCCACGCGCGATGGAGCAACACGATGGCGGCCCTGCCGGAGACCGAGGCGATCAGCGACCGCTACCGAGACCTGGACGACTGGGCGCCCGAAACCATCCTCGATGCGCTCTGGGAAAGCCAGCTCGCCGCCATCGCGGCCGTCCGCCCCGCCCTGCCGGCGCTGGCCGCCGCCGCCGCCGCGTCGGTCCCGCTGCTCGCGCGCGGCGGCAGGCTGGTCTATTGCGGCGCCGGCACGTCCGGGCGCATCGGCGTGCAGGACGGCGCGGAGTTGCCGCCGACCTTCGACTGGCCGGAGAACAGGCTGGTGCTGCTGATGGCGGGCGGCGACATCGCCTTCACCCGCGCGGTCGAGAACGCGGAGGATGATCGCCCCGCCGCCATTCGCCGCATTGGCGAGCACGCGGTCGGGCCGGATGACGTGGTGCTCGGAATAGCCGCGAGCGGCGGCACGCCCTTCACCGCCGCATGTCTTGAGGAATCGGCGCGGCGCGGCGCGTTGACCATCGGCATCGCAAACTCCCCCGGCGGCGCGGTGCTCGCGGCGGCTGCGCACAAAATCCTGGTGGAGACCGGGGCCGAGGCCATCGCGGGCTCCACGCGCATGAAGGCCGGCACCGCGCAGAAGGCGGTGCTGAACCTGTTCTCCACCTTGGTGATGGTGCGACTGGGGCGCGTCTACCAGGGCACCATGGTCGATATGCTGGCGCGCAACGACAAGCTGCGCCTGCGGGCGGTGCGGATGCTGACGCATTTGACCGGCTGCGACCCCACCGCCGCGCGCGCGGCACTGGCGCAAACCGGCGGGCGGGTGAAACCGGCGGTGCTGGTGGTCGGCGGCAAAGGCGTGGCGGAGGCGGATGCCCTGCTGGCGCGGCACGGCGGCCGCCTGCGGGCGGCACTCGCGGAATGAGGGCGCTCCGCACGTCGATGCTGTTCGACGGCATCGCGATGCGCGGCCCGGCGACGGTGCTGATCGAGAATGGACGGATCGAGGCGCTGCTGGACGCCGGTGCCGCGCCAGAGGGGGTGGCCGTCGAGACCCTGGACGATGGGCGCATGCTTGCGCCGGGCTTTATCGATCTTCAGGTAAACGGCGGCGGCGGCGTGATGTTCAACGACTCGTGCGACGCGGACGCGATCCGTATCATGGCCGCGGCCCATGCGCGCTGCGGCACGACAACGATCCTGCCCACGCTCATCAGCGGCACGCGCGCGCAAATCGCGGCGGCTGTGGCGGCCGGGCGGGGCACCCTGGGCGTGCATATCGAGGGGCCTTTCATATCGCTCGCGCGACGTGGCATTCATCCGGCCGCGAATGTCACGACCATGACCGACGCGGATGTGGAAATGCTGGGATCGGCCGCGCTCGTGACGCTGGCGCCGGAATGCGTGGGCGCCGTCCATATCGGGGCGCTTGCGTCACGCGGCGTGCGTGTGTTTGCCGGCCATACCGATGCCACGGCGGCGGAGACGCTTGCCGGGCTTCGTGCGGGTATCGTCGGCTTCACGCATCTGTTCAACGCCATGTCGCAATTCGGTTCCCGTGCGCCCGGCGCCGTTGGGGCGGCCCTGGCCGATCGCGCCGCCTATGCCGGCATCATCGCGGACGGCCTGCATGTCGATCCCGTCAGCATCGCTGCCGCTTACGCCGCCCTGGGGCCGGACCGGATGTTCCTGGTGTCGGACGCCATGGCGACGGCGGGATCGGACGTCACGGCGTTCATGCTGAACGCCATGACGATTCGCCTGTGCGACGGGAAGCTGACCGACGATGCGGGAACGCTGGCGGGAGCGCATCTTACCATCGCAAGCGCGGTGCGGAACGCGGTTTCGATGATGGGCATCGTGGCTGCGGATGCCTTGCGGATGGCGACGGCGACACCGGCGGCCGCACTCGGCGCGCGTGACCGGGGGCGCGTGGCCCCCGGCTGCCGTGCGGATTTTGTATGTTTGGATCGGACGTTAAGGGTGGAAGCGGTCTGGATTGGCGGCGAGAGGCTATAATCCGGCCTGGCTCACGAACTTCGTGTTGAGATAGGCTTCGATCGCTTCCAGCCCGCCCTCGGACCCGTATCCGGAATCCTTCACGCCGCCGAACGGCACTTCCGGCAACGCCAGACCGTGATGGTTAATCGACATCATGCCGGTTTCCACCTGCGCCGCGATGGCGTTGGCCGTCTTGGCGGACGCCGTGTAGGCGTAGGCGGCGAGGCCGAACGGCAGGCGGTTGGCCTCCGTCACCACCTCATCGAACGTGCTGAACGGGGAGATGATCGCGAGCGGCCCGAACGGTTCCTCGTTCATCACGCGCGCCTCCTTCGACACGCCGGTCAGCACCGTGGGCTCGAAGAAATAGCCCTTGTTGCCGATCCGGTTGCCGCCGGTCTCGACCTTGCCGCCGTGTTTCACCGCATCGGTGATGAAGCCCTCCATGGCGGTGATGCGGCGCGCGTTGGCGAGCGGTCCCATGGTGGTGCCGGCCTCCAGGCCGTCGCCGACCTTCAGCTTCCTGGCCGCCGCCACGAAGGTTTCGACGAACTGATCGTAGACCTTTTCCTGGATCAGGAAGCGCGTCGGTGCCACGCAGACCTGGCCGGCGTTGCGGAACTTGTTGGCGGCCAGAATTTTGGTGGCATAGACCACATCGGCGTCGTCGAACACGATCGCCGGGGCGTGGCCACCGAGCTCCATGGTCACGCGCTTCATGTGCTGCCCGGCAAGGGACGCGAGGTGCTTGCCCACCGCGGTCGACCCGGTGAACGAAATCTTGCGGATGATCGGGCTCGGGATCAGATACTCGCTGATTTCGGAGGGCACGCCGAACACGAGGCCCAGCACGCCCGCCGGCACGCCCGCATCGACATAGGCGCGGATCAGTTCGGCGCAGGAGGCCGGGGTCTCCTCCGGGCCTTTCAGGATGATCGAGCAGCCGGCGGCGAGTCCGGCCGAGAGCTTGCGAACCGCCTGATTGACCGGGAAGTTCCAGGGCGTAAAGCAGGCCACGGGACCGACCGGCTCCTTGATCACCAGCTGGTACACGCCCTCGGCGCGGGCCGGGATGACCCGGCCATAGGTCCGCCTGCTTTCCTCGGCGCACCACTCGATCACGTCGGCGGCCACGCCGAGTTCTCCCTTGGCTTCGGCCAAAGGTTTGCCCTGCTCCATCGTCATGAGCCGGGCGATGGCGTCGGTGCGCTCGCGCATCAGGCCGGCGGCCTTGCGCATGATTTTCGAGCGCTCGTTGGCCGAGACCTTGCGCCAGATATCGAAGCCCTTCTGGGCGGCTTCCAAGGCACGGTCCAGGTCGGCGATGCCGGCATGGGCCAGGCGGCCCAGGGGCTCGCCGGTGGCGGGGTTCAACACTTCCAGGGTCTTGCCGGAGGCGCTGGGCGTCCAGGCCCCGTCGATGAACAGGTTGACGTCGGGATACATGTTTCCTCACCTTCTCGCACGTGTGCGCACGCGGTCACCTATCATGCGTCCGCGTGCCGGTTGCGTCGAGATAGGGCCGGATACGGCGCGGGAGAAGGCATGGCGGAAAACAAACCGGGTTTTTCCCTGGCGGCGCTCGCGCGGGGAGACGAGCGCGCGATCGTCGAATGGATCGAATATCACCGCGCCATCGGCGTCGGGCATTTCACCATCTATGGCGGCGACGACACGCCCATGACGTTGCTGAAGGCACTGACCCCCTATCTGATGCAGGCGACGCCGTGCGTGGCGTTCCGGCACTGGGGCGCCGCGGACGATCAGGCATCGGCCCGGCAGCATTTCCTGGACAACCGCAAACAGGCGACCGGCTGGTTCTGCTTCCTCGACGTGAACGAGTTCCTGGTATTCCCCGGCAGCGACTCGGTGACGGCGTTCCTGACGACCGTCGCGGAGGGGTGCGCGGCGGTGTCGCTGGGTGTGCGGGTGTTCGGCGACAACCACCACGCGGCGGCCAGCGACGACTTCATTTTGTTTGCGCGCACGCGGCGGGCGGAGCTTCCGGACAGGGCGACCAAAATGCTCGTTCGTGCCGGGACCGCCGGCGCAACCGTCGATGCGGGCACCGAGGGCGCTTACGTCGCGCAATTCGCGAGAACATCCGATCCCGCGTTCAACGCCGTGGAGGATCACACGCTGGCGGCGTTCTGGGCGGAGCGGACCGCGCATCTGTTCGCGACACGAGCGCGGCACAGCCTCCCTCCCCCGGCCCTGCCCAATGTGGCGCTCCGCAAGCCGACCCGGCAAAGCTCGCGCTACATGGGTTCAACGGGCAGTCATCTGGCACATGCGGAGGGACGCGCCAATGACGGTTTCATCTCCGGTCATTTCGGGTTCCACACCACGTTCGAGGACGCGCCGTGGTGGATGGTCGACTTGCTGGACGTTCATGTCCTGCGCGAGATGCGCATCGTCAACCGGGGCGACCAGAAAGCGATCATGAACCGGGCTGCCAACCTTGCGATCGAGGTCAGCACCGACGGTGGCGATTGGGCGGAAGCCGGCACGCTCGACAATCATGACTGGACCGCGGGGACCACGCCGGAGCTGGTGCTGCGGTTTACCGGCATGGTCCTGGCCCGGCTCGTGCGGATCACCTCACGCACGCCCACGATGCTCCACCTCGACGAGGTGGAGATCTACGGCGAAAAATTCGGCTGACCCTCAGGCCAGCACCGAGACGGATCGGCAGGGCACGCCAAAACCAGCGCCTCACGAATGCGTGGTTCCGCCGGAGCGATGGGGGAGACAGCTGCCCGGCCTTCGCCGGCCCAAGACCGTCAAGCCGCGTCCGTATCCAGCGCATATCCCGCCGCGCGCACCGTGCGCACGAGATCGAGTTCGCCCTCGGCATTGATCGACTTGCGCAGTCGGCGGATATGGACGTCCACGGTACGGGGCTCGACATGGATGTCCGGTCCCCACACGGCATCCAGCAACTCCTCGCGCGAAAACACGCGGTGCGGATGCTGAAGAAAGAATGCCAGCAGGCGGAACTCGGTGGGGCCGAGATGCAGCGAGCGACCGTTGCGCTGCACGCGGTGGGTCACGAGGTCCATCTGCATGTCGTGGAACGCCAGCTTCTCCTTCAGCGGCGTCGGCGCCGCGCGGCGCAGCAACGCGCGGACCCGCGCGAGCAGCGCCTCCATATTAAACGGCTTGGTGATATAGTCGTCCGCCCCGGTGTTCAGCCCGCGCACCGCGTCCTGGTCCTCGGCGCGGGCGGTGACCATGATGACCGGGAGGTCGCGGGTGGCGCTGCCGCGGCGGATCTGGCGGCAGACCTCGATGCCGGACATCACCGGGAGCATCCAGTCCAGCAGCACCAGGTCCGGCTGCGTCTCGGCGATACGCGTGAGCGCCTCCTGCCCATCCCCGGCCTCGTCGACGCGATAGCCCTGCTTTTCGAGATTATAGCGCAGCATGGTCACCAGCGCCGCCTCGTCCTCGACCACGAGAACCAGCGGCCTTGCGCCATTTGTGACCGCTTGCATCAGCTTGCCTCACGTGGGCGAACCACCGCAAAGGCCGAGGTGTCACCCTTCGGGCGCGCCTGTTCGAGCGGCTCGCCGGTCACGGCATAATACAAATTCTCGGCGATGTTGGTCGCGTGGTCGCCGATGCGCTCGAGGTTCTTCGCGATGAACAGCAGATGCGCGCAGGGGCTGATGCTGCGCGGGTCTTCCATCATGTAGGTGATGAGTTCGCGGAACAGGGCGTTGTAGGTGTCGTCGATCAACTCGTCGGAGCGCCACACATCCAGCGCCTTGTCGGCGTCGCCGTCGCCGATCGCGTCGATGATGAGCTTGAGGTTCTCCTGCACCAGGCGCGACATCTGGGCCAGGCCGCTGAGCGAGGAGGGCAGGCTGAATTGCTCCAGCACGATGCTGCGCTTGGCGACGTTGGCGGCATAGTCGCCGATCCGCTCCAGGTCGCCGGTCATCTTCAATGTGGAGACGATGTGACGCAGATCCTGGGCCATGGGCTGGCGCAGCGCCAGCAGGCGGATGACGTATTGCTCGACCTCCCGTTCCAGCGCATCGACCTTTGGGTCCATCTCCATCGCCCGCGCGGCCGCCGTGCTGTCATCCTTCAGCACCGCCTGACAGGCCAGCGCAACCTGGTTCTCCACCAGCCCGCCCATTTCGGTGACCAGCGAGCGCAGGCGGTTCAATTCCTGCTCGTAGCTTTTGACGATATGTTCCGTGCCAGGCATGGCTTCGTTCCTTCTCAGCCAAACCGGCCGGTGATGTAATCCTGCGTGCGCTTCTGTTTTGGCGCCGTGAACATCTGCGCCGCCGCCGCCACCTCGACCATCTCGCCCATGTAGAAGAACGCGACCTGGTCCGCGCAGCGCGCGGCCTGCTGCATGTTGTGCGTGACGATGGCGATGGTGAAGTCCTGTTTCAGTTCGTCGATCAGTTCCTCGACCTTCAGCGTGCTGATCGGGTCGAGCGCGCTGGTCGGCTCGTCCAGCAGGATGACCTCGGGACGCACCGCGATGGTGCGCGCGATGCACAGGCGCTGCTGCTGGCCGCCAGAAAGGCCGGTCGCGGAGCTGGCGAGACGGTCCTTGACCTCGCCCCAGAGCGCCGCCCGGCTGAGCGACCACTCGACCCGCTCGTCCATGGCGGATTTGGACAGACGCTCGTGCAGCTTCACGCCGAACGCGATGTTGTCGTAGATCGACATCGGGAACGGCGTCGGCTTCTGGAACACCATGCCGACGCGGCTGCGAAGCTGGTTCAGGTCCAACCCCGGATCGAGGATATTCTCGCCGTCCAACATCACCCGGCCCTCGGCGCGCTGGCCCGGATACAGGTCGTACATGCGGTTGAGCACGCGCAGCAGCGTGGACTTGCCGCAACCGGACGGGCCGATCATGGCCGTCACCTTGCGGTCCGGCAGGTCGAGGTCGACCGATTTCAGCGCCCTGTTGGCGCCGTAGTAGAAATCGAGGTTCTGGATCGACAGCCGCGCCGGCACCCCGGCCAGCACCGACGCGGCCGAACTCTGCTCACGCACGAGAGGGGGCGCCATGTTCAACGTGGTGCTCATGGGGAGCGTGGGCCTTTCATTGGGGTCGTTCGGCATCAGCTTCGCGGCCGCAGCACGAGGCGCGCGACGACATTGATTGCCAGCACGCCCATGGTGATGATGAGCGCCCCGGCCCAGGCCAGTTGCACCCAGTCGTCGAATGCCGAGCCGGCATACTGGTAGATGGTGACCGGCAGGCTCGACATCGGTTGGGTGAGATCGAGAGACCAGTTGAGATTTCCCAGGCTGGTGAACAACAGCGGCGCCGTCTCGCCCGCAATGCGCGCGACCGCCAGCAGCACGCCGGTGGCGATGCCGTCGCGTGCCGCGCGGTAGCAGATCAGCGTGATGCTCTTCCACTTGGGCGCGCCAAGGGCCACGGCCGCCTCGCGCAGCGAAACCGGGATCAGCCGAAGCATGTCCTCCGTGGTCCGGACCACGATCGGGATCACGATCACCGCGAGCGCCACACAGCCGGCGATGCCCGAGAAGCCGCCAGCCGGGGCGACCATCAATTGGTAGACGAACAGGCCGATCAGGATGGAGGGGGCCGAGAGCAGGATGTCGGAGACGAACCGGATGACATCTCCGAGCCGGGAGCCGCTGGCGTATTCGGCAAGGTAAGTCCCGGCGAGCAGGCCGATCGGGGTGCCGATGGCGGTGCCGACCACCGTCTGGATCAGGCTGCCTATGATCGCGTTCAGCAGGCCGCCACCCGAACCGGGCGCCTTGGTGACGTGCGTGAAGGTCGAGAGCGCGATTGCACCGGCGCCACGCAACACCAGGGTGAGCAGGATGGACACCAGGAAGGCAAGTCCGATCAGGGTGGCGATCAGGCAAAGCGTTTTCACGACCGCGTTGGAGCGCTGGCGCCGCCGCGATAGCATTTCGGCCACGCGCCTGTCGCGCGTGATGGTGAGGGTCGCGCTCATGGGTTCGAGACTGTCTGGCGAGAGCTCATGCCGCAGCCTTCGGCTTGAGCAGGAAGCGCGATATCGCCAGCACGATGAACGAGATCGCGAACAGGATGAATCCCAGCGCCAGCAACGAGGACAGCTTCAGACTGCCGGCCGGGCTTTCGGGGAACTCCAGGGCCACGATCGAGGCGATGGTATTGCCGGGGCCGAACAGGCTGCCGGTGATGCGGTTGGTGTTGCCTATCACGAAGGTGACCGCCATGGTTTCGCCCAACGCGCGGCCGAGGCCGAGCATGATGCCGCCAACCACGGACACGCGGGTGAACGGGATGACGATGGAGCGCATCACCTCCCAGGTGGTGCAACCGAGGCCGTAGGCGGATTCCTTGTAGACAGCCGGCACTGTCAGGAACACGTCGCGCATGGTGGCGGCAATGAACGGGATGACCATGAGTGCCAGAATAAGGGCGGCTGTGAAGATGCCGGTGCCGAACGGCGCGCCGGAGAACAGAGTGCCGAGGAGGGGCACGCCGTCGAGCAGGTCGATGATCGGCGGCTCGATATAGGTGCCCATGATCGGCACGATCACGAAGAAACCCCACATGCCGAAGATGATCGACGGCACGGCGGCAAGCAGCTCGATCGCGGTGCCGACCGGGCGGCGCATCCACGCGGGCGCCAGCTCGGTGAGGAAGAAGGCGATGCCGAAGGCGAGCGGCACGGCCATGAGCAAGGCCAGCACGGATGTGACGACAGTGCCGAAGATCGGCACGGCGGCGCCGAAGATCTCCTGCACCGGGTCCCAGTTCGCGTTGACGAGAAAGAACGGGCCGAAAGCGCGGAAGGCCGGCAGCGCGCCGATGAACAACGAGACGATGATGGCGCCCAGCAGCACCAGCACGAACAGGCCGGAGGCGGTGGCAGCACCAGCGAACAGCTTGTCGCCCGTCCGGGAGTTCCCTCCCGTCGCGCGTGCGACGGGAGGGGTATCGACGGTGGTCGTGCTCACTTCTTGACCGTGCCGCTCCAGGTGGAGCGGACGGCGGCCTGCACGCTGGCGGGCAGCGGCACGTAGAGCAGGCTGGTCGCGAGCGCGCCGCCCTTGGAGAAGCCCCAGTCGAAGAATTTCGTGACCGCGACATTCTGCGCCGGGTCCTTCGGGTCGGTCGGCAGAAGCACGAAGGTGGCGCTTTCGATCGGCCAGCTTTTGTCACCCGGCTGGTCGTTGAGGTTGATGGCGAAGTTCTGAACCTTGGACCAATCGGCGCTCGCCGCGGTTGCGGCGAAGCTTTCCATGGTCGGCGCCACGAACACGCCCGCTTTGTTACGCAACATTGTCGTGGTCAGCTTGTTCTGCTCCGCGAAGGAGCTTTCGACATAGCCAATGCCGCCCTTCACCTGCCGAACGGTTGCAGCGATGCCGTCATTGCCCTTTGCGCCATTTCCCGCCGCCCACTTGACGGAGGTAGCGGTGCCAACTTTGGATTTCCAGTCCGGACTTACCTGCGAAAGATAGTCGGTGAACACGAAGGTCGTGCCGGAGCCATCCGCGCGATACACCGGCGCGATAGCGAGGGCCGGCAGCTTCACGCCGCGGTTCATCTCGACCAGCTTGGGATCGTTCCACTTGGTAATGGTGCCAAGGTAGATTTCGGACAGAAGCTCGCCCGTGAGCTTCAACTCGTTCGGCTTGACGTCCGGAAGGTTCACGATCACGACGACGCCGCCGATGACGGTTGGGAACTGCATCAGCTTGTGCGAGGCGAGGTCGGCGGCCGAAACCGGCATGTCCGACGCGCCGAAATCGACGGTGCGGTTGTTGATCTGGTTGATGCCCGCACCCGATCCGACGGCCTGGTAGTTCAGCTTGACGCCGGTGTCGGCCGCGGCGGCCTCGGCCCATTTGCCGTAGATCGGCGCGCCAAAGGTGGAGCCGGCGCCGGTGATCTGCTGGGCCTGTGCGAAGGTAATGCTGCCAACCATGATGGCCAGCGCCGCTGTGGCGATCTTCATCGAATCTCTCTCTCCTGGGGAGCTTGCTAACAGCGCGGAACCTACCGGGCAGCCGCGACCGGACTGTGGCAGTTCGATGAAGCTTCGATGACAGCGCATCAGGCCGGGAGCCAGAGGCGCGGGTCGAACAGGAAGGCGGCGATGGAAGCGATCCGGGCCTCCGCGGCACGGGGATGCAACGGGTTCAACAGAAGGTTGCGGGCGGGCGGCACGAGGACCGAGGGCACGCTGAGCAAGGCGGAGCGCCCGCGTAGGAGCCAGGCATCGCCGGCGGCGCGCGGGTCGGGCTGCGGAGGGAGTTCCTCAGGCGGCTCGTCGGGGAGGTCCACGCCCACCAATACGTAATCGTCCGGGATCAGGTCCAGCGGAAGATCGAGATGGACGCGCACCTCCAGCACGGCCAAAGCAGGATGCTCCGCGAAATACACCACCGGCCGGCCCGGGCTGTTCCAGCGCCCGCCGACGAGGCGAGCCCCCTGCCCCGACAAATCGGCGTGAGGCCGCCGGCACAGGCGCCACCCCTGGATCAGGCGGCGATGCCGTGGGCAATGCGGGCGAGCAGGCGTTCGACTTCGCGGGTGCCGATATCGGTGTCGAGCAGATCGAGCGGCGCGCTGTCGCCGAGCGGGGCGGTGGGGCGCCGCAGCCATCGCGCGGCCTTGTCCGGAGCCCCGAAAACGCCGTCGGCCTCGTCGAGGATGCGCAGGATGCGCAGCAGGCGATCCGACTGCTCGGGCGAGAGCCGCCCCATGGTGCGCCGATGCGCCAGGGTTTTGCGCGGGAGCACAAGCCGATCGAGTTCGACCGCCGAGAGACGACCACAGGCAAGCAGATCGTCGATGACGGCAACCGGCAGCCCCTCGCGGACAGCTTCGATGGTGGACGCCGAGGACGATGCCCAGGAGAGGGGAAGGTGAAAGGGCTGTTGGACCTCGCTGAAGCCTCTATGGCCATATGCTCGTGTCATAAAGGCATATGGCCATAAAAATCGCCGCTACGCAAGAGCCTTTCAGAGCGCCAGCAACCCGTCGCGGCCGATGCGGGCGCAGAAATCGCCGAACGTCTCGTCGCCGTCGCGATCGGTTGCGAAGGCGCTCAGGATCGGATCGAAGGTGGCGGCGAGGTCGGTGACCTTCACGCGGTCCTTGAACTGGAACGACAGGCGGGTGCCGGCGAAATCGCCGCCCAGGTAGATCGCGTAGGAGCCGGGCACGCGGCCGACCAAGCCGATGTCGCCGGCATACGGCCGCACGCAGCCATTGGGGCAGCCGGTGATACGCAGACTGATGCGCTCGCCCAACAGGCCGTGACGGGCGAGTGCCCCCTCGAATTCGGCGACCAAAGGCGCCCGCACCCGCTCCGCCTCGGTGAGCGCCAGGCCGCAGGTGGGCAATGCCGGGCAGGCCAGGACCCAGCGCGCGATGGGCGAAATCTCGTGGGACAGGGCCACGTCGTGGGCGCGCAGGATGGCCTCGATGGGAGCGCGATCCTGCTCGCGGAGGTTGCTGAGCAGGATATCCTGTTGCGGCGTCACGATCGGGTCGGGCGCGAAACGGGCGACGATTTCGCGCAGAGCCTGCTTGATCGTGCCGTCGATGCGACCCGAGGGGACCGGCACGCCGAGCCAGAACTGGCCATCTCCCTGTTCGTGCCAACCGAGCAATTCCGGCACCGCGATCGGCGGCATCGCCAGCACCGGATCGAGCCTGCGGCCGAAATAGGTGGCCAGCGTGTCGGCCACCCAATCCACGCCCATGTCCTCGACCACGTATTTCAACCGTGCGCGCCGCCGGTCCCCCCGGTCGCCATGGTCGCGCTGCAGGCGGATCACCGCCTCGGTGACAGCGACCAGGTCGGCGGACGGGACCGAGCCGATGATGCTGGCAATGCGGGGGAAGGTGCGCGCATTGTTATGCGTCATACCCAATCCGCCGCCGACAGCGACATTATAGGCGACGATGACGCCCTGCTCATTACAAACGGCCAGGAGCCCGAGATCGTTGGTGAGCACGTCGGGGGTGTTGTCGGTGGGCGCGGCGAGACCGATCTTGAATTTTCTGGGCAGATAAGTGGCCCCATAGAGCGGTTCCGCCTCGTCGTTCGAGGTCGCTTCCTCGTCCAGAAAGATCTGGTGGTAGGCCCGGCTGGCCGGCAGCAGGGCCGCGCTGAGCAGCCGCGCATCGGCCTCCAACTGGCGATGCACCGCATCGCGAACCGGCGCCGGCGTGGTCATCACGTTGCGCACCACGTCGCCGCAAGCGGCCTGGGTGGTGAGCAACGTCGCATTGATATCGGCGATGGCGGGCTTCAGATCGCCCTTCGGGATACCGTGAAACTGCACTCCCTGCCGGGTGGTCAGCCGCAATCCGGTGGTGCCATAGCGGTTGGCCAGCGCATCCAAAGCGATATACTGCGCCGCCGTCAGCCGCCCGCCCGGCATCCGCACGCGGACCATGAAGGAATAGTCCTTCTCCTGGCCCGCCTGCTTCAGCGTGGTCGCCGTATCGCGGTCGTGCTGTTCATAGCTTCCGTGGAATTTCAGCAGGTTGTAGCCGTCCTCGCTGACCTGCGACCCGCCTTCCGCCAATTCCTCGGCCAGCCGCCCCCGCAGGCGATGACTGCCGGCCTTGAGGCCCTCGACCGCCGAGAGCTTCTTTGTCGCCTCGCCGGAAATCCGCCCGCCACCATCCATGAACCGCTCCAGACCCGATTATCTCGCCACCCCCTATGTTAATCGCTCGATTTCGCGTTGTCGCGGTGTATTTTACAGTAATCCACGCATAACGGATCAGCGCGGCAGCGGTGGCTGGTCGACCATGCGGAGATACGGCTTCAGCGTCCTCCACCCATTCGGGAACCGGGCCTTGGCATCCGCGTCCGACAGGCTGGGCACGATGATCACCTGCTCGCCGTTCTGCCAGTTCACCGGCGTCGCCACCTTGTGCGCGTCGGTCAGCTGCAGGCTGTCGATCACGCGCAGAATCTCGTCGAAGTTGCGGCCGGTGCTCGGCGGATAGGTCAGGATCAGCCGGACCTTCTTGTTGGGGTCAACGACGAACACGCTGCGCACCGTCACCAACGGGTCGGCATCCGGATGGACCATGCCGTACAGGTCGGAAACCTTGCGGTCCGCATCCGCCAAAACCGGAAAATTCAATGACTGGCCTTGGGTCTCCTCGATGTCCTTGGCCCAGCCCACATGATTTTCTCCGGTATCGACCGACAGGCCAAGCGGCTTCACATGGCGTTTGTCCCATTCGGGCTTGAGCCGCGCGACCTCGGCCAGTTCCGTCGTGCAGACGGGCGTGTAATCCTTCGGGTGGCTGAACAGCACGCCCCACGAGGTGCCGAGATAGGCATGGAAGCTGATCGGCCCCTGGCTGCTGTCCTGCGTGAAGTCCGGCGCGATCTGGCCAAGCTGGATGGTCATGCGATGCTCCTCGATCGGTTTTGGCGCGGACCACACCACGCCGGTCCCGTGCCGTCAAAACAAGTCACGCCGAATGAACGTTGATTGGGACGCGCCTTGGAGATCGTCGCCGCCTGCCGCCGCTTTATCCGCGTCACCGAACGCGGCACCCTCTTGGCCGTCGAGGAGTTCAGGCACGACCCTGTCCTGGCCGAGGCCGCTCTCCAGAACCCTTGCGCCGTCCCTCCCGTCGCCGCGATACTGGAACCCGCATGAACGTCCTGGCCCCCCCGAAGGCGCGTCTGTCGATCGAGGTCGTGCATGACCTCGTGTGCCCCTGGTGCTTCCTCGGCCTGCGCCGCCTGCTCCGCACGCTCCGCCGCCGGCCGGACCTGCTGTTCACCCTCATCTGGCGGCCGTTCCTGCTGAACCCCGACATGCCGCGCGCCGGGATGCCACGCTCGGACTACGTGGTCCGCAAGTTCGGCGGCGAGGAACGCGCCCGGCGCCTTTACGGCTCCATCACCGAGATCGGCCGCGCCGAGGGCCTGCTGTTCCGCTTCGACCGCATCCGCCGCACCCCCTCCTCGGTCGACGCCCACCGCCTGGTCCGCTGGGCCACCGGCTTCGGACGCGGGGCCGAGATGGTGGAGGCGCTGTTCTCGGCCCACTTCACCGACGGCCGCGACATCGGCGACATCGGCGTGCTGGTGGCCGTGGCGCTCGCCTGCGGCCTCGACGGCGACGCCGCCCGCGCCTTCCTCGCCAGCGACGCCGAAGTGGACCTCGTCCACGGCGAAAACCTCCGCGCCCACCGCCTCGGCATCAACGGCGTGCCCTGCTTCGTGGTGAGCGGGCGCCACGCGATCGCCGGCGCGCAGGAGCCCGAGGTGATCGAGCGGCTGCTGGACGTGGCGGTGGTGGACGCCATGGAGGAGTAGGCAGCCGGGGGCATCCTTTCGCCAACTTGCCAGCCCCCCGCCTGCCGCCTACCGTCCCGTTCAAAGCATAAGGGAGACGCACGCATGAAGGTCGGCGAGGCGATTGCCGCGATCATGAAGGCCGAGGGGATCGAGATCCTCACCGGCTACCCGGTCAACCATCTGATCGAATATGCCGCCGCCATCGACATCCGCCCCGTCATGGTGCGCCAGGAGCGCATCGGCCTGCACATGGCCGACGCCATCTCCCGCCTGTCCTCCGGCCGCACCATCGGCGCCTTCTGCATGCAGCACGGGCCGGGCTCCGAGAACGCCTATGGCGGGGTGGCGCAGTGCTACGGCGAGAGCGTGCCGGTGCTGGTGCTGCCCATGGGCTACCCGCGCCGGCTTGCCCATATCGGCCCCAACTTCAACTCCGTGTCGGCCATGCGCGGCATCACCAAATCCGCCGAGCCCATCATGCTCGCGGCCGAGGTGCCCAACATCATGCGCCGCGCCTTCTCGCGGCTGCGCAACGGGCGCGGCGGGCCGGTCCTGGTCGAAATCCCCGCCGATATGTGGACCGAGGAGGTCGGCGAATTCGACTACCAGCCGGTGCTGACGACCCGCTACGGCCCGGACCCGGCCGACGTGAAGCGGGCGGCCGCGCTTCTCGCGGGGGCCAAACGCCCGGTCATCTACGCGGGACAGGGCGTGCATTATGCCCGCGCCTGGGCGCAGCTCGCCCGCCTGTCCGAGCTGCTGGCCGCCCCCGTCGTCACCAGCCTCGGCGGCAAGAGCGCGTTTCCCGAGACCCATCCCCTCTCGCTCGGCGCCGCCGGTGTCGCCATGTGCGCGACCGTGCCGCATTTTCTGCGCGAGGCGGATGTCATCCTGGGCATTGGCTGCAGCTTCACCGAAAGCTCCTTCGCGGTCGCCATCCCCAAGGGCAAGCGCATCATCCACGCGACGCTCGACCCGGACCATCTGAACAAGGACGTCCGTGCCGAGATCGGATTGGTGGGAGACGCCGCCCTCACGCTCGACGCCTTGCTCGCGGCGCACATCTCCGTTCCGCGCGACACCGCCGCCGTCGCCGCGGAAGTGAAATCCATTCGCGACCCGTGGCTCGCCAAATGGATGCCGAAACTCACCAGCAACGATGCGCCGCTGTCGCCCTACCGCGTCATCTGGGACCTGCTGCACACCGTCGATGTCGCCAACACCATCATCACCCACGACGCCGGCAGCCCGCGCGACCAGCTTTCGCCGTTCTGGAACAGCACCGAGCCGCTCAGCTACATCGGCTGGGGCAAGACCACGCAACTCGGCTATGGCCTGGGTCTCGCCCTTGGCGCCAAGCTCGCGCATCCCGACAAGCTCTGCATCAACGTCTGGGGGGATGCCGCCATCGGCTTCACCGGCATGGATTTCGAGACCGCGGTGCGCGAGCGCATCCCGATCATGTCGATTTTACTGAACAACTTCTCCATGGCGATCGAACTCAAGGTGATGCCGATCTCCACGGAAAAATACCGCTCCACCGATATCTCGGGCGATTATGCGGCCATGGCCCGCGCGTTCGGCGGCTATGGCGAGCGGGTGCTCGATGCCGCCGAGATCGTCCCCGCCATCAAGCGCGGTATTGCACAGACGCAGGCCGGCGTGCCGGTGCTGCTCGAATTCATCACCTGCAAGGAAACCGAAGTCTCGCGCCCCTGAGTGCCCGCTCCACAGGAAACGCCCGTCACAAGGAAACCGCGGAAACCATGGCCAACATCATCACGCGCCGTACCGCCCTCGCCACCGGCGGCGGCATCATTGCCTCGACCGCGATGCCCGGCTTCAAGGCATCCGCCATTACGCTCGGCAATGCCGAGATGCCCAAGCTGCCGATCGAGAACGGCGCCACGCTCCGCGTGCTCCGCCCGACCAAGTTCGTCGATCCCGATGAAGTGATCTTCCGCGAGAACATCAAGAAGTTCACCGACGCCACCGGCGTGCCCGTCCGCGTCGATTTCGTCGGCTGGGAGGATCTCCGCCCGCAAACCGCCGTCTCCGCCAACACCGGCGCCGGGCCCGACATCGTCATCGGCTGGCCGGACGACCCGCACCTCTACACCGACAAGCTCGTCGAGGTCAGCGACATCGCCGAATATCTCGGCAAAAAATACGGCGGCTGGTATTTCCTCGCCGAGAAATACGGCAAGAAGAACGGCACCAACAACTGGATCGCCGTGCCCATGGGCGGCTCCGGCGGGCCGATGGTGTACCGCAAATCCTGGGTGAGGGAAGCGGGCTTCGAAAAAATCCCGAACGATCTCGGCCAATATTTGGCGCTCTGCAAATCCCTCAAGAAGAACGGCCATCCGGTCGGCTTCGCTCTGGGCAACGCGGTGGGCGACGCCAACGGCTTCACCCAATGGCTGCTTTGGGCGCATGGCGGCACCATCGTGGACGCGGACGGCAAGGTCTCCATCAATCGCCGCGAGACGATCGACGCGCTGAACTACGTGAAGGAATTGTACCCGACGATGATCGAGGGCACCCTGTCATGGCAGGACCCGAGCAACAACAAGGCCTTCATCGCCGAACAGATCTCGATGACCACGAACGGCGTGTCGATCTATTTCGCTCTCAAGAACAACCCCGCTTCAGCCGCCATCGCCGCTGACGTCGATCACGCGCGCGTGCCATCTGGCCCGATCGGCAAACCTGGCGAATCGGCGCTGATCCTGAACGGGATGATCTTCAAGCACTCGAAATACCCGAACGCCGCCAAGCAATTCCTGACCTTCATGATGGAGCAGGACCAGTACGAGAAATGGCTCACCGGCTGCCTCGGCTATTGGGCGCAGCCGCTCAAGGCCTATGCCGAGTTGGATGTATGGAAGAGCGATCCCAAGCTGCTCGCCTATCGCGACACCTGCGCCAACCAGTTCTGGAACGGCTACCAGGGCCCGATCACGGCGGCGTCCGGCGCGGTGAACGCGGAATACGTCATCGTCAACATGTTCGCCTCCGTGGCCTCCGGGCAATCCAGCGCCGCGGACGCGGCGGCGGAGGCCGAGCGGCGGGCGAAGCGTTACTACAAGACGTAGCCCGCAAGACGGAGGCCACCAACCGGCGTTGACGGGCGCCCTGACCACGGGCGTCCGGCCGCTGTGCCAGCACGGAGTCAGACCCACCCGCGAAACGCGGCACGCATGACCGCCAGCTTGTCGCCCAATCCACGTGGCCCAGCCACGACGCCCAACCGGCGCAGGTCGCGCCGCGCCAACGCGCCGGGCAGCGCCGCCGCGATGCTTGCCCGGGAAAAGCGCCGATGGGCCGGTTGAAGCGATGCCAGCCCCTCGGCCGCCAGTTCCGCCCGCACCGCCCTCATTGCGTCCGAAACCGGATCGGCGATCACGTCGTGGATGCCGAGTCCGTGGCGGCCGAGCACGTCCTCGGGCAACTGGCATCTTCCCTGGGCCGCCAATGACGCCACGCCGCGCAGCTGCCCGGCGAGTCCATAGGCGCGGCCGAGCGGACGCGCGCGCTCCGGGTCCGCATCCCCCAGGAGCCGCGCCGCCGCCACCGCCAGCGCGCCCGCCGAGCCGTCGAGATAGCGGGCGAACATCACCTGGTCGGGTATGGCAGGCCCGGCCTCGAGTTCGCGCGCCTCGATCATCTCCAGCAGGTCGGCGCGGGCGAGCAACCCGGCTTCCAGCGCATCGGAAAGCGGGGATGCCACCTCGTGCCGCTTGCGCTCGCCCTCGACCACCTCGCGCCACCATTGCAGCCGAATCAACGCCAGCAACGGCTCGCTCGCGACGGCGCGCGCCCGGGCAAGCTCGTGGTTGAACGCATAGAGCAGCAGCAATACATCCCGCCGCGCGGGGGGCGCGAACAGGGCGGTCAGGAACCGATCCGGGTCTTGCCGCTTCACGGCAGCCGCATAGGCGGGCAATGATGCCGAGCTTGTCATGCGACCGAGGTGGCCCGCGCGGCTATCCTTGGCAAGCGTGATATGTTTGCCCACCCATAACAGGAGACGCCATCCATGGCCTTCGAACTTCCCCCCCTTCCCTATTCGCATGCCGCCCTCGCGGCCCAAGGCATGTGCCAGGAGACCCTGGAGTTGCATCACGACAAGCACCATCAGGCCTATGTCACGGCGCTGAACGGCTTCGTCGAGAAGAACGAGGCACTCAAGGGCAAGTCGCTCGAGGAGATCGTCATGCTCTCCCACGGCAAGCCCGACATGGCGCCGGTGTTCAACAACGCGGGCCAGCATTGGAACCACAATCTGTTCTGGCAGAACATGTCCCCCACCTCGGGCGGCAAGATCCCCGGCGCGCTCGAGAAGAAGATCACCGCGGATCTCGGCGGCGTGGACAAGTTCAAGGAGGCCTTCAAGGCCGCCGCCGTCGGCCAGTTCGGCTCCGGCTGGGCCTGGCTCGTGCTCGGCACCGACGGCAAGCTGAAGGTGACCAAGACGCCGAACGGCTCCAACCCGCTGGCGACCGGCGAGGGCAAGGCGCTGCTCGGCTGCGACGTGTGGGAGCACAGCTACTACCTCGACTTCCGCAACCGCCGTCCCGACTACGTGCAGAACTGGCTCGACAAGATCGCCAACTACGAGTTCGCAGCCGCCCAGATGTAGGACTTGCCTGCCATCCCCTCCCCCAGCGGCATGGCGGGGGAGGGGTTCCGCGGCCAGGAGGTATGGGCCACGCGCCTCCCTGGCGGATGAACCTCGCTCCTTTTGGGGAGGGCCGGGGAGAAGAGTTCTCGACAAAACCGGAAACCCCGCCATCTTGCGCCGATGAGTTTGTCCAACATCAGCATCGACGGCCCCCGCCTGCTCGCCGACCTGCATCGGCTGCGCCAGTTCGGCATCCACAAAACGGGCGTGCATCGCCCGACCTACTCCGAACCCGACATGCAATCCCGCAACTGGATCGCCGACCGTATGCGCGAGGCGGGCCTCACGCCCGTCATCGACGGCATCGGCAACGTGATCGGGCGCGGCCCCGGCG
Organism: Rhodospirillales bacterium; assembly: GCA_025352565.1. Lineage (GTDB taxonomy): Bacteria > Pseudomonadota > Alphaproteobacteria > Acetobacterales > Acetobacteraceae > JANXTF01. Next base: position 3,946 of record JANXTF010000070.1, on the reverse strand, counting down.
ACGGCCCCCGCTTCCTGCTCGGCAGCCACAGCGAGACGCAGAACCACGCCGGGTGGCTCGATGGCGCGCTCGGCGTCATGTATGCCATCGAGGTCGCGCGCGCCCTCGGCCACGGCGTAGATGTCGCCTGCTGGGCCGACGAGGAGGGGCATTATGCGGCCTTCCCGGGCAGCCGCTCGTTCATCGGCGAACTTCCCGACACCGAAATCGCCGCCGCCCGCAACCGCTATGACGGCACTCCTCTGCCCGACGCCCTCGCCGCCGCCGGTCTCGCCGGCAAACCCCGCGCGCGGGTCGAGCCCGGCCGTTATCGCGGCTACCTCGAAGCGCATATCGAGCAGGGCGACGACCTCGAACGGCGCGGCCTGCGCCTCGGCATCGTCACCTCCATCGTCGCCATCTGGCAGTTCCGCCTCACCTTCACCGGCATCCAGAACCATGCCGGCACCACGCGCATGGCGATCCGCAAGGATGCCGGATTGGCGTTGGCCAAGCTCGTGGTGGAGATCGACCGGCGCTTTCCCGCCGTCGCCGGCCCCCGCTCGGTCTGGACCACCGGCCGCATCACGCTCGATCCCGGGGCCGCCAGCATCATTCCCGGCGGTGCGGAGATGCTGTTCCAGCTTCGCGACTCCGACCCCGCCGTGCTGGAGCGGATGCAAGCCGAACTCGCCGCCATCGTGGCCGACTCGAACCGGGGTCCGTGCGAAGTCACCCTGCACGCCATGTCACGCGGCGTGCCGAAGCTGATGGACGAAGCCATCCAGAACGCCCTCGCCCAGGCCGCCGAACGCATCGCCCCCGGCCAGTCCCAGCACATGCCGAGCGGGGCCGGCCATGACGCACAGCTTCTGGCCAAGGTGATGCCCGCCGGAATGTTGTTCGTCCCCAGCATCGGCGGCATCAGCCACCATTGGAGCGAGGACACCGCCGAGGCCGACATCGTGCTCGGCTGCCAGGTGATGGCTGCCGCCGTCGCCGACCTGCTCGCCGCCACCTGAAAGCCCCGCCATGCCCCCCAAGCCGCTCCCCGCCTTCCAGGTGGCGCTCGTGCCCGTCACCGTGTTCCAGCAGAACTGCGCCATATTGTGGGAGACCGAGACCAGGCGCGCGATGGTCGTCGATCCCGGCGGCGAGGCCGGCCGCATCCTCGCCACCCTCGACCGCCTCGGCCTCACCGCCGAGCTGATCCTGCTGACTCACGGCCATCTCGATCACGCGGGCGGCGCCAAGCCGCTGAAGGCCGTGCTCGACCAGAAGGCCGCCGCCGCCGGCCTGCCGCCCATTCCCCTGCTCGGGCCTGACGAGCGGGACCGCTTCCTGCTGGAAAGCATCGAGCAGGTGTCGGTCGCCTATGGCCTGTCTGGCATGGTCAACGTGCTGCCGGACCGATTCCTGACCGAAGGCGAGACCATCGAATTCGGCTCGCTCCGCTTCGACGTGCTGCATTGTCCGGGCCACACGCCGGGCCATCTGGTGTTCGTCGAGAAACAGCAGCGTTTCGCGATCGTGGGAGACGTGCTTTTCCAGGGGTCGGTCGGCCGCACCGATTTTCCTTACGGCGACGGCGAGGCGCTGATCGCGCACATCCACACCAAGCTGCTGCCGCTGGGCGACGACGTCACCTTCGTCTGTGGGCACGGCCAGGGTTCGAGCTTTGGCGAGGAACGACGGAGCAACCCGTTTTTGCAGGGATAGCGGGGCGGTGCGGCAAGCCCGCACATGACGAAGCGCCCCCGACCGCAATCCGGTTTTCGGCGCCGGAAGGTAACGTCCTTGCGATTTTGCCCGCGCGGCGCGCCATGTAACCTGCAACGATGCGTATCCCATTCGCCGGCCTGGCCGTGCTGCTTATTGCCACCCTCGCTTTACCCGCCTGCGGAGCGCTCCTCGCGGAGGGCACCTCGGATGCCGCCGGCATCGCCGGCGCCGGCATTGCCGCCGGCATCACCAAGAACGCGACGATCGGGGCCGCCATCGGCCTCGGCGTGAAATCGCTCGCCGACACCGGCCTCAAATACGCCCAGCGCCGCGTGCATCGCTATGAGCAGGACGGCATCGCCGCCGTCGCGGGGGCCACCGCCATCGGCGCCACGGCGCCCTGGTCGGTCGAGCACGACCTGCCCATCGAGGACGACGAGCACGGCCAGTTGGCGGTAATCCGCGATATCGGAGGGTCCGGCCTCGCATGCCGCGAGATCGTGTTCTCGGTCGAGCGCGGCAAGCCGGAGGCGATCAGGCGGGGCTTCTATACCGCGACTGTGTGCCAGGACGGCGCGCAATGGAAATGGGCCACCGCCGAGCCCGCCACGGAGCGGTGGGGCTCGCTCCAGTGAGGCGGGGTGTGCTGCTGCTTGCAGCCTTCGCCGTGTCGGGATGCCACACGATCGGCAGCCTGACCGGCCTCGCCACGGGTGCCGTGGCCGGTGGCGCTACGGCCAACCCCGCCATCGGCTATGCGGTCGCCGTCAGTACTGCGGCGGCGGTCGACGCCACGGTCGCCTACATCTCCCGCGTGCGCGCCCGCGCCGAGCAGGACGCCATCGCCGGCGTCGCCGGCCCGCTGGCGCCCGGCATGGCCGCCCAATGGGCGATCCGCCACGATATCCCGGTCGGCAACGAACACGGCGAGGTCCGCGTGGTGCGTGAAATCGTCTCTTCCCTGGCCATTTGCCGCGAGATCGCGTTCTCGATGCTGGACGACCCGCCCGCCCCGCCTGCCTGGTTCACCACCACCATCTGCGCGAAGGATGCGACGGCGCGGGGACCGGACTGGAAATGGGCCTCCGCGGAACCCGCGGTCGAACGGTGGGGCTTCCTGCAATAGCGCCTCAGTCGAACAGCGGAGGCACCACCTGCCCCGCGCCATCGAACGCCGAGACGTTCTCCCGCGCGCGCCAGGCGTGACCCTTGATCTTCATGGCCTCCAGCCGGTCGCTGACCCGCCAGAAGGCGGGCGCCCGGCGGCGGCCCAGCGCGTCGATGCTCCAGATGTCGAGCCCGGTCCAGGGCAGGAACGGGTTGCGGCGCCCATAGGCCCACACCTCCACCCGCATCGACGGCACGAGGCTCGGGCCGCGCGCGTGGAAACCGAACGTGTCGGCGACCACCAGCGTGTTGGCCGGCACCGCGAAGGCCCGTGCGGGCGGCAGCCCGATCTCGGCCAGGGCCGCCTCGGGGATGCGGAACGAGCCTCGTCGCGTCAGCCGGTCCTCGTCGGTCGCGGCGGCGATGCTGATGCGACGCTCCCAGGCGAGCCGGCCCGGAGTGAGGCGGTGCGAGCCCGGCACATAGACGAACGGCCCGGCATCCTCGGCCACATCGGTCAGGAACAGCCACGCCTTCACCGATGGGTGGAAGGTGTCGGCGTGCAGGGCTGTCTGCGGGTCCGGCGGGCCGGGATGCACCTTGTTCAATATGGTCTGGATGTAGCTGACAGGCTCGGCATCGTAGCTGCCGGCATAGCGGATCAGGCCACGCCACGCCGGCATCTCCAGCAGGTCGGCCGCGGCGGGGATGCGCGCGAGCGTGGTTGGGTCCAGCGGCACGCGGCGGGTGATGGTGTCGCCCTGCACCATCTCGCGCACCGGCCCGCGACAATCGCGCACCTGTTGGCGGAGTGCCCGAAACTGCTCCGGCGGCAGGAAATCCGGCACCGCCACGAAACCGTCGCGGTCGAATTCCGCGCGGCGCGCAGCCGACAGGCGGGAGGCGAGTCGCGAGCGGCGCTGCCACGCGAGCCCGTGCGCCAGCCGCAGCCGGCCGACATGCAGGCCCCACTCGTTCAGCATCCTGCTACCGAGAATCGGGTTGTCGCCGAAGGACTTGGCCCCGGTCAGCAGCTGCGCCGCCCATATCGGGGCCATGGCGGCCTGTCGCAAGGAAACACGCATCGGCCCTGCACTCCAAAACTTATTTAGCACTCAAGCCAATTGAGTGCTAACAG
>JANXTF010000107.1 GCA_025352565.1 Rhodospirillales bacterium | reverse complement strand
CCCGCAGCGCCGCCGCCGGGCCGCCGCCGCCGCGCCGGTCGCGTGGCGCGAGTTCGGCGAGAGCGGCGGCGATGGCCTCGCCGCGCCGCTCGCGGCGTTGCAGGGCCGCGCGCTCGTTGGCCAACCGTGCCTCCTCGCCCTCCTGGGGGGCGAGGGTGGAGAGTTCATCGACCGCGTGGCTGAGCCATTCGCGATCCCGCTCGGCCGCGGCGATAGCCTCCTCGGCCTCACGCAAAGCGCGCGCCGCGTCGCGCCAGCCGCGATAGGCGGTTGCGGCGTCCTCGCGCAGCTTCGCGGGCACGCCGAACGCGTCGAGCACGCCACCATGATTGGCCGGGTCGGCGAGGCCCATCTGGTCGTGCTGGCCCTGGACCTCGACCAGCAGCCCTCCCACGCGGCGCAGCAGCCCGGCGCCGACCGGCTGGTCGTTGGCGAAGGCACGGGAACGGCCGTCGCGCGCCACCACGCGGCGCAGCACGATCTCATCCTCCGCATCGATGCCTTGCTCGCGGAGCAATTCGAAGGCCGCATGGTCCGGCGGTGGCACGAACACCGCCGCCACCACCGCCTGTTCCGCGCCATCGCGCACCAGGCCGCTCTCGGAGCGGGCGCCGAGCGCCAGGCCCAGGCTGTCGAGCAGGATGGATTTGCCGGCGCCGGTCTCGCCGGTGAGCACCGTGAGGCCGGCCGCGAACGCCAGATCAAGCCGCTCGATCAGCACCACGTCGCGGATCGAAAGGGCGGTCAGCATCGCCGACGAGATACTGTATTACGCCGCATGACGGCGTCCGCGTTCAGAAGATCGAGCCGATCGCGCGGGAGAGAAAGCTTTTGCGGTCGGCCACGTCGCGGCGCGGCACGGCGGGAGCCTGGCCGTCATCGGCGAGCTGGGCGTAGCTGTCTTCATACCATTCGCTGCCGGGATAGTTGTGGCCGAGCACGGCGGCGGTCTTCTTGGCCTGGTCGGGCAGGCCGAGCAGCAGATAGATTTCCGTGAGCCTGTGCAGGGCCTCGGGCACGTGGTTGGTGGTCTGGTAGTCATCGATCACGCGCTGGAAGCGGCCGATGGCCGCCGTATAAAGGTGCTGCTTCTCGTAATAGCGCCCGACCTCCATCTCCTTGCCGGCCAGATGGTCGCGCGCGAGGTCGATCTTGAGGCGGGCGTCGCGGGCATAGGAGCTGTCGGGGAAACGGTTCACCACCTCCTGCAACGCGGCCATTGCGTCGGATGTGCCCTTCTGGTCGCGCTGGATATCGGCAATCTGCTCGTAATAGCACAGTGAACGGAGGTAATACGCATAGCCGATATCGCGATGCGCCGGGTGAAGCTGGACAAAACGGTCGAGCGTGCCGATGGCGTCGGTGTAATGCGTCTGCAGATACTCGGCGTAGCCCTGCATCAACTGTGCGTTCACCGCCCAGGACGAATACGGGTAGTATTGCTCGACATTGTCGAATTGTTTGGCCGCGGTGGAATAGTTGCGAGCGCCCAGCGCATCGACGCCCCGGTTGTACAACTCCTCCACCGGGACCTTGGAGGGGTCCTCCTTGGCGTCAAGCTGGGAGTCGTCGCCGTTCCACGGGTTCAGCGACTTCAGCGTGGAGCAGGCGCCGAGGGAAAGCGCCAGCCCGAGCGGCAGGGCGAAGCGAAGGGACGCAAGGCGGGAGGATGAATTGAGGCGCAACGCACTCACCAGAAAATGAGGAAACGAGCGCGCGTTATAGATCGCGCGGGCCGTGCTTGAAAGCGGCGTGGCGATCGTTGCGCCGCCAGCCAAACTTCAGGCGGCGGCGGCGGCGATCCGCTGGTCGTGCTGGCGGGCGCCGGGCGACCGGGAGACGCGGAACGGCACGGCTTCGGACGCGACCGGACGCCAGTTGGCTCGGTCGCTGAACAGCGCGTGCAGCAGCGTGTTGTTCAGGGCGTGGCCGCAGCGATGCGCCACCAGGCGAGCGCGGAGCGCGGCGCCGGCCAATGCGAGGTCGCCCACGGCGTCCAGCAGTTTGTGGCGCACGAACTCGTCGGCCATGCGCAGGCCGCCGGGGTTCAGCACACGGTCGCCGTCCACCACCACGGCGTTGTCGAGGCTGCCGCCGAGGGCGAGGCCCGCCGCGCGCAGACGTTCGACGTCGCCCGCCATGGTGAAGGTGCGCGCATGGGCAAGCTCGGCACGGAACGATCCCGGCGTGACGCGCAGCGAAAGTGCCTGGGTGCCGATGGCCGCCGCGTCGAAGGCGATGGAAACCGATGCCTCGAAGCCGAAGGCGCAGGGCAGCAGCGTCGCGTGGGCGGCCCCGTCCTGCACCCGGACGGGGCGCATGACCTCGATGACAGCCATCGGCGCGTTCTGCTCGACGATGCCGGCACAGTCGATCAGGAACACGAAATTGGCGGACGACCCGTCCAGCACCGGCACTTCGGGGCCATCGACCTCGATCACGGCGTTGGAGATGCCGCAGCCGGCAAGGGCCGCCAGGACATGCTCGACCGTGCCGACGCGCACTTCGGGCTGGCCGGGAAGGCCGATCACGGTGCAGAGCCGGGTATCGACCACGTGGTCGTAGCGGGCCGGGATTTCAGGCGTGCCGGGAAGGTCGGTGCGGCGGAAGGAAATGCCGTGGCCGGCGGGAGCCGGGTTCAGCGACATGGCGATCTTGCGGCCGGAATGCAGACCGATGCCGACGCAGCCGATGGCCGATTTCAGCCCGCGCTGCACCGGGGCGGCAAGGCCGGGAAGGCCCGTCACCGTAGGGGCGCGCTGCATCGAGATAGTCTGAAATCCATCCATAATCGTCCTTCCGGGTGGCATCGGAGGACGCGGCTTTGATTGGCACCGCGGCCGTGCGACAACCTATGGACCCGCCGGCCACTTCGCCAATCAAGCTTTATTGCCGAATATTTCGGTCTAACGCATTGTGTTTACGGAATTTAGACTGCGGGGAACGTCATGCGTGGGTTCGCTGATGCCGATGCACGCGCTTGCTCCGGCGGCGCGGCGCGGAGGTTTCCCTCACCCGGAAATTGCCCACTCGGTTATTGCCGGGTCAAGCCCGGCAATAACCGAATGAGGGGACTGCGACGGACCCTGTCTTACGACGACTGGGTGGTCTTACGACGACTGGCGGCGCAGGAAGGCGGGGATGTCGATGCCCATTTCGTCGCCCGCGGCCTGGCGGACGTTGGCCCGGACTGGTTCCTGCCGATGCTCCGGCGCCTCGTGGCGATCCGGCGGGGCGACGGGGGCGGGTGACAGGTTGCCGCGGATCGCGCCGGTGACGATGCCGAACAGGCTTTTGCGAGCGACCGGGACAACCGCCGGGGCGGCCGCCTTGGCCGGCTCGGCGAACAGGCCGCGCGGGGCCTGAACGCGCGTCTCGGCCGCCCGACGCGGATCGGCGCGGGCCGCGGCGATCTGCGGCGGCATGGCAGGGCGGCCGGGCGCGGATGCTTCCTCGTGGTGCTGGGCGTCGTAGGCTTCGGCCTGCGGCTCGGAGTAGTGCTCGTGCTCGGCATGCTGCTCGGACTGGCGGGCGGTGGGCGCCTGCTGCGCGGGCTGCATCACCGGGCGGGGGGTCATGCGCGGCGCGATCACCATCGGTGCGACCGGACCACGTGCGGCCGGCTGCGGCAGGCTTGCTTCGAGCGCCAGCGACGGCGGCTGGGCGGATTGCGCCGCCGGAGCCTGCGGGGCGGTCATCGGAGCCTGCGGGATGAACGACTGCGTCGGCGACTGCTGCATCGGCATGCCGCCGCCAACCGCGACGAGACGCGGCCGCTCCATCGCCTTCTGCTCGGCGCTCTCGATGCCGGTGGCAACGACCGAGACGCGGACCTTGCCGTTCAGGCTCTCGTCGATGGCGGAGCCGAAGATGATGTTGGCCTCTTCGTCCACTTCCTCGCGGATGCGGTTGGCGGCCTGATCGACCTCGAACAGCGTGAGGTCGTCGCCGCCGGTGATGTTGATGAGCAGGCCACGGGCGCCGGCCATCGAGGTGTCTTCCAGCAGCGGGTTGCTGATGGCGAGTTCGGCGGCGCGGATGGCGCGGTTCTCGCCCTCGGCTTCGCCGGTGCCCATCATCGCCTTGCCCATCTCGGCCATGACGGTGCGGATGTCGGCGAAATCCAGGTTGACCAGGCCCGGTGCGACCATCAGGTCGGTGACACCGCGCACGCCCATGTAAAGGACGTTGTCGGCCATCTTGAACGCTTCCTTCCAGCCGGTCCGCTCATTGGCGAGGCGGAACAGGTTCTGGTTCGGGATCACGATCAGCGTGTCGACGTATTGCTGCAGTTCCTCGATGCCGGCCTCCGCCGCGCGGGTGCGGCGCAGGCCCTCGAAGGTGAACGGCTTGGTGACCACGCCGACGGTCAGGATGTTCCGTTCACGGGCCATACGCGCGATCACGGGAGCAGCGCCGGTGCCGGTGCCGCCGCCCATGCCGGCGGTGATGAACACCATGTGGGCGCCGTCGAGGTGGCGATAGAGTTCGTCGGCGGCTTCCTCGGCGGCGGCGCGGCCGATCTCGGGCTTCGCACCGGCGCCGAGCCCCTGGGTGATGTGTGGCCCGAGCTGGATGCGGCGGTCGGCCTTGCTGTGCACGAGCTGCTGCGCGTCGGTGTTCGCGACCACGAACTCCACGCCTTGCAGATTGAGCGCGATCATGTTGTCGACCGCGTTGGTGCCGCCGCCGCCGACACCGATCACGGTGATGCGTGGCGTGAAATCGGTATGCACTTGCTGCGGTATCGTCAGATTGAGTGTCATTGCCCAGCCCCCCGGAAGAGTGTGTTGATAACGCGGTCGCCCGATTCGGAACTCATCAGACGCGCTCCCGCAAAAAATTCACCACGCGGCGGAGCAAACCCCCGCCGCGATCGGTTTCGATGTCGATGTCCAGCACGCCGCGCCCTTCGCCGGCCGCCCAGTTGAGCAAGCCGACGGCGGTGGCGAAGGCGGGGCCGGAGGCGGAGTCCGGCAGGCCGCGCGGGGCCGCCGGACGGCCGTGGCGCACCTGGCGGCCGAGGATGCGCGTCGCCATCTCGCGCGCGCCGCTCATCTGGCTGGCGCCGCCGGTGAGCACCACGCGCGTGCCGGCGACTCGGCCGAGGCCGGAGCTCTCGATGCGTTCCTTGACCATCTCGAAGGTTTCCTCGAGTCGCGGGCGGATGATGTTGACCACCATGCTGCGTGGAACCTTGGCGATCTGGTGCTCTTCCTCGCCGACCAGCGGCACGGGAAGCATCTCGCGCTCGTCGTCGGGGCTGGATTGCGCGCTGCCATACAGCGTTTTCAGGCGCTCGGCATGGGCGATCGGCGTGGAGAGCACGCGCGCGATGTCGCTGGTCACATGCACGCCGCCGATCGGCAATTGTGCCGTGTGCAGCAGGTGGCCTTCAGCGAACACCGCCATGCCGGTGGTGCCTCCGCCCATGTCGAGCACCGTCGCACCCAGGAGGCGTTCGTCCTCGACCAGCGTGGAGAGGCCGGCGGCCATGGGGGAGGAGACGAGTTCGGCGATGTCCAGATCGCAGCGCGCCATGCACGCGCCGAGCGTGCGGAGCGCGGTCTGCACCGCGTCGATGACGTGCAGCCGTGCGCCGAGCGTGTCGCAGTGCAGGCCGCGCGGATCGAGGATGCCGAGTTCCTCGTCGGTGGCGAACGACAGCGGCATGGCGTGGATGATCTCGCGGCCCTCGCTCGCGGCGCGGCCACGCCCCTCGACCAGCACGCGGCGGATGTCGGCCTCGGTCACGGCGCGGCCGCCGACCGGCCACTGCACGTTGAACAGCCGGCTTTCGGGAACCCCGCACGAGAGATTGACAGTGACCGAGCGCAGCCGCGTGTCGGCCATTTCCTCGGCGGCGCCGACGGCGGCGCGGATGACGCGTTCGGCCTTCTCGATGTCGGTGATGCCGCCCGCGCGCACCCCGTCGCCCTTCTGCCAGCCGAGCCCGAGCACACGCACGCTGCCATCGGATTCGCAGCGGCCGATGACGCAGACGATCTTGCTGGTGCCGATGTCGAGCACGCCGAACGGGCCGGATTGGCGCGGACGGAACTGGCGCGGCGGCTCGGGCGTGGGTTGCATCGGAGGCAGGATGCGACTGGACATGTTCATGTCGGCTTCCTGCCGGGAGGTTTCGCGGGGTCGATCGTCTTTTCGGGGGCGGGCCGCAGCACGAGGCGATCCGGTGCGCGGAGATCGACGGTTTGCAGCGCGCGGTCAAGCACGGCGTACTGCGTTTGCAGCAACGCGAGGCGCGCGAGGCCGGCGGTTTCCTCGCCTTCGGGCAGCAGCACGTCGCCACCGTTGTTCATGCGAAGGTTCCAGCGGCGCTGGCCCACGCGCACGGCGGCGACCATGCGCGACTGCATGGCGGGTTGCGTCGCCAGCGCCTCGATCAGCGCCGCGGCGGCCTTCGGTGCCCCGTCGCCGACCAGAAGCGGAAGTTCCTTGGCGAACAAGGCGACATCCTGATCGGCCACGAGGTCTCCGGCGCGGTCGATCAGCACGAACTTGCCCTGGTTCTGCCACACGGCGAACGGCGCGCGCTCAACCAGTTGGATGACGATACGGTCGGGCAGACGGCGTTCGACGGTCGCACTCTGCACCCAGGTCAGGGTTTCGATGCGGGCGCGGGCGTCCTTCACCGAGAAGCTCAGAATGGGATCGCCGCGCGTGACGCCGAGGGCCGCGCGGAGCAGCGGCTCGGGAGTCTTCGAGCGCCCCTCGATGACGATGTCCTGCACACGCAGGCCGAGATCGGCGGTGGCGCTGCCGACGCGTTCGCTCAAGGGCAGGCCACGGCTTTCGGCGCGCACGATCAGCGCGAACACGCCGACGACGCAGAGCGCGCCGATGCCGAGCAAGGTCGGCTTGATGAGCCGGCGCTGGCGCCGCAGCAGCAGCTTCCAGCGTCCCGGCCGATCCGGCATGCGTGGCGGCGGCGGCGGTACGATGATACGTTTCACGCGCGGCATGTCGCGTTCTCCACCATCCACGCGCAGAGTTGCGGGAAGCTCATGCCATGATGCGCCGCCTGTTCGGGCAGCAGCGAGGTGGGCGTGAGGCCGGGCTGGGTGTTCACCTCGAGCAGCACGAGACGGCCGGGTTCGCCCGCCGTGTCGTCGTAACGGAAATCCGAGCGCGTGGCGCCACGGCAGCCCAACGCGCGGTGCGCGGCGAGTGCCACGTCGAGCGCCTGGGCGTAGGTGTCGGCGTGGATCTGTGCCGGGATGGTGTGGTGCGAGCCGCCGGCCGCGTATTTCGCGTCGTAGTCGTAGAAGCCGTGCGACGAGCCGATCTCGGTCACTGCGAGCGCCCGGTCGCCCATGACGGCGACGGTGAGTTCGCGGCCGGGGATGTATTCCTCGACCATGGCCTCGGGGCCGAATTTCCAGGCGGCGGCGACGGCGGCGCGGCGGTTGTCGCCCTCGCGCATGATCTCCACGCCCACCGACGAGCCTTCGTTGACGGGTTTCACCACGTAGGGAAGCGGCATCGGGTCGGCGTGGTCCAACGCGGCGATATCGACGATGGCACCGCGCGCGATCGGCAAACCGGCAGCGGCGAACACGGCTTTCGCCGCCGCCTTGTCCATGGCCAGCGCCGAGGCGCGCACGCCGGAATGGGTGTAGGGGATGCCAAGCCAGTCGAGCACGCCCTGGATCGCGCCATCCTCGCCGAAGCGGCCATGCAGCGCGTTGAACACCGCGTCGGGCGCGGGGTCGAGCGCCGCGAGCGTCGCGCGCAGATCGGGGCCGACGTCGATGCCGGTCACGTGGTAGCCGGCTTCGCGCAAGGCGGCGATCACCTGGCGGCCGGATGACAGGCTGACCTCGCGTTCCGCCGAGATGCCACCATAGAGGACGGCCACGGTGGTCATGCCGGGACACCGATGCGCTTGATTTCCCAGTGCAGCGACACGCCGCTGGTTTCGCGCACCCGCGCGCGGATGTCCTCGCCCAGCCCCTCGATGTCGGCGGCGGTGGCGTCGCCGGTGTTGAGCAGGAAGTTGCAGTGCTTCTCGGACACCTGTGCCCCACCGCGACGCAGCCCGCGGCCGCCGGCGGCGTCGATCAGCTCCCACGCCTTCATGTTCTCGGGGTTGCGGAAGGTCGATCCGCCAGTGCGGGCGCGGACGGGTTGCGTGGCCTCGCGGTTGGCGCGGATTTCAGCCATGCGCTGCCCGATGGCGGCGCTGTCGCCCATGCGGCCGCGCAGGCGGGCGCGCACCACGACGGCGCCGGGGGGCAAGGCGGAATGGCGGTAGGCGAAGGCGAGTTGGGCCGCGTGCAGGCGCACGATGTCGCCCGCGCGCGTCACGATCTCCGCCCATTCGAGACAGCCCGCCATATCGCCGCCATAGGCGCCGGCGTTCATGGCGATGGCGCCACCGAGCGATCCCGGAATGCCCGAGAGGAATTCGAGACCCGCCAGCCCGGCGGCAGCGACGTGCTCGGCGATAGTGACGTCGAGCGAAGCGGCGCCGGCGACCACGCCATCGGCCTCGACCTTGATGCCGGAAAAGCCGCGCGCGAGGCGGAAGGTGACGCCGGGCAGGCCGCCGTCGCGGATGATCAGGTTGGAGCAGGCGCCGAGCACCCGCGTCGGCACGGTATGCGGCAACTCCCGCAGGAAGTCGGCGAGATCGGCGGCATCGGCTGGGCGCACCAGCGCCTCTGCCGGACCGCCGACCCGGAACCAGGTCTTGTCGGCCAACGGTTCGTCAGCCTGCACCCGGCCGCGCGACGACGGCAAGCTGTCGGCCAACGCCCGGATCGTTTCGAGCGCCATCATGCCGCATCCCCGATGCGGCTGCCGACCGGCGCATCCCCGGCCCGACGACCGCCACCGGTCTGCTAGGCGGCAAGCTCCGCCGGCAGCGTCTGGGCCCACTGCGTGATGTTGCCGGCACCAAGACAGATGACAAAATCGCCGGGTTGGGCAATGGCGAACACCATCTCGGCCAGGTGCGCCGGGCCGGGCAGACCGACCACGGAGCGGTGGCCGCGCGCGCGCAGCCCCTCGACCAGCGCATCGCGGTTGACCCCGGCCAGAGGAGTCTCTCCGGCGGCGTAGATGTCGGCGACGATCACCGTTCCGGCGTCGTTCATGCAGGTGCAGAACTCGTTGAACAAGGCGGCGACGCGGGAATAGCGATGCGGCTGCACGACCGCGATGACATTGTTTGCGCCGGCCTGGCGCGCCGCCTTCAGCACCGCCGCGATCTCCACCGGGTGGTGGCCGTAATCGTCGATGATGGTGATGCCGCCGGCCTCGCCGGTCTTGGTGAACCGGCGCTTCACCCCCTTGAAGCCGAGGAAGGCGGCTCGCAGCGTGTTGTCGTCGATCTCCATCTCGACGCCGACGGCAATCGCCGCCAGCGCGTTCTGGATGTTGTGGTTGCCCAGCATCGGCAGCCGCAGGCGATCGATCTTGCGGGTGCGGCGGCGCGAGCGGTCGGTGACCACAACCTCAAACG
>JANXTF010000103.1 GCA_025352565.1 Rhodospirillales bacterium | reverse complement strand
GGGGCCCTTCACGCGCTTGGGCACGTCGGCCATCTCGCCCAGACTCTCGACCGCTTCGACGAAAGCCATGTCGGCGCCTGCCTCCATCGCCAGATTGGCGCGGGCTACGGCTTCGTCGAGGCCGATCACCGCGCGGGAGTCGGTTCGCGCGATGACGACGAAGTCGGGGTCGCGGCGGGCGGCGACGGCGGCGCGAATTTTCGAGACGAACTCCGCCCGCGACACGATCTCCTTGCCCTCCAGGTGGCCGCATCGCTTGGGCGCGACCTGGTCCTCGATGTGGATGGCGGCGACCCCTCGCCTCTCGAACTCGCGCACCGCGCGCGTGACGTTGAGTTCGTTGCCGTAACCGGTATCCGCATCGGAGATTAGCGGCACCGAGACGGAGCGGGCGATGATCTCGGCGCTGTCCACCATCTCGCCCATCGTCAGCAAGCCGTAGTCGGGATAGCCCCGCGCCGCCGATACACCGGCGCCGGTCATGTAAACCGCCGGGAACCCGGCCTGCTCGATCAGGCGCGCGGTGATCGCATCATAGGCGCCAGGTGCGGCGACCAGGTCGGGGCCGGCGAGGAGCTTTCGGAGGCGGGACGGAGCGGAGGAAGGCTGGGTCATTGACTGGGTCCTTACCGAATGCGGGTCGGGTCAAGCAGCGGCGGGCTGGCGCGCGTCACGCGGCAGCGACAGCAGCCCGAGCGCGCATCCCGCCGCGACCACCAGCATCGCGACCATGAAGGCAAAACCGCTCGCGAAGCTCCCAGATTTCTGGACCAGGGCGCCGATGACCGCCGGGGCGATGATGCCGCCCAACTGGCCCGCCGTCGTTGCAATGGCGGAGAAGCTCGCGCGGGAGTCGGCCGGCGCGTAGTCGATCATGATGCCAGCGAACAGGGCGAGCGACCCGTAGAGAAAGAAGGCCGCGCCCGACAGGCCGATCAACGAGCCCGTGAGATCGCTCGCCTGGTAGGCCACGTAGAGGCACGCCGCGGCCAATACGAGGCTAACCGCCCAGAGCTGTGCCCGTTGGGCATAAAGCGCCGAGTCCGCGAGCCAACCCAGGGTCAGCAGCCCGAGGATGCCGAACACGTAGGGGATTCCGGCGACCAGGCCGACCGACTTGAGGTCGATATGATGCGCGGAGGCGAGATAGCTCGGCATCCAGCCGAGGTACCCCCAGTAGCCGAAGTTGAAGAAGAAGTAGGTGAGCGCCACGAACCACAAGCCGCGCTGACGGAGCAGTTGCGTGAAGGGCGTGCGTGCCGGGCCTGTCTCGCGGTTCTGTGTCGCGACCCCGGTCGGCCGGTCGCTGGGCAACACGAAATAGTTGAGCAGGGCCGCCCCGAGGGCGGGCAATGCCAGCATCATGAAAGTCGTGCGCCAGTCGAAGTTGACGAGGAGCATCGCGATCAGCGGCCCTCCCAGAGCTGGCGCGACCGCGAAACTGGTCGCCCAAAGTCCGGAGACGCGGGCGCGCTCGCGCGACGAGAAATGGTCGCCGATGAACTTGAAGATCGCCGCGTTGCCGATCCCCTCGGCAAGCCCGAGGCAGATCCGCGCGGTCACCAGGCCCGCGATGCCGGCGACGAGGCCGATGCCGCCCGTGCACACGGCCCAGAGCAGCGGCGTCAGCACGAACATGAACTTGCTGCCGACGCGGTCGGTGATCAAGCCGCCCGGAAGCTGGGCGATGAAGTAGCCGGCGGCGAAGGAGGACAGCACGATGCCGAAATCGGCAGGGGTCAGGCCCATCGACTTCATCATCGTGGGCCCGGCGAAGCTGATGCTGGTGCGGTCCAGGTAGTTCACGATCTGGAACAGCCAAAGGGCCACCAAGGCTTGATATCTGGACGGCATCGCCACGCTCCCATGCAGCCGGCCCGCCTTACGGGCCTGTTGCGACCCGCTTAGACGCAGTCGTAATTGCATGCAATCTATTTCTCCACGGGTCAGCTGATAGGTTAGGTTGATCAACCACTCCGCATTGGAGCATTAAGATTGCATGGAACGTAGCTTTTGCGTAAACCACCAACCCGAACCATGAGGGTGGATGAACATGTCCCAGGACGGCTTGCGCAAAACGACCCGGCTGCGGCGGCTGATCGAGCAGCCGGGTATGGTGGTGATGCCGGGAGTGTACGATCCACTCACCGCGAAGCTCGTCGAGCAGGCTGGGTTCGACGCCGCGCAATGCACCGGCGCGGGCATTTCCGCGGTCTATCTCGGCCGCCCCGACTACTCGATGCTGGCCATGAGCGACATGGTAGCCGCCACCCGACTGATCGCCGAGGCGGTCGATATCCCCGTGATGGGCGACGGCGACACCGGCTTCGGCAATGCGGTGAACACCTGGTATGCGGTCCAGGCGTTCGAGCGGGCTGGAGCGGCCGGGGTGAACATCGAGGATCAGGTGATGCCCAAACGTTGCGGTCACCTCGACGGCAAGGAGGTGATCCCGCTCGCGGAGGGCGTCGCGAAAATCCGCGCCGCGGCCGACGCCCGAATCGACAAGGACTTCGTGATCAACGCCCGGACCGACGCGCTTGCCACACACGGCATCGAGGAGGTGATCCGACGCGGCAACGCCTATCTCGGCGCCGGCGCCTCGATGATCTTCGTCGAGGGCGCGAGCTCGCTCGACATCATCGCGGCCGCGGTGAAGGGCATCGCCGGTCCGGTGGGGGTCAACATCGTCCAGGGCGGCAAGTCGGCGGCCTTGGATCTCGCGGACCTCGAACGGCTTGGCGTCGCGCGTGTCAGCCTGCCTGGCATCGCGATGCAAGCGGCCATGAAGGCGGTGGCCGACGTGCTGGCCACGGTGAAATCCACCGGCAGCGTGCTCGGCGTCGCCGATCGGATGTACGGCTTCCGCGACCTCCACAATCTCGTTGGCATGGGCAAGGTCGGCGAACTCGAGGAGCGCTACCTCGCGCCGCTCAAAGCCACTCTGCTGGAGGCGGCGGAATGAGCGCGCCACGCACCTTGCACGCCAAATTGTGGGACATGCACCGGATCGCGATCCTGGAGGATGGGTCTGAGTTGCTGCACATCGACCGTATCGTTCTGCACGAGCGCGCGGGAGCCGTGTGCATGCGCCAGCTATCCAAGACGGGGCGCGCCGTGTTCGACCCCGGTCAGGTGTTCGGCATTATGGACCATGTGCTGGACACGCGGCCCGGACGTACGGATGCGACCACGCTCGTGCCGAACGGCCAGAAGTTCATCGAGGTGTTCCGCGCCGAGGCCGCGGCCGCCGGCTTCGGCATCTTCGATGTGGGAGACGCGCGGCAGGGCATCGCCCATGTCAGCATGCCCGAGCAGGGCGTCGCCTTGCCAGGATTGTCGCTGGTCTGCGCCGATAGTCACACCGGCACCGTGGGCGGCATTGGTGCGCTCGCGTGGGGCATCGGTGTATCGGAGACGGAACACGCGCTGGCCACCCAGACGATCGCGCTCCAGCGACCGAAGACGATGCGGGTGAATTTCGATGGTGTGCTCGGCGACATGGTCAGCGCGAAGGATGCCGTCCTGCATCTCATCGGCGAGATCGGCGCCGCGGGTGCCGTCGGCTACATGGTCGAGTTCGCCGGCACGGCGGTTCGCGCGATGTCGGTCGAGGGCCGCATGACCCTTTGCAACATGGCCGTCGAGTTCGGCGCCTGGTCCGCCGTCGTCGCGCCCGATGCGGTCACCATCGACTGGCTCGCCGGCCGCCCATTCGCGCCAGCGGGCGCGATGTGGGATCGGGCGGTCGAGACCTGGGCCGACCTTCGCTCGGACGACGACGCTGTTTTCGACCGCGAGGTTGACATCGATGTGGCCCAGCTCGGGCCGCAGGTGAGCTGGGGCACAAGCCCCCAGCACGTGACTTCGGTATGCGGCCGGGTGCCGAGCCTGGACGCGATCGAGGATCCGGTCGCGCGTGGCTCGGCGGAGGCGGCATTGCGCTACATGGGCCTGCGTCCCGGCCAGCCACTGAGTGACGTGACGATCAACACCGTCTTCATCGGCTCCTGCACCAATTCCCGGCTCGGCGACCTCCGTGCCGCCGCGGACGTGGTGCGCGGCCACCGAATTTCGCCGGCGCTGGAGAAGGCTATCGTGGTGCCCGGCTCCAGCGAGGTGAAGCGGCTGGCAGAGGCGGAGGGGCTCGACACGGTGTTCCGCGACGCCGGGTTCGAGTGGCGGGAGTCCGGCTGTTCGCTGTGCTTCTTCGGCGGCGGCGAGGGTTTCCCGCCCGGCGCGCGTGTGGCCTCCACCACCAACCGCAACTTCGAGAACCGCCAGGGTCCGGGCATTCGCACCCATCTGATGAGCCCGGCCACCGCCGCCGCCTCCGCGTTGGCCGGCAGGATCGCCGATCCCCGGGAGGTGCGCGCATGAGGAACACTCCCCTTGCCACGCTTACCGGCGTGGTGGCGCCCTTGTTGCGTGCGAACATCGACACCGATGCCATCGCGCCGTCCCGCGTGAAGATGGGCGTGGATGCAAGCGATCTCTCGGGGCTGCTGTTCCGCGAGTGGCGCTTCGATGCCGATGGCGCCGAGCGGCCGGACTTCGTGCTGAACCGGCCGGAGCGGCGGGGCAGCGTGTTCATGGTCGCCCTCGATAATTTCGGCTGCGGCAGCTCGCGCGAGACCGCCCCCTGGGCCATCCGCGACTTCGGCATACGATGCGTTGTGGCCCCCAGCTTCGGCTCCATCTTCAGCGCCAACTGCTACCGCAACGGCGTGGCCCCAGTGGTGCTCGCGCGCGACCAAGTCGAGCAACTCGGGGCGGCGGCCGAGCGCGATCCGGAATTGCGCCTGACGCTCGACCTGCCAGCGCAGACTCTCACCGCGAGCAACGGGTTCGCGGCGAGCTTCACCGTGGACCCCGGTCTGAAGCGCATGCTGGTCGAAGGGCTCGACAATATCGGCCTGACGCTGACCCGCCGGCCGGAGATCGAGGCGTTCCGCCGCGCGGACCGGATCGCGCGCCCCTGGGTGTACGACGCGGCACCGGCAACCAGGACCGCATGAACAACATCACCCGCGTTACCCGAACACGATCCCAATCTACCACCGAGGCGATCCGCGCCCTGATCGTAGGCGGCGAGTTGCGGCCGGGCGAGCGGCTGCAAGCGCAGATGCTGGCGGACAAGCTCGGGGTTTCGCGCACACCGGTCGCGGAAGCGTTGTCCGTCCTGCACAAGGAAGGGCTGCTCGAATACGCGCCGAACTGCGGCTACGGCGTCAAGCAATTCGACCTCGACGGCCTGCTCGCGGCATTCGATGTGCGGCTGACACTCGAGGGGCTCGCGTGCCGGCTGGTCGCCGAGAAGGGCCTCGCTCCCGCCACCGCCGACGCGCTACGCGAGAATCTGGTGCGGGCGGAGGAAGTGCTGTTCGACCCCGACTGGTCGGACGCGAAGCGGGACCGGTGGCGCGCGCTCAACCTGCAATTCCACGACCTTCTGATCGATAGCGCCAACAACACCTATCTGCGTGCGGGCGTGGACCACACGCGCATCCTGCCGCTGATCTACGACCGGACGCTGCGCCACGTCGGCGTGGAGGAGGTGCTGCGGCGGTTCGGACAGTCATCCTCCCAGCTTGCGCTCAGGGACCATCAGCGCATCGTCGACGCGGTCCTGGCACGGCAGGGTACGCGGGCCGAGAACATGATGAAGGAACATATCTTCAACAACCGCGAAACGATGCGGAGGCACCTGAAGAAGCTGCTTGACGAAAGCGACACGGTGCAGCCTTGACGGTTTCTGACCCGGAAACGCCTGCCCAGGACCCGAGGTCAGCTCCTTGATCCAGCGTCGCAGGGGCGAAAACGCCCCTAAGGGGGCAGTATTGCAAGCGAATTTACACCCTGGCTGTCAATCGGCACGCAAAAGGGACTCTGACTCAATCTCGGTGCAGTTAGGCCGCTGGCGTCACGCTGGCGCGACAAGGCGTGCCCGGAGGAGATCGAGGGATGCCCGCCCATACATCTGTCGCTTGACCAGCTTGAGCTTGGTGATCTGTCCTTCAGTTGGTCCGTTTGACCATGTCTCGGTCAGGGCAGCCACCGCGGCCAGGTCGGCGGTGATGCCCTTCCCGAACGAGGCCAGCAAGCTGGTGCCCGTTTCTGTGAGCCAGCTTGGCAGCGCGCCGACGTCGCGCGCCCGCAGCATGCGATGGAAGCGTTCCATCAGGTCGCGTGCGACGGCCAGCGCCGGAACTTCCGTCTCGATGGCTGCCACCGTGACTGCGTCCGTCTTCGCCAGCTGCACCCGCTGCGCTGTCAGGAGGCGGCTCAGAAACCGAGCAGGCGGGGCCCGCCGGGCCAACTGGACGTCGGCCTTCTCGCTGCGGCGCTGTCGGGATGGGCAGCAAGCCACGCCGCGACGGTTGCTGGCTCTCGATTTGGCAGCAGCTCGATGATTCGGTGCCGTTCGAGGTCGCACACCACCGTGCCGTAACGCTGGCCGCGTTTCCACGCGAAGTCGTCGATGCCGACGACCTGCACGGGTCCGGCCCCCACGGGCGCCCGGCGGCGCAGGACCCGCAGGAGCGTGTCCCTGCTCACCGGCAACATCAGTTGCCTTGCCAGGCTCGCGGCAGGTCGGCCTCCGAGAGCGAGACCCAGATGATGGACGACGCTTTCGAGCCGGGCTGTCCGCCTGGCGGCGCGGGGTGCGATGCCGTCGGTAAGCGGCTCGCCGAAGATCCGCCTGGGGCAGCTGACGGCGGCGCACCGAAACCGGCGGACCTGGATACGCAGATGAACGGCACGGCCGTGTGAAGGAAGGTCCGTCAGTCGCCGATCGTACCGGCTATGGACCTGGGACGACCGCCGGCCGCACTCGGGGCAAGCTGCATCGGCAGCGATCGGCCTGGCCACGATCAGCAGACGGTCAGGCTCGGTGGTGACAGCCTCAACGAGAAGACCAGCAGGCGATATCACCTGGAATGAACCACGTCGCATTGCAGCGCTCCCGAATCCTGCCCCCGAACTTACCCGACCTGCACCGAGAGTGAGTCAGAGCCCTTTTTCCACGCCGAATCACAGCGCAGGCCCAGGAAGCGGGGCTCTCCGATTGGTCCCGGACAGCCCTGAGGAGGGCGTCCTGGGTCGAAGTCGATGATCCCGTGACCGGTAGCGTGTCCCTCCATTCAGGGGGACGCGATGCGAGCCGAAAGATTGTCGATGCGGAAAGTTGGATAGGCCCTGCGCCTGAGGCACGCTTGCGGCGCGAGCGTGCGGACGATCACGCGCTCCGTCGGTGTTGGTCACACGACGGTCGCTGAGTATCTGCGGCGGACGGCAGTGATCGGGATTACGTGGCCGGTGCCGACCGAGATCGACGACGCGGAGCTCGAGCGGCGGCTGTTCACGCCTGCGGGGTTCTACAAGGCACCGACGCGAGCTACGCCGGACTGGAACCACGTCCATGCCGAGTTGCGGCGCCGCGGCGTGACGCTGCTGTTGCTTTGGGAAGAGTATCGAACGGACCAGCCGGACGGCTACGGCTACCGCCGGTTCTGCGGCCTTTACATCGAGTGGCGTCGCGGCGTCAGCGCGACGATGCGCCAGAAGGGGATCATGGCGGCGATCGAGGGCGGCGCCTACAATGAGATCTTGCGGGCGCGGCTGACCGAACTGGAGACCCGTCGGACACAGATCGATGCGGAGCTTGCGACGGCGATTGTCCCGCCGCCAGTAACCCTACACCCCAATGCCGCTGGCCTGTATGCCGCACGGGTCAGAGACCTGGAGGCCGCCTTGAACGAGCCGGACCTAGTCATGGAGGCCACTCGGACGATCAGGTCCCTGGTGCAGCAGATCGTGCTGACGCCAGACGAGGAGTCGGCGAACGGGCTGGCTCTGTGGATGTGCACGGCGACCTGGCGCTGATCCTGAGCCTTGCATCGGTCAATCCAAGCCGCCCTGGCTTGCCGGCAAACTCATCGGCCCGTACCGAAAAATTCGGCAGGGTTATGGGTTTTGGGAGTCAACTGAGTGTGGTTGCGGGGATAGGATTTGAACCTATGACCTTCAGGTTATGAGCCTGACGAGCTACCGGGCTGCTCCACCCCGCGGATTTGGGGGCCGTCGCGAATTGCGGTGCGGCCCCGATTGGCATGTTGCGCGTGTGGTTTTTG
>JANXTF010000084.1 GCA_025352565.1 Rhodospirillales bacterium | reverse complement strand
ATCACCACCGAGGCGATGGTGGCCGAGCGTCCCGAGAAGCGCGCGCAGTCCCTGCCCCAGGGCGGCGGCGGCGGCATGGGCGACATGGATTACTAAGACCTACCACGCGATAAGCCGCCGCCCGGAGAGCCGGGCGGCGGTGACTTCCCCTGCACCGGCCGGCCTTCCTCGGCCGTCGCCCACGAAACGGATGTTGCGCCGCCAGGGGCAGTCGTCTTGGATAAGTGGCCAAGGCGCCGCGCCACGATTTTCCAGGCCCAGATTGACGGCTCACCCGCAAATCCTTTCTCTCCCCGCCGCGCGCCGGATCGCCATCGCGGCCCAGGGTTTCGCCGACCGCCCGCCCGCGGGGATCGCCGACCGCCGCCATTTGCGACGTGTTCTGGCCCGTATCGGGCTGCTTCAAATCGACAGCGTCTCGGTCGTCGCCCGCGCGCATTATCTGCCGCTGCTCTCCCGCCTCGGCCCCTATCCCCGTGCGCTGCTCGACCAGGCCGCCTGGGGCCGACCGCGTATGCTATTCGAATACTGGGCGCACGAGGCCTCGTTGCTCCCGATGGAAACGCAGCCTCTGCTGCGCTGGCGCATGGCCCGCGCCGAGGCCGGTCTCGGCATGTACGCCGAACTCGCCCGCTTCGGGCGCGAGCACCGCGTCACCATTGACCGGCTGCACGCGACCATCGCCGTCGATGGCCCCCGCCCGGCCTCGGCACTGGAAGGCCCCAAGGGCGCCGGCGGCTGGTGGGGCTGGAGCGAGGCCAAGCGGGCGTTGGAATGGCTGTTCTGGGCCGGCCATCTTACCACCGCCTCTCGCCGCGGCTTCGAGCGTGTGTACGACCTGCCGGAGCGTGTGCTCCCACCTTCCATCCTGGCCTGTCCCACGCCGTCGCCTGCCGACGCCCAGCGCGAGCTGCTGCGGATCGCGGCACGGGCGCTCGGCGTCGCCACCGCCTCCGACCTGCGCGACTATTTCCGCCTGTCGCCCGGCGAGACGGCACCCCGCATCCCTGAACTGGTCGAGGCGGGAGATCTTGTTCCTGTCAGCGTCGCGGGCTGGCAGAATCCGGCCTATCTCCACCGCGACGCGGACCGTCCCCGCCGCGTCGCCGCGCGCGCGTTGCTTGCGCCGTTCGACCCGCTGGTGTGGGACCGCGCCCGCGCCGAGCGCCTGTTCGGCTTCCGCTACCGGCTGGAAATCTACACGCCGGCGGCCAGGCGCGTTCACGGCTACTACGTGCTGCCCTTCCTGCTCGGCGACCGCCTCGTCGCCCGCGTCGATCTCAAATCCGACCGCGCGGCCGGTTGCCTGCGCGTGCTCGCCGCCCACGCCGAACCCCATGCCCCACCCGAGACCGCCGGTGCGCTGGCCGTGACATTGCGCGAAATGGCGGACTGGTTGACGCTGGGCAATGTCGTCGTGTCCGGCGTGGGCGACCTCGCTGGCGTGCTGGCAAGCAGCCTGCGGCACACGGAGGAAGAACATGCCTGAACCATCCCCCCGCGCGCGGGCCGCCGCGTTCTGCACCCGTTTCGGCCTCCACGTGCCGATCCTGCATGCGCCGATGGCCGGCGTTCCGGCCGTGGACATGGCCGCCGCCGTGGCCAACGCAGGCGGCATGGGAGCGCTTGGCGCCACCCTCACCAAGCCCGACGGCATTCTCGCGTGGGTCCGCGATTTCCGGGCGCGCAGCAATGGCGCGTTCCAGCTCAATCTCTGGATCCCGGACCCGGCACCCGCGCGCGACCCGACGCGCGAGGCCGCCGTCAGGCGCTTTCTCGCCGGCTGGGGTCCGGAGGTGCCCCCCGAGGCCGGCGACGCGACGCCGCCTGATTTCGCCGCGCAATGCAAGGCCATGCTCGACGCAGCACCCGCCGCCGTCTCGTCCATCATGGGCCTGTTCGCGCCCGACTTCGTGGCCGCGCTGAAAGCACGCAAGATCGTGTGGTTCGCCTGCGTCACGACGCTTGACGAGGCGCGGCAGGCGGAAGCAGCGGGCGCCGACGCGCTGGTGGTGCAAGGCGTCGAAGCGGGCGGCCATCGCGGGGCCTTCACCGCCGCCGCCGCCGAGCGCCATTGCGGGGGGTTGTTCGCTCTGCTCCCCGCCATCGCGGACGCGAGCGCGCTGCCCTTGGTGGCCACGGGCGGCATCGCCGATGGCCGCCAGATCGCCGCCGCCCTGATGCTCGGCGCAAGCGCCGTCCAGATCGGCACCGGCTTCCTGCGCGCGCCCGAAACGGCGCTGCACCCGGCCTGGTCCGAAGCTCTCGCGCGCACCGCGCCCGAGCAGACGATCCTGACCCGCGCCTTCAGCGGCCGCCTCGGCAGGGCCATTGCCACCGATTATGTCCGTGCCGCCGCCGCCCCGGATGCCCCGCCGCCGGCGCCCTACCCCGTTCAGCGCGGTTTGACGGCACCGATGCGCGAGGCCGCCGGCCGCGCGGGCGATGCCGAGCGGATGCAGCTCTGGGCCGGGCAATCCGCCGCCATGGCCCGTGCGGCGCCCGGCGGAGAGATCATTCGCGCGATGTGGGAGCAGGCGGAGGCGTTGCTGGGGTAGGCGTCATGCGAGGATGGCGCGGACCGCCTCCCGCGCATCGCTCAGCAGGGCCTCGTCCGGCGCCGGGCGTCCGAGGAAATCCGCCCACGCAAACAGGTCGGCCAACAGCGCGACCCGGCGCCACCCGGGTGGCATGAACCCGCCCGCCGCCACATAGGCCGCCGCCACCTCGCCCGCGAAATTCGGCGTGTCCATGGGTGCGCGCAGCAGATTGCCGAAATCGCTGGCGGGCGAGCCGCTGAAGGCGAATTCCCAATCGACCACGGCCGATACCTCTCCCGCGTCCATCAGAATATTCGAGCTGTTGAAATCGCCATGCACAAGGCACGGACGCGCCAGCCATGTCTCCAGGATGTGCCCGTCCCGCTCGACCCGCCGCATGAGCCGCGCCGCCACGTCGCCGCCCAGCCGCGCGCCGCCCGGCCCGTCGATCAGCCGGCGGCGCAGATAGGCCAGCATCCCGTCGCGGCCGAGATCGACGGGCTCCGGCACGACCAGTCCGGCGCCAAAGAAGCCATGCACCGGAAATTCGATCGCATGGATCGCGGCCAGCGCGGTTCCCACGGCCGAGCCGGACGCGCCACCGGGGCCGAGCAGTTCCAGGCGCGTCCCCGGCCGCCATTCCATCATCGCGGTGGGGTGGCCCGTTACCGCGTTGCCGGGAGAGAAATGCAGCACCGCCGGCACCGCCACGCGGCCTTGCAGGCGGCCGGCCAAAGCCACCTCCTTCGCCGCATCCGCCGGGTCGCGCTGATAGATGCGCAGCACCACGCGGCCGGGCGGCCCGGCCAGACACACGGCGATATTGGTGTTGGCGAGCCCGCCCGGCACCCGGGCGAAGCCCGTCACGACCGCATCTGGCAGCGCGTCGCGAACGATCGCCGCCACCTGGCGGGAATCCACGGCCACCTCGGGACGGAAGCGCCGCCAGCGCGCCCGCGTCACCGCAGCGCCTTCATCGCTCCCCGCACCGCGTCGCGGAACGCCTCGTCGAACGAAACGCCGGCGACGCCCCAGCGCACCTCGCTTCCATGGGCGGCGATGCGCCAGTCGCCCACCCACCCGAACGCCTCGGGCTTCCAGGCGAGCGTGCCATGCAGCGCCACCGCACCGGGGATCTCAGGCAGACCGGGGATATCGGGCAGGGCGGAATCGTGCGGCGGGAACACCACGCGCATACCGTATTTCGCGCCCGCCGCCACCGCGGCCTGGCGCGGACGTTCGTCAGGAGCGCCGTCGGCGGTCAGTTGGTAGGTTTCGCCATTGCGGCTGATGCTGAGCATCAGCACGAGAGGCGGCCGTGGCCCCAGCCACGGCGCCGCGCCGAGCGTATCAAGGATGGCGTCGATCCGGGCCGGCGAGAAGCGCACCGTCAGGTCGTATGGCCGGTCGCGCGAGCCCTGCTCGTCGTGCATCGGCTGGCCGGACATGCGGTCCTGATAGAAAAAATCCTCCGCCAGCGCCTCGGCGCCCGGCTCGAACACCGCCGCGCGCGGATCGTCCGCGAGGGCCGGATCGCCCGACACCTTCACCAGCACGTCGCGCAGGCACCGATCGAACCCCTCCAGCCGCATCCGGCCGTCGGTTCCGGTGACGATGGCGCGGGCCGAATACAGCTCGAACCCAGCGGTTTGCGCCTGCGCCGCGCCCGCCAGAAGCATCGCGGCGACCATCCAGAAGCCTCTCATGCCGCCCGTCCGCCTGCAGCCAGCGCCGCGACGACCTCGGCCACCACCGCATCCCAGCTTCGCGTCGCGGACGGGCGGAACAGGCGGATGCTCGGATACCAGGGCGAATCGGCGCGCCCGCTCAGCCAGCGCCAGTCGGCCGAGTAGGGCAGCATCACCCAGGTCGGCACGCCCATGGCGCCGCCGAAATGCGCCACCGCCGTGTCCACGGTCACCAGCAGATCCAGTTGGGCGATCACCGCTGCCGTGTCCTCGAAATCCACCAGCAACTTGTCGAGGTTCACGAGCGGCGCCGGCCCGGGCCAGCGCGCGGCCTCCGCCGCCGGCTCGCCCTTCTGGAGCGACACGAATGCGACGCCCGGCAGGGCTGCCAGAGGCGCCAGGGTCGCAAGCGCCACGCTGCGGTTGTGATCGTTGTTGTGGGTGGGCCGCCCCGCCCAAACCAGGCCCACGCGCCGGGTTCCGTCCGGCGGAAGCAGCGTGGCCAGCCGCTCGGCCCAGACGGCCACGCGGCCTGGGTCGGGCACCAGATAGGCGGCCGTCGCCGGGATGTTGTCCAGCAACGTGCCGTGCAGGCGCGGCAGGCCGGAGAACGCGCAATAGGCCGCATAGGCCGGCAGCGAGTCCCACCGCGTGAAAATCGAGATATCCCGGAATGTCCGCGCCAGCAGCGGCGCCATTTCGGTGCTGCACGCGATCACCACGTGCGGCGTGCGCCCGCACGCCCAGCCGACGTAGCGCATGAACATCACCACGTCGCCGAACCCCTGGTCGGCGATCAGCAGAAGCCGCCCCTCGCCGAGCGACCGGCCATCCCACGCCGCGCGATCGGTCGCGGGCATCAAGGGCGACGCGCCGGGGATCCGGTAGCGCCACTCGTAATGCTCCCAGCCCGGCTGGAAATCGCCCGCCATCAGGCATGCGTGGCCCAACTTCATGTGCGCCTGCGGCAAGCCCGGCCGCAACTGGATCGCATGGCGCGCGGCGGCGATGCAGGGTTCCAGTTCGACCCGGTCATAATGCACCATCGCGAGATTGAACGGTCCCATCGGATCGGCGGGCGCCACCGCGAGGGCACGGCGGGCCATTGCCAGCGCCTCGTCCAGCCGGCCGAGATGGCGATACACTTCCGACAGATTGCGATAATGCGCCGCCTGCCGCCCGCCCGCCGCGATGCCGCGCTCCATCAGCTCGGCCGCCTGGACCACGCGTTTGCGTCGGAACGCGATCAGCCCGTGCAAATGCAGCGCGTCGGCGGCATGGGGCGCCACCGCGAACACATGGCCGAGCAGCCGCTCGGCCCGGTCCAGCCGTCCGGCCTCGATCGATTCCGTGACGATCTCGAACAACTCGCCCACCGGCATCGGCACATGATCGGCCGGCATCGCGTTCACACCCGTCGTTCCGTCATGCCAATCTCCCGCCGCGCCCAACCTCGCCTAGCATGGCCCGCGCACCAGGGAACAGCCACCACATGCACAACCTGCTCACCGATATCGCGGGCATCGCCGTCGGCCACGTGACCGATCTGCGCCTCGGCTCCGGTGTCACCGCCATCCTGTTCGACTCGCCCGCCATCGCGTCCGTGGCAATACTGGGCGGCGCCCCCGGCACGCGCGACACGGCGCTGCTGGAACCGGAGATGACGGTGGAGCGGGTGGACGCGATCATCCTCTCCGGCGGCTCCACCTTCGGCCTCGACGCGGGCGGCGGCGCTCAGGCAGCGTTGCGGGAGATGGGGCGCGGATTTCTGCTGGGCGCCGTGAACATCCCGCTCGCCCCCTGCGCCATCGTGTTCGATCTCGCCAATGGCGGTGACAAGGACTGGGGCCGCTTCCCGCCGTATCGCGACCTCGGCTATGCGGCCCTGCGCGCGGCCGCGCCGGGCGCGTTCGCTCTCGGCAGCTGCGGCGCCGGCACGGGTGCCGCGACCGCCACGCTGAAGGGCGGCGTCGGCTCGGCGAGTGGCATCACCTCCGCCGGCCACCGCGTGGCCGCGCTGGCCGTGGTCAACGCCGTCGGCACCGCCACGATCGGCGACACCGCGCATTTCTGGGCCGCGCCCTTCGAACAGAACGCCGAGTTCGGCGATCGTGGCTGGCCGGAGCGCTTCACCCCGGAGCACCTCGCCCCACGCCTGAAGGGGAGCCCCGGCACCAGCACCACCATCGCGCTGATCGCCACCGACGCCGCCCTCACCAAATCCCAATGCAAGCGGTTGGCTCTCATGGCCAATGACGGCCTCGCCCGCGCCATCCTCCCCGCCCACGCGCCCACCGACGGCGACACCATCTTCGCCGCCAGCACCTCTGCCCGGGCGATGTCCGATCAGCGCGAATTGACCGAGATCGGCCATGTGGCCACTCAGGTCATGGCGCGTGCCATCGCGCGCGGCGTGTACGAGGCAACGGCGTTGTCGTGGGCCGGGGCGAAACCGAGTTGGCGGGATCGGTTCGAGACATAGGTATGCGGGCGCAAGAACATGCTGGCATCGCGGAGGAGCCGCCTCACCTTCCCCGAAGCCGCGGGTCCAACCGGTCCCGCAGCCCGTCGCCCAGCAGGTTCAGGCCGAGCACCGCCAGTGTGATCGCCGCCCCAGGGAACACCGCCAGCAAAGGCGCGCGAAAGATGTAGGTCTGCGCATCGTTCAGCATCCGTCCCCAGCTCGGCGCGGGCGGCTGGGTGCCGAGGCCGACATAGGACAGGCCGGCATCGGCGATGATGCCGAGCGCGAACTGGATGGTCATCTGCACCAGCAGCACGGCGGCGATGTTCGGCAGCACGTCGCCCGTCACGATGGCCCACCCGGTCTTGCCCACCGCCCGCGCCGCCATCACGAAATCGCGCTGCAGCACCGACAAAGCGGCCCCCCGCGCCACCCGCGTGAACACCGGGATGTTGAAGATGCCGATCGCGAGCATGGCGTTGGTGGCGCCCGGCCCGGCCAGCGCCGTTATCATCACCGCCGTGAGCAGCGCGGGGAAGGCGAATGCGAGGTCGGTGGTCCGCATCACCGCCTGATCCACCCACCCTCCGCGCGAGGCCGCGAGGCATCCCAGAGGGATGCCGATTCCGGCGCCCACCGCGACCGCGATCACCGAAACGGCGATGGAGTTGCGAGCGCCAGCCATGATCATGGACAGCACGTCGCGGCCGAGCGAATCGCTGCCGAGCCAATGGGCGGCGTTGGGCGGGGCGAGTTTGTGCAGGATGTCGATGGCGGTGGGCGAATAGGGCGTCCACACCAGCGACAGCAGCGCCACACCGATCAGCAGCCCGGTCAGCGTGGCGCCGATCGCCAGGCTTGGCTTCACGCCGCGCCCCGGTGGCGAAGCCGCGGGTCGAGCGCCGCGTAGAGCAGGTCGACCGCGAAGTTCACCACGATCACGCTGCCGGCCAGCAGCACGACGAGATCCTGCACCACGATCAGGTCGCGCTGGGCGATGGCCTGGAACATCAGCCGGCCGAGACCGGGGAGCGTGAAGACGTTCTCGATGATGACGGTGCCGGCAAGCAGGAACGAGAATTGCAGCCCGAGGATGGTCACCACCGGAATGAGCGCGTTCGGCACCGCATGGCGCCAAAGCGCCGCCGCCGGGCCAAGGCCCTTGGCACGCGCGGTGCGCACGTAATCCTCGCCCAGCGTCTCCAGCACCGCCGAACGCGTCACCCGCGACAATATCGCCGCCTGCGGCAGGGCCAAGGCGAGTGCCGGCAGCAGCAGCGAGCGCAAACCTTGCAGCACCCCCCCGCCCCATCCCGCGAAGCCGCTGGCCGGAAACCAGGCGAGGCGGACGGAGAACAGCAGGACCAGCAGAATGCCGAGCCAAAAATTCGGCATCGCCACGCCGATCTGGGTGACCCCCATGATGCCCGCGTCGGCCGGGCGGCCCCGCCATGCCGCCGCCGCGACGCCCACCGGGATGGCGATGGCGGTCGAAAGCGTAATCGCCATCAGCGCGAGCGGAATGCTCACCCCCGCCCGCTCGCCGATCAATTCCGATACAGGAACAGAATAGGTATAACTCGTACCTAAGTCGCCCAAGGCGAAGCGGCCGACCCATGCGAGGTAGCGCCAAAAGGGAG
Source organism: Rhodospirillales bacterium (assembly GCA_025352565.1). GTDB lineage: Bacteria > Pseudomonadota > Alphaproteobacteria > Acetobacterales > Acetobacteraceae > JANXTF01. The sequence goes on along the minus strand of JANXTF010000084.1, from coordinate 16,414 downwards.
GCTGATCGAACCCCATTTGGTGCCGTAAAGCCGCCAAATTGTCGGTTTGAGCCCCCGTTCCGAGCATTACCGACGCAGGATCTCCGGGTAGAATCTCCAAAACGAAGAAAACCACCGCCGATGCGGCAAGCAAGGTCAGCAGCAATCCCGCCAGCTTCGTCGCGAACAGGCGCAGCCGGGCCTCCTATTCCGCCCAGTACACCGATGTCAGGTCGTTGGCCGGCACCGGCGCGTTCTCCCACATGCCCCGCAGCTTGGCATTCCACACGCCGATCTTGGGCAATGTGGACAGGAACACGTTCGGCTCGTCGGCACTCAGCTTGCGCTGCAACTGGCCCAGAAGATCGGCCTGTGCCGCAGGCTCGGTCGCGGCGAGATACTTTTCATACAACGCGCGATATTCCGGGTTTTTGTAATTGTAGTAATAGCTTTCCCGCGCGTAGATGCCGAGATCCCGGGGCTCCACATGGGCGATCAGCGTGGCGTCGTAATTGTATTGCTTGAACACGATATCGAGCCACTGCGCCCATTCCATGGGCGCCAGCTTCGCCGTGATCCCCACCTGCTCCAGCATCGCCGCGATCACCTCGCCCCCTTTGCGCGCGTAGCCGGGTGGCGGCAGCGTGATGGTCATGGCGAAGCCGGGCTTGATGCCGGCTTCGGCGAGCAACGCGCGGGCGCGTGCCGGCTCGTACGGGTAGGCGCCAACCAAATCGACGTATCCCGCGTCGCCCGGCATGTAGTGCGAGCCGATCGGTTCGCCAAATCCGGACAGGACGCCGTCGATATATTGTTTGCGGTCAATGGCGTACGCCAGCGCCCGGCGCACCCGCAAATCGTCGAACGGCTTCTTCGCCTCGTTCAGCGACATGATGATCTTGCCCGCCGTGCTGCCGACATCGACGGTGAAGCGCTTATCGGCCTTGAACTGGTCCAGCGCCTCGGGTGCCGGAAACAGCGGGAAGGCGTCGAGGTCGCCCGCCAGCATCGCGGCGGTGGCCGCCGTGGGGTCGGCGACGAAACGGAACGTGACCGCGCTCAACTTGGCCTTTTCGCCCCAGTAATCCGGGTTGCGGACAAGCTCCACCCGGTCGCCCTTGGCCCATGCCTTGAACCGGAATGGTCCGGTGCCGACTGGGTTGGTCTTGTTGGTCGCCGCGGATTTGGGCGAAATCATCACCGCATCCCCCCAGCCCATATTGAACAGGAAGCTCGCGGTCGGCTGGCTCAGCGTCACCACCGTCGTCTGTGGGTCGGGGCACTCGGTTTTCGCGATGGCGGCGAACAGCGGCTTCTGCGCGTTCACGCTATCGGCGGCGGCGGCGCGGTCATAGGAGAACTTGACCACGCCGCAGTCGAACTTCGTCCCGTCATGGAACACGGCGTTGGCGCGGAGTTTGAAAGTGTAGGTTTTTCCGTCCGGCGAGACGGTCCAGCTTTCGGCCAGGGCGGGCTTGATGTCGCCCTTGGCGTCGATCCGCGTCAGCCCCTCGTAGATATTGGCATAGGTGACCTCTCGGATCGCCGCCGCCGCCCCGGCCGTCACATCCAGATGCGGTGGCTCCAGCACCATGCCGACCGAGAGCGTATCCTTGGCGTGGGCGCCGGCGGGCAGCAGCAACAGGGCGGCGGCGAGGATGCGGCGCATGCGATCAACCCTAGATATGTTCAGGTGAAGTGTGCTCGGGAGCGATGGCTTGGGCAACCACTCAACCGAGAGGATCCGACCGCCAACGAGGATCCGGTCGATGGTGACGGTCTCGAAGGGTCGGATTCCGCAGCAACATATTCGTATGTCTCAAGAAGGTCTGCGCGGCTTCCGGCGAAAAGACAACGCTATGCTTCACGCGCCCGGGTCAGTCGCGTTGCATGATCGGCACGCAAATCACGAGCAACCCCGTCCGCCGAGATCGCCCTGGAAGGGTCCGCCAGCATGGCGTCAAAAGTCGGCCCGACTTCCTCGTGGAGCCACCGCTCCAGGTCTCGGACCTGCGCCGAGGGCAGCGTATCGGCTTGCTTCTGAACGGCAGCCATAGCGCGTTCTCCTCCGGACGAGGTCATATTCTACCACATTTCGCCATCATCCCCACGAGATCGGTTGTATCGCGCGCAAACCTCGGCAAGGTTCGTCGCCATGCCCGAAAACCCGCCCATCCCCCCCCGCCCCGCCGCCAGCCTGCTCATCCTGCGCGACCTCGCCGCCTCCGAGGTGCTCATGGGCATGCGTGGCGCCGGCCACAAATTCATGCCCAACCGTCTGGTGTTCCCCGGTGGCGCGGTGGATGCGGCCGATCATGACGCAAAGGTGGCCTCCCCGCTCCGCCCCGACGTCACGGCGCGACTCCAAATCTCCGCCTCACCGTCGCTCGCCGCAGCCCTCGCGGTCGCCGCCGCGCGGGAGCTTGAGGAAGAAACCGGGCTGACCCTCGGCACGCCGCCGGCTGTCGCGGGCTTTGAGTACATCTGCCGGGCCGTGACCCCCGAGGCCTCGCCGGTGCGGTTCGATGCGCGGTTCTTCGTGGTCGATGCCGCCCATGTCAGCGGCGATCTCGCAGGATCGGGCGAGTTGGAAGACCTGACCTGGTACCCGCTCGCCGCGGCCCTGGCGCTCGATCTCGCGCTCGCCACGCGCAGAGTGCTCGAACGCCTGCAAACTTGGCGCGCCATGTCCCCGCGGGAGCGCGCGGCCGAAACCCGCGTGCCGGTGATCCTCAACCGCCAATGGGTGTGGGAGGGCTGACGGCTTCCTCGGCGCCAGGTCGGAGGCGCCATATCGGCAGCGTCAGCTCGGCAGCGCCAATTCGGCGAACAGCAAGGTCCAGGCGCGCATCCCGTCATCGAAGGACGACAGCCGGAAAAATTCGTTCGGCGCATGGATGTTCTCATCCGCCGTCGCGTAGGACAGCGTGACCGTCTCCAACCCCAGCCCCCGCTTGATCATTCCCGAGATCGGCAGCGTTCCGCCAAGACCGACGCGAACCGGCTTCTGGCCATGCACCGCCTCCACCACGCGTTCGATCACCGCCAGGAATGGGTCGTCCTCCGGCACGCCATAGAAATCGGCCCCGTCGCGGGTGCTGACGATGTCCAGGTCCGCCCAACCGGGGCATCGCTCGCGCAGATGGGCGGACAGCACCTCCACGATACGCGCCGGCTTCTGGCCGGGGCCGAGGCGGCAGGTGATCTTGGCGCGGGCTTGGCACGGGATGACGGTCTTGCCGCCCGGCCCGTCATAGCCGCCGCCGATGCCGTTCACCTCGAGCGTGGGACGAAACCACAGGCTCTCAAGCAGCCGGACGCCCGGCTCCATGGCGCCCGGCCGTGCGCCGATCTCGGCGAAGAACGCCGTCTCGTCGAACGCCAATTCGTCCATGCTGGTAAAATCGGCGTTGCCGGGCCGTTGCAGGCCCTCGAAGAAGCCCTCCACCGCCACATGATTGTGCTCGTCGTGCAGGCTCGCCAACAGCCGCGCCAACACCATCGCGGCATTGCCGACCGGGCCGCCAAAGCGGCCGGAATGCAGATCATGGCCGGCGGTCCGCACGCGCAACTCCATGCCCGCGAGTCCCCGGCTGTTGGTGTTGACACTGGCACGGCCGGGGCGCCAGCGCCCGCCATCGGCGGAAATCAGCACATCAGCCGCTAGGAGATCGCGGTAACGACGGAAAATCTCGGGCAGCGTGCGGCTGCCAATTTCCTCCTCACCTTCCAGCAGCACCTTCACGTTGACCGGCAGACCGCCCTCGGCCGCCAGCCATGCCTCGATCCCCGACACCGCGATCCACAAAGGAGATTTGTCGTCCGAGGCGCCACGCGCGAAAATCCGGCCATCGCGAATGGTCGGCTCGAACGGCGGCGTGTCCCACAGCTCCAGCGGGTCGGGCGGCTGTACGTCGTAGTGGCCATACACCAGCACGGTGGGCTGCCCAGGCGCGCCGGTCCATTCGCCGAACACCGCCGGATGACCGCCGCCATCCAGGAACTGAACGTCGCACATCCCGATGCGGACCAGCCGGTCGCGCAGCAAGGCGGCGCCGCGCGCAATGCCCTCGGCATAGGATGGATCGGTGGATATGCTCGGCACGGCGATGAACCCGAGCAACTCGTTCAGCAGCCTCTGGCGGTTCGCGTCCACCCATGTGGCGACGGCATCAGGAACGATCACCAGGCCTCCAGCAAAGCCCGCGTCTCGCTGACGGCCACATCCCAGATCGCCAGCATCTCGTTGTCGCTGCGCTGGGTGCGTCCGCCGAAGCTGCCGTCGTCGAGCAGGTTGCGCGCCTCGAACGGCGGCAGGGTGCGGAGCCGGTCGGCATCCACCATCTCCTTGTCACCATCCGCAACGGTGGTCGGCAGGCGGGTCCAGGGGAAATTCTCCATCCAGTTCGCGTGGCTGGCGCGCGCGTCGGTCGCCTGCACCTGAGCCAAGGTTCGCGGCGCCTTCCACCAATCATGGAAGCGCACCCGGCAGTCGGGATTGTCCACCAGCCATTCCTGCGCCGCAGCCGCGGCCGGCTGGTTGCCGCCATGGCCATTGACCAAAAGGATGCGCCGGAACCCGCCGCGCTTCATGCTGTCGAGCACATCGCGCACCACATCGCACAAAGTGGACACGCGCAACGTCACGCTGCCGGGAAAGGCCTGGAAATAGGGCGCGATGCCGAATGGCATGACCGGGAACACCGGCACGCCGAGCGGCTCAGCCGCCTCGACGGCGACCCGTTCGGCCAGGATCGAATCGACCGAAAGGCTCAGGCTCGCATGTTGTTCGGTGCTGCCAAGCGGAAAGCAGGCGCGATCGTCATGGCGCAGCCAGTCCTCGACCATGCGCCAATCCATGGCGGCAATGCGCATCAGCGGATCGGGCGCCGGGCACTGCCACCGATGGCGGCCACCAGCGAGTCGCAGTTGAGTCGGCCGGCCAGAAGGCAATCCTCGACGCGGGTCTTCTGGTGCAGCGCGTGAACGAGATAGAGGCCGACCACCACGAGAAACAGCGCAACGGCGAGGCCAGCCAGACTGGCGGTCTGCCGGTTGACCGACTCGAAATCATCCTCGACGAGCTGGAACCTGGATGTTCGTTGCATGTCGTGACACTCCCATCGGAGTCTATTAAGACGCCTCCATGTTGTCCGGCGCAAGCTCCTCGATCGTCTGGACCAGTTGGCGCGGCGTGAACGGCTTTTGCAAAAAGCGGTCCCTCGACGCCATGCCCGCGGGCACCTCCGGACGGCCACTCACGAAGACCACAGAAATCGCGGGGTAGCGCGCGCGAACGCTGCCGGCGAGCGCCAGGCCGTCGAGACCGGCACCGAGATTGATATCCGTCACAAGAACATCGCAAACCTGCCCGCTGCCGAGCAGAACCAGCCCGTCTTCGGCGTTCGACACCGCATCCACCTCGATGCCGTCATCCTGGAGCGAGTCCGCGACCATCATGCGGATCAACTCGTCATCCTCGATCAGCAGTACACGCACTCTGGGCCTCCGGTTTCATGCGAAGCCCCAAACACGCGACGGAAGGTCTGGTTTTAGCCGTTCCGCAGGAAGCGGCGTGGCTGTCAGCCCACGGTGCCCACATTGGTGCTCGCCACGCGGGACGATATACTGGTGCCCTACACCTGCTCCGAACGTCTGCCCTCGGGACTGGCAGCCGCCACGCAGAAACTTTCGGACACCGCCGGCCGCGCCAGAAACGTCACCGACCCCGACCCTTTCAACGAAGCGATGCGAAACTTCCCGGTCAGGCCCGCCCGCGCGTGACCACCCGGCCCGCCCGCGCCTCGGTCGCCCCCGCGCCGAACACATAGGCCGACTGGCCGTTCACCCAGGTTTCGATGATGCCCTCCGCCGGACGGATCGGATCGTCGAACGTGGCCACATCGCGCACCGTCTCGGCGTCGAACAACACAAGATCGGCGTAGGCACCGGCGCGGATCACGCCGCGATCCACCAGGCCAAACACCTCGGCGCAACGGCCGGTCATCTTGGCGACGGCCACCTCCAGGCTGAACAGTTTCAGGTCACGCGCGTAATGGCCGAGCACACGCGGAAAGGTGCCCCACAAGCGAGGATGCGGAAAACTGTCATGCGGCAGACCGTCGCTGCCGATCATCGAACGCGGATGGGCCATGATGCGCCGCACGTCGGCCTCCTCCATCTGGAAAAAGATCGCGCCCGCCGGAAGCAGCCGCTCGGCGGCCTCGTGCAAGCTGAGATTCCACCCCCGCGCCAAATCCGCCAGCATCCGCCCGGCCAGTTCCGGGTGAGGGATCGACCAGCTGATGCGGCACGGCACATCTTCTCGCACGCGGTCCGGGATCAACACCGTGGAACCGGCGACGTAGGGATAGACGTCGAAATCAACCTTTTGGTTCAGCGCCCCCCGCTCGATCGCCGGCAACGTCTCGATCGAGCGACCGAAGTTTTCCGGCTGCGTGCATTTGTGATGCGAAATCACCACCGGAACCCCGGCCGCGCGGCCGATCCGCAGCGTCTCTTCGATGCTTTCGAGAACGCCCGCGCCCTCGTCGCGCATATGCGTCACGTAGATGCCCCCGGCACCTCGCAACGCCTCCGCCACCGCGATCACCTCGTCGGTCGGCGCCATGATGTTGGGCGGGTAGTACAGCCCGGTGGAGAAGCCCGACGCGCCCTCGCGCAGCGCCTCGGCCAGACGTTGCTCCATGCGCGCCGCCTCGCGGTCGGTGGCGGGGCGGTTCACGTCGCCATCCATGGCTTCCACGCGCAGCGACATGTGGCCGATCAGCGCCACGGTGTTGACCGGCGCCGGCTCGCGCGCGAGCCGGTCGGCGTATTCGCCGAAGCTGCCGAACACCCACCAACTCTCGTCGCCCAGCAGATCGAGGGGCGGGATCGGCCGCTTCGTCATGCGCGTCGGGCTCAGGCTGATGCCGCAATTGCCGACCACGACGGTGGTGACGCCCTGTGACATCTTGCACAACATGCACGCCGGGCCGCAGAGCACCGCGCGGTCGTCATGCGTGTGCGCGTCGATGAAGCCGGGGGCGAGTGCCCGGCCATGCGCCAGCACCTCGCGGTCGGCGGTGGCGGCGCCGAGGTCGCCCACATGGGTGATGCGGTCTCCGGTCACCCCGACATCGCCGCGCGTGCGCGCGCATCCGGTGCCGTCGAAAATCGTGGCGTCGCGAATAATCAGGTCACAATGCATCGTCAATCTCCTTGCCCATCGTCAGGCCATAAGCCGCAAAAGCACGCTCCGCCGACACCAACCCATCGCGCACGTCCCGCGCCACGAGAGCCGGGTCGCGCGATTTCGGGTCCCCCATGCCGCCACCGCCGGGGAGCTTGAGCAACAGCCTTTCGCCGTCAGGGATCACCTGAAATCCCTTGGTCCGCAGCGTCGCGCCCGAGACGAGCGAAACCTCGCCGGCAGCCCCTGCCCCGCCGCCGTCGCGGCCTTTCGGCGGGTGGGCCACGCGGTCGAAGATGGCGTTGACCGCGAATTCCAGTTCGCCCTTGGTGCCGATCTCCATGATCTGCCCGAAGCCGCCTTGCGTCCGTCCCGCGCCGCCGCTGTCGGGGCGCAACTCCTTTTTCCAGAACACCACGGGCGCCACGTTCTCGGTCGCCTCCACCGGCATGGTCCGCACGCCGGACGGGAAAGCGGTGGCATCGAGACCATCCATCGTGCGCCGCGCGCCGGTGCCTCCGGAGTTGAAGGTGATGACCTCGAAATCCGGCAGCACGCGCTGATTGCCCCGCGCCTGCCCCGAAACCGAGGCGCCGCCTCGCAAGGGCGGGTTCCACAGACAGGAGGAGCCTTCGGCGGTGACACGATCGGGCACCGCCTGGAACAGGCACCCCATCATCAGATCGGGCAGCAACTGGCCCACCACATGGCGCACCGACACCGGGTATGGCCTTGGTGCGTTGAGGATGCAGCCTTCCGGGATGCTCATGCGGAACGGCTCGAGGCTCGCCCAGTTGTTCGGGATATCCGGTGCCACCACCACCTTGATGCCGAAACAGGCATAGGCACGGCAATAGGCGGCGGGCACGTTGATGCCGCGTCGCGAGAGGCCCGACGTGCCGGCGAAATCGACCGTCACCTCGTCCGGGCCGATCGTCATGGCGGCGCGGAGCGTCACTTCCTCCTCGTAGCCGTCCGACGAGATTTCCGAGCGGAACACGCCGCCCGGCAGTTTTGCGATCTCGGCCAGCGTCGCGCGGCGCGAACTGTCGAAGATGAATTCCGCGAGCGGATCAAGGCCATCCATGGCGAACTCGTCCATCATCCTGACGAGGCGCTTGGCACCCGCGTCATTGCAGGCGCACAGCGAATAGACGTCGCCCTCCAGCTCCACCGGCAGGCGGCTGCCCATGCGGAGGAAGTCGAAGAACGTCTCGTTCGGGCGCCCCTGGTCGAAGCATTTGACGATGGGGATGTACAAACCCTCCTCGAACACGCTGCGCCCGTCGGGGCCGTTGCCGAGGCCGCCGACGTCGATGACATGGGCCGTGTTGGCGAACAGGCCAACGATGGCGCCGTTGCGGAACGCGGGCGTCACCACGGTCAGGTCGTGAAGATGGCCGGTGCCGAGCCAAGGATCGTTGGTGATGTAGTGATCGCCGGGCCGCATGGTCGCGGCCGGGAACTTGGCAAGGAAGTGGTTCACGCTCTCCATCATGGAATTGACGTGGCCGGGCGTCCCGGTCACGGCCTGGGCCAGCATCCGCCCGCGCAGGTCGAAGATGCCGGCCGACAGGTCGCCCGCCTCGCGCACCGTGGTGCTGAACGCGGTACGGATCATGGTCTGCGCCTGCTCCTCCACCACCGCGATCAGCCGGTTCCACATGATCTGCATCCGGATGGACGCCAGGCCCGCATTCATCACGCGACCTCCCTTTGCAATGCGATGTAGCCGCGCCGGTCGATCTCGCCGGACCATCCGGGCGGAATCAACGTCGAGGTCTCGTCCTCGGCGACGATGGCGGGGCCGATGAAACGGGCACCTGGGAGGAGTGCCGCGCGATCATACACGTTCCAGGCTGCCTCCTCGCCGGAGGCCGTGTCGCGCACCAGGCGGCTCGCGGCGATCGCGCCCTGGTGCGAAACCGGCATAGCGGGCGCCGGCGCCGCCTCGTCGCGCAAGGTCGTGACAGTCACGGCATAGCTCATGATTTCCACATCCGAGCCCGGCACCGGCCGATCATAGAATCGCGTGTATTCGGCGTCGTAGGCGGCGCGGATGGCGGCAACGTCGCCCGGCGCCAGACGGTGTTCCGGCAGCGTCACCGCGATCTCGTGGCCCTGGCCCACATAGCGCATGAACGCGATGCGCGCGCGCCGTGTCGGAGCACCGAAGCTGCCTTGCGCCACCACGCTGTCCGCCTCGTGCGCCATGTCGTCCAGCAACGCGTTCACCGCCGCCACGTCGAATCTCGCGAAGCGCTGATACAAGCTGCGGACCACCTCGTATCCGACCGGCGCGCGCAGGAAGCCGATGGCGCTGCCGACGCCGGCGCCCGACGGCACCAGCACGCGCGCGATGCCGATTTTTTCCGCCACGCGGCACGCATGGACCGGGCCGCCGCCGCCAAACGCGATCAGGGTGCGTCCCTCATAGGTCTTGCCGCTCTCGATGGCGTGGACACGCGCCGCGTTGGCCATATTCTCGTCCACCATCTCCACCACGCCCAGCGCCGCCATCTCGGCCGGCAGCCCAAGCGGCGCGCCGATATGAACAAGCAGAGCGCCCGCCGCCTCTGCGGGATGCAGGACCATGGAGCCGCCGGCGAAATGCGCCGGATCGTAGCGGCCGAGCCCCAAATTGGCGTCCGTCACCGTCGGCCGCGTTCCCCCGCGCCCGTAGCAGGCGGGTCCGGGATCGGCGCCGGCACTCTCGGGGCCGACCGCGATGCGGCCCAGCGCATCGAGATGCGCCAGCGAGCCGCCGCCCGCGCCTATCTCGACCATCTCGATTACGGGAATGCGCAAGGGCAGGCCCGAGCCTTTACGGAAGCGGCCGATGCGAGCCACCTCGAAGCTGCGCGACATCTGCGGGGCGCCGTCGTCGATCAGGCAGATCTTCGCGGTGGTGCCCCCCATGTCGAACGAGAGAACGCGGCTCAGCCCGCATTCGCGCGCCACATGAGCGGAAAAGATCGCGCCGCCAGCCGGGCCGCTTTCCACCAGACGGATCGGGAACCGGCAGGCGGTCTCGATCGTGGTGAGGCCGCCGCCCGACAGCATCATGAACACGGGCGCGGCCATCCCCATCGCCCGCAACTCGCTTTGCAGCCGCGTGAGGTAGCTCGCCATCAACGGCTGCACGTAGGCGTTGGCCGCCGTGGTCGAGAACCGCTCCCACTCGCGCATCTCGGGCGACACTTCCGAGGAGAGCGATACGCCGATTTCCGGCAGTTCGGCCGCCAGGATGTCGCGCACGCGGCGCTCATGCGCGGGGTTGACGAAAGCGTGGAGGAAGCCGACCGCCACGCTCTCGATGGCCTCGCGCCGCAGCACCGGCACCAGTGCCCGCACCGATGCCTCGTCCAGAGGGAGCAGCACGTGGCCCTCGTTGTCGAGCCGCTCCGGCACCGTCAGCCGCCACGCGCGGGGCACCAGCGGTTCGGGGAGCACGATATTGAGATCGTACTGGTCGTAGCGGCTCTCGTTGCCGAGGGCGAGCACATCGCGGAACCCCTCGGTCGTGATGAGCGCCGTACGGGCACCCTTGCGCTCGATGAGCGCGTTGGTGGCCAGGGTGGTGCCGTGGATCACGATGGCGACGTCGGCGGCGGCCTGGCCCGCTTCAGCCAGGATCGCCGTTACGCCGTTCAGCACGCCCTGCTCGGGGGCGGCGGGCGTGGTCAGGACCTTCACGGTACGCCTTTGGCCATCATGTTCGAGAGCGAGATCGGTGAAAGTGCCGCCGATATCCACGGCGAGGCGGGCGGTGGCCATCGGATGATCCTGTCGTTGGACTGCCACTGAACCGCCCCTGCGCCGGCATGACAACCCCGCCGTTTTTGACCCGTCGGGCGGCGGCCGCTACTAATCGGCAAAGCCAGATCGGAACAGGACCGCCCCATGGAACCGACAAACGTGACGAAGCCGGCCCGCGGCCGCTTGTTTTTCGCCAACCCCGGTCCAACCACCATCCCCGACAGCATCCTCAAGGCGGTGTCGCATCACACCGTCGATTTCATGGATGCGTCGTTCATGGACCTGTACACCGGCTGCGTCGCCGGCCTGAAGCGCGTGCTGCAAACCAGGCAGCATCTGTTCTTCTATACCGCTTCCGGACACGGCGCTTGGGAAGCCTCGCTAGTGAACCTGCTGTCGCCGAACGACCTCATCCTGGTCATCGAGACCGGCAATTTCTCGGAAAGCTGGGCGCGGATGGCCGAAGGCCTCGGTCTGCGGGTGAAGACCGTGGCGGCCGACTGGCGCCGGGGCGCCGACCTCGCGACGCTGCGCGCGGCGCTCGCCGAGGACACGGGCCACGAGATCAAGGCAGTCTGCGCCGTCCATAACGAGACCTCGACAGGCATGTTCCTGCCGCTCGACCAAGTGCGCGCGGCACTCGACGCGACGAAGCACCCTGCATTGTTCCTGGCCGACACAATTTCGTCCCTCGGATGCCTGGATTTCCGCATGGACGAGTGGGGCGTGGATTGCGCGGTCGGCGGCAGCCAGAAGGGACTGATGCTGCCCACCGGACTCAGCTTCACCGGCGTCTCGGACAAGGCGATGGCGGCGCATGCAAAGTCGACGATGCCGAAATTCTACATGAACTGGACGATGATGCTGGGTCGCCCGCACAAGAGCTTCATCGGCACCGTGCCAATTGCGTTCTTCTATGGATTGCAGGAATCGCTGCGGCTGATCGAGGAGGAGGGGCTGGCGGAGCTGTTCGCCCGCCATGCGCGCCTGGGCGAGGCGGTGCGCCGGTGCGTGCGCCAGTGGTCCGGCAACAACGGCCCGCAGTTGTATTGTCTCGACCCGTCGCGGCTTTCCAACTCCGTCACCGCCGTGCAGATGCCGGACGGCTTCAGCGCGGACGCGCTGCGGGCCACGGCCATGCAGCGCTTCAACGTGTCGCTCGGCGGTGGCCTTTCCAGGCTGAACGGCAAGGTTTTCCGCATCGGCCACATGGGCGACCTGAACGAACCGATGGTTCTGGGCACGCTCGCGGCCGTGGAGATGGCGCTCAAGATCAATGGCGTGCCACACGCGGCCGGGGGCGTTGCGGCGGCGATGGAGTATCTGGCCGGCGAGCAGATGCAGGCGACCGCGAAGGCCGCCTGACGCGACTGGCATGGCCATTGCTAAAACAGACTTCGCACCGCATTTCAGGGAGACCCGCATGTTCCGCCGTTCCGCGCTGGCCTTGATCGCCGGGGGCCTTGGGCTCTCACTGACCGCCGCCCACGCCCAGGCGCCGCTCCCCAAAATCACCTTCGGCACCGATTGGCTGGCCGAAGCCGAGCATGGCGGGTTCTATCAGGCGGTCGCGACCGGGCTCTACAAGAAGCACGGCCTGGACGTGACCATCCGCATGGGCGGCCCGCAGGCCAACCCCGTGCAACTGATCGCGACCGGCGTGGTGGATTTCCAGTTATCGTCGGGTAGCTCCGGCGCGCTGAACATGGTGCAGCAGGACATCCCCGTCGTGGCGGTGGCCGCCATTTTCCAGAAGGACCCGCAAGTTCTGATCTCGCATCCCGGCGCCGGCAACGACAAATTAACGGATATGAAGGGCAAGCCGATCATGATTTCGTCGGCTGCCCGAAGTGGCTATTGGCTGTTCCTGAAGGCGAAATTGGGTTTCGTGGACACGCAGATCCGGCCTTACACATTCTCGGCGGCGCCGTTTCTCGCCGACAAGAGCGCAATCCAGCAGGGGTTCGTCTCGGCCGAGCCGTACGAGATCGAGCGGGTGAGCCACGAGAAGCCAGTGGTGAACCTGCTCGCCGATAATGGGTATTCCAGCTACTCGAACGTGATCCTGACCCAGACGAAATCGGTGAAGGAGCGGCCCGAGATCGTGCGCGCCTTCGTGGAGGCCTCGATCGAGGGCTGGTACAGCTACATCTACGGCGACCCCTCTCCCGGAAATGCCGCCATCCGGGTCGCCAACCCCGACATGACGCAGGCCAATCTCGACAACGGCATCGCGACGATGAAGAGCTACGGCGTGGTCGATTCCGGCGACAGCGAGAAGATGGGCATCGGTGCCATGACGGACGCGCGATGGGCCGAGTTTTTCAAGACCATGAGCGACGCGGGCCTATATCCAGCAGGCATGGACTACAAGAAGGCGTTCACGACCGAGTTCGTCGATAAAGGGTATGCGCTGCAAATGCGCAAACCCTAGTGATCCAAACCTGACTCTTGCTACCTAAGCGTCTCGGGAAATTTGGGTTTGTCACTGCCCTCGATACCTGGCACCAGCCGCTTCGTCCTGCGCAACGTCCGGACGCTCGGGCATGAAGGATTGCGCGACATCGAGGTGGCCGCCGGGTGCGTCGCCGGGATAACGCTGGCCGCGGGAGGCGCGGGCGTGGATCTTGCCGGGCGCATCGTGTGGCCGGGCATGGTCGATCTGCACACGCATCTGGACAAGGGTCACATCTGGCGCCGTGCGGAAAATCCGGATGGAAGCTTCCTCGGCGCGCGGACGGCCGTGGCCGCCGATCGCGCGGCGCATTGGACCGCCGCGGACGTCTCGCGCCGCTTCGAGTTCGCGCTGCGTTGCGCCCACGCCCATGGGACGGTCGCGATGCGGACGCATATCGACAGCCTGGCGCCACAGGACCGCATCTCCTGGCCGGTCTTTGCCGAGATGCGCGCGAAATGGGCGGGGCGGATCGCGCTGCAAGGCGTGGCGCTGATCCCGCTGGAGGCGCTCGACGACGCGGCCTATGTGCGCGAACTCGTGGCGCTGCTCAAGGCCAATGACGGCATTCTTGGCGGGCTCGTGATGCCGATGCCCGGCTTGGCCGAACGATTATCGGCTCTCCTCCGCCTCGCCGCCGAGAACGGCTTCGATCTCGATCTGCACATGGACGAAACGCTCGCGGCGGAGGCGCGGTCGCTGCCGTTGCTGGCCCAGCTCGCGTTGGAGTGCGGGTTCGAGGGGCGCATCGTGGCCGGCCATTGCTGCAGCCTTTCGGTGCAGCCCGATGGCGAACTCGCGCGCACGCTCGATCTCGTGGCGCGCGCGCGCATCGGCGTGGTCAGCCTGCCGATGTGCAACATGTTCCTGCAGGATCGCGCAACCGCCCGGACACCTCGGATGCGCGGCGTGACCATGATCCAGGAGCTTGCCGCACGCGGCATTCCCGTCGCCGCCGCGAGCGACAACACGCGCGACCCGTTCTATGCCTATGGCGACCACGACCTTTTGGAAGTGTACCGCGAGGCGGTCCGCATCGCCCATCTGGATCGCCCGTTCGGCGACTGGGCGAACCTTGTCACGAGCACACCGGCGGAACTCATGGGGCTTCCCGCGGGCCGCATCCAGGTGGGTGCGCCGGCGGACCTCGTGATCTTCCATGCCCGCGAACCGACCGAGCTTCTTGCCCGCCCGCATTCGGACCGCATCGTGCTGCGCGCCGGCCGCGTGATCGACACGACGCCGCCCGACTACGCGGAGCTGGACGCCCCGTGACGAAGCGCCACGTGCTATCCATCATTTGCGACCGATTGGTTTTCGATCATCTCGGCTGCCCAACCTCACCCGTGACGAGATGCGCGCGCGGGTGACTCTGGCATGCAAGCCCGCCGAAATCAGAGGCGCTGGAAATCCAGGTCGCACCGCCGCAGCTCGACCCGTGATCCAGTGCCGTGCGTCGCACCGAATTGCGCCGTCACGTGATACCGAACAGGGCTCAATTGCTGCACGCGGCCGACGGAGAAAGCCGGGTTCCCCGTGAGCCCCTCGGCGGTGAGCGTGGTCTTCCCGTCCGCCGGTATCCTGCCGTCGAGCGCAAGCCAGCCTGCGGACCCTTTCCCGCCACGCTCGCCGTGCAAAATGCCGTCAACCACCTGGACGCCGAATTGGTAGGTATAGCCCGATGCTCCGTCCGGTGCCATCGAACATGCCAGCGTGACGTTCCACGTCCCATCGAACGCGCCTGCGGATGCCGCAGGCAGCGGCGTGGCGGCCAGCAGGGCGAGCGCGAGAGCGGCGAAGCGTGTCATGAGCCAGTCTCCACAATACGAATTCGCCTGGTTGCCCGCGTGTCCCCGGTCCCGGTGAACACCTCCCGGTGAACACCTTCCGGTGAACACTCGGCAGAGGGACACGGTCCCGAGCAAATCGCCGGTCGAATACGTGGCATCCCGTACGAGATTCGAACTCGTGTTACCGCCGTGAAAGGGCCGCTAGGCCGTCTAATCCTGTCCATCCGTGGCAAAGCATCTAGCTGATATAGTTCCGTAAGTAGCGTCCTTGATTAGGCTTGTCCAAGCGTGTCCAACGGCATATATTGGACATTCGTTGGACATAGAGGCGGGACGATGGCCAGGACCGTTCGAGATGCGAACCTTGAGACCAGGACCGCGCGGGCGAGGCTCGCGCCCGCTTCTAAGCCATATTTTCGGGCGATCGACGAAGGGCTCCACCTGGGCTACCGGAAGGGCCAGACCGCCGGCAAATGGGTCATGCGCTCTTACGTCGGCGAACAGACCTATCATGTCGAGACGATCGGCACCGCCGACGACACGATCGACCCGGACGGCGCGACCATCCTATCGTTCTCGCAGGCTCAGGCGATCGCCCGAACGCGGTTCGTGGAGTCGCGGCGCGTGGCCGCGGGGCTGCCAGCCGAGAGCGGCCCCTACACCGTCCGCCTTTGCATGGACGATTACCTGGCCTGGCTGGAGGCCAACCGGAAAACCGCCCGGGACGCGAAGTGGCGGGTGGAAGCCCTGATCGTTCCGACCCTCGGCACCACTGAGTGCGCCAAGCTGACGACCAAGCAACTTCGGGCGTGGCGTGACGCGATAAGCAAGGTGCCCGCCCGCATTCGGACCAAGAAAGGGGCACCCCAACGGGTGCGCGTCGCGGCCGCCGACGAAGACGCCGAGGAAGCCCTCCGGCGCCGCCGGTCCTCCGCGAACCGCGTCCTGACGATCCTCAAGGCCGCGCTAAACCACGCATGGCGAGACCACAAGGTGGTGTCCGATCAGGCGTGGCGCGCGCTGGAGCCGTTCGAGGAGGCCGACGCCTCGCGGGTGCGGTATCTCACGATCGAGGAATGCCGGCGGCTGGTCAATGCCTGTGACGCCGAGTTCCGCGAGCTGGTCCATGCGGCCCTACTGACCGGCTGCCGGTTTGGCGAGCTGGCAGCGCTGGCGGTGGGGGACTTCAACCCGGACAGCGGCACCATGCACGTCCGCACCAGCAAATCCGGAAAG
>JANXTF010000154.1 GCA_025352565.1 Rhodospirillales bacterium | reverse complement strand
CCTGGCGCCTATGACGCGATCACGGCGCGCCTGATCGAGCAGGCCGGGTTCCCGGCGGTCTACATGACCGGGGCGGGCGTCTCGGCGGCGCGGGGCTACCCCGACTCCGGGCTGCTCACCATGGGCGAGATGATCGACAGCGCCGAGATCATCGCCCGCTCCGTCGCGGTGCCGGTAATCTCGGACGCAGACACCGGCTACGGCAACGAACTCAACGTGACCCGCACCGTGCGTGAGTTCGAGAGACGCGGGGTGGCGGCCATCCACATCGAGGATCAGGTGGCGCCCAAGCGCTGCGGCCACCTCGAAGGCAAGGAGGTCATCTCCCGAGCGGAGTTCGTGTCCAAGATCCGCGCCGCTGTCGCCGCCCGCCGCGACCCCGACTTCGTCCTCATCGCACGAACCGACTCCCGTGCGGTGCTCGGCCTCGACGAAGCCATAGCACGCGCCAATCTGGCGATGGAGGCAGGCGCCGACATGGCTTTCGTCGAAGCGGTCGAGAGTCTGGGCGAGATGGCCGACGTGCCCAAGCGCGTGAAGGGCCCCTGCCTGCTCAACGCCGTGCCCGGCGGGAAGACGCCAATCGTGTCACTGCCGGACGCGCAGGCCATGGGCTACCGGTTGGCGATCATGCCCGGCGCGCTGTTGTTCGAGATCATCCCCGCCATCGACAACGCACTGAGGTTGCTCATGCACACCAAGACCCCGCAACCCCCGAGCGCGGGCGCGACCGTGATGTCGACGTTCCGGCGGTTCGGAGCCGAGGAGTGGGACGCGCTACGGCGGACCTACGACAGCGCGGCGGCCTGACGCCATGCCGACACTCATCGACAAGATCTGGGCGGCGCATGGCGTGCGGGATCTCGGCGACGGTTGGGCGCTGCTGCACATCGACCGCACGCTGGTCCACGACCTGATCGGCTCCATGGTCGAGCAGTTCGCCGACAGTGGCCGTACGCTGGCCGACCCGGACCTGGTCTTCGCCACGCCGGACCACGCCGTATCCAGCGCCCCCGGGCGCACGGCCACGACCTATCCGCTCGGCGGCCGGCTGCACGGCGCGCTGAAGGAGGCCTGCGCCAAGCTCGGCGTGCGCTTCTTCGACATCGGCCAGGAGGGCCAGGGGATCGTGCACGTCATGGGGCCGGAACTCGGCCTCGTGCTGCCCGGCACCACCGTCATCTGCTGCGACAGCCACACCTGCACCAACGGCGCGCTCGGGGCGCTCGCCTTCGGGGTGGGCTCGACCGAGATGGTGCATGCGCTCGCCACCTCCACGCTGCGCATGCGCAAGCCCAAGCAGATGCGCCTTACGCTCGACGGCGTGCTCGGCCAGGGCGTGACCGCGAAGGACGTGATCCTGCACATCATCGGCACCCTTGGCGCCTCCGCTGGTGTCGAGCACCTCGTCGAATATGCCGGAAGCGCCGTGCGGGACATGGAGGTCGAGGCGCGGCTGACGTTGTGCAATCTTTCGGTCGAGCTGGGCGCGCGTTCCGGGATCGTGGCCCCCGACGAGAAGGCGATCGCCTATCTGCGGGGCCGCCGCTACGCCCCGGCGGGCGCGCAATTCGAGCAGGCGGGGGCGTATTGGCGCAGCCTGTTCAGCGATGACGACGCCGTGTTCGACCGCGAGGAGGCGATCGACGTGGCCGCCGTCGCCCCCACCGTCACATGGGGCACCAGCCCGGAGGATGCGATCGCGGTCAACGGCGTCATTCCGGGCCCGGACGCGTCGAAGGATGCGGCAAAGCAGCGCAGCATTGCCGCGGCACTCGATTACATGGGGCTGGAAGCTGGGCGTCCGATCGCCGGCACCCCGATCGACCGCGTGTTCATCGGCTCCTGCACCAACTCCCGCATCTCGGACCTGCGCGCCGCCGCCGCCATCGCGCGCGGCCGCCGGGTGGCGCCAAACGTCTCCGCCTGGGTGGTGCCCGGTTCCGTCGCGGTGAAGCGCGCGGCCGAGGCGGAGGGGCTGGACCAAGTGTTCCTCGACGCCGGCTTCGAGTGGCGCGAGCCCGGCTGCAGCATGTGCGTGGCCGCCAACGGGGAGCAGGCTGGGCCGGGGGTGCGCGTCGTCTCGACCTCCAACCGCAACTTCGTGGGCCGGCAAGGCCCTGGCACCCGCACCCATCTCGCGAGCCCGGCAATGGCGGCGGCGGCGGCAGTCGCCGGCGCCATCATTGATGTGCGGAGCCTCTGACATGGACCCGTTCACGACAGTGACCGGCCGGGCGGCGCCGCTGCTGCTCGCCAACATCGACACCGACGTGATCATCCGCGTCGAACACCTGACAGCACCCGACCAGACGGTCCTCGGACGCTACGCCTTCGAGTCGCTGCGCTACGAGGCGGACGGGTCGGAGAAGGCTGGCTTCGTGCTGAACCGCCCGGATTTCCGAGGCGCTCCCATTCTGCTCGCGGGGGCGAACTTTGGTTGCGGCTCCTCCCGCGAGGGGGCTGTGACCGCAATTCAACAGATGGGCATCCGCAGCGTGATTGCGCCCAGCTTCGGCGACATCTTCTACGGCAACTGCTTCCAGAACGGATTGCTGCCCATCCGCCTGCCGGAGAACGTAATCGCCGAGCTCGCGGCGGCGCCGCTGCTCAGCGTGGACCTGGCGCGACAGGCGGTTATCGCGGGCAATGCGGTGCATCCGTTCGAGATCGATCCGCGCCGCCGCGAGGCGCTACTCGAAGGGCTCGACGACATCGGCCTCACGCTCAAGCAAATGGCCGCAATCCGCGACTTCCAATCCCACGACCGTGTCGCGCGCCCTTGGGTGTGGACCCCGGTTGCCCTCAACGGAACGACATCATGAACAACGACATCTGCTGGTCCCGCCCGTCCGCGCCCGCGACCGATCCGGCGGGCCCCACGGGCCGCCTCTGCGCCTGGCTGGAGCAGCTGCGCATCGAGGACGTTCCGGTGGCGATGCAAGAGCGGGCGAAGGACATCCTGCTCGACGGTCTCGGCTGCGCGCTGGTCGGCGCGCAACTCCCGTGGTCGCGCGTGGCGGTCGAGACCTCGCTGCGGTTCGAGGGCAAGGGCGACCGCACGATCATCGGCTGGGGCCGTACGGCGCCTGCAACCATCGCGGCCCTGCTCAACAGCACCTTCATCCAGGGCTTCGAGCTGGACGACTTCCACCCGCGCGCGCCGCTGCACAGCGCGTCGCTGGTGTTCCCGGCCCTGCTCGCCTGCGCCGAGGAGCGGGGCGGCGTCACCGGGGCCGAGTTCCTGCTCGGCGCCATCGCCGGTTTCGAGGTCGGCCCACGCGTGGGCCTCGCGCTGCACGGGATCGAGATGCTCTCGCGCGGCTGGCATTCGGGGGCGGTGTTCGGGACCCACGCGGCGGCGGCGGCGGCGGGCAAGCTGCTGCGCCTGGATGCGGCGCGGTTTGAGGATGCGCTCGGGATGGCCGGCACGCAGTCCGCCGGGCTGATGGCGGCGCAGTTCGAGGCGATGTGCAAGCG
>JANXTF010000104.1 GCA_025352565.1 Rhodospirillales bacterium | reverse complement strand
CCACGCTCTGCGCCATCCGCGCCGAGCCCTGGCGGGTTTCCTGGCGCACCAGGCTGGCCAGAATGCGCGCCACCTCAGGCGATGTCGTCTGAAACCCGGCACCGGCAAACCGATCTGACGCGTTCTCGCGCTGCGCCAACGCCGCGGTCTGCGCGTCAGACGCCCGCTCGCCCAACGTATAAACGCTGGCGCCGCGCACATTGTGGTCCGACAGCGCATCGGCGTGCATCGACACGAACAGCGCCGCCCCCCGCCGCTGCGCGATCGCCACGCGCTCCGGCAACGGAATGAAAATATCGCGCGTGCGGGTCAGTTCCACCCGGTAACGCCCGGCCCCGCCAAGCTGGCGCTGCAATTCCTGCGCGGCGGCCAACGCCACGTGCTTCTCATAGGTGCCACTCACGCCGATGGCCCCCGGGTCTTTCCCGCCATGCCCGGGATCGAGCATCACCAGCGGCGCCGGCCCACGCGACGGGCGCGACTGCACGGCCGGTTTTGCCAGCGAAGCGGCCTCACCGGCGCCCGCCATGGCGGCGGTCACGCCCGAAACGATAAGCAGGCGGCGGGTGATCACTTCACGGGTCCTGACGGTGTCACATGCGACATGTATTAACAGACGACATTCACAAAAGCATCTTTCGCGTTGATTGCGGTGGATTCATGTCGAAATGACAGAACCACGCAAAGATGCCGGTTTGCGCTGCATCAAGGTCGCTTGCAGCATCATTGGCTTTGCTTCATGGTGAAAACCGCTTCGGCGGCGTGCCGGCCCAAAGGCCACACGCTGTCGCCTGGGCCGCGCGCATCCGGCGCGATGGCCTCATCTGGTCCGGCTGACCCATCGGGGTCGCGGCGATGAGGCTCGGTTCAGGGACCGGTTTCCGGCCAGCAACAAGTTCAACCGGGGCGGCTTTCCAGGAATGGAAGGCACCGCTCGCCAGATGCAGGGTTTTCCGCCCACCGTGGCTCAGACACTTTCCAGACCCATGATTAGGACTGGTTGCCCGCGCGGTTCTTCCGCCGGGCTTTGTGCATCGGCCTCGACCCTGCTCTGGCGCAACGCCCCGCCTTTCCCCCTAAACAATCCTCCAGCCCCCTTCCTGCGCGCGGCAACGCGCGCGGCCGCTCATCGACATGCGTATCGATCTGAGCACCGGGAGCCGGAATTTCGGAGTTCGCGGCTGAATGACAAAGCGCATGCTGATCGATGCCACACACGCGGAAGAAACCCGCGTCGTCGTGCTGGATGGTCACCGACTTGAAGATTTCGACGTTGAGACGTCAACCAAGCGCCAATTAAAAGGCAACATCTACCTCGCCAAGGTTGTGCGCGTGGAGCCATCGCTCCAGGCGGCCTTCGTGGAATATGGCGGCGGCCGCCACGGCTTCCTGGCCTTTGGCGAAATCCACCCGGATTATTACCAGATCCCCGTCGCCGACCGGCAGCGCCTGCTGGAGATCGCCGCCGAGGACGCGCGCGAGGAAGAAGAGGCCGAGGATCGCCGTGAGGCCGGATGGGCCGTGCGGACCGAGCAGCCGGCGCCGAAGCATCATGTCACCGCGCCGGTGGCGGATGTGACCGAGGATGTGACCGCGGTGGCCGCCGAGGCCGACGATTACGTGGCGCCGGAATTGCCCACGCTGGCCGCCGATCCGGCTGAAGGGCCGGAGATGCCGTTCCCGCTTGAGACCGACATCGTGGTACCCGTCGAGGACGTGCCGGCTGCCGTTGAAGCGCCGGTTGTCGATGCGCCCGTGGCCGATGCGCCCGTGGCCGACGCGCCAAAGGCCGACACGCCAGTGGTCGACACCCTGCCTTCCGAGGCAGAAATCGCCGCACCGTCCGAGCCCGCGCCCGACGTTGCCCCCGATCCGGACGAGACACCGCGCAGCGGCCCGGCCCAGCCGGCGATGATGCCGACCGAGACCCGCTATGGCGATGCCGATGCCATGCCGATCAGCCCGGGCGCCGATACCCTGGCGGAAGAAACCCAGGGCCTGCCGCCGAACGTCACCTATGCCGGGGACGCCGAAGGCGCCGTCGATGACGGGCTCGATCCCGATCCCGCGACCGACGACCATGTCGAGACATCCGAGAGTGACGAGCCGCCGCCGGAGACGATCGGCGGCGAGAGCGACCAGTTCGAAGGCAACGGCGCCGAGGAGGCCAGCCGCCGCCGCTCGTCGCGCATGCTGCGCAGCTATCGCATCCAGGAGGTGATCCGTCGCCGCCAGATCCTGCTGATCCAGGTGGTCAAGGAGGAGCGCGGCACCAAGGGCGCGGCGCTGACCACCTATATCTCGCTCGCCGGCCGCTATTGCGTGCTGATGCCCAACTCCCCCCGTGGCGGCGGCATTTCGCGCAAGATCACGTCGGCCGCGGACCGCAAACGCCTGAAGGAAATCACCGCCGAGATGGAGATCCCCAAGGGGATGGGCCTGATCGTGCGCACCGCGGGCGCCGCACGTCCGAAGCCGGAAATCCGGCGCGACTGCGAGTATCTGATGCGGCTGTGGGACGATATCCGCGACCAGACAATGCGCTCGATGGCGCCGGCGCTGATCTATGAGGAAGCCAGCCTCATCAAGCGCAGCATCCGCGACGTGTATTCGCGCGATGTGGACGAGATCATCGTCGACGGCGAGGAAGGCTGGAAACAGGCGCACGACTTCATGCGCATGCTGATGCCGAGCCATGCCAAGAAGGTTCAGCTCTGGCGCCCCCAGGGCATCCAGACCCCGCTTTTTGCCAAGTATCAGGTCGACCTGCAACTCGACGCCATGCTGGCACCCACCGTGCAGCTCAAATCCGGCGGCTACCTGGTCATCAACCAGACCGAGGCGCTGGTTGCCATCGACGTCAACTCCGGCCGTTCCACGCGCGAACGCGGCATCGAGGAGACGGCGCTCAAGACCAACCTCGAAGCCGCCGAGGAAGTCGCCCGCCAGCTTCGCCTGCGTGACCTCGCCGGGCTGATCGTCATCGACTTCATCGACATGGAGGCCCGAAGGCCAACGCGATGGTCGAGCGGCGCATGAAGGATTCGCTGAAGAACGACCGCGCCCGCATTCAGCTCGGCGCCATCAGCCACTTTGGTTTGATGGAAATGAGCCGCCAGCGGCTTCGCCCGAGCCTGGCCGAGACCAGCTTCGTCACCTGCCCGCATTGCAACGGCCTCGGCCATGTCCGCAGCGTCGAAAGTGCTGCGATCCACGTGCTGCGCTCGGTCGAGGAAGAAGGCAGCAAGCTGCGCGCCGCCGCCATCCTGGTCTACGCGGCCTCGCCGGTCGTGATGTACATCCTCAACCACAAGCGCGATCGCCTCACCGAGATCGAGGCGCGCTATGCCATGCGGATCAGCTTCGCCGGTGACGACACGCTGCTGCCGCCGGCCGTACGCATCGACCGCCTGCGCCCGCAGGTGGCCGACGCCG
>JANXTF010000043.1 GCA_025352565.1 Rhodospirillales bacterium | reverse complement strand
GCAAGTCGTCATGGTCCGCCTTCGCGGACCATGACGTGGAGGAGTTCGCACGCGATTCCAACTGATTCAGTTATTTACCATCGGACACTCAAGGAGCGTTCCCCCGCAGCTCCGGGATCACCCACATCGGCAAATCCCCGCGCTCCACCCGCTGAATGTTGTCGAACGCGTTGCGGAAACGCCTGAAGCGGTTCTCCCAGGTGGGTCCAGCCATGTGCGCGGTCAGGATCACGTTCTCCAGCGCGAACAGCCTGTTGCCGGGCGCGGGCGGTTCGATTTCGAACACGTCGAGGCCAGCGCCCGCTATCCCGCCGGTGGTCAGCGCCGTGACCAGGGCATCCTCGTCCACCACGGGGCCGCGGCAGGTGTTGATGAGAATGGCGGAGGGCTTCATCGCGGCAAGCTCGGCGGCGCCGATCATGTGGCGCGTGGCCTTGGCGAGGGGCACGTGCAGCGACACGATGTCGGACGTGGCGAGCAACTCCCTGAGCAGGCGGAAGCGCGCGCCGAGCGCGTCCTCCGCATCCTCGTTCAGACGGGCGACGTCGTAGTATTGCACCGTCATGCCGAATGCCGCCGCCAGCCGGGCGACCTTTTTGCCGATGGTGCCGAGACCCACGATGCCGATGCTGCGGCCGTGCAGTTCGTATAGGTGCTTTTCCTGCCAATCGCTGGTCCGCCAGCGTCCGGCGGCGATGTTGGCGTGCTGCCAGATCAGCCGGCGGCTGACCGCGAGCATCAGCATCAATGTGTGCTCGGCGACTGCAATGGCGTTGGCGCCGCCGTTGTTGGCGATCGGCACGCCGGCGCGGCGCGCGGCCGCGATGTCGCAGCGATCATAGCCCGCGCTCAGGAGCTGCACGAGCCTCAGGTGAGGCGCGGCGCGGTAGAATTCATCGTGCATCGAGGCATCGCCAAGGCCGACCAGGTATTTCAGGCCGGGCAGGGCGGCCCGGAACGCGGCGCTGTCTGGCGTGGCGACCCGAAGCTCGAACCCCTCTGGCGCCATGTCGCGCGCGATGCCGATATCGGCGTCGCCGGCGGGAACGACCATAATCGTGGCGGGCTTCCGCTGTGGCATTTTCGTTCTTTCTTTGCTGGCCTCAGTTCTACACGGATTGGAGCGCGGCCAATCCCCGGTTCCGCAGCAAGGCCCCCGTGCCAGGTTCTGCGCCCCGGAACGCCACGTAAAGCGCCATGGGGTCGCGCGTGTCCCCAGCCTCCAGCAACGCCCGCAGCCTGGCCGCCGCCGCCGGGTCGAACACGTCGCCCGCCGCCTCGAACGCGCCGAACCCGTCGGCGTCGAGCACCTCGGCCCACAGGTACGAGTAATAGCCGGCCGCATAGCCGGCGCCTGCGAACAGATGCTGGAAATGCGGCGGGCGGTGGCGGGCGCTGATCTCGCGGGGCATCCCCAGATCCGACAGCACCTGGGCCTCGAACGCGCCCACATCGAGCCCGCCTGGGTCCGGGTGGGTGTGCAGCGCCATGTCGAGGATGGCCGACGCGGTGTATTCGACCGTGGCGCAGCCCTGGTTGAAGGTGCGGGCGGCCAGCAGGCGCTTCACGACGGCCTCGGCCAAAGGTTCGTCGGTTTCGTGATGGCGCGCGAAGCCGGCCAGCGTTTCGGGCACCGCCAGCCAATGCTCGTAGATCTGGGACGGGAACTCCACGAAGTCGCGCCGGACGGAGGTGCCGGATTGCGAGGGGTAGCGCACCCGGCTGAGCAGGCCGTGCAGCGCGTGGCCGAATTCGTGGAACAGGGTCTCGGCGTCGTCGTAGCTAAGCAAGGTCGGCGTGCCGCGGGCGAAATTGTTGTTGTTCACGATGATCGGGCTGACCGGCGCGTCGAGCGCCTGCTGGTCGCGGTAGCTGCTCATCCAGGCGCCGGAGCGTTTGCCCGGCCGCGCGAAGTTGTCGGCCAGGAACACGCCGACATGCCCGGCCGCATCCCGCACCTCCCAGGCGCGCATGTCGGCATGGTATTTCGGGATGTCCGGCCGTTCCGTGAACGTGAGCCCGAACAGGCGCCCGGCGGTGTCGAACGCCGCAAGCTGGATGTTCTCCAGCTCGAAATAGGGCTTCAGCTCCGCCTCATCGAGCGCGTATTCGGCTACCCGCGCCCGCTCGGCGTAATGCCGCCAGTCCCACGGCTCGATGCCGTCATTGATGCCGTCGGCGCGGGCGATCGCCGCCAGCCGGTCGCGCTCGGCGGCGGCGCGGGGCAGGGCCGCGCGCCAAACCTCGTCGGTCAGCCGGGCAACGCTGGCGTGGGTTCCGGCCATCGTGTCGGCAAGGCGGTAATCGGCGTAGTTCGCGTGGCCGAGCAGCTTCGCCCGTTCCAGCCGCAGGGCCAGGATTTCCGGGATGAGCCTGCGGTTGTCATGCGGGCCGTCATGCGCGCCGCGCGCGATCCAGGCCCGATAGGCCGCTTGCCGCAGGTCTCGCCGCGTGGAGAAGGTCAGGAACGGCTCGATGGAGGAGCGGGCGAGGGTGATCGCGTGGCCGTCGATGCCGCGCTCGGCGGCCGCCTGGCGGGCGCCGTCGCGGACGAAGCCGGGCAGGCCGGCGAGGCCCTGTTCGTCCAGCGCCAGATGCCACGCGGCTTCGTCATGCACGACGTTCTGGCCGAATTCCGTGTGCAGCACGGCGAGGCGCTGGGAGGTTTCGGCCATCCGCGCCTTTTCGGCCGGCCCGAGCCGTGCGCCGCCGCGCACGAAACCCAGGTGCCGCCGCTCCAGCAGCCGCAATGCGTCGGGCGCCAGCCCCAGGCTGTCGCGGCGCGCGAACAGGTCGTCGATGCGGGCGAACAGGGCGGCATCGAGCGCGATGCGGCTCGCGTGCTCCGCCAACTTCGGCGCGAAATCGCGTTCGAGTGCCTGGAGCGCATCGGTGCCCAGACTCGACACCAGGTTCGAGAACACCCGGCCGGCACTTTCGAGCAACGCTCCGCCGCGTTCCAGCGCCTCGATGGTGTTGGCGAAGCTTGGCGCCGCCGGGTCGGCCGTGATGGCGGCGGTCTCGGCCAGCTGCTCGGCCATGCCGCGCTCCATGGCCTCGGCGATGTCGGACGGGGTGATGCGGTCGAAGGCCGGAACGCCGAACGGGGTGGCCCAGGGGGACAGGAAAGGGTTGCTGCTCATCGGCGACTCGTGAAGCCGGTGGCCAAGGTGGTCAAGAGCCAACGTCGGGCAGGGTGGCTCGCGCGCGGGGCTTCCTGTATAACGAGTGCCTTATACCACGTGAATCGAGACTCGATTGAGCGATACCCAGGACCCCAACGGCCCTTCTGATCCGCAAGGGGGCGACATCCAGCCGATCGCGCTCGAAGACGAGATGCGCAAATCGTTCCTCGATTACGCCATGTCGGTCATCGTCAGCCGGGCGCTGCCCGATGCGCGCGACGGGCTGAAGCCGGTGCATCGGCGCATTTTGTTCGCCATGCAGGAGGCCGGCAACACGCCGGACAAGCCGTATCGCAAATCCGCCCGCGTGGTGGGCGACGTGATGGGCAAGTATCACCCCCACGGCGACAGCGCGATCTACGATGCCATGGTGCGCATGGCGCAGTCCTTCTCGATGCGTGTGCGCCTCATCGACGGGCAGGGCAATTTCGGCTCGGTCGATGGCGATGCCCCGGCGGCGATGCGCTACACCGAGGCGCGGCTGGCCCGCGCGGCCACCCATCTGCTGTCCGACATCGACCGTGACACGGTGGATTTCCAGCCGAACTACGACGAGACCTCCGAGGAGCCGAAGGTTCTCCCGGCCAGCTACCCAAATTTGCTCATCAACGGCGCGGTCGGCATCGCCATCGGCATGGCGACCAACATTCCGACGCACAACCCGACCGAGATCATCGACGCGACCCTGGCGCTGATCGCCGAGCCGGACACCTCGCTCGACGACCTGATGAAGATCGTCCCCGGCCCGGATTTCCCCACCGGCGGCATCATCCTGGGCCGCGCCGGCATCCGCTCGGCGTTCGAGACCGGGCGCGGCAGCATCATGCTGCGGGCGGTCGCCGAATTCGAGGAGGTTCGCCCCGGCCGCGATGCCATCATCGTCACCGAGATCCCTTATCAGGTGAACAAGACCAACCTGTTGGAGAAGATCGCCGAGCTGGTGCGGTCCAAGTCCATCGAGGGCATCGCCGACATGCGCGACGAGAGCGACCGCTCCGGCATGCGGATCGTATTGGAGCTGAAGCGTGACGCCACGCGCGAGGTTGTGCTGAACCAGCTCTATCGCCACACCCAGCTGCAGACCAGCTTCGGCATCAACATGCTGGCGCTCGACGGCGGGATGCCGCGGCTGATGGGGCTGAAGGACGCGCTGCAGACCTTCATCGCCTTCCGCGAGGACGTGATCCTGCGCCGCGCGCGGCACGACCTGATGAAGGCGCGCGAGCGGGCGCACGTGCTGGTGGGCCTTGCCATCGCGGTCGCCAACATCGACGACGTCATTCGCCTGATCCGCGCGAGCCCGGACGCCGCCGCCGCCCGCGTGGCCCTGATGGGCCGCGACTGGCCGGCCGGCGACGTGCTGCCGCTGCTGGCGCTGATCCAGGACGAGCGCAACCTCGTCCAGCCGGACGACACGGTACGGCTCACCGAGGAGCAGGCGCGCGGCATTCTCGAACTGCGCCTGCAGCGCCTCACCGGCCTCGAACGCGACAAGATCGCGGGCGAGATGGCCGAGGTCGCGGCCAAGATCGGCGATCTGCTCGACATCCTCGGCAGCCATATCCGCCGCATGGTGGTGATGCGCGATGAACTGACGCTGGTGCGCGTCGACATCGCCAGCCCGCGCATGACCCATATCGCCGATTTCGCCGCCGACCAGGACGACGAAAGCCTGATCGAGCCCGGCCAGATGGTGGTCACCATCACCCGGGACGGCTTCATCAAGCGCACGCCGCTGGAAACCTTCCGCGAGCAGAATCGCGGCGGGCGGGGCCGGAGTGCCGCCAGCACGCGCGGCGACGACATCGTTACCCGCAGCTTCAATGCGCATACCCATCAATGGGTTTTGTTCTTCTCGTCAGGCGGCAAGGCCTATCGTGAGAAGGTCTGGAAGCTGCCCGAGGCGAGCCCCACCGCGAAGGGCCGGGCGCTGGTCAACCTGCTGCCCGAACTCGGTGCCGACGAGATCACCACCGTGCTGCCGCTGCCGCAGGACGAGAGTCTGTGGGAAAATCTGCATCTGGTGTTCGCCACTTCCGAGGGCAACGTGCGGCGCAACCGCTTGTCGGATTTCCGCAATGTCAGGGCGTCCGGCCTGATCGCGATGAAACTGGACGACAACGATCGCCTGATCGGCGTCGCGACCTGCCGCGAGGGCGACGACGTGTTCCTCGCCACCCGCGCCGGGCGCTGCATCCGCTTCCACATCACCGACGACAATCTGCGCGTCTTCGCCGGCCGTGACAGCTCCGGCGTGCGCGGCATCAAGCTCGCCACTGGCAAGAAGCCGGACAAGGTCATCAGCCTGGCCGTGCTGCGCCATGTGGCGGCGAGCAACGCCGAGCGGATGGCGTTCCTGAAAGCCGCTGCCGCCCGCCGTCGCGGCGGCGAGGACGAGGCGGAAGCCGCGCCCGATGCCACGTCCGAGCCGGAGGAGGTGGTGGACGATGTCATTCTTTCATCGGAGCGCATCCTCGCACTCGAGGAAGCGGAGGAAATCCTGCTGACGGTCACCGATGCCGGGTTCGGCAAGCGCTCAACCGCCTATGAATACCGCGTGACCGGCCGGGGCGGGCAGGGGATCGCCAACATCACGCTCACCCCGCGCACCGGCATGGCTGTCGCCGGCACCTTCCCCGTGCGGCCTGGGGACGGCGTGATGATGGTGACCGATGCCGGGCGGCTGATCCGCGTGCCAGCCGATCAGGTGCGGCTGACCGGGCGTGCGTCGCAGGGGGTGACCCTGTTCCGCCTCGACTCGGGCGAACACATTACCAGCGTGTTCCCGATCGTGGACGCGGGCCTCGCCGACGAGGACGAGGCCGAGGGCACGCCGCCGCCTCTGGAGGATATTCCCGAGGGCACGGGGCCATGACCGGCGCGGCACCCGCTTTCCATTCGGGTTTGTATCCTGGCACGTTCGACCCGATCACCAACGGCCACACCGACATCATCGCCCGCGCCGCCCGCATCGTGGACCGGCTGGTGGTCGGCGTTGCCGCCAATATCGGGAAGGGGCCGCTGTTCCCGCTGGCCGAGCGGGTGGAACTGGTCGAGCATGAGTGCGAGATCATCGCCAGGCGCACCGGAAGCTCGATCGAGGTGCGGCCGTTCAACGCGCTGCTGATCGCGTTCGCGCGCGAGGTTGGCGCCAGCGTGATCGTGCGCGGGTTGCGCGCGGTGTCGGATTTCGACTACGAGTTTCAGATGGCCGGGATGAACTACCGGCTTGACCCTGGCGTCGAGACGATGTTCCTGATGGCCAGCGAGCGGCACCAGTTCATCTCCTCGCGCTTCGTCAAGGAGATCGCCAATCTTGGCGGTGACATCTCGACGTTCGTCCCGCCACTCACCCTGGAGCGCACGCTCGCCCGCGTCCGCGCCTGAACCGCCACTTCCCGCACCGGAGGAAAACATGCGTCGTCGCACCCTGTTCGCACGCCTTGCCGCCCTCATCTCCGTGTCCACAGCATTGACTGGAAAACCCATGAGCGAAGCCGAAGCCGCCGCCGACCTCGAGAACACGGTCTATCTCGACATCAAGGAAGGCCGCGTCACGATCCAGCTGCTGCCCGATCTGGCGCCCAAGGCCGTCGAGCGCGTGAAAACGCTCTGCCGTCAGGGGTTCTATGACGGCACGCCGTTCCATCGCGTGATCGAGGGCTTCATGGCCCAGGGCGGCGACCCGACCGGCACCGGCTCCGGCGGCAGTAAGCTGCCCAACGTGCCGGGCGAGTTCACCAAGGTGAAGCATTTCCTGCGCGGCACGGTCGGTGCTGCCCGCACCAGCGACCCGGACAGCGCCAACCGCCAGTTCTTCATCATGTTTGCCCCCGCGCCGAGCCTGGACGGGCAATACACGATCTGGGGCCAAGTGATTTCCGGCATGGATTTGGTGGACAAGATCAAGCGCGGCGCCGGCGGCAGCGGCAGCGTGTCCGGCCCCGACAAGATCGTGCACATGCGCGTGGCGTCCGACGTGAAGCCCGGCACCTAGTCGTTCGACCGACTTGACCGCAGGCCCGCCTTGTCGTTCAAGGCGGGCCGATCGAGCCCGTAGCTCAGTTGGTAGAGCACGAGACTTTTAATCTTGTGGCCGTGGGTTCGAGTCCCACCGGGCTCACCATTTTTCTAAGTCTTTATAATGGCTTAGTGGGTTGGTGTGTAAGTGACACGCGGCGGACACGGTAATTGTCCGCACAGTGTCCGTAGTTGGAGGCGAAATGACACCCAAGGAATTCATTGACGGCCAGCTAGATCATCTCCGGAGGCTCAAATCCGGCTGGCAACGCATGCTCACAGTCCTTCAATCACCTGGGCCTTGGGGTCGCCTGGTTACGAATGGCGTATGGGAGACCACCGAGGAGGCTATCAAGCGGGTCAAAGGCTGGATCGACCGCGAAGATCAGACATTCCCCGCTTCGGGAATCCCCGTTCTCGTCAGCCGCTTCACTTCACTCCGCCTGTGTTGCAGCACAGACTCAGTTCAGCATATCCGGTAGCATTGAACATCCTTGCAAGTCGAGCCGACGTCGACACGTAGTAGAAAACTAAAAATTGCTCTATTTCAATGAATTAACTGTGGCGGACGGGGTGGGATTCGAACCCACGGAACCCTTGCGGGTTCGGCAGTTTTCAAGACTGCATGCATAAACCACTCGCACACCCGTCCACCCGATTCCTCTAGCGTTGCCGGTCCCTTCTGACAATTGGCCCGGTATCGACCGCAGGCGGACGATCAGCCTGCGGTCGATACCGAGGGCGGACGAAACCTGCAAGCCAGCCAAGCCCAGGGGTTCCGCAACCCGGCGCAAACCCTTATTGACGCAGGCGAATGACCATCGAGGGCCGGATGACCGACTGCAGGATGCTGTTTCGAGGGGCCGCGCTGGCCGCGGCGACCACGCTGCTGAGCGTGTCCCTGGCCGACGCGCAGATGCCCGTGGCGGCCCCGCGCGCCGCGCCGGCCGCCGATACCGGCAGCATTTGGACCCTGCAGGACGAGAATTCCTCGCTCAGCAGCGCCAAGCTGACCGACCGCTACTACACGAACGGCCTCCGTCTCGGCTGGACCTCGGGCGCCGACGCCGCGCCGGACGCGCTGCTCCAGGCCAGCCGGGCGCTATGGGGCGATGGCAAGACCCGCATCGCGTTCGACCTCAGCCAACAGATCTACACCCCCAAGGACACGACTTCCGTCCGGCCACCGATCGGCGACCGGCCGTACGCGGGCGTGCTCATGGCCAATTTCACGCTCATCAACGACCAAGCCGACCTGCGGACCTTCGGTGCGATCGGCCTCGGGCTGCTCGGCCCGGATGCCGCCGGCGAGCAGGTGCAGAACGGCTTTCACGACCTGATCGGCCAGGGCCACAACAATGGCTGGCGCACGCAGCTCAAGGACGAACCGCTGCTGCAGGTCACCACCGGAGGCATCTTCCGCGTGCCGGTGACGCGGTTCGGCGGCCTGGAGGTGGATGCGCTGCCCGAAATTACGGTCGGCGCCGGCAATCTGCGCGTCTATGCCGAGACCGGCGCCGTCCTGCGGCTGGGGCAGGGCCTGCAATCCGATTACGGCACCCCCCGGCTGCGGCCGGGCGCGAGCGGGCTCGACGCCTTCACGCCGGTGCGGCCTTTCGCCTGGTACGTGTTCGCGGGCGCCGATGGCCGGGCCGTGGCGCATGACGTGACGCTGGACGGCAACAGTTTCCGCAGCAGCCTCAGCGCCAGGAAGACGCCATTCGTCGGGGAAATCGAGGGCGGGGTCGCGCTGATGGCGTTTGGCGCGCGGCTTTCCTACACGCACGTGCTGTCCAGCCAGGAGTTCAAGCACCAGAAGGGCGGCCTGCATCAGTTCGGCTCACTGGCGCTCTCCGTCCGTTTTTGATGCCCGCGCATTGCCGGTAAACCCCGGCCTGTGGCAGAAACCGGCGCATGTCCATGCACCGACGTGTCTTGCTTGCCGCCGCCCCGGTCCTGATCGCGGCCAACGCGTTCGCCGCCGAGCGGCCGCCGTCGCGTCCCGTGAAGCACCCGGCCGCCCCGCCGAAGGCGCCCCCCGGCGACGGCAGCTTCGAGGCGTATGTGCTGGGCGTGAAGGACGAGGCCCGCCGCAAGGGCATGGGCGAGGCGATGCTGAACCGCGCGTTCGCCAACGTGCGGATGAACCAGCGTGTCATCGACCTGGATCGTCACCAGCCTGAATTCACCATGACCTGGGAAACCTACCGCACGCGCATCGTGTCGCAGGACCGCGTCACCAAGGGCCGCGAGCTCTATGCAAGGCACCGCGACCTGATCGGAGCCGTATCTTCCCGTTACGGCGTGTCGCCCGGAGTGCTCATGGGCATCTGGGCGATCGAGAGCAATTACGGCGCCTCCACCGGCGGCTTCAACGTGATCGAGGCGTTGACCACGCTGGCCTGGGAGGGCCGCCGGGGCGCGTTCTTCCGCAGCGAGTTGATGGATGCGCTCAAGATCCTCGACCACGGCGACATCACCCCCGAACGCATGACGGGCAGCTACGCGGGCGCCATGGGCCAAACCCAGTTCATGCCCGACAGCTTCCTGCGTTACGCCGTCGATTACTCGGGCAATGGCCGGCGCGACATCTGGGGCGATCTGGGGGACGTGTTCGGCTCGACCGCCAATTACATCTCCCGCGAAGGCTGGCGCCCTGGCTTCGGCTGGGGGCAGGAGGTCGTGCTGCCCGCCAGCTTCGACGCCACCAGCGCCGGGCGCGAAAACCGCCGGCCGCTGGCGGATTGGATGCGTGCGGGCGTGCGCGGGCTGAACGACCGCATCGGCGCACCGCCCGAGACGCTGGCGGCCGTGGTCCTGCCGGGCGGCGCCACCGGGCCGGGTTATCTTGCGTTCCATCCGAACTTCCAGGCCATCCGACGCTACAACCCGTCGGATTTCTACTGCATCTCGGTGGGCATGCTCGGGGACGCGGTGACGGCTTGAGGGCAAGTCTGCTCCTCGCCGTTTTGGCACTCGGCGGCTGCACCGCGGGCGGCAACGGCTTCTTCGACCGGCTGTTCGGACGCGCCCGGCCCGTGGCGCCGTCCGGCCCGGTGCATTACGTCGTGGGCGCGCCCTATCAGGCGCTGGGCGTCTGGCGCTATCCGCGCGAGCAGTTCCAGGGGACCGAGACCGGGCTCGCGTCCCTGGTCGGCGACCACGGCGCGCGCACCACCGACGACGAGGCGTTCGACCAGACCGCCATGGCGGCCGCGCACCCGACGCTGCAACTGCCGGCGCTGGCGCTCGTCACCAACCTCGAAACCGGCCGGCAGGTCGTGGTGCGGGTGAATGATCGCGGCCCGGTGCCCCCCACGCGCCTGATCGCGCTGACCCGCCGCGCGGCTGAACTCATTGGCGCGAAGGATGGCACGCAGGTCCGCGTCCGGGTGCTCGACAACGAAAGCCGTCAGCTGGCGGCCGAGTTGCAGGGCGATGCCGGCAAGCTCGCGGTCGCGACCGCGCCGACCGCTGGCGTGAAAACCGAGTCATTGGCGCCGCCGCCTGGCGTCGGGCAGGGCCATGCCCGCTTCGCGGCATCCGCTCCGGCCGTCGTCCAGGCGCCGCCGGCCGCCGCCGCGTCCGCCATTCCGCGGCGCCTGCCCGAGCAGGTCACGCAGGCGCCGCCGCAACCCGGCTCGCTGTATGTTGTGGCAGGCACCTTTGGCCGGCTGGAGTATGCTGACCTCCAACGCCGCCGACTCGGCGATCTCGGGGCGCGGACCGTCATCAGCCAGGATGGTCCGCGCGAGCGTTCCTATCGCGTCGAGATCGGCCCGCTCGATGGCGTCGCCAACGCCGACGCCACGCTGGGCCGGGTGCTCGGCGCCGGCGTTTCCGATGCCCGTATCGTGGTTCAGTGAGGCGCCGCCGATGACCCTTTCCCGCCGCATGTTGCTGCTCGCAGGCGCAGCGCTTCCGGTCGTGTCGGCCTGTGCCAGACCGGCATATGCCGCGTCGCCGCCCGCGCGACCCGTGCGGCCGGGCGCCGCACGCCGCAAGCCGGGCGAGATCGTGCCCTCGGGCAGCCCGGCCCACACGCCGATCGGCCCGCTCGACACGGCGGCCCGTCAGGCGATCGTCGTCGATTACGGCACCGGCGCCACGCTGCTGGAGAAGGACTCGGACATCGCGATGGTCCCGTCCTCCATGACCAAGCTGATGACGGCCTACATCGTGTATGGCCGCCTAAAGGCGGGTCGGCTGCAGTTGACGCAGGAGTTTCCGGTCAGCGAGAAGGCCTGGCGCATGGGCGGCTCGAAGATGTTCGTGCCGCTCAACGGCAACGTGAAGGTCGAGGACCTGATCCGCGGCATGATCGTGCAGTCCGGCAACGATGCCTGCATCGTGCTGGCCGAGGGCATCGCGGGCTCGGAGGAGCAGTTCGTCGAGCTGATGAACCAGAAGGCCAAGGAGCTGGGCCTGGAGAGATCGACTTTCCGCAACGTCACCGGCTGGCCCGACCCGGAACACCGCATGTCGGCCCGCGACATCGCCACGGTGGCGCGGCGGCTGATCCAGGATTTTCCAGAATACTACAAATACGACGCGGAAAAAAGTTTCAAATTCAACAACATCGACCAGCCCAACCGCAACACGCTGGTGCAGAAGGGCGTGGCGGACGGCCTCAAGACCGGCCACACGGACGAGGCGGGCTATGGCCTGGTCGCAAGCAGCCTGCGTGCCGGTCGGCGCGTGATCGTGGTGTTGAACGGCCTTACCACCATGCACCAGCGGGGTGAGGAGGGCGAGCGGCTGATGGATTGGGCATTCCGCGAGTTCGAGAATGTCAGTCTCTTCACCGCCGGGGATACCGTGGAGCAGGCGCCAGTGTGGCTCGGTACCAGCCCGACCGTGCCGCTGGTGGGGGGGCGCGATCTGGTGATGACGCTGCCGCGGGGTTGGAAGACCAAGGCGAAGATCTCGGTGCAGTACGAGAGCCCGATCCGCGCGCCGATCTCGCGCGGGGCCGAACTCGGCAAGCTGCATGTGGCCGGCGACGGCGTGCCCGAAATGGAGGTGGCGCTGCTTGCGGGGGCGGACGTGCCGCGCCTCGGCCTGCCGGGGCGGGCCGTGGCCGTGCTGTCGCATTACGTCACCGGAAGCTGATGGCGGAGGCGTCGCCCGGCCGGTTCATCACGTTCGAGGGCGGCGAGGGGGCTGGCAAATCCACCCAGGCCCGCCGTCTCGTCGCGGCGTTGGAAGCGGACGGCATCGAGGTCGTGTTCACCCGCGAACCCGGCGGCACGGACGGCGCCGAGGCGCTGCGGGCGCTGCTGCTCGACCCGGCTTGGGCGTGGTCGGCGCTGGCCGAGACGATGCTGCATTTCGCCGCCCGCGCGGATCATGTCGATCGGCTGATCCGTCCCGCGCTGCAAGGCGGCATTTGGGTGGTGTGCGACCGCTTCGCCGACAGTACGATGGTCTATCAGGGGTTCGGCCTGGGCGCCGACCGCGGGGTGATCGAGGCGTTGACGGACATGCTCGGCCTGCGGCCCGACCTTACCATCGTGTTGGACGTGCCGGTCGCGGTCTCGGTCGCGCGGTTGGCGGGGCGGGGCGGGGCGGGGGATCGCTATGAGCGGCTGGGCGCGCCGTTTTTTGCGCGTGTGGCCGAGGGTTTCCGCGCCGTCGCCGCCGCCGAGCCGGCACGCTGCGTCATGCTGAGCGGGGAGGGGGACGCGGCTGAGATCGCCGCCGCCATCCTGGGCCATGTCCATGCCCGGTTCGCCGCGCCATGAGCGACCTGCCCGAACCCCGCGCCAACCCGCATCTGATCGGCCATGGCGACGCCGAAGCCCACATGGTGGAGGCGTTACGATCTGGCCGGATGCACCATGCCTGGCTGATCACCGGCCCCGAGGGCATCGGCAAGGCGACGCTGGCCTTCCGCTTCGCCCGCCGCCTGCTCGCCGCCCTGCCACATGACGGCACGCTGCACGTGCCGGGCGAGCACCCCGTTTTCCGCCGCGTGGCGGCGAGCGCCCATGCCGACCTGCTCACCGTCGAGCGGACCATGAACGAGAAGACCAAGCGCCTGCGCGGCGAGATCGTGGTGGAGGACGTGCGCGGGGTGGCCGAGTTCCTGCGCCTGACCCCCGCCGAGGGCGGCTGGCGGGTGGTGGTGGTGGATGGCGCCGAGGACCTCAACCGCAACTCCGCCAACGCGCTGCTCAAGGTGCTGGAGGAGCCGCCGTCGCGTTCCGTGCTGCTGCTGGTGTGTTCTGCGGCGGGCCGCCTGCTGCCCACCATCCGCAGCCGCTGCCGCCGCCTGCGGATGGAACCGCTGGACCAGGCCGCCATGGCGAGCGTGCTCGCCATGGCGATGCCGGAGCGTGCGGCCGGCGAGCGTGCGCGGCTGGCGGAGCTGGCCGAGGGCTCGCCCGGCCGCGCCATCGACCTTGCCGCCGTCGGCGGGCTCGGGGTTGCGGGACTGGTGCGGGACGTGCTGGGCAAGCTGCCCGACCTGCCGCCGCTGCTGGCCCATACGGTCGCCGACGCCATCGGGCGGGACGACGATGCGTTCTCGACGTTCTTCGACATGCTGCTCGCCTCCCTCGCTGCCGCCGTGCGGGAGGCCGCGCGCGGCGCCATCGATCCGGCAAAGGCCCGGATGCTCGGCGCACGCGGGCTTGATGACTGGATCGACGTGTGGCACGGCCTTGGCACGCTGCGGCAACAGACCGAGGGTTTGCACCTGGACAAGCGCCAGGCGCTGATCGCCGGCCTGGGGATGCTCGGCGCCAAAGCCTGAGAGAGCCATGAAACCGACCTACTACGTCACCACGCCGATCTATTACGTGAACGGCGCGCCCCATATCGGCCATGCCTACACCACCATTGCCGCCGACGTGATGGCGCGCTGGAAGCGGCTCGACGGTTGCGAGGTTTTCTTTCTCACCGGCACCGACGAACACGGCCAGAAGGTCGAGAAGGCCGCCGCCGACGCGGGGATGGCGCCGCAGGAGTTCGTCGACGGCATCAGCGCCCAGTTCCAGGCCATGACGCGGCGGATGGGCGCCAGCAACGACGCCTTCATCCGCACCACCGAGCCCCGGCACATCGCCAGTTGTGCCGCCCTGTGGCAGCGCGTGGCCGACGCCGGCGACATCTATCTCGGCGGCTATGAGGGCTGGTATGCGGTGCGCGACGAGGCGTTCTATGGCGCCGACGAACTGATCGACGGCCCGCATGGCAAGCTGGCGCCCACGGGCGCCCCGGTCGAATGGGTCACCGAGCCCAGTTACTTCTTCCGCCTGAAATCCTGGCAGGACCGGCTGCTCGCCTTCTACCACGCCAATCCGGATTTCCTGGCTCCTTCCTCCACCCGCAACGAGGTGCTGAGCTTCGTGCGCGGCGGTCTCGAGGACCTCTCGATCAGCCGC
Source organism: Rhodospirillales bacterium (assembly GCA_025352565.1). GTDB lineage: Bacteria > Pseudomonadota > Alphaproteobacteria > Acetobacterales > Acetobacteraceae > JANXTF01. The sequence goes on along the minus strand of JANXTF010000043.1, from coordinate 5,007 downwards.
ACCAGCTTCGCCTGGGGCGTGCCCGTGCCGGGCGATCCGGCGCATGTGATGTATGTCTGGTTCGACGCGCTCACCAACTACATCACCGCCCTGGGCTACCCCGCGACCGACACCGATCTGTGGCGCTTCTGGCCGGCCGATCTCCATCTGGTCGGCAAGGAGATCGCGCGTTTCCACACGGTTTTTTGGCCCGCCTTCCTGATGGCCGGCGGCATCGCGCCGCCGCGCCGGGTGTTCGCCAATGGCTGGCTGACCATCGAGGGCGAGAAGATGAGCAAGTCGATCGGCAACGTGATCGACCCGATGGCGCTCGCCGACGAACTGGGGCTCGATGCCGTGCGGTTCTACCTCATGCGCGAGGTGCCGTTCGGCAATGACGGCAATTACAGCAGGCGGGCTTTGGTCGGGCGCCTGAACGGGGAGTTGGCCAATGATTTCGGCAACCTCGCGCAACGCTCGCTAAGCCTGCTCGCCAAGAACTGCGACGGCCTGCTGCCGGCGAGCGGGCCGGCCACCGAGGACGATGCGGCGTTGCGCGCGATGGCCGCCGCATTGCCCGACATGCTGCGCGCGCGGCTCGACCGGCAGGCGATCGGCGATGCGATCGAGGATGTGTGGAAGGTGATCCGGGCGGGCAATGCCTATATCGACAAGCAGGCGCCGTGGGCGCTCCGCAAGACCGACTTCGCCCGCATGGAATCGGTGCTTCGCCTGTTGGCCGACGTGCTGCGGGCGGTCGCGACGATGCTGCAGCCGGTGATGCCGGATGCGATGGGCCGGATGCTCGACCAGCTCGGCGTGCCCACCGACGCGCGGATGCTGGCCGATCTGGCCTTCCCGCTGCCAGCCGGCACACATCTGCCGCCCCCAGCGGGGGTGTTCCCGCGTTACGTGGAAGCGGCGTGAGGATACACCGCCTCACCCAAATTTGCCTTCCCCCTCCCCACGAGGGAGAGGGTGCAGCAATCGAGGCGGACCGCCGATGCTGATCGATTCCCATTGCCACCTCGATTATTTCACCCCCGAGGAACTGCCCGCCATCCTGACCCGCGCGGCGGCGGCGGGCGTGGGCGAGATGGTCACCATCGGCACCCGTCTCGCGCAGTCGGCGGGCTTGCGCGATCTCGCGTCGGCGCACCCGAATCTGTGGTGCACGGTGGGTGTGCATCCGCACAGCGCCGCCGAGCTGCCGGTGCCCGAACCGGGCGAGATCGCGGCGCTGGCCGACCATCCCCGTGTCATCGGCATCGGCGAGTCGGGCCTCGATTATTTCTACGACAAGGCCCCGCGTGACACCCAACAGGCCAGCTTCCGCGCCCATATCCGCGCGGCGCGGATGGCGGGCCTGCCCATCGCCATCCATGCCCGTGACGCCGACGACGACATTGCCCGAATTTTGCGTGAGGAACACGCCGCCGGCGCGTTCGATTTGCTGCTGCACTGCTTCAGCTCCACGCGGGCACTGGCCGAGGCGGCGATCGGGCTGGGCGGCTATGTCAGCTTCTCCGGCATCCTCACCTTCCCGAAATCCACCGAGTTGCGCGAGATCGCCCGCGACATGCCGGCCGACCGTATCCTGGTCGAGACCGACGCGCCGTATCTTGCCCCCGCTCCGCATCGCGGCAAGCGCAACGAACCCGCCTTCGTCGCGCGCACCGCGTCGGTGCTGGCCGAAACACGGGGACTGGCCCCCGAGGCGCTGGCCGACCTCACCACGGCAAATTTCCGCCGCCTGTTCCGCAAGGCGGCATGACGGGGTTGCGCGTCACGCTGCTGGGCACTGGCGGCTCGGCCGGCGTGCCGCATATCGGCGGAGCCGACGGGCGCGGCGATTGGGGCGCCTGCGACCCCGCCGAGCCGCGCAACCGCCGCACCCGCGCCAGCATCCTCATCGAGCAGGCCGGCCGCGCCCTGCTGGTGGACACCTCTCCCGACATGCGGACCCAGTTGCTCGACTGCGCCGTGCGCCGTGTCGATGCCGTGCTGTACACCCATGCCCACGCCGACCACGTCACCGGCATCGACGATGTCCGCATCCTCAACCGCATCGCCGAACAGCCGTTGGAAGCGTTCGCGAACGCGGCAACGATGGGCGAACTGCAACGCCGCTTCGCCTACGCCTTCCGACCCTGGGAGCCGCCGGGTTTCTTTCGCCCAGTCCTGCTCGGCCGGATCGTCGCGCCCGGAGACCGCCAATCGATCCTGGGCATGGAGGTCGCGGTTTTCGACCAGGACCACGGTTTCACCCGCACGCTGGGCCTGCGGGTCGGCGGCTTTGGCTACTCCACCGACGCGGTGACGTTGGACGACGCGGCGTTCTCCGCTTTGGCGGGGATCGACACCTGGGTGGTCGGCTGCTTCCAGCGCGCGCCGCACCGCACCCATGCCTGGACCGGGCGGGTTCTGGAATGGGCGGAACGCCTGCGGCCGCGCCGGATCGTGCTCACGCATATGGGCAACGACATGGATTGGGATTGGTTGAAGCAACATCTTCCCCCTGGCACCGAGCCGGGGCATGACGGGCAAATACTGGAGATCGAGGCATGACCCCGGCCAACCCGGCCGATCGAAAGACCACGCCGGGACTGGCCCTGGCGGCACTCGGCATCGTCTATGGCGATCTCGGGACCAGCCCGCTGTACACCGCGCAGACCATCGTGGAGGCGTCCGGCGGCCATGTCACACCGGCCGACGCGCTCGGTATCCTGTCGCTGCTGTTCTGGTCGCTGCTTATCACCGTCTCGTTGAAATACTGCGTGTTCGTCATGCGCGCCGACAATCATGGCGAGGGTGGCATTCTGGCGCTGATGGCCCTGATCGGGCTTAACCGCACCAAGGGGCGGGGTGCGCTGATCGCGTGCGGCCTGTTCGGCGCGGCGCTGATCTATGGCGACGGAGTCATCACCCCGGCGATCTCGGTGCTGTCCGCGCTCGAGGGCATCAATGTGGTGACCGACGCGCTGAAGCCCTACGTGCTGCCGGGCGCCGTGGTGATCCTGCTGGGGCTGTTCGCGGCGCAAATGCTCGGCACGGCCAAGATCGGGCGCGTGTTCGGCCCGATCATGTTGTTGTGGTTCCTGACCATTGCCGCCATCGGCGCCGCCGGCGTGTTCCGCCATCCGGGCGTGGTCGTGGCCATCAGCCCGACCTACGCTATTGGCTTCCTCGCCCATCACGGATGGGGCAGCTTCGCCGTTCTGGGCGGCGTGTTCCTGGCGATCACGGGCGGCGAGGCGTTGTACGCCGATATGGGCCATATCGGCCGCAACCCGATCCGCACCGCTTGGTTCGCCATGGTGCTGCCGGCCCTGGTGCTGAGCTATGCTGGGCAGATCGGCTACATGCTGGATCTGCCGGCCGGCTCCGAACTGAAAGGCAACCCATTCTTCCTCGCCGCCCCCGGCTGGTCCGTGGTGCCTCTGGTGATCCTGGCGACATTGGCCACCATCATCGCCAGCCAGGCGATCATCACCGGGTCGTTCTCGCTCACGCGCCAGGCGATGCAGCTCGGCTGGTTCCCCGGCCTGCATATTCGCCAGACATCCGACCGGGAATACGGCCAGATCTACGTGCCCGTGGTGAACTGGACCATGATGGTGTTCACCATCCTGCTCGCGGTGGTGTTCGGCAGCTCCGACCGGCTGGCCGGCGCGTATGGCACCGCCGTCTCGACCACGATGCTGCTGACCACGCTTCTGTTGTACACGGCGGCACGCGAGGTGTGGCACTGGCCACGCGCCGTGGCGCTCGGTGTCGCGGGCGGCTTCCTGATCGTGGATCTCGGTTTCTTCTCGGCCAATCTGCTCAAGATCGCCGAGGGCGGCTGGGTGCCGCTGGTGTTCGGAGCCGCCATATTCACCATCATGACCACATGGCGCCAGGGGATCGAGGCAATCCGCACCCGCACGCGAGACCTTGGCCAGTCCCCCGAAGACTTCCTCCGCCGCATCCGCGATGGCGTGGTGCCGCGCGTGAAGGGCACAGCGGTGTTCATGTCGCGGGACACCAAGCCGGTGGCGGCCCTGATGGTGCGCCATGTGGCGCAGTTTCTGACCGCGCCGGAAAAGCTGGTCAACCTCACCGTCATCTTCGAGGAGGTGCCGCGCGTCGCGGAAGCCGACCGGGTCCGGGTCGAGACCGTGTTCGAGAATTTCTGGCATGTCGAGGTGAGGTACGGCTTCCTCGAAGTCCCGAGCCTCCGCGAGGCCATGCAAGCGGCCCACGCGCATGGATGTACGGTCGATCTGACGCACGCACTCTATTTCGGCGCACGCGACGAGATCGTGCGAAGCCGGGAATCACCGCTCATGCCGGGCTGGCGGCGGCGGCTGTTCGGATTCCTGTATCGCAATTCGATCCACATGGTGGACCGATTCGACCTCCCGCCACGGGATTTCATCCAGATCGGTCGGCTCATCGAGTTCTGACGCCTGAAGGCATCGCGAGTTGTTGTGCGTCAGGGGGGCCGCCTCACGGCTGGCGAACGCAACGCGGGCTGAAACGCCGAGTTAGATCCATGCCGCTCGCTGGGTTCGGGAATTGCGTCTGACCGGAGGTCCCGGTGCCCCACGCACGCATCCCTGCTTGTCGAGGACGAGTTCCTCATCCGCCTCATTCTCGTTGAGGCCTTGATCGAGGCCGGTTACGCGGTCAGCGAGGCGGAAACCGGCGACGAAGCGGCAGCGCTTCTGGCATCGGAGGCCGCGTTCGACCTGCTCGTGACCGATATCCAGATGCCGGGCGAAACCGATGGGATCGCTCTGGCAAACCTGATCCGCTCGCAGCATCCCGGCACGCCAGTGGTCTACATGACCGGCCGGCCCGAGGTGATGCGGCGTGCCGGCCGGCTGGGCGCGCGGGAGGTGCTTATCCGCAAGCCCCACGGCCCGGCCGAGGTGCTTTCCACCGTCGAACGCCTGCTCATGCCGGAGGTTTCGAGGGGGGCCTCGCCGCCTCCAGCAGGAGCGTAAGGGCGCGCGCCACCGTGGCCCGCCGGACGTCCGCGCG
>JANXTF010000041.1 GCA_025352565.1 Rhodospirillales bacterium | reverse complement strand
GCGAAGCGGGCGGCGAAGGCGCGGGTGTCGTCATTGGCGTCCCAGTAAAACGGCGTCACCGCCAGCACGCCGGTCGCGGCCTTGAGGCCGGTGGCGGCGATGACGTTGATGTTCACGATCGGGCCGACAATGGTCATCTTGCCGGTGAGGCCGAATTCGTTGGCCTGCTTGATCGCGTTGACCGTGTCGCCGCCGGCATTGGCCAGCGCCAGCACGTTGGCGCCGCTGGATTGGGCCTGCAGCAGGTAGGACGAGAAATCGGCGGTGCCGAGAGGGTGCTTCACCTCGCCCACCACGGTGCCCCCGCCGGTGACGACCGCGTCGCGCGTGTTGGCGGCGAGGTCGTAGCCGAAGGCGTAGTCGCTGGTGACGAGGAACCATCTGTTGCCGCCGCGCGCCATGACGGCGCGGCCCAGCACATGGCCCAGTTCCCAGTTGTCGTAGGTCCATTGCACGGTGTTGGACGAGCATTTGGCGCCGGTCAGCTCCGACGTGCCGACGCCCGAGCCGAGCAGCACCTTGTTGCGCTCGCGGGCGAGCTGGTTCACGGCGAGTGCGATGGCCGAATTCGGCACGTCACCGATGGCGTCCACGCCGTCGGTGTCGAACCATTTGCGGGCGATGGTGGAGCCGATATCGGCGGAGTTCTGGTGGTCGCCGCTGACGATCTCGACCGGGCTCGCGCCGACCTTGCCGCCCATGTCCTCGACGGCGAGCTGGGCCGCGAAGACGGAGCCGATGCCCTGATAGTCGGAATAGACGCCCGACTGGTCGTTCAGCACGCCGATGCGGATGGGTTTCTGGGCCTGGGCCACGCTGGCGACGAGAAGGCCCGCGAGGGCGGTGACGGAGAGCAGAAGCTTTTTCATGGCGTTTGGTGCCTCCCAGCGCCGTGGTTGTCGGTCGCGGTTATGGTGCAGCGGAAACCGTCCGGTTAGACTGCCGCATGGCAGACCTTCCCGAGATTCTGGACGAGCCGGCGACCGAGATCGATCTCGGGCCGCTGCCCATGTTGATGGGGTATGCGCTGCGGCGCGCGCAGCTGATGATGTTCGAAGATTTCCACGCGCGGTTCGCGGGCGAGGATATCCGGCCCGCGCAGTATTCGGTGCTGAAGGTGCTGGAGCTGAACCCCGGACTGCGGCAGAACCAGGTGAGTGCGGCGCTCGGGATACAACGCAGCAATTTCGGGCCGATGTTCGACCTGCTCGAGCAACGCGGCCTGGTGGAACGCCGGCGTCCGGATGGCGACCGGCGGGCCTTCGCGCTGTTCCTGACCGAGGGGGGCGCGGCGATGGTGGCGCGGCTGGACAGGCTGGTGGAAGCCCATGAGGCGAAATTCGTGGCGCGCATCGGGGGGGACGGGAAGGTGAAGCTGCGGACGCTGCTGTTCCAGCTGGCGCAGGAGTAGGGTCCGTCGGGCGGGAGGCCCTTCGCATCCCACCATTTCACATCACCCGAACGCATCGACCACTTCCTGGGGAATCGGCAGACCTTTGATGCGCTCCGGATCATCCGGATGCTTGCCGACCCAAACGCGGGTTTCGCTGCATTCGACGCCGAGCGTGTCGCCTTTCATCAGGCGATGCTTCACGTCGAAGCTGGTGCGGCCGAATTTCTCCACCGTGCTCTCGATCCGCACCTTGTCGCCGAAGCTGGACGGCACGTGGAAACGGGCGCGGGTGTCCACCATGGGGATGCCGACGATGCCGAACTTTTTGATGAAGGCGGGCTTGGGCATGCCGAGCGCGGCGCCGAACAGGGAGGCCGTCGACCAGTCGAACATGGCGAAATAGCGCGGGTAGAACACGATGCCGGCGGGGTCGCAGTCGCCCCATTCGATGACGAGGTCGCGGGCGTGGGCGAAGCTCATCGGGGCGCCATCCGCAGCGCGCCGTCGAGGCGGATGGTTTCGCCATTGAGCATGGTGTTGGACAGGATGTGCAGAACGAGAGAGGCGTATTCGGCGGGCTGGCCGAGGCGCGGGGGGTAGGGCACGGCGGCACCCAGGCTCTGCTGGGCCGCCGGCGGCAGGCCCTCCATCATCGGTGTGATGAACAGGCCGGGGGCGATGGTGACGACGCGGATGCCGAATTTCGCCAGTTCGCGGGCGGCGGGCAGCGTGAGGCTGACGACGCCGCCCTTGGACGACGCATAGGCGGCCTGGCCGATCTGCCCGTCGTACGCGGCGATCGAGGCGGTGTTGACGATGACGCCGCGCTCCCCGTCCGCCCTCGGATCGGCCAGCGGCTCGAGCATGGACATGGCGGCCGAGGCGAGGCGCAGCATGTTGAACGTGCCGATGAGGTTGACGCGGATGACGCGCTCATAGTCGGCGAGCGGCATCGGTCCGTCGCGGCCGACGATGCGGCCGGCGGTGCCGATACCGGCGCAGTTGATGAGGATGCGGGCGGGGCCGTGGGCCTTGGCCGCCGCGGCGATGGCGTGTTCGCCCGAGGCGGCATCGGACACGTCGCAGCGGAAGGCGGCGCCGTCGATTTCCGCGGCAATGGCCGCGGCGTTCGCCTCGTTGATGTCGAGGACGGCGACTTTCACCCCCTGCCCTGCCAGAGCGCGCGCGGTGGCGGCGCCCAGGCCGGAGCCGCCGCCGGTGACGAGGGCCGATGTGCCAGCGAGGTTCATCATTGGGTTGCTCCTGTTTCGATCAGCATGGCGATGCCCTGCCCGCCGCCGATGCAGGCGGACGCGATGCCGCGGCGCAGGCCGGCACGCTGCAGTTCGCGGGCCAGCGTGAGGGCAAGGCGGAGGCCCGTGGCGCCGAGCGGGTGGCCGATGGCGATGGCGCCGCCATTGACGTTGAGGCGGTCTTCGTCGAGGCCGAGTTCGCGGGCGCAGGCCATGACCTGGGCGCCGAAAGCCTCGTTGATTTCGATGCGGTCGATGTCGGCCAGCGTGAGGCCGGTCTTTTCCAGCAGCGCGCGGATGGCCGGTGCGGGGCCGATGCCCATGATTTCGGGCGGGCAGCCCACGGCGGCGCAGGCGACGATGCGGGCCAGTGGCGTGCGGCCGTTCGCGCGCGCCCAGGCGCCGGAACACACGATGGCGGCGGCGGCGCCATCGACCACGGCCGAGCTGTTGCCGCCGGTCTGCACGCCGCCGAAGGCCGGGCGGATTTTCGCCAACGCCTCGATGGGCGACGGGCGGACATGGGTGTCGGCGGTGACCGACGGGGTTTTGCGGTCGAGCTTGATGCCGCGCGGTTGGTAGCCTTCGAGGGCGAATGTCTCGGTTTCGACCGGGACGATCTCGCCGGCGTGGAACCCCTGGGATGCGAGGGCACGCTCGAAGCTGCGATGGGCGTAGGCGTCCACTTCGGGGCGGGTGATCTGGTACTGCCGCGCGAGGTTCTCGGCGGTGTCGCCCATGGAGACGTTGGCCGCGGGGTCCATCAGGGCTTCCCACAGGAAGTCCTTGAACTCCACTTGGCCCATGCGGAAGCCGGCGCGCGAGGTGTAGCAGGCGACCGGGTTGCGGCTCATGCTCTCGGTGCCGACACACAGGGCCAGATCGACGCCGCGATGGGTGACGGCGTCGGCGGCCTGGGAGATCACCTCGATGCCGGTGCCGCAGACGCGCTGCACGAGATGGGCCGGGGCTTCGGTGGGAGCGCCGGCATAGAGGCCGATATGGCGCGGCAGCATGTAGGCGTCGAAACTGGCCTGGGCCATGTTGCCGGCGATGGTGGTGCCGATGTCGGCGGGGTCGATGCCGGCCTGGACGATGGCGGCGCGGGCGGCCTTGATGCCGAGGTCGATCGGCGAGATGGCGGCCAGTTGGCCGTTGTAATCGGCGAACGGGGTGCGCTTGCCGTCGAGCAGCCAGGCATCGTCCCACGCGGCGGTGACGGCTTTGGTCATGGGGCGGCTCCGAAGGCGATGACGTGCGGCGGCGGCGGCTCGGCGTAGAGATCGGCCACCAAGGCCGCGCGGCGGGTGAGGACGGCGCGCTGGTTGATCGAGCCCTTGTCGGTGACCTCGCCGGCGTCGATGCAGGGCGGCTCGGTGAGCACGATGGCACGCATCACGCGGCTGGCGCTGCCGGTGCTTTCGCGGGCCAGGCCGGCGAGGCGGCGGGCGAGTTCCGCGGCCAGGGCCGGATGGCTCAGCGGGTCCGGAGCGCCGGGGCAGAGATCGGCGCAGGCGGCCGGGTCGGCGATGACCAGAACGCTGACGAAATCCTGGTTGATGCCGGCGATGACGGCGTCGCGCAGGTAGGGGCCGAGATGGTGGATCAGGCGGGCGCGGAGCGGCCCGACGCTGACCCAGGTGCCGGTGGCGAGCTTGAAGTCCTCGGTGATGCGTCCGTCGAACATGAGGCCCAGTTCGCGGCGCGCGGGATCGACCCAGCGCATGGCGTCGCCGAAGCTGTAGAAGCCTTGTTCATCGAAGGCTTCGGCGGTTTTCGCGGGGTTGCGCCAATAGCCGGGGGTGATGTTGGGGCCGCGAATGCGGGCTTCGAGCTTGCCGGCATTGGGGACGAGCTTCATCTCGACGCCAGGCGAGGGCAGGCCGACGACGCCGGCGGTGGCGCAATCGGGACGGCAGATGAGGGCGAAGGGCGCGGTTTCAGTGGAGCCGAAGCCGGCGAGCATCTGGATTTTGTGGCCGGTGGTGGCGATGGCGAGCGCGTCCAGATCGTCCCACACATGCTGGGCAATGGCGGCCCCGGCGTAGAACAAGCATTCGACACGGGAGAAGAATTTTTCGCGCAAGGCGGGTTCGCGCTTGAGGTATTTTACCAGTTCTTCATAGCCCTTGGGTACATTCAGATAGAAGGTGGGAGCGATGTCGCGCAGGTTGCGGATGCTTTCCGCGAAGGCGGCTTGCGTGGGCTTGCCGTCATCGATGTAGAGCGTGCCGCCATTGGCCAGCACGAGGCCGAAATCGTGGTTGCCGCCGAAGGTGTGGTTCCAGGGGGTCCAGTCGACGAGGACCGGCGGCTGGTCGGTGAGGAACGGCAGGCTGACCGCGATCTGCAACTGGTTGGCGCATAACATGCGGTTGGTGTTGATGACGCCCTTGGGCGAGCCGGTGGAGCCGGAGGTGAACAGGAACTTCGCCACCGTGTCGGGCGTGACCTGGGCGGCATGGCGGTCCACGTCGCCGGGCGGGGTGGCGAGCAGGTCGGCGAAGCTGGTGCCCGGGGCGTTGGTGACGGCGACGATTTCGGTGCCGGGGGCGACCGCCGCCGCGATCGCCTTGGCGTAAAGGCGACCATCCTCGACGAAGACGAGGCCGGGGGTGAGCAGGTCCAGGATGCCGCGGAGCTTCATGAAATCCGTGGAAACGAGGGAGTAGGCGACGGAAATGGGCGCGTAGGGGATGCCGACATGCATGGCTGCCAGCGCCAGGAGCGCGTGCTCGATCCCGTTGCCCGACAGGATGGCGATGGGCCGTTCGGTCCCGAGACCACGGGCGATCAGCGCGGCGCCAAGAGCGCGCACTTGTCGATACGCCTCGGCGTAGGTGACGCGGACCCACGCGCCGGACATGTCGCGCCGTGCCAGATACAGCCGGTCCGGCGCGGTTCCCGCGTGATGCTCCAGCCAACTCGTGAAGCGATCCGGATAGGCCGGCAGCGCGTCGCGGTGGCGAAGGGTGAAGCCGCCGTCGGGGGTTTCAGAAAACTGGCAGTCCAGGTTACCGAGCCGGACGGGGCGGGTCTCAGCCATGCGACACCTTTGTGGAACGCTTTTCGAGGAAGGCACGGAGGCGCGATTTGGCCTCGGGGGAATCCTGCGCGATGGCGCTCATCAAGCTCTCCATCAGCAGCCCGGTTTCCGGCGACGCATCGGCAATGCGCGGAAGGGCGTGGATGATGGCGAAATTGGTGAGCGGCGCGTTCTCGGCCGCCCTGCGGGCAAGCTGGATGGCCTTGGGCAGCGCCTCGCCGGGACCGACCACATATTGCGAAAAACCCAGTGCCACCCCCTCCTCCGCGCCATAGGTCCGCCCGGTCATCATCATGTCCATCATCCGCGCGGTGCCGATCAGCCGGCTGAGCCGGACGGATGCCCCGCCGCCGACGTAGATGCCCCGGCTGCCTTCGGGCAGCGCATAGAACGCGCCACGTTCGGCGACACGGATATGGGTGGCGCAGGCCAGTTCGAGCCCGCCCCCCACGACCGCGCCATGCAGGGCCGAAACGACGGGCACGTCGCCGAACTCGATGCGCGCGAAAGCTTTCGCCCAGTTGCGCGAATGCGCCACGCCCTGCTCGGCGTTGCGTTCGGTGAGCGTCGAAAGATCGAGGCCGGCGGAGAAATGCTCGCCCTCGCCATGGATCACGACGGCCTTGGCGCCCTCCGGCAGCTCGTCGAAGAACCGGGCCAGGCCGCGCACGGTCTCGTCGTCGAGCGCGTTGCGCTTTTCGGGGCGAGACAGGCGGAGCACGGCGACACCGTCTTGCAATGCGACATGCAAACTGCGAGGCAAAAGGACGCTCATGAAACCTCCGCTCCGGTCTCGGCCGGACTGATTGTTATGAGACATACCTATTTGCCGGGAGGCGGTCAATGGCGGCGACGGAAAAAGGGTTGCGGAAGGGCCTCACCAGCTACGGGGATGAACGGTTTTCGCTGTTTTTGCGACGTGTTTTCATCAAAGCGATGGGGTATTCGGACGACGCTTTGGACCGTCCGATCGTCGGCATCACCAACACCTATTCCGATTTCAACCCGTGCCATGGCAACGTGCCCGATCTGATCGAGGCCGCCAAACGCGGCGTGATGCTGGCCGGCGGCCTGCCGATGGTGTTCCCCACCATCTCGATCCATGAGAGTTTCGCCCACCCCACCAGCATGTTCCTGCGCAATCTCATGGCGCTGGACACCGAGGAGATGATCCGCGCCCAGCCGATGGATGCCGTGGTGCTGATCGGCGGCTGCGACAAGACCATCCCGGCCCAGTTGATGGGAGCCGCGAGTGCCGATATCCCCGCCATCGTGCTGCCCACCGGGCCGATGCTGGTGGGCCACCACAAGGGCGAGGTGCTGGGCGCCTGCACCGATTGCCGCCGGCTGTGGGCCAGCTATCGCGCTGGCAACATTGACGAAGCCGACATCGAGGAACTCACCGGCCGCCTCGCTCCCACGCGCGGCACCTGCATGGTGATGGGCACCGCCAGCACCATCGCCTGCATGACCGAGGCCATGGGCATGACCTTGCCCGGCGCCGCCTCGGCACCGGCGACCCATGCCGACCGCATCCGGCTGGCCGAGGCGAGTGGCACGGCGGCCGTGCGGCTCGGGCGGGACGGCGTGCTGCCGTCGCAGATCATGACCCGTGCTGCGTTCCGCAACGCATTGATCGTGCTGCAAGCCATCGGCGGATCGACCAATGGCCTGATCCACTTGGCCGCCATCGCGGGGCGACTCGGGATCGCGCTCGATTACCAGGAATTCGACCGCCTGGGCCGCGAGGTTCCGGTGCTGGTGGACCTCAAGCCTTCCGGCGATCATTACATGGAGCATTTCCACTGGGCCGGCGGCATCCCGCGATTGATGCTGGAATTGCAAGACCATATGGACCTTTCCGCCAGCACCGTGGGGGGTATCTCGCTGGCTCAGGTCGCCGCCCGCGCGGAATTGGTGCCGAACCAGACGGTGATCCGCGCGGCCCGGGACCCGATTGCCACCGGCGGCGGCCTCGCCTTCCTCGGCGGCAACCTCGCCCCCTCCGGCGCGCTGCTGAAACGTTCGGCGGCAACGCCGCGATTGCTGCGACATGAAGGCCGTGCGGTCGTGTTCGACAGCATCGAGGACATGACGACCCGGATCGACGACGACGCGCTCGATGTCACCGCCGACGACGTTCTGGTGCTGCGCAACGCGGGCCCCAAGGGTGCCCCCGGCATGCCGGAAGCCGGCTACATCCCGATCCCGCGCAAGCTGGCCCGCGCCGGCGTGAAGGACATGGTGCGGATCTCGGACGCCCGCATGAGCGGCACCGCCTTCGGCACCATCGTGCTGCACATCGCCCCCGAAGCCGCCATCGGCGGGCCGCTGGCACTGGTCCGCACTGGCGACCGCATCCGCCTCGATGCCGAAGCGCGCCGCATCGACCTGCTGGTGGATGACGCCGAACTCGCCGTCCGCCGTGTCGCCTGGAGGCCCCCCGCCGCGCATCCCGGCGCCGAACGCGGCTATAAACGATTGTTCCTGCAAGAAGTCACCCAGGCCGATCAGGGCTGCGACTTCGCCTTCTGCCGGCCGCCTTCGTGAATGCGGCCGGCAGGGCTTCGTGTTAGGATAGGCCATGAACGCAGGCGCAACACTTTTGGACCGCCGGATGTCGGTGCGAGAGTTCCTCGCATGGGAGCCAGGCGACGGCGCCCGGTGGCAGCTTGTCGATGGCGAGCCTCGCGCCATGGCCCCAGCCAACCGCACCCATGGGGCGATCCAGGCCGAGCTTGCCCGCCTCCTCGGCAATCACTTCGCATCCAGCCGTGCCGGCTGCTTCGTGGTCGCCGAACCTGGATTGGTCCCCCGCGCGCGCGGCAGCCACAATGTCCGCATCCCCGACCTCGCCGTGACATGCTCTGGCTACGATCTGGAGGAGGCCACGCTCGCCGACCCGATCCTGGTTATCGAGATCCTCTCGCCGAGCAACGAGGCGGCCACCCGCGCCAATGTCTGGGCCTACACCACCATCCCGACATTGCGCGAAATTCTGCTGGTCCGCACCACCGCGATCGGCGCCGAACTCCTGCGCCGCGCGACCGATGGCAACTGGCCCGAAAGCCCCGAGATGCTGGCCGAGGCCGACACGCTGCATCTGTCCAGCATCGGCCTCGACCTGAAGCTTGCCGAAGCATACGCCACCACAAGGCTCGCGCGCGCGCGCTGATGGCAGCCATCCTGGCCGTCCATGGCGGCGCCGGCACGATGCGGCGCGAAACCGTGGCTCCCGACATGCAGGCCGCCTTTCATGCCGGCCTGCGCGCGGCGTTGCTGGCCGGTCACGCGGTGCTGGCCAAGGGCGGCGGCGCTCTCGATGCCGTCACACAGGCGGTGATGGCGCTGGAGGACGATCCGCTGTTCAACGCGGGCCATGGGGCCGTCTACACCTCGGCCGGGCGGCACGAACTCGATGCGGCGGTCATGGACGGGGCCACCGGCGATGCCGGCGCGGTGGCCGGCATCGCCGGCCCGCGCCATCCGATTCTTGCCGCCCGCGCGGTGCTGGGCTCCGAGCATGTCCTGCTCGCCGGCCAGAGCGCGCTGGATTTCTGTGTGGCGCACGGCATCGAGATGGTGGCCGCCGCCCACTACCACACCGAGCGGCGCTGGGCGGCGCTGCAGGCCGAACTCGCCCGCCGCGCCGCCCAGGCCGCCGACACGCGCGATGACGCGGATCGCCATGGCACGGTTGGGGCGGTCGCCTGCGATGCGCGCGGCCATCTCGCCGCCGCCACCTCCACCGGCGGCATGACCGGCAAGGCCCCCGGCCGCATCGGCGACTGCCCGATTTTCGGCGCCGGCACCTGGGCCGACCGCGCCTGCGCCATCTCCGCCACCGGCCACGGCGAGTGGTTCATCCGCAAGGCCGCCGCCCATGAGATCTCCGCCCGCATGCGCCATCTGGGCGAGTCCGTCGAACAGGCCGCCGCCTCCGTGGTGACGGAGCTCGGCCGCCTTGGCGGTTCGGGCGGGTTGATCGCGGTGGATGCGGAGGGCCATGTGACGCTCCCGTTCAACTCCTCCGGCATGTATCGCGGCACGATCGCGGCCGACGGGTTGCCCCGCACGGCGATCTGGCACGAATCTCTCGGCTAGATCACCGACCACGCGGCCGCGTGGTCGGTGATCGCGGGCGGCTACAACCGCCTCAGAAACCCAGCCAGAGCCGCATTGAACGCCGACGCGTCCTCGAAATACCCCGAATGCCCCACGGCCGGGATCTCCACATGCTCGCCGCGCGGCATCGCCCGCGCCAGAAACGGCGCCACGGGAGACGGAAACACGATGTCCTTCTCGCCCGTCACCCACAGGGCCGGCACGCCCACCGCCGCGAGGTCGGAAACCGGCCGCACCCGCGAGCCGAACAGCCGGTGCCGCATCTGAACCTTGTCGAGAGTGCTCAGCTCGTCCATCGCCCGATACAGGAAATGCAGCGCCGGCTGCTCCGCCGCCATGCGGGCGCCCGCCGCCGGATGCTCCCCCCTCGCCTGCCCCTCGGCCAACGCCGCCTCGGACACCGCCCGCCATGCGGCGAACGCCGTCGCTCCCGCGCCCGTCAGCCCCGCCGGGTCGATCGCCCCCGAGGTCGCCGAGAGCACCAGCGCGCGCAACTCGGGCGGCTGGGTGAACGCGTATTCCAAGGCACTCCACCCGCCCATGGACTGCCCGATCACCACCACATCTCGCAGACCCAGATGGGCGATCAGGGCCGCGAGGTCGCCGCCGAACGCGGCCACCTCCGGCCCGCTCTCGGGCGCGGTGGAGGGCGCGAAACCGCGATGGCTGTAGGTCACGCAGGTATAGTGTGCGCTGAGCGCCGGCACCTGTTGCCACCACGACAGGTGGTTGCCGCCAAGCCCATGCGCGAACACCAGCGCCGGGCCGCTCCCTGTGCGCTCGTAATACAGGCGGCAATCCGGCCGCTCCACCCAGCCCCGCTCACGTGCCACGTCCATGCCGTCTCTCCGGTTAGATGATCTGGTTGTGCAACCCGGCCTCGCCGCGCCAGAGCCGGCCAAGATTGTCCATCAGGAAATCCAAAATGCCGTCCTCGTAGCGCCGCGTCTCGCCAGCGCTGTGCGGCGTGATGACCACCTGGGACATGTCCCACAGCGGCGAGGCCGCCGGCAGCGGCTCCTCCGCTGTGCAATCGAGCAAGGCGCCCGCGATGCGGCCGTCCCGTAGCGCCGCGATCAGCGCGAACTCGTCCACGCAGCGCCCTCGCGCGATGTTCACCAGCACGGCGGATGGCCGCATCGCCGCCAATGCCCCGGCATCGATCAGCCGCTCCGTCTGGGGGGTCAGTGGACAGGTCAACGCCACGAAATCGGCTTGCGGGAGCACCGCGAGCAACCCGTCCATGCCATGCACCTCATGGGCCGCGCCTGCGCCGCCCGCGGCATCCCGCCGCACGCCGATCACCCGCATGTCGAACGCCCGCGCCAGTTGCGCCAGCCGGCCGCCAATGCGGCCCAGGCCGACGATCGCCAGCGTCTTGCCGCCCAATTCATCCTCGCGCCCCGCCGGGTCGCCGATCATGCCGCGCCAGACATGCCTGTGCTGGTTGTCCCGCGCCTCCGGCAGACGACGCGCCCAGGAGAGAATGAGCGCCATCGCGTGCTCGGAGACGGCACGCGCGTTCACCCCGGCGGCACTTGCCAGCCGAATCCCAAGCTGGCGCAGCGCGTCTCGGTCGTATTGGTCCATTCCGGCGCTGATCGACTGGATGAACCGCAGCCTTCCCGCCTTCGGGATCAGCGCGTTGTGCCACAAGCCGGACACCACCAGCACGTCCGCTTCCCCGATCCGCGCTTCAAGCTCGTCCCGCGAGAACACCTGAAAACCGGCAAGCCCGGTCGCGCGGGCCTCGAGACGCGCCTGCATCTGGTAGGCCGCATGGGCGAAACAGATCCGGATATCCGATCGGTCTGGAAACACAGTCTCTCCTTTGGTCATGCGGCCGCGCGCCCCCGGATCATATCGGCGGCCTTCTCGGCGATCATCAGCGTGGTCGCGTAGGTGTTGGCCGACGGCATGCTGGGCATGATCGAGGCGTCGGCAACCCGCAGGCCCTCCATGCCATGCACCCGAAGCTGGTCATCGACCACCGCGCCCGGATCCGTGGCCGGCCCCATCCGCGCGGTGCCGATCAGATGGTAGCAGGTGGAGCCGTTGCCGCGTGCGAAATCCAGCAATTCGTCATCCGTCCGCGCCTGCGGCCCCGGCAGCGTCTCGCGCTCGACGAACGGCGCCATCTCGGGCGTCGCCAGCAACCGCCGCACCAGCCGCAATGCCGCCAGCATCACGCGCCGGTCCATCGGGTCGGCCAGGTAATTCGGGTCGATCACCGGGTCCTCGAACACGTCCGTGCTGCGCGCCCGCACATGGCCGGTGCTCTCGGGCCGGTGCTGCCAGCCGCCGGCCGTCATGCCGGGATAATCGTCCAGTACATACACCTTGCCCGCCGCGTAGCTGCCGGGAGTGAACACGCACTGCATATCGGGCGCGTCCAGCCCCGCGAAGGACTGCCAGAACACATGCACATGCGAGGGCGAGACGGCGAGGATGCTCGGCCGCCCGGTCGCCCAGCGCGCCACCTGCATCGCGAGCTTCGGCCCGCGCGACAACTCGTTCAGCGTCTCCACGCCGGGCCTCGCCCGCGCGACCGCGCGAACCGCGTAGTGGTCCCGGAAATTCTCGCCCACGCCGGCCAGCGCATGCACCACCGTCACACCGAGGGAGGCCAGCAGGCCCACCGGGCCCACGCCGGAAATCTGCAACAGCCGCGCGGTGTTCACCGTGCCGCCGCACAGGATGACCTCGCGGCGCGCCCGAACCTCCCGCGCCTGCCCGCCCCGGTTCGCCACGTAGCGCACGCCCACCGCCCGCTTGCCCTCGAACAGCACGGCGCAGGCGCGCGCGTTGGTGCGAACATCGAGGTTGGCGCGCGACATGGCCGGCCGCAGAAATGCCCGCGCGGCGCTCATCCGCCAGCCGCGCTCAACGGTGCGCTGGTAGTAGCCGACGCCCGCCTGGTCGCCGCTGTTGTAGTCGGGGTTGCGTGGGATCCCCATGCCGACCGCGCCCGCGATGAATGCCTCCGAAAGCGGGTTGATCCAGTCCATGTCGCTGACCGGGACGCCCGCCTCGCGTCCGCGCACCGCGGCGTCGCCGATGCCGATGCGGCGTTCGGAGCGTTTGTAATAAGGCAGTGCGTCCGCATAGCCCCATCCCCGGTTGCCGCGCTGCGCCCAGTTGTCGAGATCCGCCGGCTGGCCACGATTATAGACGAGCCCATTGATCGAGCTTGAGCCGCCGAGCGTGCGCCCTTGCGTGGTCGCGATCCGCCGGCCACCGGTGTTCTCGGTCGGCTCCGTCTTGAACTGCCAGGTCACCGCCGGGTCGAACAGCGTCTTGATGAAGCCGGCAGGGATATGGATGAACGGGTTCCGGTCGGGCGGCCCGGCCTCTAGCACGCAGACGCTGACGCCCGCGTCCCCGCTCAGCCGATTGGCCAGCACGCAGCCTGCGGCCCCGGCACCCACGATCACATAGTCGAAGCTGTCGGATTCGGAAAATATCCGGGCCATCGTCCCCTCTCCTGCGGCCCCAGCCGACCATCCCGACAATGCCATAGCCAGCCCGCGCCGAAAACGTCTCGAGCGCTCAAGCAGCGCATCTCAAGCCAATTTCCACCTGAACCCGCCAATGACCGATTTTTCAGAAAATTCTTTTTCATTCTCCACAACGCAAGTTCGTATCATTCGGTTGATTGCAAGTTGATGAATATGCGGCATATTTTGCTATTGTATGATTTTTTGGACAAAATGTCTCCTGGGACAAGTGTTTGTCGGAAAAGTTATTTGATTAAAAATTTAGTTGCGTTTTTTTGGACGATCAGTCACCAGTGCGTTGTCACGGCCCTTTCACGCCGGACACGCTGAAGCGCGGGCCTCGGGTCAGTGCGAGCCGAGCCTTGAGACCGCGATTTCACTCATAGCCACCCAGGAGCACGCGCCATGGCCGCAGTTCTGCCGAAGCTCGATATCTCGCAGGTCCAGACCAACCCGGCGCCCGGCACGGCAGTGCCGCCCGGGACAGTGGTGACCTATAAAATCGTCATTTCATCGGACGCGGCCGCGACGGCCGGCGCCGCCAACGCGGCGCTCGCCGTCGTGCTCGGAAGCAATTTGACCCTGAACGCGGGTTCGGTTTCGTTGACCGATCCGAACGGCGGTACGGACTTGGTGACCCCGACCGGCGGCGGCGGCTTCAACGTCACGTTCGGCAACACCATCGCCACCAATGCCCAGCCGATCACCATCACATACACGGCGACGGTCGGGGCGGGCACGCCGCAGAACACCACGCTGACGCCGAAGGTCGACATCACCTATCAGAACGCCAGCCCTGACGAACTCGTTTATGCCACCGACAATGTCAACAAGACCTTCTACCAGTATGACGTCGCCACCCATACGATCTCGAACTTCGGCACGCCGTCCTCGCCGCAGGACAGCGTGGAATTCGATGGGCGCGGCAACCTCGTCTACACGGGAACCAGCACCGGGCTCTCGCTCTATAACCTGTCGTCAGGCACTAACACGCTTCTCGTCGCTGGTCAGGGCTTCGCTGACGAGACGATCACGCCAGACCACAAGACCGTTTTCTACAATGGGTCTTCCAACGGCCATAACGCACTCTACGCCTATGATCTGACCACGAATACCAACCGCTTGGTCGTGCAGCACTCGGGCACCAACGGCTTCACTGGCTTGGCGACCGACCCCGCAGGCCACCTGTTCGCGTCCTTCGGCACCAACAGCGGGCTGTACAATACCGGTGGCGCGGGTACGATCGCGCAGATCGACCCCACCACTGGCGCAATCCTCAGGCAGACGGCTGTCCTGGGCAACGGCCTGGATGCGTGCGTGTACGACTCGTACACCGGCCACATCTTCGTCACCTCGGCCGTGACAGGCGCGAGCCCCAACGTCTGGGAGGTCGATCCGACCACGATGGCGGTGGTGAAGACCTTCTCCATTCCCAATCCCCGCCTCGACGGCATCTCGTCCGATGGCAAGGGCAATCTCTTCATCGCGCGATACCACGACGCGATCGTGCAACTGGACCTGGTCCACAACACCCAGACCGTGGTCGCCAGCACGCCCGAGATCGACGATACGATCCCGATCGCGAACAACCCCGTATTTGACTCGAAGGCATCCACCAACACGTTGGTCGGATCCGGCTCGCTGTCCGGCACGGTGTTCCTCGACCAGAACGCCGACGGCGTGAAGCTCGCCGGCGACACGCCGATTGCAGGCGCCACCGTTCAGCTGCTCGATAGCACCGGCGCCCCCGTCGCCGGCAAGACCACCACCACCGACGCATCGGGCAATTACAGCTTCGCCAATCTCACGGTCGGCAACTACGCAGTCCAGATCACGGCCCCGGCGGGCGACAGCTTCTCCCCGGTCGGCACCAACGCCAATCCGGCGCTCGACAGCATCGTCAACAGCCTCGGCAAGACCACACCCGTCGCCGTCATGGCAGGCGCCAACACGCCGAACCAGAACGCCGGCGTCTATGTGCCCGTGTCGCTCAGCGGCACCGTGTTCAACGACGGCAACGATGACGGCGTGAAGAACAACGCCGACAACGCCCACCAAGGCGCCACCGTCCAGCTGCTCGACAGCGCCGGCACGCCCATCCCCGGCAAGACCGCAACCACCGACGCATCGGGCAATTACAGCTTCGCCGGATTGAAGCCCGGCACCTACTCCGTCGCCGTCACACCCATCGCTGGCGATGTGTTCTCCCCCGTCGGCACCAACGCCAACCCGGCCCTCGACAGCAAGGTGAACGCCGCCGGCAAAACCACGCCGGTCACGCTGGCATCGGGCCAAACCTCGATCAACAACAACGCCGGGCTGTTCGCCCCAGGCTCGCTCTCGGGCACCGTGTTCCTCGATCAGAACGCCGACGGCGTGAAGCTCGCGGGTGACACCTCGCTCGCCGGCCTCACCGTCCAGCTACTTGACAGCACCGGCACGCCGATCGCCGGCAAGACCGCCACCACCGACGCCAGCGGCAACTACAGCTTCACCGGCCTCGTCCCCGGCAGCTATGCCATCGCCATCACCGCGCCAGCCGGCGACAGCTTCTCCCCGGTCGGCACCAACGCCAACCCGGCGCTCGACAGCATCGTCAACAGCCTCGGCAAGACCACCCCCGTCGCCGTCATGGCAGGCGCCAACACGCCGAACCAGAACGCCGGCGTCTATGTGCCCGTGTCGCTCAGCGGCACCGTGTTCAACGACAACAATGATGACGGCGTAAAGAACGGCACCGACATCGCCCATGCCGGCATCGTGGTCCAGCTGCTCGACAGCACCGGCACTCCCATCGCCGGCAAGACCGCAACCACCGACGCCAGCGGCAACTACGCCTTCACCGCCCTGAAGCCCGGCACCTACTCGGTCCAGGTCGGCCTGCCTGCCGGCGATGTGTTCTCGCCCGTAGGCGGCAACGCCAACATGGCGCTCGACAGCGAAGTGAACGCGGCCGGTAAGACCGTCCCCGTCACGCTCACCTCGGGCCAAACCTCGATCAACAACAACGCCGGCCTGTTCGCCCCCGGCTCGCTCTCGGGCACCGTGTTCGTCGATCGGAACGACAACGGCGTGAAGGAGGCTGGCGACACGCCGGCAGCGGGCGTCAGCGTCCAATTGCTCGACGGCACCGGCACCCCGATCGCCGGCAAGACCACGACCACCGACGCCAGCGGCAATTACAGCTTCGGCGGCCTCGTTCCCGGCAGCTATGCCGTCGCCTTCACCGCTCCCGCAGGCGACGTGTTCTCGCCAACTGGCACCAACACCAATCCGGCACTCGACAGCATCGTCAACAGCCTCGGCAAAACCGCGCCCGTCGCCGTCGCCAACGGCACCAACACGCCCAACCAGAATGCCGGCGTGTATATGCTGGGTTCGCTTTCCGGCACGGTGTTCCTCGACCAGAACGACGATGGCGTGAAGCAGGCCGGAGACACGCCGGTCGCGGGCGCCACCGTCCAACTGCTCGACAGCGCCGGCACACCCATCGCCGGCAAGACCACCACGACCGACGCCAGCGGCAACTACAGCTTCGGCGGCCTCGTTCCCGGCAGCTACGCGGTGGCGATCACGGCCCCCGCCGGGGATGGCTTCTCTCCGGTCGGCACCAACGCCAACCCGGCACTCGACAGCATCGTCAACGCCGCGGGCAAGACCGCGCAGGTCGCCGTCACCAGCGGCACCAACACGCCCAACCAGAACGCGGGCGTCTATGCTCCCGTGTCGCTCAGCGGCACCGTGTTCCAGGACCAGAACGGCAACGGCGTAAAGAACGCCGGCGACGTGCCCGTGGTGGGGGATATCGTCACCCTGCTCGACGGTGCCGGCCATCCGACCGGCCTCACCACCACGACCGACGCCAACGGCAATTACCGCTTCACCGGCCTCAAGCCCGGCACCTACGAGGTGGCGATTTCCGCACCCACCGGCGAGAAGTTCTCGCCCAAGGGCACCGACCCGAACCCGGCCCTCGACAGCATGGTGGACCTCACCGGCAAGACTGTCCCAGTAACTCTCACCTCCGGACAAAGTGCCCCGAACCAGAACGCGGGCGTCTACTTCCCCGCCACCATCAACGGCAACGTCTTCCTCGACGCGCATTGCGACGGCAAGTTCGACTATGGCGACCCGGCCTTCAAGGGCGTCACCGTCAAGCTGTTCGACGGGTCCGGCAACTTCACCGGCATGACCGCACTCACCGACGCCAATGGCGCCTACAGCTTCGCCACCCTGCTCCCCGGCCAGTATCAGGTGCGCTTCGTGCTGCCCTTCGGCACCGATTTCACCGACGGCACCCCAGGCGCGGACAGCAAGGTCGATCCGGTCACCGGCTTCTCGCCCGTCTTCACGCTGGCCTCCGGCCAGACCGATAACGGGCAGGGCGCCGGCCTCGAGTTGACCGGCGGCTACGCCAACTCACCGACCACCTATCTCGACGCCACGCACACGGCCATTGGCGGCAACGGCTCCGGCATCACCGTGATCGGCGGACCGGGCCCGCAGAACGACATCATCAACGGTGGCGCCGGCAACAACATCCTGGTCGGCGGCAACGGGTCCAACATCATCGAGAGCGGCACCGGCACCAATCTGATCCTCGGCGGCTGTGGGCCGATGGCCAACATCCAGAGTCTCGGCACCAACGACTTCGTGTTCGGCAGCGCCGGCGACGACCTGATCCAGGGCCATGCCGGCAACGCCTTCATCGCGGCTGGTCCGGGCAATCAGACCATCGTGGGCGGCGGCGGCACCAACATCTTCATCGCCAACGCCAATCGCGGCACCATCACGGAAACCGCCGGCGTGTTCTCCAACATCGCGGTCGGCGACACCTTCATCACCGCCGGCCACACCAACTCGGTCTACGAGAAAGGCGACGGCGTTCTCTACATCGAGGACTATGACGCCGCGCGGGGCGACACGCTGACGGTTTACGGCTTCAGCGGCCCCACGGCGGTCGGCCAGTCAGGCGCCTACGAGGTGCTGTATTTCGGGCCGAACCAGGCCGTGCTGCTGCGGGCGACGCAGGCGACCATCGCCACTCCCAATCTCGGCGTCACCTATTCGGCCAATCTGCCCACCACCGCCCCGCTCACCATCAGCGTCGATCCGAACAACTATCTCACGCTGAGCCAGGCGGGCGTCGCCACGGCCATCGGGGCGCCGCCCGCCCTCCCTGCCGGGGGCAGCGTGGCACTCACGCAGGCCAACCCGAACTACACCGGCGGAAATGCCAGCACGACAGTCACCGGCCCAGGATACGACACGGTGCATCTCGGTGGCGGCGACAACACGGTCACGCTGGCCGGCTACAGCAACAGCATCGTCGTGGGCAACGGCAACAACGCCATCCAGGCCGGCGCGGGCAACAGCACCATCACCGCCGGCAACGGCAACAACACCATCGGCGCCACCGGCTACAGCAACGTGGCCAATGTCGGCACCGGCAACGACACGATCGACATCGGCTCCTACGCCAACATCCACGCGGCTGGCGGCAACCAGACCATCCACCTGAACGGCTACAGCAACATGGTGTTCATCGGCGGCACCGGCGCCTCGGCCATCACCGGCGGCCTCGGCAACAGCCAGATCACCACCACGGGCGGCAGCGCCAGCATCACGCTGGGCGGCATGTCCAACGTGGTGACGACGGGTGCCGCCAGCGACACCATCGCCGACGGCGCCGGCTACACCAGGTTCGTGGTCGGATCGAGCGTCGCCGGTCAGCTGAACGGCACCGAGACGATCTCGCACTTCGCTAGCACCAGCCTGGTGGATTTCGTGCCGCTCGCAGCCGGCGGGCAGACCGCCGGCCAGCTGTTCGCCACCCTGCACAACAACGGCTCGGGCTTCGCCGAACTGGACTTCGCCTCGGGCGGCGCGGTCGTCTTCGCCGGGCTGACCGCGAACCAGCTGCATCAGTCCAACTTCCAGGTGGGCTGATGCCCCGCCCCTGGCGGGGGCGGCCTTCGCCGATCAGGTCGCGAGGGCCGCGAAAGCGGTGAGGAGTGCCACAAACCCATCCGGGTTGTCGGCATGCAGCCAATGTCCCGCATGTTTCAGTGTCGCGAACCGCGCGGACGGGAACAGCGCGCGGATCGGCGATCGGTGCGCCGGCTGAATATAGCCCGACCGCTCTCCGGCCACAAACAGCGCCTTCCCGCGATAGGGCTCAGCCGCCAGCGCGGGCCATCCCTCGATCTCCGGCAGGCTGGCCGCGATCTCGGCCAAGCCGATGCGCCACGCCGGCGGCGAACCGAAAGTCAAATTCTGCAGCAGGAAGGCGCGGATGCCGGCATCGGCGATCGCGGGTGCCAGGATCGCATCGGCCTTTACCCGCGTGAGGCCGTCGTGCAACGGCAACGCCAGCATCGCCTCCGCGAATCCACGAAACGCGGGCCGATACGCCACCGGCGCGATGTCGGCCACGAACAGCTGCCCGATTGCCGCGGGGTCGCGCAAAGCCGCGATCATCGCGACCTTGCCGCCCATCGAGTGTCCGGCCAGCGTGCATGGAAGTGCCGCGCGGTCGCGCAGCGTCTCCAGAACGTCTTCCGCCATCGCCGGATAGCCCATTTCGCGCGCATGCGGGCTGCTTCCGTGGTTGCGCAGATCGAGTGCGATCGCACGATGCCCGGAGGCGGCCAGCCGCTTCTGGATCGTGCCGAAATTGGCGGCCTGTCCGAACAGGCCATGCAGCAGCACCAGCGGCGGCCCCTGCCCCATCTCGGTCGCGTGCAGGATCATTTTCGCGCGGGCCAGGCGGCGATGCCGACGCCAACCAGGATCAGCGCCGAGCCCATCAGCAAATCAAGGGTCAGCGTCTCGCCCAGCCACAAGGTGGACAGCAGCAGCCCGGCCGCCGGTGTCGCCAGGAACCCGACCGAGGCCACCATCGCCGGCAGCGTCGCTGAGACCTGCATCACGCACCATGTCCCGATCGGCCCGGCCAGCAGCCCGATATAGAGCAGCGCGGCGATCCCCTCGGCCGGCCAGCGGCCGATCCCCCCACCATGCAGCAGCGCCAGCGCCGTCAGCAACACGGTCGCCAGCCCGAAACACCACGGCAGCAATTGCAGCATCGACAGGCTCGGCCGGCTCCGTCGCACCACGATGATCGTCAGCGCGAACGCCAGCGCCGCCCCGAGCAGGAACCCATGTCCGAGCAGCACACCGGGTGCGGACCAGTCGATCGCCCACGGCGACACCAGCACAAGCACGCCCGCAAGCCCGAGTCCGGCCGCGGCCCATCGCCGTGCAGGGATCGCCTCATGCAGCACCAGCATCGAGAGCGGCACGATCCAGATGGTGGTCACGTTGGAGAGAATTACCGTGCGCCCCGCCGGCACCATCGCCACCGCCGTGTGGGCGAAAGCGAAGAAGGCGCCCAGCTGCAAGCCGCCCACCGCGAACAGCGCCGGCAGGTCCGCCCGCTGCGGCCACCGCAGCCGCCCGAGCAGCCCGATCACCACGAAAGCGGCCATTGCCGACAATCCGGCGCGGCCGGCCGCGAACCACAAGGGTGCGGCTCCCAGCGTGATCGCCTGCTTGGTCACCGGCCAGGCGCTGCTCAGCAGCACCACCGATCCCGCGAGTTGCAGAAGGCCCGCGCGCGGGACTCCCCGATCTGTCAATCGGCGACCTTGAGGATGATCTTGCCGATATGGGCGCTGCTCTCCATCAGCGCGTGCGCGGCGGCGGCTTCGGCCAGCGGAAACACCGCATGGATCACCGGCCCGCAGCGTCCGCTGTCCAGCACCGGCCAGACACGCGCGCGCAACGCACGCGCGATCTCGCCCTTCTGCGCCGTCGTGCGCGGCCGCATGGTCGAGCCCGTGACGGTGAGCCGCCGCGTCATGATCGGCGCCAGATCGAACCCGTCCGGCTTGCTGCCCTCCAGGAACGCGATCTGCACCAGCCGCCCGTCCATCGCCAGGCTGCGGATGTTGCGCATCGTGTAGGGCGCGCCGACCATGTCGAGCACCACGTCCACGCCGCGCCCGCCGGTGATCCGCTTGATTTCGGCGGCGAAATCGTGGCTGCGGTAGTTGATCGCCTCGGCCGCCCCCAGGCCGCGGCACGCCTCGGCCTTCGCCGCGGACCCGACGGTGACGTACACGGTCGAGCCGAACCCGTGGGCCAACTGGATCGCGGTGATCCCGATGCCCGAGCTTCCACCATGGACCAGCACGCTCTCCCCCTGCGCCAGCCGCCCGATCATGAACAGATTGGCCCAGACGGTGAAATACGTTTCCGGGATGCCGGCCGCCCGGATGGCGTCATAGCCCGCGGGCCAGGGCAGGCATTGCGCCTCGGGGGCCACGCAATACGCGGCATAGGCGCCGCCATTGGTGAGCGCGCAGACACGGTCGCCTGCCTTCAGCCCGGCCACGTCCGGGCCGCACGCGACCACTTCGCCGGCGACCTCCAGCCCGATGATCGGGCTGGCGCCCGGCGGCGGCGGATAGGCGCCCTTGCGTTGCGCCACGTCGGGCCGGTTCACCCCGGCCGCCATGACGCGGATCAGCACCTCATCGGCGGCGGGCTCGGGGCGCGGGCCGGTCGCGAGGCGCAACACTTCGGGCCCGCCGGGCTGGGTGGCCTGGATAAATGCCATCGTGTCCGGCAGTTGTGGAAGCCGCATGGGTGAAACACCTTTCCCGCAATCGCGAACGGTTGCTTACCAGCCCGCCCACCTTGCTATATACAGCGCTCGTCCCCCGACCATCAACACGCCGCCGCCCGATACAGGTTGGTGCGCACGGACTTTCGGAGTCGTTTGAGAATGCCAAAATGTTAGCGGATGCCGCGACGGCCGATCGAGGCAATCTGGCGAATTTTCGCGAAAGCCTGCGCATCCAGTGCCGCGTGATCGCTGCATTGATGATGCGAGAACTGCACACCCGCTATGGGCGCGAAAATCTCGGCTTCGCCTGGTTCATCGGCGAACCGCTGCTGTTCACCTTCGGCGTCGTGCTGCTGTGGTCGCAGACGCGCGGCACCACCGAGCATGGCATCAGCGTCATCGCGTTCGTGCTAACGGGATACACCCCGCTGACCATGTGGCGTCACTGCTTCGCCCAGGCAGTCTCGGCACTGAAGGCAAATGGGAGCCTGCTGTATCACAAGCAGATCACGCTGCTTGACATCCTGACTGCCCGTTCGCTCATCGAGGTCGCGGGCGGGATGCTTGCGTTCAGCATTGGCATCGCTTTGCTCGCGGTGATCCTGGGCGTTATCGATCTACCCCAGGGAGACCCGGCCCTGCTCATCGGCGGCTGGCTATTGTCGGCCTGGTACGCCTTCGCCACCGCGCTGGTGGTGGCGCCGCTCTGCGAAATGTTCGTGCTGGCGGAGCGGCTGGCGCCGGTCACTGGCTATGTGAACATTCCGATCTGCGGGGCGTTCTGGATGGTGGACTGGCTGCCGGCCTGGCTGCAACCTTACGTCATGCCGATACCGTCCGTCAGCGGCTACGAGATGATCCGGGCCGGCTACTTCGGAAACGGTGTGCCGACGCACTACGCTCCGCTGGAAGCCTCTGCCGTATGCCTGATCATGACTTTGCTGGGCCTCGTGCTTATCCAGCACGCCCGCAGGACGCTGACAGTCGAGTAGCGCGCCAGATTTGGGAATAGATGAGGCAGGCGCCGTTCAGCGGAAGATTTGTGCCGATTGGCGCCTCGACGCTTCCGCTTCCTCGGGCCGGCCCAGCGCGAGATAAGTATCCGCAAGGCGGGTCCATGAACGCTCGGCCAGAGGCGCATAACGAACAGCCCCTATAAATGCGTCGAGGGCATCATCCAGCAAGTTCTGACTAAAGGAGAACTCTCCTTTTAGGAACAGACACATCGCATTATGCGGCTGCTCCGCGAGCGCGCCGTCTATTGCGGCCAGGGCTTCGGGAAGCCTGTTCAAGACATAGGCCGCATCCGCCTTGAGATAATAAAGAAATCGGTCCATCGCCTGGGCCGGCAAAGCCTCGAGCAACTGGTAACATAAGGCAC
>JANXTF010000076.1 GCA_025352565.1 Rhodospirillales bacterium | reverse complement strand
GTCCGGCTGGCCGACCATCATGCAGCGTTGAACCGTGTCGGAAACCGCCGTGGTACGTGGCCCGTACGCCCGGTGGTGTGAGAGGGGGGCGCCGTGAGGCGCCTCCCTACTCGATTTTCCGAGACCCGCGCTGCAAGTCGTGGATGGTCGGCCTCCGCCGACCATGACGGGATGATACGACTGAAGCGTGACGGCCGGCATCGGTCAGCTCATAGCGTCCTTGATCGGCATAGCTCCCGGCGATGTTCGGGCTGGATCGCAGCATCACCAACCGGTGCAAATCGCGCGGGGCCATCTCGGTCAGCGGCGCACTCGAGCGCGCAAGGTCGCGGACGAAGCCAATCGCCTCGAAATGGTCGATCGCCTCGAGATGGTCCTTCAGCGGCTTGCCGGCCACCGTGATCCCTTGCTCGATCACCATGGTCGTCTCGACTGCCGTGAGGGTGTTCCCCTCGATGGCGTTGGACGTATAGGTCAGCTCAAGGTCAGTGGTATGATCGAGGTTGCCCGCGCCGCCGGGCGCACGGGCGCGAAGCTGGTCGAGTTCAGCCTTTTTGGCGACGATGGCGGTGAGCAGACTTTCCATGGTCATTCCGGGTGCAAATATGCAGCGGATTGACGCAACGGGAAAGTCCAGCGTGGGTTCTGACCTCTGCTCACCAGCTGGGGCTGGGTGTCGCGCGAAAGTGTTTCAGGCCACCCGCCCGATCACCCCGGCCGACAGCTCCACCTGCCGTGCGATGCGGG
This sequence comes from Rhodospirillales bacterium, assembly GCA_025352565.1. Classification (GTDB taxonomy): domain Bacteria; phylum Pseudomonadota; class Alphaproteobacteria; order Acetobacterales; family Acetobacteraceae; genus JANXTF01. The sequence continues at coordinate 3,433 of JANXTF010000076.1, read as the reverse complement.
CCAGCGCGTCCGCATGGGGGTCGTTGCGCGGCAATGCCGGCCGGCTGGGCAGCGTCGCCTGCCCGGCCTCCAGCGCGCCCATGGCGGCGGCGATCCAGTCGCGCCACGCGGTCCAGGCCGCGCGGTCATGCGTCTGGTGGTGCGCATCGAGCTGCAACGCCGAGAGGCGCCCGGCCATGCGGCGCAAGGCCGCGTCCACCGTGAGCGCCGCCTCGATGCGGGTGTCTGAGCCGTGCGGCTCGAGCAAAGCGCGTTGCAGGCTGACCTCCAGGTTGTTGCTCGCCATGCCGGCCGCCCGCCGGGCCGGATCCACCGCCGCGGCCGCGGTTTCGCCCAGCAGCGCGGATATCTCGGCCACCGCATAGGCCGCGTGCGCGCGGATCGCGGCCCGCAGGCCCGCGCGCACCCGTCCTGGCTCCCAACTCGGCCACAACAGGAAACTTCCGGCCACCGCCAACATGCCGCCGATCAGCGTGAACAGCGCCCGCATCAACGCGATGGTCACCTCGCTCTCGCCGGGGCGCCCGAGTTCGGACAGCAGCACCACCAGCGGGGTGATGCAGGCGACGAACAGGCCGAAGCTGACCGCGCGGACCGAGAGTGCCAGCACCGCCAGCGGAAACAGCGCCGCCGCCACCTCGATCGGCGTGGTGCAGACCAGCGCGATGCCGGAGGCGGCGATGCCGCCGACCACGGTGCCGGCGATCCGCTCCAGGGCGCGGGTGTAGGTCAGCGCGAAATAGGGCTGCATGGTGAGCATCATCGTGATGGTCAGCCAGTGCTCGTAGGTGCCCGGCCAGTTCAGCGTGAATGCGAAGGCTGGCACCGACACGGCGGCCACGCGGGCGGCATGGCGCAGCACCTCGGACCCCGAATGCGCATTGGCGCGGATCGGACCCATCACCCGCTCCAGCGGCGGCGGGGGCATGCCGCCCATCGGCGCGTCGATCGCCTCGCCTTCGGTGGCCGCCAGCGTCACCACGATCCGCAGCCGCTCCACGATGCCGTCGGCGATGCGGTGGATCGGCGTGTCCGGCAGCGTGGCCGCGACGGAAGCGATCAGCGAGACCGCCCGGTCCAGCCGCGGCAGGCGGTCCGGCGCGTCGGTCACGATGAACCGCGCCACGAGGGTCAGCACCGGCGTGATCCGCCGCAGCATGATGTCGGCCACGCGGCGCACCGCCGGGTCCGTCTCCTCGGCCAGCAGGTCCGACAGCGCGATCAGGGCGGCGAACAGCTGCTCGGCGGTCTCCAGGCGGATCCAGCTGCGCGCGGCCCGCCCGCTCATCGGGCCGCGCTGCCGCACGATCGCCAGCACAGCGGCCCGCGCCCGCTCGATGCTGTCCCGCACGAAGCGGCGATGGGCGCGGGCATGCAGGTCCCACATCGTCTCGGCGGGCTCGCGGTGAATGACGATAGCCCGCAGATCGCCGGCCAGCGCGGCCAGCGCGCGAAAACAATCGGCCACCGCGCGGCGGGCGGGGCGGTACGGGTAGATGCGCCACAGCACCATGGTCAGCAGCAGCGCCCAGGCGCTGCCGGCGAAGAACATCGCCCCCAACAGCACGGCCTCGTGCAGGTCGGCCGGCGCCCGCAACGCCAGCACCAGCACCACGGTCAGCAGATTGCCCACCTGCATCGCGGACTGGCCGTAGATGCGGGCGAAACTGGTGCAGAACGCCCCGATGGCGGCCACCGGCACGATCACCGCCACCGGCGCGTTCCGCAACAGCCCGAAGCCCGCGGTGATCAGCGCGCCGCACACCGCGAACGCCAGGATCGCCGGCAGGCGCCGCCGCATCGGCCCGCCGGCGTCGCACAGGCAGGTCAGCAGCGCCGCGAGCGCCGCTTCGACGATCGGCGGCCAGTCCAGCCATTCGTTGAGCGCCACGATCACCGCGACCGAGAGCGCGGCCCGCATCCCCTCGGCGATGCTGACCGCGCTCAAATCTACCACGAAGTTGCGCGGCAGGCCGGTGTTCGCGGTCACGGCAGCAGGGATTTTCCGCCCCCCTCCCTGGCGGATCGGCCGCTTCCCGGTCAGGCCGCCTTCGCCATGCCCCGCAGCACGTATTGCAGGATGCCGCCGTGGCGGTAGTACGCCACCTCGTCCAGGGTATCGACGCGGCACATCACCGGCACCTCGTCGACCTTGCCGCCGGGCCGATGGATGGTCAGCATCAGGTCCATGCGCGGGGACAGGTTCTCCAGCCCCTTGATGTCGATCACCTCGTCCCCGGTCAGGCCCAGGCTGTGCCGGGTGGCGCCGTCCTTGAAGGTCAGCGGCAGCACGCCCATGCCGACCAGGTTGGAGCGGTGGATGCGCTCGAAGCTCTCCACGATCACCGCCCGCACGCCCAGCAGCATGGTGCCCTTGGCCGCCCAGTCGCGCGACGAGCCGGTGCCGTATTCCTTGCCGCCGAAAATCACCAGCGGCACGCCCTCGGCCTTGTACTTCATCGCCGCGTCGTAGATCGGCATCACCGCGCCATCCGGCAGGTGCCTCGCGACGCCGCCCTCGACGCCCGGCACCATCTCGTTCCTGATGCGGATGTTGGCGAACGTGCCCCGCATCATGATCTCGTGGTTGCCGCGCCGCGCGCCGTAGCTGTTGAAGTCCTTGGCCAAAATCTGGCGCTCGCCGAGGTATTCGCCGGCCGGCGAGGCCTTGCGGATGTTGCCGGCCGGGCTGATGTGGTCGGTGGTGATGCTGTCGCCGAGTTCCGCCAGCACGCGCGCGCCGACGATGTCGATCACCGGGGCGGGCTCCATCGTGATGCCCTCGAAATAGGGCGGATTCTTTACGTAGGTGGAGTCGTCCTTCCAGCCATAGGTCGCGGCCTCGGTGTCCACGCCGATCGCCTGCCACTGCGGCGGACCCTTGAACACCTCGCCGTAACGCTTCAGGAACTGCGCGCGCGACAGGCTGGAGGCCAGGATGTCCGCGATCTCCTTGTTCGACGGCCAGAGGTCGCGCAGATACACCGGCTTGCCGTCCTTGGACGTGCCGAGGGGTGCCGTCGAGATATCCTCGCGCATGTTGCCCAGGAACGCATAGGCGACCACGAGCGGCGGCGAGGCGAGATAGTTGGCGCGCGTGTTCGGGCTCACCCGGCCCTCGAAGTTGCGGTTGCCCGAAAGCACCGCGACCGCGACCAGCTTGTTGTCCTCGATCGCGTCGATGATCGCGTCGGGCAGCGGGCCGGAATTGCCAATGCAGGTGGTGCAGCCATAGCCGACGGTGTTGAACCCGACCGCGTCGAGGTCCGCCGAGAGGCCGGATTTGTCGAGATACTCGGTCACCACCTGGCTGCCCGGCGCCAGGGACGTCTTCACCCAGGGCTTCGGCACGAGCCCCAGCGCAGCAGTCGGAGCGGGCGTCCCGACAGCCCGCCCGTCTCGCCGGCGTAACGCGACGACAGCGCCGGGCGCG
>JANXTF010000057.1 GCA_025352565.1 Rhodospirillales bacterium | reverse complement strand
AGAGGTCGCTCGGGTAGCGCAGACGGTCGCGGTTGTAGCGAGGGCGGTTTTCAACGGTCCACATGACAGCCTCTCAAACGGAGCGGCCTTCCTTGAATCACATCCGATTCGTATGGCTCAAGAAGTTTCTGGACGGACACTGAGAGACGATAGAATGAAAGAACTTCGCCGTCGACTTATCCGCAGCGATGCCAGAAGGAACTAACAGGGCAACGATGCCGTTGCCGTTGGCGAGCCGTGTCGCACGCTCGACAAATAGTGCATAGAGGTTGATGTCGCCGTCCGACAGCACCGGTTACATCCACAGGATCGTGCAATTGCCATGCTGCGTTCGGCGATGCTTGATGCCGCGTCATACTGGGCGGCAAGCGGATCGCCCTCGGCCCGAAGATTTTGGATCAGGCTTGCGCGGTCGGCAGCACGTTCGGCCCTTGCGATCTCCGGCGCGCGCGCCGCGAACCACTCCACCTCCTGCATCTTCATGCGGTCCCAGGGCGGGTTGCCGATCACCGCGTCGAAGCCGCCGGGCGATTGCTCGCGCTCCCAATCGTCCCACACGCCAGGGAAAGCCGCCTCCCAATGCAGAAAGCGCCGCTCGCGTGCCAGCGCGCGTGCGTCCGCGACGAACATGACCGCGGCACCGCTCGCTTCCGCCGCCGGAATCGGCGCGCGGTTGCCCCGGCCGCGCAGCGCGGCGGCTTCCCGGGGGCTCCGGAACGCGACAGCGCCGCCCGCCAGCTCCACCGGGTCGCCATAGCCGCCGCCGAACAGGATATCGCGTCCGGCGCGCGCGGCAGGGGTCTCGGCCGGCAGCCAGCGCGCCGCGTGGTACAAATCCAGGAACGCGCGCAGCGGGGCAGTGTCCTGCTCCACCGCGGCGAAAGCCGCGGCACTCGCCTCCACGCCCGCGATATCGGCGTCGGTCTGCTCCTCGACCAGCGCCATCCCGGCGGCGGCGTTGCGGGCGGCGACCACCGCCCCCGACATCACCAGCCCGAACTGCGCGCGCAGATCGCGCTCCACCGTGCCGGTGAACTCGCCGAACAGGCTGTCGCCGCAACGCAGGTGATGATCCAGGAACGACAGCGGCGCGCCCACCGTGAAGCTGTGCAGCCACAGAGCCAGCTTGGCCAGTTCCACCGCCATCGGGTTCAGATCGACCCCATAGACGCAGCGCTTGAGGATGATCCGCCGGATCACGTGCCGGTCGTCCAGCTGGTCCTCCGCCACCGTCCAGCCGCAAGCGGCCGCATGGGCGGGGATCTGCGCGCGGATGGCCTCGACGCGCGCCATCAGCGGCGAACGGTATTCGGCCCAGCCGACGATCGCCGGCGCCTCGGTGACAGCGCTCAGCGTCTCGTCGGCGAGATAATCCACCAGCGAAACAAGGAAATGGCCCGAGCCCATCGCCGGGTCGCAAATCCGCAGGCGCAGAAAGGCTTCCGCCGGATCGAGCGGCCTGAGCAGGTCGAGCCGGTCCGCCTTGGCGCCCCGGTCGCCGGCCAGTTCGGCCGCGCGGGCGGCAAAGGCCGCGCGGCGCTCGGCCAGCAGCGGTCCCTCCGCGCGCCGCAGGATCAGCCGCACCAGTTCCTCGGGCGTGTAGTAGCTGCCGCTCACCTTGCGGGCGAACGGGTTGGGCCGGAGCGTCACGCTCCCCGCGCCGTCCGCCACCAGGTCGCGTTCCAGCAGTTGCTCGTAGATGGAGCCGAGATGCTGGACCGAGAGGTCGCGGTAGTTGATCCACCGCCGCGCGCCGGCGCCCCCCTCGCGCGACATGGCGTCCAGCAGCGGCGCCAGCACCGCGTCGGGCAAGCTCACGCGCGTCAGCAGGCTGCCGGGCGCGTCGCAGAACAACGTGCCGTCATACGGCGGCAGGCCCATGCCGGCGTCGCCATCAGCGATCGCCAGGAACAGCGCGCGCAGTTTCGGCCACCACGTAGCCGCACGGGCCGAAAGCGGGACCGCGCCATCGGCCACGCGCGCCGCCTCGCCGCGCAATTGCTGCAGGCTGTAGGCGCGGTAGCCGGCGTGGCGCACCGGCAGCAGGTCGCGATCCTCGGCATAGAGCAGGAACAGCAGGCGGTACAGCAGGCGCAATGCCGCCTCGCGCGCCGCGTCGCGCCAGTTCGCGTCATCGATGCGCGCCCGGGTCGTGGGCGGCGATGGCCCGCAACAGTTCTGGGAACACGCGCAGAACACCGCCTCCGACAAGGCGGCGGTAGCGCGCTCCTGATAATGGCGTCCCTCGGCCAGGGCGTGATCGAGGAAATGGTGGCGCTCGGGGCCGGCCGTTGCGAGCGCCGCCACCCGGAACAGCAGCAGGAAGCACCGCAGCCAATGATCCGGGGGCGCGCCGTCCGGCGATGCCGGCGGCATCGCCCCGATCAGGCCGGCCAGATCCAGCTCGATGAAGCCTTCGGCGCGCGCGGGGGCCTGCGCCCAGTACAGGCGCCAGTACCGCCCGCTGGTCAGCAATCCCCATTGCACCGCGCCGCCCGACTGCGACTCCGCGCGGGCGAGATAGCGCAGGATTTGCGACGAGGGGGCCTCCGCCGCGCCGCTGGCGCGATCGAGCGGCGTGTCGCGCGCCTCGTTCTCCACCACCACGGCGCCCAGCCTGAAGCGCTCCGAACCCTGCAGGCGACGCGCCCTGTCCTTGGCCTCCAAGCTCAGAAACAGCAGCGCGTCGGCGATGTCGCGCCGTCCCCGGCCGGGCTCCTGCTGCGGCAAATGCTGCCATCCCAGCAGCGCCAGGATCGGGAAGATGAACTCCGCCTCGGTCTCCGCCTCGCTCGGGCGGCCCATATCCGCCAGCTTGCGCCACAACCCCAGCGCCGCCGCGCCGAAGGCCGCCACCTGGGCCGGGTCGAGCGCGCGATGGGCGTCGGTCTGGCGAATGCCATCTTCGAGAAAATACCGGCTGAACAACCCGCCTCGGACCACGCCGCCCCTCTGTCCCGGAGTCGGGAAGCCATGGTGTTTGACCAGCGCGCGCCCGGCAAGCCGCGTTCACCGACGCCCCCGGCCCGTGTCGCCCTCCCCGCGCTGCCCCCTGTTGCAGCCCCGCCCGCGCCTGCCTATAAGCCCGCACCCGGAGAGGTGCCAGAGTGGTCGATCGGGTCGGTCTCGAAAACCGAAGAGCGTGCAAGCGTTCCGTGGGTTCGAATCCCACCCTCTCCGCCAATCCCCCTTACGCAGCCGTTCGCCAGTGTCGATATGGTCGCCAATTTGACGTTGCATAACAGGCGATTAGCGGACCAACAGTCTCCGGCCCGTTCGCCACAATCCGCTTGCGTTCACGCCCGCTCCCCTTATTATGAAGGGGACGGACAGGGGAACGGTCCATGCCACGGATGGCGGCGGGGCTCTCAGCGGCGAAGGTCAAGACGGCGGCTCCCGGCCAGTATGTGGACGGCAACGGGTTGCGGCTGCTGGTGCGCGAGACCGGCGCCCGGTTCTGGATTTTCCGGTTCAAGCTGGCT
>JANXTF010000156.1 GCA_025352565.1 Rhodospirillales bacterium | reverse complement strand
GCCGCCGGGCGCTCGCCTCTGGCCTCGGCGGTGTTCGCCCTGCCGGGCGTCGCGCGGGTGTTTCTCGGCGGCGATTTCATCACCGTGACCAAAAACGACCTGAGCGACTGGCAGGCGCTGAAACCGCAGGTGCTGGGCGCGATCATGGAGCATTTCGTCGCCGGCCGGCCGGTGATCGAGGGCGCCGACGAGGAACTGATCGAGGACGTGTTGCCCGAGGATGCCGAGATCGTGGCGCAGATCAAGGAGTTGCTGGACACGCGGGTGCGCCCCGCTGTCGCCGGCGATGGCGGAGACATCGTGTTCCGCGGGTATCGCGACGGCGTGGTGCGCCTGCACATGCAGGGTGCGTGCAGCGGCTGCCCGTCCTCCTCGGCCACTCTGAAGCACGGCATCGAGAACATGCTGAAGCATTATGTGCCCGAGGTCGTCGGCGTCGAGCAGGTCGCCGCCTGAAGCCATGAGCGACCAGACCACCGATGCGCCCTCCACCGATGCGCCATCCACCGATGCGCCACCCACCGGGGCGCCCTCCACCGCTGCATTGGCGCCGGTCGATGGTTTCCTGGGCGAGGTGTTCGATCCGCCCGCGCCCATCGCCGACACACCTCCCTGGGCCGAGCGGCCGGCGATCGACCCGACGGCGATGGACACGCTGTTTCGTCACGCCCGCACGCCCGCCGCCTGGCGCGATACGCCGGTCGAGGACACGAAGCTGACCCAGCTGTTCGAATTGCTTCGCATGGGTCCGACCTCGGCCAACTGCTCGCCCGCGCGGTTCTTGTTCCTGCGCACCACCTGGGCGAAGGAACGCCTCAGGCCGATGCTCTCGGTGGGCAATCGCGCGCCCGCCACGACCGCCCCGGTGGTCGCGATCATCGCGCACGATCCGCATTTTTATCACATGATGTGGCGGCTGTTCCCGCGTGACGACGCCAAGGAATGGTTCTCCCGCAACCCGCCTTTCGCCGCGGAGACTGCATTCCGCAACGGCACGCTGCAAGGCGCCTATCTCATCCTGGCCGCGCGCGCCGTGGGCCTCGATGCCTGGCCCATGTCCGGCTTCGATAACGACCGCGTCGATGCGGAATTCCTGTCCGATCGTGGCTGGAAATCGAACTTCCTGGTGGGCCTTGGCCACGCCGACGCAAGCGCCCTGCCCGCCCAGCCGCCACGCCTGAGCTTCGACGAGGCATGCGTCCTGCTCTGAAAATGTCCACCCTTCCACAGAGGGTTCTGGCCCTGGACGCCGCAGGCGCGGGCTGTTCCGTGGCGCTGGTATCCGGCGGCGAAATACTGGCAGGGCGCCAAGCGGCCGGCCGCGCCGCCCTGCTCGCCGCCATGGTGCGCGACGTGCTCCGCGAGACCCCTGGATTTGACCTTGTGGCCGTCACCGTCGGCCCCGGCAGCTTCACCGGTCTACGCGGCGCCATCGCGCTGGCGCATGGCTTGGCCCTGGGTGCCGGATGCCCGGTCGTGGGAGTGACCGTCGCCGAGGCGCTGGCGGAATCGCTCCCGGCTCTGCCCGGCCGCACCCTCTGGGTGGCGCTCGACAACCGCCGGGGCCGCGTGTTCCTCGACATCGCAGGGACGCCTGTCGTCTCGCTCCTCGACGGCCTTCCGGCCCCGCAAGGCCCGGTTGCCGTCGCCGGCGACCGGGCGATCGAGGTGGCCGCCCGCCTCGCTGCCCAGGGCCACGACGTGATGCTCACCGACGCCCGGACACCGCAGGCCCGCCACGTCGCTGTCGCCGGCCTGCGTCGTGCCTTAGGCAACCTGCCGCCTTTGGCTCCCCAGCCGCTCTATGTCGAAGCGCCCGAGGCAAAGCTTCCGGCCGGAGGATTGCGCCCGACGCCGGTGGGATGAGCACGAACCCCGTTTTGGTCTGGGCCACGCCTCTCCAGGCCGCCGCCATGGCTGCGATCCATGAAGCCGCCTTTCCCCCTGGGGAACGATGGAGCGCGGACTCACTGGCCATCCAGGTGGGCCAGCCAGGCGCGTTCGGCCTGATCGACCCAGAGGGCGCCATGGTACTGGCCCGCGTGGCCGCCGACGAAGCCGAAATTTTGACCCTCGCCACCGTCCCCCTCCTGCGGCGTCAGCACAGGGCCACAGCCCTGCTGCGAGCAGCACTGGACCACGCACGGGCCATCGGTGCGCGCGCGATGTTCCTCGAAGTATCGGAGACCAACATCGCCGCCCGCACGCTGTATGAGGAGATCGGCTTTCGGCAGGTCGGGCGCCGCCCGCATTACTACGGCCAGGTCGCGGCGCTCACGCTCCGCCGCAATTTATCATAAAAGGGTCATGCCCTCACCGGGTGGTTCCGCGCCGTCTCGCAAATTTGGTGTGGTGTGGAACGCAAAACGTCGTCATGATGATGCAACGTAGGGAGTATGCGGATGCCGGGTTTGCCTCACGCCTTTGGCAGTGAGAACCCATCCATGCGGTCGGTAGGCGCCGACCGGGGATCCGCCCGAGCCGCTCAACGTCGGCTCGCGCATGATCTTCGGACGGCGCTGTCCGTCGAGCCGCGGGCGCAGCTTTTCCTGGTCTACCAGCCGGTGATGGACGTGGTCACGGGGGTCATTCTGGGGCAGGAGGCGCTGATCCGCTGGGCGCATCCGGTGCTGGGCGAGTTGCAGCCGGGCCGGTTCATCCCGATGGCCGAGGCGTTTGGGCTGATCTGGCAGGTGGGCGAGTGGGTTCTGCGCGCCGCCTGCCTCCAGGCCGCCGAATGGCCGTCGGGCGCGCGCGTCGCCGTCAACCTGTCACCTCACCAACTGGTGGATCCGAGGCTGGTGACGATGGTACTCGCCGTCCTCGCCGAGACCGGCCTTGATGCCAGCCGGCTTGAGCTCGAAGTGTCTGAGCGTGTCGCGTTCGCGCACATAGCGGTCGCCGCGAAGGCGCTCGCATCCCTTCGCGAGCACAAGGTCCGCATCCTACTCGACGATTTCGGCACCGAGGGTGCCAACCTCGCCCGCCTGCTCGACCTGCCGCTCGACGGCATCAAGATCGATCGTGCCTTCCTCGCCGCTACCGAGTTGAACGCTGACGCCCGCAGCATCATCCGCGCCGTGCTCGATCTTGCGGGCACACTTGGGCTCGACGTGGTAGCCGAGGGGGTCGAAACAGAGGAGCAGTTGCATTTGCTCACAGGGGCCGGGTGCCGGATGGTGCAGGGCTTCCTTTTCCAGCGGCCGCTGCCCCCCTACCTTCTCCCCGCGGCGTGGCGCAACGATCCGACATTCTAGCCTTGCAGGCGCTGCCCCTTGCGCCGTATCAGCACGCTGGTGACGCCCTCTGCCTCGGTTCGCGCCAGAATCTCGTGCCCCAGCGAAATCGCCATCATCGGCACGTTGCGCGCCGGCTCGGCGCCACGCAGCCGAACCAGCAGCGTGGCACCTTCCGCCATACGGTCCAGCAACAGGCGTGTCCGCACGAAGGTCATCGGGCAGACCTCGCTGGTGATATCCAGCACGGCATCGGGTTCGATCATTCGCCGCCCTCGTCTTGCGCTTCATTTACTTATTGTTGCGCGCCTGAAATACCATTGCGAAACGTCGCTGGCTGCACCTATATGGCGCAAGTCAAACCCCGCGAAAGGGATCACGATGGCTGATGCTGTGCAAGAACCCGATGTATTGAGCCTGACGGCGCAGATCGTCTCGGCCCATGTCTCCCATAATTCAATTTCAGCGGATGCATTGTCCTCGCTGATCCAGGACGTGTACCGAACGCTTGCCAGCATGGGCCGTGATGCCATCTCGCCGGACAAGCCGCAGCCCGCCGTGCCGGTGAAGAAGTCGGTGTTCCCCGACCATATCATCTGCCTCGAAGACGGCAAGAAGCTCAAAATGCTCAAGCGCCACCTGAAGACCGCCTACAACATGACGCCGGATCAATATCGCGACCGCTGGGGCCTGCCGCCCGACTACCCGATGGTGGCGCCAAATTATGCGCGGCACCGCTCGACTCTTGCCAAGAAAATCGGCCTGGGCACCAAGCCGCGCGCGCGCTGAGGCTTCGCCGAAGCTTCGGCTGGGCCGGTCGGGTGCGTCTGTCACGTTGGACAGGGTGGACCTGATCGGCTACGTCGCGGCGGTTGTCGGCGGCAGGCCCTCTGGAGCAGCATGGAAAGCCGGATCGAGCTCCTTTGTGTCGAACGCAAGCTGAAGATGACTGGGCAGCGCCGGGTCATTGCCCGCGTGCTGTCCGAAGCCGCCGATCATCCCGACGTGGAGGAACTCTACCGCCGCGCCAGCGCACTCGATCCGCGCATCTCGATCGCGACCGTCTATCGCACCGTGCGCCTGCTGGAGGAGAACGGCATCCTCGAGCGACGTGATTTCGGCGGTGGCCGCGCCCGCTACGAGGCGACCGAACACGGCCACCACCATCACCTGATCGACGTGGAAACCGGCCGGGTGATCGAATTCGAGGACCCAGACCACGAGCGCGTGGTGCGCGAGATCGCCGCGCGGCTGGGTTTCGACTTGATCTCCCAGCGCCTGGAGCTGTTTGGCCGCCGGCGCAGGGCGGCGCGATGACGCCCGGAGAGATTGCTCCTGACGGACATTTTGGCGAGCTGCGCAGCGGCCGGCTGGGTGCCCGCATCGCTGTGACCGCCGCCGAGATCGACGCGGCCCAGGCGCTCCGGTACGCCGTGTTCTACGAGGAACTTGGCGCCCGTCCGGACCCCGAGACCGCCCGCACCCGCCGCGACCGCGATGTGTTCGACGATGTGGCCGACCATCTTCTTGTGGTGGACCACACCCGCGGCGAAGGATCGGAGAGCATCGTCGCCACATACCGCCTGATCCGCCGCGAGGCCGCCGAGCGCATCGGGCGGTTTTACTCGGCCGATGAATACGATCTCAGCCTGCTCGACGCCTTCCCCGGCCGCGTGCTGGAACTCGGCCGCTCTTGCGTGCATCCCGATTATCGTGGCCGGGCCGCTATGCAGCTTCTGTGGCGCGCCATCTCCGCTTATGTCGTCCGCCATGGCATCGACCTGATGTTCGGCTGCGCCAGCCTGCCCGGCATCGACCCCGACGCGGTGCGGGCCGAACTAACCTACCTGTATCACAGCCACCTCGCCCCGCCCGAGGTGCGCCTGCGCGCCCTGTCCGACCGCTATGTTGACATGCGCCGCATGGATCCGGCGCTGATCGACAAGCGCCGCACACTGATCGAACTGCCGCCGTTGATAAAAGGCTATCTTCGCCTCGGCGGGTTCGTCGGCGACGGCGCGGTAATCGATCGACAATTCAACACCATCGATGTGGCCGTGATCGTCAAGACCGATCTCGTCACCGAAAAGTACACCCGCCATTTCGACCGACAGAACCGCGATTCGGGGGGGTGAGGGGGGACAGGACTGGTCTCAAAGGCTATCGCGCCTGGATCACCGCCGCGGTCCTTGGCGCCCTTTCGGCCGCCGCCCTCCCACCGCTCCACGTCATCCCCATCCTCCTGCTGACAATCCCCGCTTTACTCGCGATGCTCGGCGCCTGCGGCACGCGGCGGCAGGCGGCCGCTATCGGCTTCTGGTTCGGCTTCGGCCATCAATTGTTCGGCCTCTACTGGATGACCGAAGCCATTCTGTTCGAAGCGGAGCGGTTCTGGTGGCTGGTGCCGTTCGCTGTGCCGCTCGTTGCGTGCGCGATCGCGGTGTTCACCGCCGGTCCCTGCGCCATCGCCTGGGGCACCCGCCCCGGCCTGCCCCGCGTGCTGGCGCTCGCCGGCGCATGGACGCTGTTCGATCTGGCCAAGCAATTCGCGGTCACCGGCTTTCCGTGGAACGCCTGGGGCACGGTCTGGGCTGTGCCCGGCGGCTTTGGCGATGTGTTCCTCCAGCCAGCCGCCTTTGTCGGCGTGCACGGACTGACATTGGCCACCGTGCTGCTCGCCTCCCTTCCCTCGCTGGGGCGGCGCGGCCTGATGGCGGCTGCCGTGGCCATCGTTGCCTGGACAGGATTCGGCCTCGGCCGCCTGCATTTCGCGATGCCGAGCCAAGCACCCGACCTGTCCGTGGTGGTCGTTCAGGGCAATGTGCCGCAGGGCCAGAAGATGGACACAGCCTTCGCCATGGGCGTGTTCCGCCGCTATCTTGCCCTGAGCCACGACGGTGTCGCCGGCGCCGGTGCACACCCCACAGTGGTGGTATGGCCCGAAACCGCGAGCCCGTTCTGGCTGGCCGACGAGCCGGCGGCGCGCGCGGCAATCGCGGAGGCCACCGGCGGCGCCCCGGCGCTGATCGGCAGTATTCGGTTCGATGACGCGCGGCGTCCCCGCAATAGCCTGCTCGCCCTTGACGGGCAGGGCGCCGTCTCAGCCATCTACGACAAATGGCACTTGGTGCCGTTCGGCGAGTATGTCCCGGATTGGCTCCCACTGCCGATCCAGGTGATCCCCGGCAACGGACTAGCCATGGGTCCCGGCCCGCGGACGCTGCGCGTTGCAAGGCTGCCCGCCTTCGGACCGCTGATCTGCTACGAGGCAATCTTTACCGGGCAAATCATCGCGGCGGAGCGGCCGGACTGGCTGGTGAACATCACCAACGACGCTTGGTTCGGCAATTCCACCGGCCCCCGCCAGCATCTCGCGGCCGCCCGACTGCGCGCGGTGGAGGAAGGTTTGCCGTTGGTGCGGGCGGCCAACACCGGGATTTCCACGGTCTACGACTCACTGGGTCACGAATTGGGCCGCCTGGGCCTGCAGACCGCCGGCACGCTGGTGGTGCCCCTGCCCGGCCATCTTCCTCCGACGCCCTATGGGCAGGCGGGTCTGCTGATCCCCCTCATGCTCGCCGTCGTCGTGCTGGGGCTGAGCCGGCCCGTAAGGCAAAAGCTGACGACGATTTAACGCAATCGTTGACGCCTTATAGGTTGTGTTGTTAACCCTTGAGACAACCTGGGCGGGTCATGGCGACGCGACCCATTAGTGCAATTGGAAGGCCCGCGCATGGACAAGGAAGCAGGACCCAGCCCGATGGACGTCCATGTCGGCGCGCGCATGCGCCTGCGCCGCACGCTGATGGGCATGTCGCAGGAGCGATTGGGCGACGCGCTCGGCCTTACCTTCCAGCAAGTGCAGAAATACGAGCGCGGCGTGAACCGGGTGGGGGCTTCCCGCCTGTTCGACGTGTCGCGCGCGCTCGATGTGCCGATCAGCTTTTTCTATGATGACATGCCTGACTCGCTGGCCAACAGCCACGGCCAGCAACTCGGCCGCTTCGTCCCCAAGCCGTCCGGCTTCTCCGAGGCGCAGGAAACGTTCGGCGAGGAGCAGATGAACAAGCGCGAGACGCTCGAATTGGTGCGCGCCTACAACCGCATCACCGACGCCTCCATCCGCAAGCGCGTGTTCGAGCTCATCAAGTCGATGGCTCCTGAGCCGGACGAGTGAGCAGCCTGGTTGCGATGGAAACCAACCCGGTCTAATTCCCTCACGCGCGGGCTTTTTCCGCGTGTCCACGGCTTCCTTGCCACACGCGGGAAAGCCGGGGATGGCCGGGCCAAGCCCTGCCATGACGGTGAGAGGGCGACCTCTCTTGGCCAGCCACCCGAGGAATATCATGGGCTTCAATTGTGGCATCGTGGGCTTGCCGAATGTCGGCAAGAGCACGCTTTTCAACGCGCTGACGGCAACCGCCGCCGCGCAGGCCGCCAATTATCCGTTTTGTACGATCGAGCCGAACGTTGGTCGGGTCGGAGTGCCCGACCCGCGCCTCGACAAGCTTTCCGTCATCGGAAAGTCGATCAAGGTGGTGCCCACCACGCTTGAATTCGTCGATATCGCGGGCCTCGTGCGCGGCGCCTCGAAGGGCGAGGGCCTCGGCAACCAATTCCTCGCCAACATCCGCGAAGTGGATGCCATCATCCACGTGCTGCGCTGTTTCGAGGACGACGACGTGACCCATGTGGAGGGCAGCGTCGATCCGGTGCGCGATGCCGAGACGGTGGAGACCGAACTGATGCTGGCCGACCTCGACAGCATCGAGAAACGCCTGCCCGCTGCCCAGAAGAAGGCCCGTGGCGGCGACAAGGAGAATGCTGCTCTGGTGACGCTGATGGAACCGATCCTGGCAGCGCTGCAGGCCGGCAACCCCGCCCGCACCGCCATCCCACCCGATCAGATCGAGGCCGCCAAACGGCTGCAACTGATGACCTCCAAGCCGGTGCTCTATGTCTGCAATGTCGAGGAAGCCTCGGCCGCCACCGGGAACGCCTTCTCGGAAAAAGTCGCCGTCCGTGCGAAGGCCGAGGGCGCGGCCTTCGTCGTGGTGTCGGCCGCCATAGAGGCCGAGGTGAGCACGCTGCCCGAGGCCGACCGCGCCGAGTTCCTTGACGGATTGGGCCTGCACGACAGCGGCCTCGACCGCGTCATCCGCGCCGGCTACGGGCTGCTTGGCCTCATCACCTACTTCACGGTGGGCCCGAAGGAGACCCGCGCCTGGACCATCCTGCGCGGCATGAAGGCGCCACAGGCCGCCGGCGTCATCCATGGCGATTTCGAACGCGGCTTCATCGCCTGCGAGACGGTCGGCTATGAGGACTACGTCACGCTCAAAGGGGAGTTGGGCGCCAAGGAAGCCGGCAAGATGCGGATCGAGGGCAAGGAATACGTGGTCAAGGACGGCGACGTGCTGCTGTTCCGTTTCAACGTGTAGGCGCGCGGGTGACGCTGGCCGGGACCCGGATCCTGTCTACCTATGTGGTCGACAAATCCAAGCCACTGGCCAGCCTCGCACCGGCCTGAACAGCCGCTTGCGAAGGGTGGCATGCCCTCCGCATCCCCACCTACCGTGCCTGACCGATCCATCCGGAACCCGTGCGGCGGCGTATGGTTATGCGCCACGACAATCGGGAACCCGCCATGCCGAACCTGCTCCGCCGCGCCTTTCTGGCCTGTGCCGCCCTGAGCCTGCCGTCCTGCTCGTCGGTGGACGCGCTGAACGCGACCGTCGGCACCCAGGGCATCGAGGTGAACCACGAACTCGCCTACATTCCCGATGGCCGGCACGGCATGGACGTCTATCGCGCCGACGCGGCGGAGAGCGCCCGCCCGGTGGTGATGTTTTTGTACGGTGGCGCCTGGCAGAGCGGCAAGCGGCAGGATTATTTGTTCGCGGCCACGGCGCTCGCGCGTCAGGGCGCCCTGGTGTTCGTGCCCGATTACCGGCTGTACCCCGAGGTCCAATACCCCGCCTTCATCGAGGACGCCGCCCAGGCCGTCGCCTATGTGAAGCGCGTGGCGCCGTCATGGGGCGGCGATCCCAGACGCCTGTTCATCGTGGCCCATTCCGCCGGCGCCTACATGGCCGAGATGCTGGCGCTCGACCCGCAATACCTCCGCGCCGCCGGCATGGACCGCGGCGACCTCGCGGGCGTCGTTTCGATCTCCGGCCCTGCCGATTTCCTGCCCATCACCGGCGAGGACATCAAGGCCGTGTTCGGCGCCCATCGCGAAGACCCCGCGACCCAGCCAGTCAACCACGCCGATGGCCGCAACCCGCCCATGCTGCTGCTGCATGGCGAGACCGACGACACCGTCTATCTGCGAAACTCCACAGCCCTTGCCGCCCGCATCCGCACTGCTGGCGGCCCGGTCGAGCTGAAAACCTACCCAGGGGTCGGTCACATCGGCATCGTCCTCGGTTTCGCCCGCCTGTTCCGCGGAAAATCACCGGTGCTGGCGGACACCATGCGCTTCATTGCCGAAACGGCGTCCGTGCCACCCAGTCCAACGAATTAGCACCGAAATATCGCGATACTTCCGGCGGGGATGGCTGGGCCTATGTTCCTATGTCAATCGGCGAAGAGTCCTATTAGGCTCTCAGCACGGGGATGCCCGCTGACGCATTGATCCGTTTTCTGGGGCTCGGCATGAAGCACGACGACATATGGCGCGCGTTGGATACCCTTGCCGCCGAATATGGCCTGTCAGCTTCTGGCCTCGCGAAACGCGCGGGTCTGGACCCGACGACATTCAATCCGTCCAAACGGACCATGCCGGACGGCCGCGCCCGCTGGCCGAGCACGGAAAGCCTGGCGAAGGTGCTGGACGCGACGGGGGCCAGCCTGGAGGCCTTCACTTCGTTGGTGACCGGCGCGCGCGCAATGCCGGGCGGCAACCGGATGGCCACTGTCGGCCGGCGCATCCCGTTGATCGGACTGGCGCAAGCGGGGTCGGAAGGCTTCTTTGACGATGGCGGCTATCCGGTTGGCGGCGGCTGGGACGAGGTCTCGCTTCCGGACATCGGCGACCCTCATGCGTATGCACTGGAAATCAGTGGTGACAGTATGGAGCCGGTATTCCGCGACGGCGACCATATCGTGGTGTCGCCAGCAGCGCCGATCCGGCGCGGCGATCGGGTCGTGGTCCGCACGGTTCGAGGCGAGGTGATGGCAAAGCAACTGGCACGCCGTTCGGCGCGACGTGTCGAGCTTCGCAGCTTAAACCCCGACCACCCGGATTACACGTTCGACCTTACCGAGGTGACGTGGGTTCATCGGATCGTCTGGGCCAGCCAGTGAGCGTTTTGCCCTTGTCTCGCGAGCCGGACCGGCGCCACGATGCTGCATGCGTTGGTTGATTGCAGTCCTGCTCGTCGCGCTAAGTGCCCCGGTCGCCCGGGACGTGATGGCTGCCGAGGCGGTGGACTTGGTGCTGGTCCTCGTCGATGATGTGTCTCGCAGCATCGACGATCGCGAATTCGAAATGCAAAAACAGGGTTACGCAGCTGCGTTTGCCAACCCGCAAGTCATTGCCGCGATCAAGGGTGGCGCGATTGGCGCCATCGCCGTTCAATACATCGAGTTTGCGAGCAGTTACGAAGTACGCACGGTCGTTGACTGGACGATAATAAGGGACGCGGCCACTGCAAGGGACTTTGCCGGACGCATGACCGCCGCGCCGCGCAGCGCTTGGGGCCGCACGGCGATCGGCGCCGGCATTGACCTGGCACTCAAGAACATTGGTTCGTCCGGTTTCGAGGCCCAGCGCCGGGTCATCGATGTGTGCGGCGATGGGACAAACAACCAAGGACCGGACGTATCGGACATCAGAACGAAAGCCATTGAGGCGGGAGTGACAATAAATGGGCTTGCGATCATTAATGATCGCCCGATGTCATGGACATTCGCGCACGTTCAGCCTCCGGGCGGCCTCGCAAATTACTATCGGGAAAACGTCACGGGCGGCGTCGGCAGCTTTGTGGTCGAAATTCATGACTTTCAGTCGTTTGAAAGAGCCATCGCCCGCAAATTGATCAATGAAATTGCCAGTGTCGGCTTTAGATCCAGCCGAGGCTAAGGAGTTCACATGGAAATACGCAACCTCGGCCAGTCCGGCCTCCGGGTTTCCGCCATCGGGCTGGGATGCAATAATTTCGGAGCCCGCATCTCAGATGAGTCCGCGCGTGCGGTGATCCACAAGGCCCTCGATGTCGGCATCACGCTTTTCGATACCGCCGATGTGTATGGAGAGCGTGGGGGCTCCGAGACCACAATTGGCGGCATCTTGGGTGAAAATCGCAATCAGGTGGTGTTGGCGAGCAAGTTCGCAATGCCGATGGACGCGGAGGAAAAGCTGAAAGGCGGTTCCCGCCGGTATATCGTCTCAGCCGTGGAAGCCAGCCTCAAGCGCCTCCGGACGCATTGGCTCGATCTTTACCAGATGCATCGTCCCGACCCCCTGACACCGGTCGACGAGACCTTGCGCGCGCTCGACGATTTGGTGCGTGCTGGAAAGGTACGTTACCTGGGCTGCTCCAACATGGCTGCGTGGCAGGTCGCGGATGCTGCATGGACCGCGAAGTCTGAAGGCCTGCATCGTTTCGTCTCGTGTCAGGACGAATATTCCCTTCTTGTCCGCAATGCCGAGACCTGCCTCCTTCCTGCTGCCCGACATTACGGGATGGGGTTATTGCCCTATTTCCCTCTGGCCAGCGGTCTATTGACCGGGAAATACGGCCGCAACACATCCATGCCTGACGGGGCAAGGCTTACCACGACAAAAAGACTTGCCGACCGTTACATGACTGAACGAAACTGGGGGATCGCAGAAAGACTCGGCGATTTTGCGGCACATCGAGGGCATTCGCTCCTTGAATTGGCCTTCTGCTGGCTGCTGGCGCAATCGCCCGTCTCAAGCGTGATCGCGGGGGCAACCACGGCTCAACAGGTCGCCCAAAACGCGGGGGCCGGCATGTGGCATCTTACGTCCGACGATCTGGCTGAATTGGACACAATATCGTGTAGCGATCCCTAGAGTTTTTCTATTTCACCTGGCTCGCGCGGGCTTTCCTCGCCTGCACCCGGGTCATCGGCGTAACCACTCGCTCTCCCTGGTCGGCACCGCGGTCCGGGAACTCTCCGAGATTCTGCTGGAGCTCGGCCTCGTCGACAACGTCATACGCCGGTGGACCATCGGGGTGGGAGATCATCGGATTGGGGCTCAACCCGACTGGAATGTGGAGCGCTTCGAGTTCTCGAGCCCGTTCCCAGTAGTCGGCGTCTCGACCGACCGGTTCGCCTTCCTCCTTCCAAAGGAAGTAGGCCCGCTCCCGCACTCGCTGCTCGGCGCTGTCACGCGGCCTAAGTGGGTTTGGATCAATCGGCTCAGGCATGACGCGCTCTCCGTAGCTACGAGAGTTATCGCACGAAAGCGGCCGCAGTTTGCCGCAATCGTATCCAACCCGAAGAGTCAGGCACTTCGGGCGCGTTCCGCCGTGGGCTCGCCCGATTTCGCCCGTGCCGACTCATTCATCAGCGCTCTGACCGCTGCCATATAGCTGGAACCCTCGCGGGTTCGCTGAACCAGCACACTCCGGCGGTCCGCCGGATCGACGACGCGACGCGCCAAGCCGAGTTCCTCAAGACGATCGAGAGACCGAGTGATCGCTGGCTTCGATACCTCGAGCCTGGCCGCCAGACCTCTGACGGTATGGGGACCGACCTCCAAATAGCTGATGAGGAAAACAGCCAGCTGCCGGGCGGACAGATCCGGGCCATCGCGCCGCACCGTGCCGACAATGGTATCGCGAAGTATTCCCGTCAGGCGATCCGCCGTTATTGTCGGTGTCATGCACCCACCCTTTCCAATGCCGCTCAACCCTTTGCCGCTTGCCACGTTTCTCGGAATCGAGCCAGGAACTCTAAGCTACATAGCCTCGACCAATCAATCCAGCAATGTCCGCATCATGGTCGCTCCCGCTCTTCAACCCGACGACAAAGTACGATTTCACAACATTCCCTCGAAGTCGAGAGCGTCAGGATCAGCTTGCCGGGCAATTGGTGAACCCAGCATGTCCGGTGGGGCGGTTGCTGACGACCCCAAGTCAGTCGTCGTCGCGCCCTTGCGTGGCGGACCAGGGGGAGCGGCATAATGTCGGAGTTGATCCCCCTGGATCGCCACGCCCCAAGCGGGGGGCCGCGATGACGAAATCATGGGTTGCCGCGAAATGGGACTTTCACCCGATTGCCCTGGATCAGCTTGGCGGACGACTACGATATAGCATTTCAGTCTTGGTCGCGCTGCCGGCGCTGCTGCCCACCCAGTAAGCAACGACGCTGGTCGCCATGGCGGCGAGCGTTCCCAGCAGCATATTCAAGATTGTTTCCGAACCAGGCGGAAGGGCCCGAGTGAGCGCGAGCCACATGACCGTTCCGAAGGTCATCAAAACCACGAACGACAATATGACGGGGGCCCACTGCACCGCACTTTTGACATTGGCCAGCGACACTTCCTGCGCTCGGGCACCAGCGATGTCCGCAAGCCGGGCGGACAGCGCCGCCTGATCGGAGGCTCGCTCGGCCCGCTCGCTGTCCGCTGCGATCTGCGCGAGCTGCATGCGCAATTGACTCGCGAGCTCGGGTCGCAGCGCGAGTGCGTCCCGCGCCTCGGATATGCCGGTCTCGGTACTGGTATCGGCGCCCGTCACCGTCGAAACGACCTGCGCAACCGCTGCCGTCGTCTTTTCGGCATTGGGTCCAAACAGCCATTTGGCAATTTCGGGAGCCAAGGAAATGGCAAGCGGAATAAGCGGTAACATCAGAATGCTCCCATGGTCAGTGATTGGTAGGGCAATGCACAGAGACGTCGGGACCAGCCGAGCCCGAAGGTGGGCCAGGTCGATAGCGACGCCATGAAGGAAAGACGGCGAGCCTGGAACTCAGCGCACACGATTGCACCACCCTCTTTCGCGACTGCGCCGCCCAGTGCCGCGAGCGTTGCTGGACCGATCTCCCCATCGACCGGAACACCCACCGCCTGCTGAAGCCAGCCCGCAGCGCGGCCGACACCATTATTGACCGCGGCGTCGAACACGAGCAGCGCCAAGGGCGGGGGCAGGTTGTCTCCGGCGATGCGATCCCAGTATGCGTGCCGATAGATATCGCCAGCATCCCGCAGGGTCAGATTGAAGATATCCAGTGCGGGATAAGCCGCAGCGCTGATACCGAATTTGGTGCCGCGCAATTGACCCACGCCGACCTCACCGCCGGTCCAATTCCCGCGATCGGAGCGTTCGTTGCAATATCCGCCCTCGTGGCCAACGACAATCGCGAGAGCGCGCTCGAACGAACCTGGCATCACTTCGCTCCAACTGGCTTGAACATCTGCATGACCTGGTCATTGTGGCGTGACTCGCGCTCATCCAGCCGGTTCATATAGTCGATGATACGTGAGTCGATTTCGCGCCCATGGTTTTCCATGCTTTGAAGCATGCCGTGGATCGCGTTCAAGGCTGCCGTGTTGCTGCCCACTGTCACAGCCGTGTTCGTGGACTGACGATCCATGCTGGTGATCCGCTCGGCGAGATCTTTCTGAAAACTGGCAAATCTGTCTTCAAGCTTGTCGAGGCGACGTTCAGTTCGGTCCTGTCGGTCCGCTAGTTTCCCCAGAGCCACCAGTTGCGTGATTGCCCAGGCACCGCCGCTACCGGCCAGGGCGATGAGTGTGAACACGACGCCGGGGCGGGCGAGATCCCTGATCCATACCAGCGCAATCTCAAATGTCGACGGTTCTCTCATCGCATCTCAGCCCAAACGCCGAAATTCCCGCTGCCACCACTATTTTTGACGTTAAGTGTGAACGCGCTCCCGTTGGCCGCAAGCCCCGTCGTGGACAGTTGCAGCGTCCCTGCTGTGGTCGAGAACTGGAAGACCGCCGAACCTCCAACTTCACCATAGGCGGCGCTCGCGGAGGGGCCATGCGCCGCTGTGTCGAAGTAGAATGTCAGGGTGAAGCGTGCTGCATATGAGTTTCCGCTGTTGAAGTCTGTGGCAAAGACGGCGAGTTCACGACAATAGGTGGTGTAGCCGCTGGTGAGTGGGGACTGACCAAGCGCGATTGTACTCGTCTGACCTGCGGTGATGTTCGTGCTGTTGCGCGTCTGAAGCGTTTGCGCGATGCATCCCGCGCGAATATACGGTCTTGCAGCAGTGACGATATTGTCACCAGATCCGGTGACATCTCGAAGCACGTAGTTCGTGGGCTCTGGCCCTCGTGCGAATCCGGTGAGATACCCACCACCGTCGCCAGACGTTAAGGTGATCCGGTCATTGGCGTTGTTGTATGTCACGCCGTATTGCGGGGTGTTCGCACCCGTTCCGTCATCGTCCCTGCCGGCCGTCCAGATTGGATTGGTGACGACGATCGACACGTTGTTGCTGTCGAGCACCAGATGCGAATTGGCAAGAAAGGCGGCATCGTTGTTGCGGCCGTTGCGAGAGAACTGCACACCCACGAAATGGATGTCCGCAGCTCCTGCGAGATAGGCACCGGCGACATACCCACGATCGACAAGACCGCCGATAAACTGATTCTTCTGCGCCTGGTAGATATGAATGTTGTGCTGGGTACACCATTCGTATCTCACGCCGATGAAGTTGTTGGCTGCCGCCCCCGAAGAGAGCCACAGCCCTTGCTGGCAGGCGCTAACGGCGCCAGCAAGCATGACGCTGTCGATGAGATTGCTCACGCCAAACGTGCAGTTTGCGAATTCGCAATCGATAAGGGTTGCGATGTGCGTGTAGAGATCGGAGCCGGACGCGCTGCCCAGGCCGTTGTTGCAGCGCACCACGGTGACACGGTTAAGTGTCATCTGGGTGGAACCGGCGGAGATGCCGTCGCAGCCCGTATTGCTTCCGTCGAGAAAGAGACCAGAGAGAGAAAAGTCTTTGATACCGGCGGCATTGAGGATGCATGCAGCGCCACTGGCGGCGATGAGAACGGTGCGCACGAGTGCGGTGGCTGCCGTGTCGCCGGCGTATCCGAGGCCTGCGCCGCCCTCCATCTCACACCCGTTGGTCAGCAGCACACCGGACACGGCGTAACTGCCGAAAGGCACCGTGACGCGGCCAACCTTCAGAGCCGCGTTGAAGGCCGCAGTGTCGTTGGTGGTCCCGTCGGCCCTGGCGCCAAACATTTGCGGGGTGACGCGACCCAACGGAAGTTGGCGCATCCAGCGTCCGGCGCCGGCATTGCCGGTCGGGTTCAATGCCGAGCCATTGTCATCGGTCGCCGCGGCGGTGGAGTTCCACGTGAACACACCCCCGCCGCCATCGCCGCGCTGCGCGTAGGCAGCGACGTTGATCGTCGCGCCATCCGCAAGTGCTGCCCATGGCAGCGCTCGCAGAGCGGCAATCGTTGCGATGACGGCGGCGAGCGTGCCGTCGGCGGCGACCGAAAGGCCGCAGCCGACCTTCACCCCGCCCGCAACCGCCGCGCTGGCGGTCGGCTGCGTGGCGGCGGCGAGTGTGCCGTCGGGGGCGACCGTGAGCCCGACGCCGACCTTGACCGCACCGGCCACACTCGACGTGGCGATGGGCGGCGCGATGGCGGCGAGTGTGCCGTCGGGGGCAACCGTGAGCCCGCCGCCGACCTTGACCGCACCGGCCACACTCGATGTGGCGATGGGCGGCGTAGCGGCCAGTGTGCCGTCGGGGGCGACCGTGAGCCCGGCGCCGACCTTGACCGCACCGGCCACACTCGATGT
>JANXTF010000119.1 GCA_025352565.1 Rhodospirillales bacterium | reverse complement strand
GGTACTGGGCGCGGACCATATCCGCACGCTGCGCGCCTATGGCGTGCCGGGCCGCCGCGTGGTGGGCCGCTACGCGCTGAAGCTGGCCGCCATCCCGGTGGCGGCCGTGATCGGGCTGGGGATCGGGCGGCTGCTGGGGGGGGCGATCTTCACCGAGATCGTGTTCGCCCGCGCGGGTCTCGGCACCCTGGTGTTCGACGCGATCGGCAGCCGCGACTACCCAGTGATCCAGGGCTCGGTGCTGGTGGTGGTGGCGCTGTTCACGGCGGCGAACCTGATCGTGGATTTCCTGCTGATGTGGCTCGATCCGCGAGTCGTGGATGCGTAAGACGCTGCGCACGGTGTGGCGCGACCCGACCGGGCGGATCGGCCTGGTGCTGGTGCTGGCGGTGCTGATCTTCGCGGCCGCAGGCCCGTTGCTGGCGGGAATCCCACCCGGCAGGCTCGACATCCGCGCGCGTTTTTCGGCACCCACGCTGGCGCATATCGCCGGCACCGACTCGCTGGGACGCGACCTGCTGGCGCGGCTGGCGTCGGGCGGGCGGATCGCGCTGGTGGTGTCGCTGGCGACCATTGCGCTGGCGCTTTCGCTGGGCACCGCGCTGGGAATCGCCGCGGCGCGCGGCGGCCGGCTCATGGCGCGCGGGATCGTCGTGGTGTTCGACATCGTGGCCGCCTTCCCGAGCCTGCTGTTCGCGCTGGCCGCCGTGGCGCTGCTCGGGCCGGGGCAGGACAAGGTGATCCTGCTGGTCGGCATCACGCTGGCTCCGCAATTCGGCCGTGTGGCGCGCGCGCAGACGCTGGCGCTGTCCTCTGCCCCGTTCCTGGAGGCGGCGCGGGCGATCGGCGTGCGGGCGCCGCGCCTGTGGCTGCGCCACGTGCTGCCCAACATCGCGGGGCCGCTGCTGGTGCTGGCCAGCATGGACATCCCCACCGTCATCACGATCGAGGCGGGGCTGAGCTTCCTCGGCGTCGGCATCCCGCCGCCCCAGGCGAGTTGGGGCGCGCTGCTGTATGACGGCTACACGCACATGGACCAGTCGCTCTGGCCAGTGGCCGGAGCGGCCACCATGCTGGTGCTGGCGACATTGGGCTTCACGCTGTTCGGCGAGGCGCTGCGCGACGCGGCGGACCCGACGTCGCGGCGGTAATTCGGCAAGAGGTCGCTTTCAGGCTCCCACCGGCGTATGTTTCGCGCGGGAGCGATGGAGGCAACGATAAACTCGACCGATCGCCCCGTGATCGAAGCGGTCCCGGGCCGCATCCCGGATGCCCCGGCGTTGGCCACGCCAGGCGGCTTCGATTTGCGCGCCCTGCCGCCCGGTTTCCATGACGACCCGTATCCCGTGTACCGCGATCTGCGCGAAACGGCCCCGCTCCATGTCATGGCGAACGGCTCACTGTTCCTCACCCGTCATGCCGATTGCGTGGCGGTGTATCGCGACGCCGCGCGGTTCAGTTCGGACAAGCGCGTGGAGTTCGGGCCGAAATACGGCAAGGGCACGCCGCTGTTCGCGCACCACACGACGAGCCTCGTGTTCAACGACCCGCCGCTGCACACCCGCGTGCGGCGGCTGATCGCGGGGGCGCTCACGGCGCGGGCGGTGGCCGACATGGAGGCGGGGCTGGTGCGCCTCGTGGACGGGCTGCTGGACACGGCCGAGACGCAAGGCCGGTTCGATCTGATCGAGGATTTCGCCGCCGCCATCCCGGTCGATGTCATCGGCAACCTGCTCGGCGTGCCGCGCGGCGAGAGGGAGCCGCTCCGGGGATGGTCGTTGGCGATCCTCGGCGCGCTGGAGCCGACATTGACGCCCGAGCAACAGGCGGCGGGCAACACGGCGGTCGTGGCGTTCCTGGCCTACCTGGAACACCTGGTGGCCGATCGCCGCCGCGCGCCGGGCGACCCGGCACGCGACGTGCTGACGCGGCTGATCCAGGGGGAAGGCGACGAGCGGCTGAGCGAGGCGGAGCTGCTGCAGAACTGCATCTTCATCCTCAATGCGGGCCATGAGACCACCACCAACCTGATCGGCAACGCGCTGGTGGCGCTGCTGGACTGGCCGCAGGCGCGGGCGGCGCTGGCCGCGGAACCCGGCCTGATGAAAACCGCCGTGGAGGAGTTCCTGCGTTTCGAAAGCTCCAACCAACTCAGCAACCGGATGACCACCGCGGCGGCCGAGATCGGCGGCCGGGTGTTTCCCGCCGGAACGTCGGTGACACTCTGCATCGGGGCGGCCAACCGGGACCCGGCGGTGTTCGCCGAGCCCGACCGGCTCGACCTCGCCCGCTGGCCGAACCGGCATCTGGCGTTCGGCTTCGGCGTGCATCAATGCGCGGGGCTGGCGGTGGCGCGGCTGGAGGGGCAGATCGCGATCGGACGCTTCCTCGCGCGGTTTCCGCATTACCGGCTGGATGGCGTGCCGGTGCGGGGCGGGCGGGCGCGGTTCCGGGGCTTCCTGTCCGTCCCGGTGGCGGCGGTCTAACCCCCGGCGCGATTCAGTTCGGCGATGACCTCGCCTTCCGTAAGCACTTGCGACATGACCGTGGGCGTCCCGGCATGGGCGGGATACATCACGTAAAGCGGCACGCCGTCACGCCCATGGCCGTGCAGGAAGGCGGTGATCTCGGGGTCCTGCCGGGTCCAGTCGCCTTTCAAATACGTCACATGCCGATCCGCAAAGCTTTGGCGCACCCGGGCGGGCGACAGGGCCAGCCGCTCATTGACGAGGCATGTCACGCACCAGGCGGCGGTCATGTTGACGAATACCGGGCGGCCCTCGGCGCGCAAGGCGGCGAGGCGGGCGGCGGTGAATTTCTCGGTGCCGGGATCGACGCGGGACACTTCTTTCCCGGCGGGCGCCATCACCACCGTGGGCAGGATCGCCAACGCGGCGGCGGCGGCGGCGATGGCCACCACATGCGCCATCCGCCGCCCTCGGCGGTTCGACACCAAAGTGTGGTGCTGTGCGAGGCCCAGCGCCCAGCCGGCCAGCCCGAGCAGCACCAGCCCGCTCCCGGCCGCCAGCACGCCGTCCGGCCCGGATTCCTGGGCCAGCACCCACACCAGCCACAGCGCCGCGGCATACATCGGGAAGGCGAGCACCTGCCGCAGCACCACCATCCAGGGGCCGGGCCGTGGCAGCGCCCGCGCGATCCCGGGGATCAGCGCCAGCAGCGCGAAGGGCAGCGCGAAACCCGCGCCAAGAGCGAGGAAAACCGCCAGCGTGACCGCAGCCGAGGAGGTCAGCGCGGTCGCGATCGCGACCCCCATGAACGGCGCCGTGCAGGGGGTCGCGACCAGCACCGCCAGCAGTCCGGTGAAGAAGCTGCCGCCATGGCCGCTGCGATGCGCCAGGGTCTGCCCGGCGCCGGAGAACACGGCGGCCACGTCGAACAGCCCGGACAGGTTCAGCCCGACCGCGAACAGCAGCCATCCCATGGCGGTGACGAACACCGGCGACTGGAACTGGAAGCCCCAGCCGACCGCGTTGCCCCCGGTGCGCAGCGCCACCATCAGCCCGCCAAGTGCGAGGAACGTGAGCAGCACGCCCGCGATGTAGCTGGCGGATTGCATCCGCGCCAGCCGCCGGTCGCGGCCCTGCAGGTTGGCGAAGCCCACGGCCTTGATGGCGAGCACCGGGAACACGCAGGGCATCAGGTTCAGGATCATGCCGCCGAGTGCCGCCAGCAGCAGGATGCGCGCGAGGGGCGCCGGCGGTTCGGTCGCTCTGAGAACCACGGCCCCGGGCGTCGCGGAAACCGAAAAGGCGCGCGCCGGGCCGGCCTCGCCGCGGACCACGAGCACGCCCGGCAGCGCGCGGTCGCGCTGGAACTCGATGCCGGGCTTCATGGCCAGGGCAAGCCCGCCATCGCCCACGGTCAGCGTCTGGGGCGAACTGTGGTCGATCTGCCCCCACGCCGCGGGAAAGAACCATGCCTCATGCACGGTGGACGGCGAGATGCCGGCGCCCTCCGCCCCCAGCGTGCCGTCCGGCGCGATGTGCATGGTCCAGGGAGACGCGGCGGGCAGGCGCTCGGCGGCGGCGCGGAACAGCGGCGCCTGCGGCGAGGCTCCCGGCGCGCCCACCGGAATGTCGAGGCGGAAATCGCCTTCCTCGGGCACGCAGATATTGGCGCAGATCAGCCACGCGGCATGCAGTTTCACCGCAAGCGCGCCAGACACCGCGCCGGGCATGACGGTCACCGGCAGCACGGTTTCCCCGGTGAAGCCGAACGTCATCACCGGACCCTCGAGGTGGCGGTCGGGCACCGGCCACGCGATCGGGCCGGCGCTGGTGCCGGCGGGCAAGGTGAAATCGAGGATCGGCGGCACGCCGGCATCGCCGGGGTTCTGCCAGTAGATGTGCCAGCCGGGGGCGGCGGCGATGCGCAGGCCCAACTGGAAGGCGCGGCCGGCTGCCACCGCGTCGGTGTCCGATATCAGGCTCACGACCGCGCGGGGACTGCTCACCGCCGCGCTTTCGGCAGCCTTCGCGCTGCCGGCGGCGAGCGCCAGAAAGAGGGCCGCGATGCACGCCAGTGTCCGCCCGATCACGCCTGTTCCACCATCTGTCCTGCTGGAAAATGCTATGCCGGCCGGCGTGAAACAAGATCTCCCGGTCATTGCCTGCCTTCCCGCCCTGCTCGACGTGCTTGCGCGCGGGCGGAACGCCGTGCTGGTGGCGCCGCCCGGCGCCGGCAAGACGACGCTGGTTCCAACGGCGCTGCTCGACCAGCCCTGGATAGGCGGTGGGCGCATCGTCATGCTCGAACCGCGCCGGCTGGCCGCCCGGGCGGCCGCGGCCCGCATGTCGGCGTTGCGCGGCGAGGAAGTGGGAGGCTTGATCGGCTATCGCACCCGGCTCGACAGCGCGGCCTCGGCCGCGACCCGGATCGAGGTGGTGACCGAGGGGCTGCTGGTGCGCCGGCTGCAGACCGATCCTGGGCTCGACGGTGTCGCCTGCGTGATCTTCGACGAAGTGCATGAGCGGGCGCTCGATGCGGACCTCGCCCTGGCCCTGTGCCTCGACCTGCAACGCACCCTGCGGCCGGAACTGCGGCTGCTGGCGATGTCGGCCACCGCCGACGGCGCGCGGCTGGGGCCGCTGCTCGACGCCGAGATCATCGAAAGCACGGGCCGCGCGCATCCGGTGGACGTGATCCACGCCGCGCGCGACATCGCGAGCGAACGCGACCTGCCGGACGCCATGGCCCGCGCCATCCGCGCGGTGCTCGCCGAGCACACGGGCGACGTGCTGGCCTTCCTGCCGGGCATGGGCGAGATCCGGCGTGCCCAGGCCGCCCTGGAAGGCTGCGGCGCCCTGGTGCTGCCGCTGCACGGAGATTTGCCGCTGGCCGAGCAGGACCGTGCCTTGCGTCCGGCGGAAGGCCGCCGCGTGGTGCTGGCGACCTCGATCGCGGAAACCTCGCTGACGGTGCCGGGCGTGCGGATCGTGGTCGATGGCGGCTGGCGGCGCACGCCGCGGCTCGATCAGGCCACCGGCCTCAGCCGCCTCGCCACCGTGCGGATCAGCCGTGCCGCCGCCGAGCAGCGGGCCGGGCGCGCCGGGCGGGAAGCGCCGGGTGTGGCGATCCGGCTCTGGACCACGGCCGCGCATCGCGGACTCGCGGCCTTCGACCGGCCGGAGATCCTGGAAGCCGAGTTATCCGGTCTGGCGCTGGATTGCGCGGCCTGGGGCGAGACGCCGGACGCGCTGCCGTTTCCCGATCCGCCGCCCGCGGGCGCGGTTGCCGCCGGGCAGGCGCTGCTGGCCGAACTGGGCGCGCTCGATGCCGCCGGGCGGATCACCGATCCGGGCCGCCGCATGGCGCGGCTCGGCGCCCATCCCCGCCTCGCCGCCATGATGCTCGCGGCCGAGACCCCGGAGGCGGCGGCGCTGGCCTGCTCCCTCGCCGCGCTGCTGGAGGAACGCGACCCGCTGCGGCGGGGCCCGGCGGGCGATCCGCCCTGCGATATCGGGCTGCGCCTCGCGGCCCTCGGCGGCACTTTGGCGGCCGAGGCGGATCGCGGCGCGCTGTCGCGCATCCGCCGGGGTGCCGCGCAATATCGCCGCCGGCTTCGCGTGGCGGATTTGCCGCTCGATGGCGATGCCGGCCCGCTGCTGGCCGCCGCCTTCCCCGACCGCATCGCCCAACGCCGCGGCGAGCCGGGCAGCTTTCGCCTGGCCGGCGGCGGCGGCGCCAAACTGCCCTTGGGCGATCCGCTGTCCCGCGCGAAGCTGCTGGTGGCGGCCAGCCTGGAACTGCGGGCCGGCGCCCGCATCCGCCTCGCCGCAAGCCTCGATCCCGCCGCCCTGCCCGCCTCCGTCGCGGCACGGGTGACCGAGGCGGTCGAGACCGCGTTCGACCCCGGCACCGGCACCGTGATGGCCCGCCGCCGCCGGCGCCTCGGCGCGCTGGTGCTGGAGGACCGCACCGAGGCCGCCGATCCGGCCACCGCCGCCACGGCGCTCGCCGCCGCCGCGACCCTGCCCTGGACCGGCGCCGCCCGCCAGCTTCAGGCTCGCGTGGTACTGATGCGCGGCCTCGACCCCGACTTTCCGGATCTCTCGGACGCGGCGCTGGACGGCACGCGGCAGGACTGGCTCGCGCCGCATCTGAACGGCCTCACCCGCATGGCCGAACTCGAAAAGCTCGATTTCCCCGCCATCCTGCGCGGTCTGCTCACCTGGGAGCAGGCGAAGCGGCTGAACGCGGATCTGCCGTGCGAGCTCAAGCTGCCGCGCGGTCACGCGGCGATCGACTATCTCCAGCCGGTCCCGCTCGCCTCCGCCCGCGCGCAGGCCTTCTACGGCGCCACCGCGACACCCCTGCTCGCGGGGGGCCGCATCGACCTGCGCTGCGCGCTGCTCTCCCCGGCGGGCCGGCCCATCGCCATCACCGGCGATCTGGCCGGCTTCTGGCGTGGCGCCTGGGCCGATGCGCGGCGCGACATGCGGGGGCGCTACCCTCGCCATGATTGGCCGGAAGACCCGTCATGACGCCAGGCCGAGCATCAAATCAGGGTTTGCAAATCCCCATCGACGCTCAACGACTGCCCGCTGATCGTGCGGCCGAACGGGCTGCACAAGTAGAGCGCCATGTTGGCGATGTCGTTCTGGGTCACGAAGCAGCGCAGGCTCGTGGTCAGCAGCGCGCGGTCGATCTGCTCGTTCTCGCCGATGCCGGACGCGTCGGCCTTGGCCTTCAGCACCGACCGGATGCGCGGGCCCTCGACCAGCCCCGGCAGGATGGCGTTCACCCGGATGCCGTCCGGCCCCAATTCGATCGCCATGGTCTTGGTCAGCCCGATGACGCCCCATTTGGCCGCGGCATACGGGCTGCGGAGGCGGAAGCCGAAGCGGCCGGCGGCGGAACTCAGGTTGATGATCGCCCCGCCCCCGGCCGCGCGCAAGGCGGGCACGGCGCGGCGGGCGGTGTGGAACATGGCGGCGAGGTCGATCCGCAGCGTCGCCTCCACCTCCTCGGGCGTCACCTCCTCCACCGGCCTGGTCGGCCCGGCGATGCCGGCGTTGTTGACCAGCACGTCGAGCCCGCCGTGATGGCCGATCGCGGTCTCCATGAAGGCGTCGAGGTCGGCGACGCTGCCGGCGTCGGCCCGCATCGACGGGTGCGGGCAGGCCGCCAGGGCCGCCGCGTCGATGTCGGACACGAATACCGAGGCCCCGCACGCGACGAAGCCATCCGCCATCACCCGCCCGATGCCCCCGGCGCCGGCCGTGATGGCGACCCGCAGGCCGCTGAGATCGACCGTGAGCGGACCCGAAGCGCCGATGATCATGTTGTGTCTCCCGTTGTTGCGCCCATGCTAGGGTCAAGCAGCGGCGGCAACCAAGCCCGCCACGGGGGATTGCGATGAGCCAGGGCTTTCTGATCGTATGGGTGCTGCTGCTGGTATTGGTGGTGGTTACCGTGTTCGCCGGCGCCAAGACGGTGCCGCAGGGGCAGGTCTGGACGGTCGAGCGGTTCGGCGCGTTTACCCGGATGCTCAATCCCGGCCTCAACTTCCTGCTGCCCTACGTGGACCGCGTGGGCCGCAAGCTGAACGTGCAGGAGCAGGTGCTCGACATCCCCGAGCAAAGCGTCATCACCGGCGACAATGCCACCGTGGCGGTGGACGGCGTGATCTATTACCGGGTGCTGGAAGCCGACAAGGCGGCCTACCAGGTGCAGAATCTGGGTCAGGCCCTGAGCACGCTGGCGATGACCAACATCCGCGCCGTGATCGGTGAGATGGAACTGGACGCGGCGCTGTCGTCGCGCGAACGGATCAACACCCAGTTGCTGGTGATCCTCGATGGGGCGACGCATCCATGGGGCGTGAAGGTGAGCCGGGTGGAAATCCGCAAGATCGAGCCGCCGGAAAACCTGATCCGCGCGATGAACATGCAGATGACGGCAGAGCGCGAGCGCCGGGCCTCGGTCGCCAAGGCGGAGGGCGAGAAGCAGGCCGCCGTGCTGCGGGCGGAGGGGGCCAAGCAGGCGCTGGTGCTCGCCGCCGAGGGCCGCCAGCAGGCGGCGAACCGCGATGGCGAGGCGCGCGAGCGGCTGGCCGCGGCCGAAGCGGCGGCCACCCGCATGGTGGCCGAGGCGGCGGCGGCCGGCGGCGAGCCGGCTTTGCGCTACTTCATCGCCGACCGCTACGTGCAGGCGTTCCACGCGCTCGCGACCGCGCCGAACAACCGGCTCGTGATCGTGCCGATGGAATCCGCGGCGCTCGCGGGCGGCATCACCCAGGCGCTCGAGTTGCTGCGCGCGCCCACCGCGGACGCCGCGGCCCAGGCGAGCGCGGCGGCGAAGGCGCAGGCGGCGATGCGCGCGGGCTCCGTGCCGGTGACCGCGCCATGATGCCGCCGCCATGATGTCGCCGGTCGTGATCTGGCTGGGCGTGGGCCTCGCGCTGATGGTGGCGGAGGCGGTGCTGCCGGGCGCGTTCCTGGTGTGGCTCGGACTTGCCGCGCTCGGCACCGGGATTCTGGAACAGGCGCATCCGCTGGGGTTCGAGTTGCAGGTGGTGGCGTTCGGGGTGCTGGCCTGTGCGGCGGTGGCGTGCGGGCTTGCGTGGCGGCGCAAGCCCACGCCAGGGACGCTGAACGCGCCGGGCTCGGGGCTGGTGGGGCGGACGGCACTGGCGCTGGGGTTCGCAGGGCCGGAAGGCCGCGTCCGGCTGGGCGACAGCGACTGGGCCGCGCGGCTGGTGGATCAGGAGAATGCGATGCCTGGCGCCGTGCTGCACGTGGTTGGGGTAGACGGCACGGTGCTGCTCGTGGCGGCCCGCGCCTCGGCCAGCCCGTAACCCAGCAGCACGAAGAAAAAGCCGCCGAGTTCGATCGAGGTGAAGCTGTTGCTGGAAGCGATCGGCCATTCCGAGATGAAGGCGGTGACGAACAGACCGACCCGCAACGGGTTTGGATCGCGCCGCAAGCCACGCGCGAGCGGCCGCAGCCAAGCCACGATCAGGGCCGAGAACAGGAGCAGGCCGGGGATGCCGCTTTCGGTGGCCGCTTCGAGGTAGTGGTTGTGCGGGTGGATGTTGCAGGCGTTCGGGAGGCCGTAAACCGGGTCCGCGCAGGTCCGGCGATAAGCGTCGAAGCCCTGGCCGAACACCGGATGCGCCCGCGTGATGTCGATGGCGCGGGTGGCGATGCGGCCATACTCGCTGTCGGCGAAATTCTCTATCTGGGTCGAGAACTTGGTTACCAGCCGATAAAAGCTCTGCGGTGCCACCACGGCCGAAGCACCCAGCAGCAGGCCGCCGGCCACGAGGGCGCCCAGCATGGCCAGCCTCATGCGCGGCAGCAGGAACCCCGTGAGAACCAGCCCGAACATCGTCAGCAGCAGCGGCATACGCTGGCCGATCAGCACCATGGTGCCGGTTGCCAGCACGGCGAGCCCCAACACGGGCGCGACGCCGCCGCCTGCCAGGATCGCCGGGAACATCAGACGTGACAGTGGGGCGGCGGCGCGGGGGTTCTGGAACGGCCCGGTCAACTCGCCGTCCGCGCCGCGTGGGAAGCCTTGCAGGTTGTGGCCGGTGGCGAACTGCAGCAGGCTTTGCAGGCCGATATACAGGGCCGCCGCCATCACCGCGCGCGCCATCCACCGGCGCGCGAAAGCCGGCCGCAGCACGTCGTTTTCCAGCGCCGCCACCAGAACGAGGAAGCGCGCGAGACCGACCGCCTGGATCAGCGGTCCCGTTCCGCCGCCGCTGATGGAGGGCAGCGAGCACAGGATCAGCCACCCCCACCAGATCGCGGCGAGCTTTACCCAGGCGGTGCGCAGCCAATCCCACTCGCCGGCCGACTCGCCGGCCCACTCGCCGGCCAGAAGGCAGCGGGCGAGGAAGCAAAAGTCGATAACGCCGATCACCACCTCGGCCACCGCCCGGCCGTGCATCAGGAAAACCGGCAGCACCAGCGTCGCCGCCAACGCCAGCCGCCCCAGCCATCTACCCATGAAGCCTCCCTATTGGGCGGGCGCCAGCGCGGCGCCCGCCCGTCCGCCCCGCAAACCGTGCAGCGCCGGGCGCTCGATCAGATGCCAT
The DNA here is from genome assembly GCA_025352565.1 of Rhodospirillales bacterium. Lineage (GTDB taxonomy): Bacteria > Pseudomonadota > Alphaproteobacteria > Acetobacterales > Acetobacteraceae > JANXTF01. The sequence continues at coordinate 33,052 of JANXTF010000119.1, read as the reverse complement.
GACAGCCACGCGACGCCTGCGGTCATGGCCACGCAGGCCAGCACCGGATAGGGGTGGCCCGGCCACAAGGTGAGCATCAGCTGCTGGATCGGGAACGCGTACAGATACATGCCGTAGGACAGATCCCCGAACCGCCCCGCATCGCGCACCAGCGGCAGCGACATGCGGCCGAAGCAAATCGCCATGTAGGGCAGCGTGAACCATTCGAATGGGATGTTCCACGAGCCGAGCCAGGCGGTGATCGCGTAGTTCAGCGTGAAGAAGGCGAGGCAGAAATCGGCGCGCCACAGCCCGGCCACACGCGGCTCCAGCAGGGCCAGCGCACCGCCCACGAAAAAGAACGGCACCTCCACCAGCGCGTATTTCAGATCGACCCCATAGCCCTGGATCGATGGGCCGCGATGGAACTCGAACAGATAAAGCCCCGCGCCGCCGATCAGCGCCGCCAGCACGCCGAGCGTCGCCACACGGCTGGCGATGCGGCCGCGCGCGAAGCAGGCCGCGAGCAGCGGCACGGTGAGGTAGCAGGCGAATTCCGGCAGCAGGCTCCACAGCGAGCCGTTGACCGCACCCGCCTCGGGCGAGGCCTCGAACGTGCCGGGCAAGGTAAGCTTCAGATGCAGCGCGATGTTCTGGAGATAGCTCCAGGTTTCAGGGCTCGCGAAATACACCCCCAGTTGCAGGCGCGTGGCGAGCGGGCCGACGATGAGGATGGTGGCGACGACGCAGGCAATCAGGCCGGGGAAGATGCGGCGGGCGCGCTTGGCCAGGAAGCCGGCCAGGCGCGGCGTGCGGTCCCAGCTTCCGGTGACCAGGTAGCCGCTGATGCTGAAGAACACGTCGAGTCCGACGCGCGCGAACGGCACGCCCCACAGGCCGGGGCCGACGCCGCCGGACAGGACCCAGCCATGGCCATGCACCACCATGAGTGCCGCGGCCAGCCGAAGGAAATCGAAATTGTTGCGCCGGTTCAAGGCATCGCCGCCGCGAGTCGCCGCATCGGACGGGCAGCCCAATCCAGCACCGGACGTTCCACCAGATGCCACGAGGCGTATCCCGCAACGAGCGAGATGGCGGCGCATAGCAGGATCGGGTGTGGACAATCCGGCCAGCGCGCCACGATCAGCTGCTGGACCGGGAACGCGTAGAGAAACAGCCCATAGGCCGGGTTGCCCCAGCGCCCGAACTTGCCGATGCCAGGCGCCGTCATGCGGCCGAAGCAGGCCAGCATGTAGGGCAGGCTCACCCATTCCAACACGATGTTCCAGCGGTCGAGCCAAGTGGCGACGACCCAGTTGCCGGCGAACAGCAGCATCGCGAGATCGGCGCGGAACACGCCGTCCCGCCGCCCGGAATGCACCCGCCAGGCGGCGCCCATGAGGAAGAACGGCAATTCGATCAGGACCTGGGCGCGCGCCGGCCAGGCGAACGCGGCAAGGCCGCAGATCGCGGCAGCGGTCACCAGAGTGCTCACCCGGAGGCGTTCTGGAAGCAGTCCGAGCGCGGGCAAGGCGAGGCTGGCCAGCAGACCGGGGCCAAGCGTCCAGAGCATCGGGTTGACCGTGCCGACCCATGGCTGGCCCCGAAAGGTATCGGGCAGCCAAAGGCGCTCGATGAACACCATGTTCTTCAGGTAGTCATGCGTCATGCCGTGTCGCGCATAAGCCGCTTCCGGCATGTGCGTCCCCAGCGGCCCGATCACGGCCACGGTCACCAGGACGCAGACCGCCAGCCCCGGCCATATGCGCAGCATCCGCCTCGCCGCGAACCCCACCGCCCCCGGCCGCGCCAGCCAGCTGCCGGCGACGAGGAAGCCGCTGATGGCGAACATCATGTCGATGCCGAAGCGCGAGCCCGGCGCCGCCCAAAGCGCACTCGGCGGCCCCCCCGTCAGGATCAGACCGTTGCCGTAGATGAGCGCAAGGCCGGCCAGAACGCGCAACAGGTCAAAATTGCCGTACCCCCGTTTCGGGCCATTTCCCAGAGTGTCCACCATGGCGCCAATATAGCAAAGCGGCCGGGATTCGCTGCTGTGGAAATCGCACTTCTCCCTTGCCCCCGGTATCGAGCCGGGCGACCGCGCGGGGCTTGAGTTCGGTTACACCCCGCGCTACGAGAGCCGCGGGCCACGCCCCCCCACCGGGGCGCTTCTCTTCTGAAAGGGAGAGCCAAACATGGCACTCGCCACCGCCGCTCCGGATTCGCGTCCGGCCAATCCGGATTTTTCCTCCGGCCCCTGCGCCAAGCGCCCTGGCTGGACGATCGCTGCCCTCGAGGGCGCGCTGCTGGGCCGCAGCCATCGGGCGAAAGGCCCCAAGGCCCGGCTCGCCGAAGTCATCACCCGCTCGCACGCGCTGCTTGGCCTGCCGCCCGATTGGCGTGTTGCCATCGTGCCCGGCTCCGACACCGGGGCCATCGAGATGGCGATGTGGTCGCTGCTCGGCGCGCGGCCGGTCGATATCCTCGCCTTCGAGAGCTTCTCCGAAGCCTGGGCCACAGACGTCGTCAAGCAGTTGAAGCTCGCCGATGCCCGCGTGCTTGCCGCTCCGTACGGCGCGCTGCCCGACCTCGCCGCGGTGAACCCCGCGCATGACGTCGTGCTGGCCTGGAACGGCACCACTTCGGGCGTCCGCATCCCGAACGGCGACTGGATTTCCGACGTCCGCGAGGGCCTCGTGATCTGCGATGCCACCTCGGCCGCCTTCGCGATGGACCTGCCATTCGCGAAACTCGATGTCGTCACCTGGTCCTGGCAGAAGGCGCTGGGCGGCGAGGCGGCGCACGGGATGCTGGCGCTGTCGCCGCGCGCGATCGAGCGGCTGCTGACCTACAAGCCCGCATGGCCGCTGCCGAAGATCTTCCGCCTCACCTCGGGCGGCAAACTGGCAGAGGGCGTGTTCAAGGGCGAGACGATCAACACGCCGTCGATGCTCTGTGTCGAGGACGCGCTGGACGGCCTGCGCTGGGCCGAAGGCATCGGCGGCCTGCACGCGCTCATCGCCCGCAGCGAGGCCAACCTCGCCGCCGTCGCCGCCTGGGTCGAGCACTCGGACTGGGCCGGCTTTCTCGCGACCGATCCCGCCTCGCGTTCCTGCACCTCGATCTGCCTCAAGATCACCGCACCCTGGTTCGCCGCGCTGCCGCCAGACGGTCAGGCGGCGGCCGCGAAAGACATCGCGGGGCTGCTGGAGAAGGAGCACGTCGCCTACGACATCGCGAGCTATCGCGACGCCCCGCCGGGCCTGCGCATCTGGGCCGGCGCCACGATCAAGACATCCGACATTGCGGCGCTGCTGCCGTGGCTGGATTGGGCGCACGCGAATGTCGCGGCGCGTCACACTTCCAAAGCGGCAGCGGAGTAGATCGAATGCCCAAGGTTCTCATCAGCGACAAGCTTTCCCCCGCCGCCATCGAGATTTTCCGCACGCGCGGGATCGAGGTGGATGTCAAAACCGGCCTGTCGCCCGCCGAGCTGCGCGCGATCATCGGCGAGTATGACGGACTCGCCATCCGCTCCGCCACCAAGGTCACCAAGGAACTGCTCGACGCCGCCCCGCGCCTCAAGGTGGTCGGCCGCGCCGGCATCGGCGTGGACAACGTCGACGTGAAATCGGCTACCGCGCGCGGCGTGGTGGTGATGAACACCCCATACGGCAACGCCATCACCACGGCCGAGCACGCCATCGCCATGATGTTCGCGCTCGCCCGTCAGATCCCCGAAGCCAGCGCCTCCACCAAGGCCGGCAAGTGGGAGAAGAACCGCTTCATGGGCGTGGAACTCACCGGCAAGACCCTCGGCCTGATCGGCTGCGGCAACATCGGCTCCATCGTGGCGGACCGCGCGCATGGCCTGAAGATGCGCGTGATCGCCTATGATCCGTACCTGACCGAAACCCGCGCGCTGGAGCTTGGCGTCGAGAAGGTCGAGCTGGACGCGCTGATCTCCCGCGCCGACGTCATCACGCTGCACACGCCGCTGACTGACGCCACGCGCAACATCCTGTCGCGCGAGACGCTGGTGCGCACGAAAAAGGGCGTGCGCATCATCAACTGCGCGCGCGGCGGCCTGATCGACGAGGCGGCGCTGGCCGATGCGGTGACATCGGGCAACGTCGCGGGTGCGGCCCTCGACGTGTTCGAGACTGAACCCGCCACCGACAGCCCGCTGTTCGGCCTCGAAAACGTGGTCTGCACCCCCCATCTGGGGGCGGCCACCGCCGAGGCGCAGGAGAACGTGGCCTTGCAGGTCGCCGACCAGATGAGCGACTTCCTGCTGACCGGCGCTGTGGCGAACGCGATCAACATGGCCGTGGTCTCGGCCGAGGATGCGCCGCGTTTGAAACCCTACATGGAACTGTCCCGCCAGCTCGGCGCCTTCGCCGGCCAGCAGGTACAGTCCCGCGAGGGCGTCATCCGCCGCATCGTCATCGAGTACGAGGGCCATGCCGCTGAACTGAACCACAAACCGCTCACCGCCGCCGTGCTCGCTGGCCTGCTCGCCCCGGTCATGGCCGGCGTCAACATGGTCAACGCCCCGGTGCTGGCACGCGAGCGCGGCATCGACGTGGCCGAAACGGTGCATGAACGGCCGAGCGAATACCAAACGCTGATCCGCGTGACCGTCGTCACCGACCAGCAGACCCGCTCGGTCGCCGGCACGCTGTTCGCGGGCTCCCGGCCGCGCATCGTCGAGATCAAGGACATCAAGATCGAGGCGGATTTCGGCCGCCACATGCTTTACGTCACGAACCAGGACCGCCCCGGCTTCATCGGCCGCTTCGGCGCCACGCTCGCCGGCGCCGGCATCAACATCGCCACCTTCCACCTCGGCCGCGCCGAGGCGGGCGGCGATGCGATCTGTCTCGTGTCGGTGGACGAGCCGGTGCCGGAGGACGTGCTGGCCATGGTCCGCACGCTGCCGCTGGTGGTGCAGGCCACGCCGCTGAACTTCTAGATCAGCCGCTGAGGGGAACCCGGTCCGCCAGGATGAAGGCGGCGCCGGGTTCGCTCTGGGTGAACAGGCAAATATCCTCGACGCGCCGCGTTTGTCGCAATGCCGGCACCAAATGCGACTCGGCGGCCGGGCGGAAAATCGCGTGTTCCTCCGCGCTCAGACGCCGTGTCAGCGTCATGTGGAAAAACCACGTCGCGAAGACATAGGGATAGCCCCACCGCGTCAGCATCGCCTCATGCGCGGGCGCCAACCCGCCCCGCCGCCGCCGCGCCAACTCCGCCGCATCCGCCGGTTCGCGAAGCGCGTCCACGCCCGCGACGCAGGCATCCGAAAGCGCCTGCAACGCCACGCTCGGCACCGTCTCGCGCACGGCCAGGAACCCAAGCAGATCGGCCACCGCGAGCGGCGGCATGTCGAACGGCGCGATGCCCGCCGCGACCTCGTCCACCGCGCGCAGCACATCGGCCCACCGCGTTCCCGCACGCAGCCGCATCGGGGGTTTCAGCGTCGCGTGGAACCCATAGCCGCGCGGATCGGCGGTCGCCTCCGCAATGCCAGGCACCGCCGGCTGCGGCACCGGCGCATTGCTGTCCGGATCACGCCCCAACCAACGCGCACCCAACGACCACAGCGGATCGGACGTCGCCGGCGCGTAGTACAGCGCGACCCGCCGTGTCACGCCACCCGCTCGCCCGCGCGCCAGACCGCGCGTACCACGGGCAAGCCCTCATGCACCCGCACGCGCACGAAATCGGCGCGCAGGCTGACCTCGATCCGCCCCCGATCGTGCAATCCGGCCATCCGCGCCGGCCGGTCGGTCACCAGCGCGATCGCGTCGGGCAGGCTGATGACGGTATCGGCCACGCACAGGAACGCCGCCTCCACCAGGCTTGCGGGCACGTAGTCCGACGCGAACGCATCGACCGCATCCGCGCGCACCAGTTCGGCCGCCGACACGTTGCCGGAATGCGAGCCGCCGCGCACGATGTTGGGAGCACCCGCGATCACCTCCATGCCGCCCGCGCGCGCCGCCAGCGCCGCCTCCATTGTCACCGGAAATTCACTGATCTTGATGCCGTCGGCGATGTTTTCAGCGATCTCCTCGGCCGTGCGATCGTCGTGGCTCGCCAGGACGATCGGCAATCCGGCCACGCGCGCCAGCAGCGCACGCCGGTTCGGGTCGCGCAGCCGCGCGCGCTGCGCGGTGAGTTCCTCGATGCGCCGCTCGATCGTCGCATCGGCAATGTTCTCCTTGCGGCGCAGCGCGCGATAGCGGTCCATGTTGGCGTACTGGCCCACGCCGGGGCTATGGTCCATCAGGCTCACCATCCGCACCAGCGGGTGGTCGGCCACCGGATCGACCAGTTCGATCACGTCGGATGCCGGCATCTCGCAGCGCAGATGCAGGAAATGCTCGCTCTTCATCAGGCCGGTGTCGCCGAGCGCATCGAGATCGGCGACGCCGTCCCGGAAGGTTCTCAGCCGCTCCGTCTCGAAGCCGAGATCGCCCAGGCACAGCGCGTCGAACACCGTGGTCACGCCCGCCACGGCGCATTGCGCGTCGTGCGCCAGCATCGCCGAACGCGATGGCCAACGCGCGTTCAGGCGCGGCTGCACCTGGCGCTCCAGGTTGTCGGTGTGCAGATCGACCACGCCCGGGAACAGCATGTCGCCATCGAGGTCGATGGCACCCGGCGCGTACGAGACGGCATCGCCGACCTCGACAATATTGTTTCCGTCCATCACGACGGTGCCATGCAGGACGCGGTCGCGCAGAACGAGCGTCGCGTTGGTCAGGATGGTGTGGGTCATGCGGCGTCCTGGATGGGTGCGACGTGATACCGAAGGTCCGCCACCGCGTCACGCACTTCGGTGTCGTGAAAGATGCCGACGATCGCGGTGCCGGCGGCCTTGGCTTCGAGGATCATCGCGATCACGATGTCGCGGTTGGCGTCGTCGAGGCTTGCGGTCGGCTCGTCGAGCAGCAGGACCGGATGGCCGCCGATGAACCCGCGCGCGAGGTTCACCCGCTGCTGTTCCCCACCCGAGAACGTCGCCGGCGGCAGGGCATGGAGCCGCGCCGGGATGTTCAGGCGGGACAGCAGTGCCGCGGCCCGCGCACGCCTATCGCCAGACGCCGCTTCCGCCACGATGTCGATCGCGGCCACGCGCGGCACCACGCGCAGGAACTGGCTGACATAGCCGATGGTGCGCGCGCGGATGTCCACCACAACGCGCGGCGATGCGGCGGCAAGATCGACGATATCGTCGCCATGGCGGACGCGGATCTGCCCGCTATCGGCGCCGTAATTGCCGTACAGGCTGCGCAACAGGGTGGACTTGCCGGCACCCGACGGCCCCACCAGCGCCAGGCACTGGCCGGCATCGACACGCAGATCGACATGCGCGAGCACGCGGATGCGCAGACCGGCCTGCAGGTGTAGGGTGAAGGCCTTGGCGAGCCCGGTCACTTCGAGCATCGTCCTCAAGCCCCCAACACCGAACTCACCAGCAGCTGCGTATAGGCATGCCGCGGATCGTCCAGCACGCGGTCGGTCAGTCCGCTTTCCACCACCCGGCCGCGCTGCATCACCATGATGCGGTGGGCCAGCAGACGTGCCACCGCCAGATCGTGCGTCACCAGGACCGCCGCGATCCCCAGACGCCGCACCAGCCCCCGGATCAGATCCAGCAACCGCGCCTGCACCGAAACATCGAGCCCGCCGGTGGGTTCGTCCATGAACACCAGGCGCGGATGCGTCACCAGCGTGCGGGCGATCTGCAATCGTTGCAGCATCCCGCCGCTGAATGTGCGCGGCAGGTCGTCCACGCGATCGGCGTCGATCTCCACCTGTTCCAGCCACGAGATCGCCGCGGCACGGATGTCGCCGTAATGACGCGATCCCCGCGCCATCAGCCGCTCTCCCACATTGCCGCCGGCGGTCACGGCCATGCGCAGATTCTCGCGGGGGTTCTGATGCACGAAGCCCCAATCGGAGCGGTGCAGAGTCCTGAGCGCAGGCGCCGGCATCGCGTGGATGTCGTGCAGGGCGCCCGCCGGATCGCGGTACCACGCCACGCCGGCATCCGGCGCCAGCCGCCCCGACAGCACGTTCAGCAGCGTGGATTTTCCGGAACCGGACTCACCGACGACGGCGAGCACCTCGCCCGGCCACAGATCGGCGTCCACATCGACCAATGCCGGCGTCGCGCCGAAATGCAGCGTCAGGCCGCGCGCCGAAAGCAGCGTGTCATGTTCCATCGCGGCGTCCCTCGCAATGATCCGTGTCGGAACACACGAACATCCGCCCCCCCTGGTCGTCGATCACCACTTCGTCGAGGTAGCTGTCCGTCGCGCCGCACAGGAGGCACGCATGGGGCGCGCGGGAGGCGCGGAATTCGTGGTCGTCGAAATCGAGGCTTCTGACACTGGTGTAGGGTGGCACGGCATAGATCCGCTTCTCGCGTCCCGCACCAAAAAGCTGCAAGGCGGCCATGCGATCCATCTTGGGATTGTCGAACGCGGGGATCGGACTCGGCGCCATCAGATAGCGGCCATCGACCATCACCGGGTAGTCGTAGCTGATCGAGACATGGCCGAAGCGCGTGATGTCCTCATACAGTTTCACATGCATGAGCCCATAATCGGCGAGCGCGTGCATCCGCCGCGTCTCCTCGCGACTCGGTTCCAGGCGCGACAGCGGCTCGGGCTGCGGCACCTGATAGACGATGATCTGGTCTTGACGCAGCGCGGTCTCGGGAATGCGGTGCCGCGTCTGGATCACGGTCGCCTCGGCGGTATGTGTCGTGGTCGCCACACCCGCCGTGCGTGCGAAGAAGCGCCGGATCGAGACGGCGTTCGTGGTGTCGTCCGCCCCCTGGTCGATCACCTTCAGCACATCGTCGCGTCCCAGCACGGCCGCCGTCACCTGGATGCCGCCGGTGCCCCAGCCATATGGCAACGGCATCTCGCGGCTGCCGAACGGGACCTGATGGCCTGGGATCGCCACCGCTTTCAATATCGCACGGCGGATCATGCGCTTGGTCTGCTCGTCGAGATACGCGAAGTTGTAGCCGCTTGCGACGTTCATTCGGCAGCCTCTCGGATCGCGGCGGCGTCGGCATCCGCGCGCATCCGCCGCACCGTCTCCAGCTCGCTCTGGAAATCCACATAGTGGGGCAGCTTCAGATGTTCCACGAAGCCCGTCGCCTCGATGTTGTCGCAGTGATACAGAACGAACTCGATGTTCTGCGCCGGCGCCGTCGCGTCCTCGCCCAGCTCCGCCGCGCGCATCGCCCGGTCCACCAGCGCCATCGACATGGCCTTGCGCTCCGCGTGTCCGAAAACCAGCCCATAGCCCCGCGTGAATTGCGGCTTCACGCTGCGTGAGCCGGCGAACTGGTTCACCATCTGGCATTCGGTCAGGCTTACATCGCCGATGTCGATGGCGAAGCCGAGTTCCGGCGGCACGATCTCGACGCCCACCTCGCCCACGCGCAACTCGCCGACGAAGGGATGGGTGCCGCCCCAGCCGCGCTGCGTCGAATAGCCGAGCGCCAGCAGAAAGCCCTCGTCGCCGCGCGCCAATGCCTGCAACCGCACGTCGCGTCCGGCGGGAAAGGCCAAGGGTTCGCGTGTGAGGTCGGCGGGCTCCTCCCCGGAGGAGCCGGCATCCCGCTCGATCAGCCCCTCATGCGCCAAAATCGCGTTGACGCTCGGGATGGTCTCGTCGGTCACGTCCGCGCGCGGCGCGCGGGGTGGCGCGATACCTTCCGCCGCGAGCGCGAAATCCAGCAGCCGGTGGGTGTAGTCCGTGGTCGGCCCGAGCACCTGGCCGCCTGGCAGGTCCTTGAACACGGCCGAGATGCGGCGCCGCACCTGCATCGCTTCGGTATCCAGCGGGGCCGACGCGGCGAAGCGCGGCAGGGTGGTGCGATAGGCGCGCAGCAGAAACGCGGCCTCGATCAAATCGCCCTGCGCCTGCTTGATCGCCAGCGCCGCGAGGCCCCGGTCGTGCAGCGAACCCTCCGCCATCACCCGGTCGATCGCGCGGCCAAGCTGGGCCTCGATCTGGTCCACGCCGATCTCGGCCACCGCCGGGTCGCCGCGCCGCGCTTCGGCGAGCCAGGCATGGGCGTTGTCGATGGCGCGCTCGCCGCCCTTGACCGCGACATAGGCCATTTCAGACCTCGCTCACACGAATGCCGCGCGGCAGGGCGGCCAAGCGGTCGCCCGCGCACAGGATGAGATCGACGCCACGCGGAAACAGCCTTTGGTTCCGCGCCCAGCGGGCCACGAAATCGGCGGGCAGGCCACCCACGGCCAAAATGGCGTGGCTCTGGATGCCGGGCCCCGCCAGCCGGAAGCGCGACGGGCCGGCGAGGCTCGCGACCTGGAGGATGATGGTGGCGCTGTCCTCCGGGCGGTCATCGGAGCCCTGCGCCGCCATGGACAGGTCCGGCAGCGCGGTCGCCAGGACGAACGCGGCCCTGCCGGCGTCCGCTGGCACAAGCGCGCCGCAATGAAACGAAATCCAGTCCGCGGCGGGCTGGAACAGCGGGGCCATGCCGAGCGGCGTCTCGCCATCCACCAGCGTCAGCAGAACAGCGGCGGTGGCGGGCGCGAGAGGGGCAGGCGGCAGCAGCCCTGCCCCGGCGGCGCGTACGGTGCCGGGGCGGCTCATGGCGTCCAGCACCGCGCGGAAGCAGGCTTGCGCGTCGTGTACCGGGTCGCTGAAGCCAGGCAGGTCGATGTTCATGACCGCATGGTCGCCATGGTGAAGAACCGCACCCGCGTCGCCGCCGCCCGCTCGGCCTCGGCGCGCCGACGCGCGGCCTGTCGCTCTGCCAGCTTCGCGATCACCTGCGCCTCCAACGTGTCGTGCAGCGCGGGGCTTTGCAGCGCCGCGTCCAGCCGCGCCGCCAGCGCCGCCTGCTCCCCGTCGCGGCCCGCCACATAGGCGTGCCCGACCCCGCCCGCGGCGTCGCGCACCGTGCAGCGAGTCACCGTCATCTCGCCGAGATTGAACGCCTCGCCGCCGCCTCCGGCGCGCCCCCGCAGCATCACCAGCCCGGATTGCGGCCCGCGCAGCACGGTGTAGTCGGGCAAAGCGGGCGCGCCGGGCAGCAACTCGGCCAACTCGGCCAATTTGGCCCGCGCCAGAATGGCCATCCAGCGTTGCCGGGGGGTTGGAGACGACATGCGAGCCAGCCAATGTTGTTTAGACGTCTAGACAGTTAAGCCGTGGCCGCGATATCGTCAACCGGAACTCGCACGATCCGACGCGGCTGGGGATGACATTGCAATGACGACCACCGCCCAATGACGACCACGGCGCCCGCCCGCGGCGGTGGCGTCGCCCTGTGGCGCCAGATCGTCGAGACGCTGGAACGCGAGATCGCCGACGGCACGCAGCCGCCGGGCGCGCGCCTGCCCACCGAGGTACTGCTGTCGCAGCGTTTCGCCGTCAATCGCCACACTGTCCGCCGCGCGCTGGAAGAGCTTTCGCGCGCTGGCCTGGTGCGCGTGGAGCAGGGGCGAGGCAGCTTCGTGGCCGAGGATGTGCTGGACTACGCCATCCAATCCCGCACCCGGTTCTCGGAGTGGATACGGCGCCACAACAAGGAACCATCGGGCCACATCCTCGACCTGCGCGAGACGGGCGCCGACGCCGAGATCGCGGCGGGGCTTGGCGTCGCACCGGGCGCCGGCATCGTCCGCCTCGAACGCCTCGGCCTCGCCGATGGCCGCCCGGTAAGCCTCGGCACGCATCATTTCCCGGCCGCCCGCTTCCCCGGCCTGCTGGCGGCGCTGGCAGCCCACGCCACCATCACGGAGGCGCTGGCCCAGCAGGGCGTGTCCGACTACCGCAGGCGCGTCACCCGCGTCTCGGCCCGCATGCCCGCGCCGCGCGAGGCCGAATTGCTGCGCCTGCCCCGCAACCGGCCGCTGCTCGTCTCCGAAGGCGTCAACGTCGATCAGGATGACGGAGTGGTCGAGTTCGGCATCGCCCGCTACCCCACGCCGCGGGTACAGCTTGTGTTCGAACCGGCGGAACGGAGTTGACGGAAATGTTGATCGAACGCGGACGCGTGCTGGCGGATGGCGCGCTGCACGACACCGGGCTACTGATAGAGGATGGCCGCATCGCCGCACTCGGCTCCGGCCGCGCGGGCGCGCCGATCTTCGACGCCACGGGCCTGCTCGTCCTGCCCGGCATCATCGACATCCACGGCGACGCCTTCGAGCGGCAGTTGCAACCGCGCCCCGGCGTCGATTTCCCGCTGGCGCTCGCATGGGCCGAAACCGAGCGGCAATTGCTTGCCAACGGCGTCACCACCGCGTTCCATGGCATCACCCTGTCATGGGAGCCCGGCCTGCGCGGCGCTCCGATGTGGCGCGCCCTGCTCGATGCGCTCGATGCCGGAAGCTGGACCTGCGACATGCGGGTGCATCTGCGCTGGGAGGCGCACAACCTCGCGGCACTCGACATGGCGGTGGCCGACATCGCCGCCGGACGGGTGCATCTGCTCGCCTTCAACGACCACACGCCCGCGATCCTGCGGCGCCTGCACGATCCCGCGAAGGCCGCCAAATACATCGAACGCGGCCCGCTCGATGCCGTGGCGTTCCGGGCGGAGGCGATGAAGGCCGCGGCGAATGGCCCGGCGGTTGCCGCCGCGCAAGCCCGCATCGCCGCCGCCGCCCGCGCCGCCGGCATCGCCATGGCGAGCCATGACGACGACACCATCGCCAGGCGCGGCCATTTCCGCGCGCTTGGCGCTGCCATCTGCGAATTCCCGATGGCGGAGGAGGTCGGCGCCGCCGCGCGCGCGGCGGGGGATTTCGTTGTGATGGGCAGCCCCAACGTGGTGCGCGGCGGTTCGCATCTCGGCTGGGCCTCGGCGGCGCGGCTGGCGGAAGCGGGTATCTGCGACGTGCTGTGCAGCGACTACTTCTATCCCTGCCTCGCGCAAGCCGCGTTCCGCCTGGCCGATCGCGGCGTGCTCGATCTGGCGCAAGCCTGGGCGCTCATCTCGGACAACCCCGCGCGCGCGGCGGGACTGCCCGATCGCGGGCGGATCGGAGCAGGGCTGCGGGCCGATCTGGTTCTGGTGGACGCGCCAGCCGCGCGCGTCGTGGCCACGATCGCGGCGGGGCAACTGGCCTGGCTGGCGCCGGGGTATGCGGATCGTCTCAGGCGACCTCACGCGGCCCGTGCGGCAGGGTCAGCGTGGCGATGAGGCCCGGCCCGGCATCCTCGAGCCGCAGCACGCCGCCATGCAGGGTCGCGACCGCTTGCACGAGGGCCAGGCCAAGACCGGAACCCGGGGTGCTGCGCGCGCTTTCGCCGCGAAAGAAACGCTCGGTCGCGCGGGGCCGGTCCGCCAGCGGAATGCCCGGCCCCTGGTCGGCGACCACGATCCTGACCCAGCCATCCTCGGGGGTCGCGGAGAGCAGCACCGTGGTTCCGGACGGGGCGAACTTGATGGCGTTGTCGAGCAGGTTGGCCACCGCCTGCTGCACCATGTCGCGGTCGCCGAACACCGGCACGATTTCGGGAATGTCCGGCTTCAGCACCACCTCACGCTCCTCCGCGACCGCCCCGTAGAAATCCGCGAGGTCGAGCAGCATCGGCGCCGCGTCGAATGCCGCGAACGCCGAGCGGCGCGCGCCGGCCTCGATTTCGGCGATGCGGAGCAATCCCTGGAACAGCGCGGTGATGCCGTCCAGATCCGCCTGCGCCCGCTCCAGCGCCGCGCGCAGATCGGCTTCGCCGCTGGCGTGGTTCGCCGCGTCCTCCAGACGGGCACGGGCGCGGGCGATCGGCGTGCGCAAATCATGCGCGATGGCGTTGGACACCTGCCGCACGCCGTCCATCAGCTGCGCGATGCGGTCGAGCATGTCGTTGATGATCTCGGCCAGCCGGTCGAATTCGTCGCCCCGGCCGGTGACGCGCACGCGTCGCGTGAGGTCGCCCGCGCCGATGGCGCCCGCGATGGCCGAAACCTCGGCCAGCGTCATGCCAAACAGCCCGCGCACCGCCCATGCGCCGACGCTGCCGAGCGCCACGGCGATGGCGGCGGCCCAGAGCAGCGCGTCGGTCAGCAGATGCCGCATCTCGGCCCGCGCCTGCACGTCGCGCCCGATCATCAGGTGATAGCCGCCGGCAAGCTCGAATTGATGCACCCGGGCCAGGCTCCGGCGGCCGTCGCGCTCCAGGGGCCGCTCGATCCATTCCTGATCCATGCCGATCCCCGCCGGCCAGCGCTGCAGATTGCCGGTCAGCCGGCGCATCGCCGGGTCGACCAGCAGGTAGATCGCATCGCGATCGACGTTGCCTATCAGCCGCTGATTGATCGTCTCCAACAGGCCGGCCGTGCCTGTTTCACGATACCGCTCCGACAGCCCGAGCGAATCGGCGTTGATGGCGTCATCGACCTGCCGCTCCATCAGGCCCGCCGTGGACCACCACAGGAACGATGCCAGCGCGAGCGCGCTCACGCCGAACAATGCCGCGTAGGCCACGCCGAAGCGCACCCCCGCCGAACGCAGGTTCAGCCCGGACGCGCGAGACCCCCAATCCATGGCGGAAGATGTATCACGGCTGCTCTTCCCGCAGCATGTAGCCGGCATTACGAACCGTATGGATCAGCGGCAGCGGAAACGGCTTGTCGATCTTCTGGCGCAGGCGGGACACGTGGACGTCGATCACGTTGGTCTGCGGGTCGAAATGGTAGTCCCACACCCCTTCCAGCAGCATGGTGCGCGTCACCACCTGGCCGGAATGGCGCATCAGGTATTCCAGCAGGCGGAACTCGCGCGGCTGGAGGTCGATTTTCTGGCCCGCCCGGCGCACGCCGCGCGAGAGCAGATCCATCTCCAGATCGGCGGTGACCAGCTTGGTGGCAGGGCCGTCGCCCTTGCCGCGACGCGCCAAATTCTCCACCCGCGCCAGCAATTCGGCGAAGGCGAACGGCTTGGTGAGATAGTCGTCGCCGCCGGCCTTCAGCCCCCGCACGCGGTCATCGACCTGCGCCATGGCGGACAGGAACAGTACCGGCGTCTGGTTGTCCTGCGCCCGAAGCGTCTCCAGCAGCCGCAGCCCGTCGATGCCGCCGGGCAGCATCCGGTCGAGCACGATCGCGTCGAATTTCTCGCTGGCCGCCAGGAACAGGCCGTCGCGACCGTTCGCCGCATGCTCGACCACATGGCCCGCCTCGCGCAGCCCCTTCACCACGAAGCCCGCGACGTCGGTGTCGTCCTCGACCACCAGGATGCGCATGCGAAAGCCCCTAACCCGGTCCGCCGGGCCGGCGCCCGACCGTGACCGACAACTCCATGTCCCGCCCTCCGCGCCGCAACGCAAGATGCACCGCATTGCCGGGCGGGATCAGCGCCACGGTTTTGATCACCGCGCGCGAACTGTCCACGCCGCGCCCGTTCACCTGCACGATCTGGTCGCCCGGCCGCACTCCCGCCCGCGCCGCGGGGCCCGTGCGATCCACGGCGGCGATGGTTACGCCGCCGCGCGGACGCGGCGTGTCCTCGCTGTTCTCCTGGATGGTCACGCCCAGCCAGCCGCGATCGACCCGGCCCCGGTCGCGCAGTTCCTGCACGATGGGGGCGGCGAGTTCGCTCGGCACCGCGAAGCCGATGCCGACCGAGCCGCCGGTGGGCGAAACGATGGCGGTGTTGATGCCGATGACATTGCCGTCGGTGTCGAACACCGGACCACCGGAATTGCCCGGATTAATCGGCGCGTCGAGCTGGATGAAGTCGTCGAACGGTCCGGCGCCGATATCCCGCCCCCGCGCCGACACGATGCCGGCGGTGACCGAACCGCCGAGGCCGAACGGGTTGCCAGCCGCCACGATCCAGTCGCCCACCTCCATCACCCGGCTGTCGCCCCAGACGACGAAAGGCAGCGGCGAGGATGCGTTCACCTTGATGACGGCCACGTCCGTCAGTTCGTCGGTGCCGATGACGCGGGCCGGGTATTGCGCGCCGTTCGCGAAACTCACCACGATCTTGTCCGCGTTGCCGACCACATGGTTGTTGGTCACGATGATGCCCGAGGCGTCGATCACGAAGCCGGACCCGGCACCCTGCATCTCCTGCTTCCGGTTGTTGCGAAGCCGGTCGCGGAACTGGCGCTGCAACTCGGGCGGCAGCGTCGCCAGCGGATCGTTGCCGGCGACACTCTCGGTCACGGCGATGTTCACCACAGCCGGCAGGATGCGCTTGACCATGGGTGCGAAGCTTTCCGGCCCGCTGCGCGCGAGCGCCGGCGCCACCAGCAGGAGACCGGCCAGGAGCAGGGCCGGGGCGCGGAGGAAGGCGAGCGGCATGGCGGAATGCTCCGGTAAACCAGATATGTATATGGCAAGTGGCGCTTCGATGCGACGGCGGCAAGATTGGTCGGAGTGGGACTTGTTCCGGGCGCGAAAATCCCCCTATGCCGAAAGCGCCGCCGGCTCGGTCCGCGCGCGCTTCACCAGAAGCTTGTTCAACGCATGCACGTAGGCACGCGCCGACGCCACGATCGTGTCCGTGTCGGCCCCCTGCCCGTCCACCATCTTGCCCGCCTCCATCAGCCGCACCGTCACCCGCGCCTGGGCGTCGGTGCCCTCGGTCACGGCGCCGACCGAAAACAGGCTGAGCGTCGCATCATGGGCGAAGCAGGCGCGGATGGCGTTGAAGGTGGCGTCCACCGGGCCGTCGCCGGTTTCGTGGGCCCCACGGACAACGCCGTCGATCTCCAGCTCCAGGTCCGCGCGCGGCGGGGCCTTGGAGCCGCTGCGGACGTCGAGCGACACGAAGCGGATACGGTCGTGGTCGCGGAGCACCTCATCGTCGACCAGGGCCGAGATGTCCTCGTCGTAGACGATCTTTTTCCGGTCGGCCAGATCCTTGAAGCGGCGGAACGCGTCGTTCAGCTGGTTGTCGCCGAGTTCGCCATAGCCCAGCGTGCGCAGCTTGTCGCGGAAGGCGGCGCGGCCGGAATGCTTGCCCATCACGAGGCTGGATTTCAGCAGCCCGACGCTCTCGGGCGTCATGATCTCGTAGGTGGCCGCGTTCTTCAGCACGCCGTCCTGGTGGATGCCGCTCTCATGGGCGAAGGCGTTGCGGCCGACGATGGCCTTGTTCGGCTGCACGTCGAAGCCGGTGATGGTCGAAAGCAGCTTGGACGTCTTAATGATGTTCTCGGTCACGATCGTGGGCTTGCACGCGACCGCGTCCGGCCGGGTGCGGATTGCCATGACGATCTCCTCCAGCGCGGCATTGCCGGCGCGCTCCCCGATGCCGTTGATGGTGCATTCCACTTGGCGGGCGCCGGCGCGGATGGCCGCCAGCGTGTTGGCGACCGCGAGGCCGAGGTCGTTGTGGTTGTGGGTCGAGAGGACGATCTTGTCGGCGCCCGGAACCCGCTCGCGCACCATCGCGAAGATGCGGAACATATCCTCCGGCAGGGCATAGCCGACCGTGTCGGGGATGTTGATGGTGGTGGCGCCGGCGCGGATGGCGGCCTCGACGCAGCGACACAGGAAATCGGGGTCGGTGCGGCTGCCGTCCTCGGCGGACCATTCGACGTCGTCGGTGTGATGGCGGGCCAGGGTCACGCTGTCGATGGTGAGCTGCAGCACGGCCTCGGGCTCCATGCGGAGCTTGTACTTCATGTGCAGCGGGCTGGTGCTGAGGAACACATGGATGCGCTTGCGTTCGGCCGGGGCCACGGCTTCCGCGGCACGCAGGATGTCGGCGCGGCCGGTACGGGCGAGGCCGGTGATGACCGGGCCGCGTACGGTCTCGGCGATCAGCTTCACGCTGTCGAAATCGCCCTGGCTCGCGATCGGGAATCCGGCCTCGAGCACATCGACGCCCAACTCGGTGAGGGCAAGGGCCATGCGCAGCTTCTCCTGCATGTTCATGGAGAAGCCGGGCGATTGCTCGCCGTCGCGCAGAGTGGTGTCGAATATAATAATCCGGCTGTCGTCCAGCTTGCCGAAGCTGGGATGGTCGATGCTCATGTCGGGGTCGTCCTGGATGTCGGTTGCTTCTGTCGGGCGGCGTCCCCTGGAAAAAGGCCCGCACCTCAGGCGCGCGGCATCACATCCAGGGGCGGATAAGTCGAAGGAGCCCGAGCAGAGATGCGGAAACCGGCAGCATGAGCCAGACGGTATCCCGTAGGCCGCAACGATGCAAGCAAGTCGCGCCGAAACGATGACGCATGGCCGACGTTAGGCTGCCATGAGCAAAACCGAGTTCGTTCTCGCGATCGTCGTTGCGGCGTTGCTTTCGGCACCGCTGGTGTCCTGCGGCGACTCGGGCAGCCCGGTGAATGGCCTGGGCATAATACCAGGCGGCGCCTACACGCCGGGCAGCAACATGAACCCGTTGTCGCCCGGCGTGTTCACCGGCGAACGCTGAACTTGGCGAGCGCTGAACTCGGCGAGCGCTGAATTCAGCGCGTGGTGCCGGTGCCCTGACCGGCCGCCGGACTCTGCGACGAGGTGGCGGCCGGCGCGGTGGCAGCCTGGGTGCGGGCGGATTTCGCGACTTCGTGGCTGCCGATCGCGCAGCCGGCGCCGGCACCGATAAGCGCGTGGTGGCCCGCGACGTGCCCGGCCACCGCGCCCACGGCCGCGCCGCTCGCGCAACCAGCCGCGGCGGCCGCGTGGCCCGAGATGCCGGCGAGCGCCACAATGGCGGTGGCGAAAAGTAGCTTATTCATCGAAAAACCCTCCTGTTGAGCCGCCGGAACGCGGCAGGCGGGCCAATGATCACGCGGCGATTGGTGCGAGAGGGGGGATTCGAACCCCCATGACTTGCGCCGGTCGATTTTGAGCCGACTGCGTCTACCGTTCCGCCACTCTCGCCTGGAGCGGATGCATACAGCATCCCGCAGCGCACGAAAACCGCCTACGTGTCGGCATTTGCGTCCCGCAAAACCCTTCGCTATACCGTGCCGCCGGGATCGATACCCCGGACTGGTCCCAGATAGCTCAGTTGGTAGAGCAAGCGGCTGTTAACCGCTCGGTCGTAGGTTCGAGTCCTACTCTGGGAGCCAACCCGCCTCGATCCCTGGATGTGGAACCTATGTCGGCGTATCGCTGCTGTTCATCAGCATCGCCAGCGCGACCACGATCTGCGCGGGAGCGAACGGTTTGGCGACAAGCGTGCTGTGCGGCACGCCCTTCGAGGCCCACTCATGGCCGCTATCGCCACTGACATAGACCACGGGCAGCGCATCGAGCTGTTCGCGCGCATGGCGGGCGACCTGCCACCCGTCGGGTCCGCGGCCGAGATTCACGTCCGTGACGAGCCCACGAAAGGCATGTTCGCTGGCGTCGATGATAGCCAAGGCGCGCGCGCCATCCTCGGCGATCACGACGTCGAACCCGGCCTCGCTCAAGGCGGTCCGCACCATTTCGCGGGTGAGGGCATCGTCCTCGACATAGAGGAGCGTCGCGGCAGCGTGATTCGGGGTCATTCTCGGAAAGCCTTTTAAACTGATGGAACGGTCAGGTTTGCCTCGGCATCGTCAGTGGTAGCGGCGTCTGCCATGTGGACGATCGAGACACGGGTGCCGGGATCGGCACCTATAACCTGGACGGCGGCATGCAGTTGCTTGGCCAGCGCATTCACGATGCTGGTGCCCAGGCCCGCCTTCACTGCCGCCGACTTCTGGTCGAACCCCACGCCGTCGTCGCGCACGGACAAAGTCCATCCGCGTTTGCCGACCTTGTAACTGACCGCGATTGTGCCGGTTCGATGGCCGGGAAAGGCGTGCTTGAGTGCGTTGATCACAAGTTCGGTGACGATCAGGCCCAGACTGACCGAGATATCGGCGCTGGTTGGGCTGTCGTCGGTCTCCATAACCAGCGTCAACTGGGTGTGGTCATGGATCATCGACGCGCCAAGGCTTGCGCACAGCTTTGTGAAATACGGGCGCAGCGCCACGTCGCCGCCGCTGGACACGGAAAGCTGCTGCTGCACGGCAGCGACCGACATCACCCGGTGATGCGCCGCGTGCAGGTGGCTTTTGGACTCGTCGGACTGCACGTTGCGCGCGCTCTGCAGCAGCACGCTCGCGATGATCTGGAGGCTGTTGGCGACGCGGTGCTGAAGCTCCTGGAGCAGCACCACTTTTTCCCGCACCAGATCGTCCTTCAACTGGGCGCTGGCGCGGGCATCGGTCACATCGGAGACCGAAAGCAGCAGCCGGACGTTCGCGCTTTCGCCGTATTCGAGACGATGCGCGTTGAGTACCAGATGGCGGGTGGGCTGCCCCTTGCGCCGGAGGTCCATCTCGTAGGCTTCGATTTCCGCCGCCCCAGACGATGTCGCCTCGAGCAACGACGTGAGTTGGGGGGCACTCCATTCGCCGGCTCCCAGTTTGGCGAGCAGATGGCCGGGGATTTCCGCGTTGTCGAGGTGGAAGGCGCGACAGAACGACATGCTCGCCGCGATCACCCGCAATTCGCCGTCAAGCAGCAGCATGGGCGCGCTGGAGGACGCGATCACCGCCATCGCCAGATCGGGCGTGGTGTCGGGCGGCGGTACGGACGGCGACGCCATGGCTGGCTGATTCCTGGTTGGGCGGAGGCTCGCGATGTGAAAGCCTTAACCGCTAGAACGAGCCAGCAGGCCCACTTCTGTAGAGCGTCTGCCGGCAAGTCCTTACCACGAAATGCGACATATTAATCACGTTTCTGTGATTGGCGAGGCAGTCGCCCCGGCAAATGCGCGGGTCGAAACCTTCGACTCCGACTGAGATAGCCGAAATCCGTGCGCACGATCCCGCGGCACAGGGGCGCGTGGCGAAAGGTCAGTCGAACGGTTTCCGGGCACGACCTGAATGGCTAAGCTCCACAAATGAGATCGTTCGGATGGCATAGATTAGGATCGCGCATCGGCATGGCGGCTCTGGCGCTTGCCGTGCCGGGAAACCTTCCGGCAACGGGCCAAACCCCGCCGGCCGCACCGGTGCCAATGGCCCTCGTCATCAGCAACAGCAATTACGCATCGTTGCCGAAGCTGCCGACCTGCGAATTGTCCGCCAACCTGGTCGCGTCCGTGCTGTCCCGCGCCGGCTTCAAGGTGATCCGACAGACCAACCCGAGCAATGCACGCCTGGGCACGGCCATCGCTTCGTTGGGCGACGACATGGCGGGAGCCGCCGAGAGCCGCTCGCTGGTCTATATTTGCGGCTACATCGCCGGATTTTCCGACCGGGTGTTCCTGGTGCCCGTCGAGGCTCGGCTAGAGCGGGACGCGGACGTGCTCAGTCAGGGCATCGTGGCGCGTTTGTTGATGTCCTCGGTGGCCGG
This sequence comes from Rhodospirillales bacterium, assembly GCA_025352565.1. Taxonomy (GTDB): domain Bacteria; phylum Pseudomonadota; class Alphaproteobacteria; order Acetobacterales; family Acetobacteraceae; genus JANXTF01. The sequence goes on along the minus strand of JANXTF010000119.1, from coordinate 11,763 downwards.
GCCAGGCGCCAAGGCGGGGCTGGTGCTGATGGACGCGGCCACCCTGCCGGACCAGAAAAGCCCGCCCGGCTTCGACTCCATGTTGCGGCCGGGGGATGCCGCGCATGGCGGCCTGGTCGTTGCTGCCCTGCCTGTCGGCGAGGGCCAGGGACCGGCCCCGTTGGCGAGCGCGCTGGCCGACACGCTGGCAAGTGGACGGTTGGAGGTGGGCGAGCAGCTCAGGGTCTTGAGGTCGCAGGCCGCGATCGCCCGAACTCTCCTGTTCGTCCGCCCCCCCACGCAACCCTCCTGGCTGCTGGGCAATCCACCCGACGCGACCGCCTCCGCGGGGGCCCCTCTCAGTGTCGCGCCCGCCCCCCCCGCACTCGAGGCCAAGCCCGCCTCCCCGTCCCCGTCGTCTGCTTCGGCGCCCGGGCCGAATGCCGCGGACCGCCGCCGCGTTCAGTTGGGGTTGCAACGGCTGGGCTACTTCAAAGGCAGGGTCAACGGGGTGTTCGGCCCGGATACCATCGCTGCCATCCGTCAATTCCAGAAGGACTCCGACTCCGAGATTACCGGACGGCTGACGATCAAACAGACGGAGCAACTGCTGAGATAAGCCGCTGCCATCGAACGGCGACGGAACTCGATTTTACCCGACGTCCCGGGATAGGATGATACGAGTGGATTCGATCGCGCCCGGTGCCGACAGGGCTCGGTAGCCCATAGGGGATGACATGGGTCTTCGGCTCAAGTTCAATCTGGTGCTCCTGGTTGGCCTGCTGGTCGGCATGGGGCTCGCTGGCTTCTTGTCGTACCGGCTGATCTTCGAGGCGGCACGCGCACACGTCCTCTCGGAAGCCTCGTTGATGGCGGCCCAGGCGGATGCGATCAGCGGTTACACGGCCGAGGAGATCGCCCCCCTCCTCGCCAGCCAGTTCGCTCGCCGCTTCCTCCCGCAATCGGTCCCGGCATGGGCGGCGCAGACCAATTTCCGGGCCATTCAGAAGCAGCTTCCGGACTACAGCTTCCGCACGGTCGTGCTGAACCCGACGAACCCCGCGGATATGCCGGTCGACTGGCAGCGCGACATCATCACCGCGCTGCAAACCAACGCCGCGACGACGCAGGTGGTGACGGAGCGCGCCAGCCCGGCCGGACCGATCCTTTCCATGTCGCGTCCCATCATCATCAGCGACCCGGCCTGCCTCGGCTGCCATTCCACGCCCGACGCGGCCCCCGCCTCCATGATCGACCTTTATGGCAGCAAGAACGGCTTTAACTGGAAGTTGAACGAGGTTCTGGGCGCCCGCATCGTTTCCGTGCCCATGGCCGTCCCGCTCGCACATGCCAGGGAGACGTTCACGGGCGTCCTCACCTGGCTTGTCGCGGTATTTGTCGTGATCATGATCCTGCTGAACTTGATGTTGCAGTTCGTTATCATCGGCCCCGTCCGCCGTATCGCTGCCAGCGCCAACGAGGTGAGCCTGGGCAACATGGATGCGCCGGAGTGCGTCGTGCGCGGGCGGGACGAAATCTCGTCGCTGGGCGAATCGTTCAACCGGATGCGCCGCAGCTTGGCCAACGCGTTGCGTATGCTTGGAGAATAACGTGCCGGACGCGACGCGCGCACCGGCGAGCCATCCGGAGCAGATCGGCCGATATCGCATCGAGGCCGTGTTGGGCCGCGGTGCCATGGGCGTCATCTTCAAGGCGCACGACCCGGTCATCGACCGCAAGGTCGCCATCAAGCTGGTACGGGCGGACCTGCTCGAAGGCGGCGACCGTACGGACTACATCACCCGATTCCAGCAGGAGGCACAGGCGGCAGGACGCTGCTCCCACCCCAATATCGTCGGCATCTACGATTTTGCGCTGCATGACGGCAACCCGTATCTCGCAATGGAATACATCGACGGCGTGACGCTGAACCAGGTGGTGGCCCGTACCAGCGGGTTCAGCATCCCCGAGGTGATCGACCTGACCAGCCAGATGCTGGACGGGCTCGGGGCGGTCCATGCGCTGGGCGTCGTCCACCGCGACATCAAGCCCGCCAACATCATGCTGACCGAACGCGGTCGCGTGAAGGTTACGGATTTCGGTATTTCCCGCCTCGATACCTCGCACATCACCGGGGCGGGCGCCGTGATCGGGACTCCGAGCTACATGTCGCCGGAGCAGTGCCGAGGCGAGGCGACAGACGCCCGCAGCGACATCTTTTCGGTCGGAGTCGTCCTGTATGAGCTGCTGACCGGCAGCAAGCCCTTCATCGGCAAGTCCACGCACGAGGTATGGCACCGCCTGCTGAACGAAGATCCGCCCGAGACATCCATCTTGCGGCCCGACGCCCCCGCAGGGCTACACGCAGCGATCGGCCGCAGCCTCGCCAAGGCGGCCAGCGCCCGCTTCGCCTCAGCGGCGGAAATGGCTGCCTCGCTCAACGCGATAAGTGGGCGCGGCACCGGGGCCCTGGCCAGCCCGGTCGACCTCGACCGCACGGTAATGGCCGCCAGGCAGCAATCCAGCGAGCCCGGTCGTCCTCGCGACGAAGCGTTGGTGCTGGACAGCACCACGCTGGGCACCATCGAACGCCGGTTGGCCCGCCGGGTCGGGCCGATCGCCCACTTCCTGCTAAAAAGTGCCATGCGCAAGGCGGATACGGTCGAGACGCTCTGCCGCACCCTCGCCGACAGCATCGAGAGCCCCGAGGGCCGCCAAAGCTTCGTTGCGGAAATGCAGATGGAATTAAGCCGCTCCATGGTCCGAACCGCAGCCACAGGCGCCCGAACCGTGCTGGTCGACGCCGACCTGGCTCGCGCGCAGACGGAGCTGACACGCCACGTGGGGCCGGTCGCGCGCGTGCTGGTCAAGCGCGCGGCGGCGGGGTGTGCGGATGTGGAACAGCTCTGGCAGCGCCTCGCCGTGCATGTTGAAAGGCCGTCCGACCGGGCGGCGTTCCTGAAAGCGCGCTTAGGAGCCTGAGTCGGACACCGACAGAGCCGCCGGACGTCGTCGTGCAGCATGGCCGCGAAGGCCTCTCATCCGGCATCGCATCGAACATCCGCTGAACGCCGTGCGAGGCTTTACGCTGTCAGCGGGTCGGCGACGCCGCAGATGTCCAGGATCGTCAGCAGATAGATGCGGATCATGTCGAGATAGTCGTCGATGTCGACCCGCTCGTCGGGCATCGTGTTGTAGCGGCCGCCAGGGCCGCAAACGATGCCTTCCATCCCGGCGCGCCGATACAGATGTGCGGCGTCGGTGCCGTAGAAGCCAGGCGGGGTGATGGCGCCGGTGGGCTGGTCGGCGCCGCGCACCGTGCGATATGCCGCATTGATCGCCTTGACGATGCGGCTGCCGCGGGACACTTCGAACGACGGCATCATCGGCCGTCCCAGCTCGTCCTCGGGCGTGAGGCTGGCGCGCAGGCCGGGAATGCGCGCTTCCAGCCGATCGAGTTCGGCGCGCAGATCGGCCAGCGCGCCCTCGCGGGTTTGCCCGGGCGCGAAACGGCCGGACCCCTTGATGCGGAGGTAGTCGGCGACCTGCGGTGGACGCCAATCGTGCAATTCGCGGCCGAGCGCGCCATGCACGACGCCGACATGCACGCGGTTGATGCCGGCATGCTCAGGGCTCAGCGCACCGGAGAAGCGCATCGCGTTGAGACGTGGGATGAGATCGCAGGCGGCCGCGATGGCGTCGACGGCCTGCTCGCGCTTGGACATGTGGCGGGTATTGCCGAACAGCTCGATGATGAACGTGAAGGCCGCCGCGTGCATGGTGAGTGCCGCGAGGTCGGTCGGTTCGGCATTGACGAAATAATCGGCCCGCATCCCCTGGTCGATCAGCGCGGTGGTGCCGACGCCGCCCTGCAACTCGCCCACCACAAAGGTAAGAATCACGTCGCCCTTCAGCCTGACCCCGGCATCGACCAGCGTCTTGACGGCGCAGAAATAGGCGGCGTCGCCAGCCTTCATGTTGGAGACGCCGATGCCGTAGATGAAGCGGTCATCGACCTTCCCGCCCCAGGGATCGACGGTCCATCCCTCGGTCGCGGGGTTGGTGTCGACATGGCCGTTGAACAGCAGGCTCTTGCCACCGCCGGTGCCGCGCCAGGTGCCGATGGCATTGACCCGCTCGCCCACCACCGGCGCAAGTCCCGCCTCCAGCCCCAGTTCGAGCATGGCGTCGGCCATGAAGGCGGCGAGTTCGCGCTCGCCCGGAGTCTGGCTGTAGCTCTTGTGGCGCGCCATGGCGGAGAGGAAGTCGAGACAGGCCCTGGGGTCGATACGGGCCAGCAAATCCTGTGGGGTCATCTTGGTTTCCTCAACCGATGGGTGCGGGACAAGCGGCGATCAGCTCGGCGGTGTAGGGGGCGATGTGCCGTGTCCCCAGCGCGGTGGCCGGGACCAGATCGACCAGTGTGCCGTCGCGCATGACCGCGATGCGGTGGGCGATCTGGCGCACCAGATTCAGGTCGTGCGTGATGAACAGATAGGCCGCGCCGCTGGCCCGGTGCAGATCGAGCAGCAACTCGATCACCGATGCCTGCACGGAGACGTCGAGGGCGGCGGTGATCTCGTCGCAGATGACGAGTTGCGGTCGGGCGGCGAAGGCGCGGGCGATGGCGACGCGCTGCTTCTCGCCCCCGGATAGCTGGTGAGGGAGGCGGTGCGCATACTCGGCCGGCAGGCGGACCTGTTGGAGCAGGCGGGGGATGTCGGCGCGGTCGCCGCCGTAGAGGCGCAGCGGCCGGGCGAGCAGCTCGGCCACGCTGTGGCGCGGGTTCAGCGAGGAATCCGGATGCTGGAAGACGATCTGCACGGCGCTGCGATAGGCGCGGTCCATGCGCGCGACCGGCTGACCGTGCAGAGCGAGCTGGCCCTCGAAAGCCACCAGCCCGGTGATGACCCGCGCGATGGTGGATTTGCCCGAGCCAGACTCGCCCACCACGCCGAGAATCTCGCCCGGCCGCACGGTCAGGCTGACGCCGCGCACAGCGGCGCGGCGCGGGACGCCGAACAGACGCGGGCGGCCATAGCGCACGGTGATGTCGCGCAGTTCGAGCAAAGGCGGGGGCGGCACATCGGACGCGGCCATCTCCTCCACCAGCCGGCGGCCGGGGCGCGGCACGGCATCGATGAGTCGGCGCGTGTAAGCTTCGCGTGGGGCAGTGAAGAGGGTGGCGGGCGCCGCCTGTTCAACGACGCGGCCCCGGTTCAGCACCGCCACCCGGTCGGCCACGCGCGACACCAGCGACAGGTCATGCGAGATGTACAACCCGGCCACGCCGGTCTCCCGGCGCAAGCGCGCGAACAGCTCGATGATGCGCGCGCCGGTAATCACGTCGAGGGCCGTGGTCGGCTCATCGAAGATGATCAGCTCGGGCTGGCAGGCCAACGCGGTGGCAATCACCACGCGCTGCTTCTCGCCGCCCGAGACCTCGTGCGGATAGCGACGCATCATCGCCGCCGGATCGCGCAGTTCGACCCGGGCGAGCAGGTCGATGCCCGTTCGCCATGCCTCGGCGCGGGATAATCCGCGATGCTGTTCCAGCACCTCGGTGAGTTGGCGGCCCAGGGTCAGCGTGGGGTTCAGAGCGGTTGCCGGGTCCTGGAACACCATGCCGATGCGCTTGCCGCGGATGGCCCGCAGGGCGGCGCCGTGCAGACCGCGGAGCGCCTGCCCGGCGAGGCGTATGGTGCCGCCGCGTTCGCGGGCATTCTCCGGCAATGCCCGCATGATCGCCATGGCCAACGACGTCTTGCCCGAGCCGCTCTCACCGACCAGCCCGAGCACTTCGTTGGCGGCGACGGCGAGCGTCACCTCCTCCAGCACCCGGCGCGGCCCGGCGCGGGTTGCGTAATCCAGCGTGTAGCCGTCGATATTCAGGATCATCGTTCGTCGCGCGGATTGAGCGCGTCGCGCAGCCCGTCGCCCAGCAGGTTGAAGCCGATCGCGGTCAAGGCGATGGCCGCGCCCGGGGCGATGAGCATCCATGGGGCCTGGTGCAGGAAGGGCCTCGCCTCCGCCACCATCAGCCCCCATTCGGATGCCGGCGGCTGCGCGCCCAGGCCGAGGAAGCTGAGGGTGGCAAACACCATCACCGCGAAGGCGACGCGGATGGTGGTCTCGATCACCACCGGCGCAATGACGTTGGGCAGCATCTCGCGCAGCACGATCCAGTGGCCCCGCTCACCGCGCGCGATGGCGGCACTCACGTAGTCCTGACGCCGCACGGTGAGCGCCACGCTGCGGGTGACACGCGCCATGCCGGGCGCAAAGGCGATGGCGACCGCAAGCATCGCGTTGCCGCTGCTCTTGCCCAGGGCCGCGGCAATCAGCAATGCGAGCAACAGGCCGGGCACTGCCATCACCGCGTCGATCGTGCGCATGATCGCCTCGTCCCATCGTCCGCCCAGATAGGCCGAGAGCGTGCCGACCACGGCACCGGTCAGCGTGCCGAGCAGCGTCGCCGCCAGTGCGAGCGGAATGGTGGTTCGCGCGCCCACCAGCAGCCGGCTGAGCACGTCGCGGCCAAGTTGGTCGGCGCCAAGCCAGTCGAGCACGCCGGGTGGGCGGAAGCGGCCGAGGAAATCGATATGCTCGGGGTCCTGCGGCGCGATGGCCGGTCCGAGGATGCAGGCAAAGGCGAGCAGCAGCAGGATCGCCACACTCAAGGCACCTTGGGGCGTGCGCTGCAGGCGGCGGAACAGCTCAGTCATAACGGATGCGTTTGTCGAGGCGGGCATAAGCGATGTCGGCAAGAAAATTCGCCACCGCATAGGTTCCGGCCATGATCAGCGCCCCAGCCTGGATGGCCGGCAGGTCGCGCGCTTCGATCGCCACGATGAGCTGGCGACCGATGCCTGGAATGGCGAAGATCTCCTCGACGACGATGATGCCGCCGAGCAGGTAGCCGACATCCAGCGCCACGATGGTGATGACCGGCAGCAACGCGTTGCGCAGCGCGTGGCGGAACAGCACCGTTCGCGCGGTGAGGCCTTTCAGCCGCGCGGCGCGGATGTAGTCGCTGCCCAGCACATCGACCATTTCCGAGCGTACCATCCGCGACACATGCGCCACCATCACCAGCGAGACGGTGATCACCGGAAGCACGAGGTGGCGCAGGCTGTCGAGCGGCGCCTCGGCGAACGGCACGTAGCCGGTCGCCGGCAGCCATTGCAGGCGATCGGCCAGCAGCAGAAGCAGCAATGTCGCGGTAACGAACTCGGGTAGCGACACGCCGAGATAGGATACCAGTCCCGCGAGCAGATCGCTGGCGCGCCCGCGCCGCAGCGCCGCCATGATGCCGAGCGGCACGGCCACGATGAGCATGAGCACGATCGACAGCACCGCCACCAGCAACGACCGGGACAATGCGACGAACATCATCGGGCCGACCGGCTGGCCGGTTCGCATGGAAGTGCCGAACTCGCCGCGCAGCAGCATGGCCAGCCAATGCCAGTATTGCAGCCATACCGGATCGTCGAGACCGAGCCTCAGCCGCACCGCCGCGAGCGCGGCCGGCGTTGCGTTCTCCCCCAGCAGCGTCACCGCGGCATCGGCCGGCAGTATCTGCGTGATGCCGAAGACCAGCAGCGACACGACCAGCAGCGTATAGCCGACGAGCAGGCAGCGACGCGCGAGCCAGCCGACCGACATGAACTCAGCCGCGTTTCGGCGCGTCGGCGCCGAGCCACACCTCGTCGAGCCGGAAGACCGAGCCGCGCGGGTGCAGCGTGTAGCCCTGCACCCAGCTGCGCTGCGCGGCCAGCAGATCGAAGAAGACCGGGATCACGGACGGGACCTGCTGGTGCATCATCGTCTGCGCCTGCTCGTAGAGGACCCGGCGCCCGGCTTCGTCGGTGGTCACCCGTGCCGTATCGATCAGCTTATCGAAATCCTTGTTGTCCCAGCGCGTCTCGTTCCACGCCGCATCCGACGTGTAGAGCAGCGAGAATATCGCGTCGGCGGTCGCCTGCATGTTGTAGAAACCGACATAGAACGACCCCTTCTTCCAAACCTGCGCCAGATAGGTGGCGTGCGGCATGGTCTGCACGGTGATGCGCAGCCCGGCGGGTTTGGCCATCTCGCGTATCGCCACCGCGAGCTGGGTGCGGGTGGAGGGCGTGCTGGAGGCGATCATCGTCAGGTCGAGGCCGGCCGGGTATCCGGCCTCCGCCAGCAATTTCTTTGCCGTCGCGATATCGGGCTTCTTCAGCGGCATGTCCTTGTAGAAGTGGTAGGCTGGGCTCAGTGGCGTGTCGTTGCCTGGGGTGCCGTAGCCCTGCGCCACGAAGCCGACCATCGCCGTCCGGTCGACGGTGAGCGCCAACGCCTGGCGAACGCGGACATCGCTGAACGGCATCTGGTCGCAGCCCATGTTGACGTTGAGGAACTGACCAGAGGGAATGCGCAACGACACCACGCCCTTGGCGCCGGTGAGGCGCGGGAACTCCGATGGTGTGGTGTTGGCCATGAGATCGGTGTCGCCGGCGAGCAGGGCCGACGCCTGCGCCGTCGGGTCCGGATATACCATCACTTCGATACGATCGAGATGTGGCCGGGCGGGATCGTAATAGGCGGGGTTGCGCGCCACCACGATGCGCTGATCCGGCTCGTAGGAGACGAGCTTGAATGGCCCGGTGCCGATCGCCTCGCGCGACAGCCGGGTGAGATCGCCGGTGGCGATCGCGGCGGGGATGATGCGGGCGTTGGTGTAGGCGAGTGCGACCGGCAGATCGGCGAATGGCGCCTTCAGCCTGAACAGCGCGGTGGTATCGTCCAGGGCTTCGATGGTGTCGATGGGACCGACATTGGTGCGGCCGGGCGAGGCCGTCCGGGGATCGAGGATGGCGGCGAAGGTGGCCGCGACATCTCTGGCCGTGCAAGGCGAGCCGTCATGGAAGGTCAGCCCCTTGCGCAGGACGAAGCGCCATTCCGTCAGCGCCTCATTGGCGCTCCACGAGGCCGCGAGGTCGGGTTCGGCAACCATCTCCGGCGTCAGGCGCGTCAGGCCGCTGTACAGCAGCTCGGTGACGAGGTATTCGGGGTTCACCCGCGTCAGCAGCGGATTGATGACGCTTGCCGCCTGATCGACGGAGATGCGCAGCACGCCCCCGCGACGCGGCGTGCCGATTGCGGGGCCGGCAGCAGCGGCGAGACCGGCCAGCGGTGGCAAACCCGTCGCAAGCCCGGTGGCGACAGTCAGGAGCCATCGGCGGGAGAGGGCGTTCATGGGGCGCTCCAAGGGGTTGGTTCGAGAGATGCCGCGTGGGGCGCGTCGGGGATCGACGCGGTGGCGAAGTCGCTGGCGAGATAGGCGAGCACGCTGCGGGCGAGGGCGACGACATCGCTCGTCGTGGTGTGTTCCTCCGCGGCATGGACGTTGCGGTCTGGCCGCGCAAGGCCGCCGAGCAACACTTCGCGCATGCCGGTGCGCTGCACCCAGCCGAAATCCGAGCAGGTGGCGGCGCCCCACCGTTGAAACTCCTCCGGCGCGAAGCCGAAGCCCAGCGACAGCGCCTGTTGCCAGCGCGGCCAGTGCGGGCCCGTGGGGTCGCCAGTGGGGACCAGATGGCCGACCAGCACCGTCTCGATCGTCGCGTCTGGCGGTGTCGCGGCGGTGATGGCGTGTTCGATTTCCGCACGCGCCGTTTCGAACGATTCCTCCGGCGGATAGCGGCGGTTGATCAGAATCTCGAACATCGCCGGCACCTGACCGCCGCTGCCGCCGCCATTGGCCGCGACGATGGTCAACGACGCGGCGAGGGGGCGGCCGTGCAGATGCGGTGGCGGCGGCAGAGCAGAGACACGCCGCGCGATCACGGGCTTCAGCGCGTGCAGCGAGGCGAGCACCGGCAGCGCCGCCTCGATGGCATTCACCGCGCGACCCGGATCGCCGGCATGGGCGGCACGGCCGCGCACGCGCAGCAGCAAGTTGAATGCCCCGAAGCAGCCGGCCCAGATGCGTGGCACGGCGCCGCCGTTGAAGCTCAGCACGTGGCCTTCCAGCAATCCCTGCTCGGCTAGGTAGCGCACGCCCGGATACAGGCCGCCTTCCTCGTCGGTGCAAAACAGCAACATGGGATCGTAGGCCAATGCGACGCCGCAGGCCCGTGCCGCGCGCAACGCCAGCAGCACAGCCGCGATGGTGCCCTTCATGTCGGCCGCCCCAAGACCATAGAGCCGATCGTCCTCTTGCGTTAGCCGTCGCGGCGGCTGACGCCAGTCCGGCGTGGCGGGAACGGTATCGACATGAAAATAAAGGCCGCACACGGGTTTGCCGCTGCGCCGTGCCGCGATCAGGTTCACGCGCTCCCCATGCGCCGGGCCACCGGGCACGTTCCACAGCGCCTCGGGCACGGTGACACGACGGCAGGCGAGATCGAGCGGTGCGACAAGCTCTTCCATCAAATCGGCGAAGGCGGCATAGCCGGCACCGGGAGGGAACGAAGTATCGATGGCAATCATGCGCGCCAGATCCGCCAGCCCGTCGGCGAGGCCGGCCGGAATGGCCGCGAGCGCGCGGACCAGCGGACTGTCCGCCATGGGCGCAGGCGGCGAGCGGTCATGTGGCCGGAGAGGTTCAGACATGGTTCCCAAGGAAGCGCCTATTGCTATATAGTGTACTGAATTAGACGAAGGCCGCATGGGGACTGTCAACCGAAAACCAATCGACCGCCCGACGCCCCGAGGGCGACGACCGCGAGCATTCGGGCGAGGCAATGCGCGGTTCACGCGCCGTGACGCGTCTCTGGTTCAGGGCGGTAAACGGGCTACGCGACTGGGCACACCCGTCCTTATCGCATACTGTCGATATCGGGAGGGCAGTCATGCCGTTTTCGGTTGGTAGTCTTGTCCACAATCACGCTCTCGGCGCAGCCTGCCCTTGCCCTGGCTGCCTCGGTCAAGGTGCGTTCGGCGAAGCCAGCTTAACCGTCTCGTCGGTGGTTGCAATCACCGGTAGTGCATTGGTCCCCCCGACCGTAAGCCTGGGGGCAATCGATCCCGAGGTGGGCTATATCTCCGGCGTCACAACGGCAGGTGGTTTGTACTCGCCATCCTATTGGATCGACAACGGCACAAATGCGCATGAATGGACTGCCGCCACGGCATACAGCTCGAGCCTGGGCCAGCTGACTTTGACCTATTCGGTGCAAAACTTCGGAACTGCCACGGCGACTGCCACAGCTACGTTCCTGGAGGCACTCGGCCTGTGGTCCGCCGTCGCCGGCGTGTGGTTCATCGCGGCTCCCGCGGGGACGACGCCGGACATCGTGCTGACCAAGGGCACCGGCGGTGCCTTGACGGACGCAAACTGGACCAACGCGACCGGGCACGCGGGCGCGATCCAGCCGTCGGTGACAATTTCGATCGATACGAGCGTGTACGGTTTCGATCTCTCTGGCTCGTTCAGCCTGGTGGACGGCTACGGGCTGCAGACCATCGTGCACGAACTCGGCCACGCGCTCGGCCTGGGACACGGCGGAAATTATAATGGCAGCGTGACCAGCAGCACGGACCAGCAGTCTCCGTTCGACACGCGCCTATGGTCGATTATGTCGTATATCAGCCCGAGCGACAGCAGCGCCAAGTACTATGCAAGTTATCCCGTTTCGGGTACCGATTGGGGCGGCGCTGAGTGTCCGTCCAGAAACTTCTTGAGTCATACGAATCGGATGTGATTCAAGGAAGGCCGCTCCGTTTGAGAGGCTGTCATGTGGACCGTTGAAAACCGCCCTCGCTACAACCGCGACCGTCTGCGCTACCCGAGCGACC
>JANXTF010000114.1 GCA_025352565.1 Rhodospirillales bacterium | reverse complement strand
GGTCGCTCGGGTAGCGCAGACGGTCGCGGTTGTAGCGAGGGCGGTTTTCAACGGTCCACATGACAGCCTCTCAAACGGAGCGGCCTTCCTTGAATCACATCCGATTCGTATGGCTCAAGAAGTTTCTGGACGGACACTAAGCAGCCGATCAGCGCAGCCAGTCGGTCAGCATCTTCGCCGGTCCCAGCAGCGTCGCCGCCCACAGGAAGGCGGACAGCCAGTTGGCGATCTGGAACTTGAGCGGCGGCATCTCGAACACGCCGCACAGCAGCGGCACGGTCGCGCGCAGCGGGCTGAAGAAGCGGCACAGCACCACGCTCATGGCCCCCCAGCGCTGGAAGAAGCGCTCGCCCCTCGGCAACAGGCCGGGGCGGCTGCTGAACGGCCACATCCGGTGCGCGCGGTCCTTGATGTGAAAGCCGATGCTGTAGGAGACCCAGTCCCCCAGGGCCGCCCCCACGCTCACCGCGATCCACACCGGCACGAAGCTCACGCCGCTGGCGGTCGCGAGCCCGCCGATCACCAGCACGATCACCGTGCTCGACACCACCAGCGACACGAAGGCGAGCGACTTCAGGAAAGCCAGCACGAAGGCCAGCGGCACGGCCCAGACCGCGTGCTCGTGAACGAACGCCACGATCGGCGCCATCACCGTGCCGATGAACGCCATTCAGGCCGTCGGACGCATGGTGAAACCCGGTGCCTCCACGGGCTCGCCGATGGATTCCTCAATGGTGCGGACCTCGGCGCCGGCCGGACCCCGCCGGCAGGCGCGCAGCAATTCCTCGACCGCGTCCGCCGGCCCATCGAGCAGCGCCTCCACCGACCCGTCGGCGCTGTTTCGCACCCAACCCGACACGCCCATGCGCTCTGCCCGCGTGGTCATCCAGTGGCGGAAACCGACGCCCTGCACACGCCCGGTGATCACCAGCCGCTTGGCGCTCATGGCCGCGCCAGTGCCAGGAAGCGGCCGGCAACCGCCAGATCCTCGCCCACGCGGCGGAAGCGCAGGGTGGCCTCATCGTCCCAGCCCCACCGCTCGGCCTGGAAGCGTTCCTCCAGCGTGGAAAGCGCGTGCGCCTCCGGGCCGGTCAGCACGAAGCGCGCCATGGCCAGGCCCAGCACGAGGCTGCCCAGCGCCGGCACCGCCACGCCGAGCGCCGCCAATGCCAGATGGTCCTCCGTCGCGACATGGGCGGCCAGGGCGGCGAGCGACGCCGGTTCCTGCGGCACATGGGCGATGGCGGACGTCACCCGGAGCGGCGCGCCAAGGTCGCGCGCGGCCCAGTCCAGCCAGGATTGCCACGCCTCCGCCTGCCGCTCGGCCAAAGCCGGCGGATCGGCAACGCGATAGCAGAGCAGATCGCTCTCGCCATAGCGCGCGATCTCCAGCACCACGGCCTCCGGGTCCAGCAGGATACGCTCCTGCGCCGTGCCGGCCAGCCGGGTGAGCGGCAGATCGGCATAGGACATCTCGCCGCCCGCCTCGCCGCCTGCCGCCTGCCATTCGGCCGCCACGGCTTCGGCCAGCCGACGCGTGGGCAGCAGCAACGCGGGCCCGCCGGGCACGCGGACCGGCTTGCCGTCGAGCATGACGCGCCAGCCGGTTCCCTCGGCATCGATTCCAGCCGCATTCCAAAACCGCTTCATGGACGCCGCGCATTCGCCAAAGCCGGCGCGCACACATCCGCGGTTCGGCGTTCGGCGGTCATCAGCGAGCCCAACATCCCAGCCGAGTCCAGTGCTGCCTTCGGTTGCATCATGGTGCCCCCGACGCGGATCGGAACCACCACCCCGGGGCCGCCGACGCGCAGCAGCGGCCGCAGCCGCAACGCCAGCGCCTCGTCCGCCAGGTTGACCTCCCCCGTCCCTTGCAGCAGCAACCGCGTCGTATCGAGCAGCATCGTGGTCGCTGCCACCCTGCCATGGGTTGCGTCCAGCCGCAGCGCGAGACAGTGGATGCTGGTCTTGCCCTGGCCGAACTCGGCGGGCAGACGCGCCGCCCGCAATGCGCTTCCCAAAACGGCGGTCAGCAGGCTGTTGTCGATCTCGCCATCGGCCATCGCCAGCGCCACATGGCCATCCAAACCGCCGGCGAGCGCGCGAAGGGTACGGCCTTGGCCATGCAGATCGACCGACACGTCGGCATTGGCGGCGGCGTCGTCTGGTAGTCCGAATACGGCCAGCAGCGGCTTCACCGCGACGCCGTTGCCGTGCATCGAAAGCGCCAACGGCGGCTCGGTCACGCTGGCATCCACGCTCGCGTTCATGTCGATGCGCCCGCCGGCACCCTGCAAGCCGGCGGGGTCAATGACGAGTTTACCATTCCGCAGCAGCACGTGGGCCGCGAAGTCCCGCAGTTCCATGCCCTCGACGCGCAATTCGGCAATGACGACCCGAAGGTCGGCGTCCGCGCGGTTCAACGCAGCCAGTGGCAATTCCGTGTCGGGAATCGCTCGCGCCGGTCCCGCCGCCGAGGGCGGCAACGCAGTCGGCGGCGGCGGGCCCGGCGGGAGCGATTTTTGCGCGGCGAGAACCGCCCGCAGCCCATCCACATCCAGGCGCCTGGACGCCAGATCGGCGGTCAACTCCGGCCGGGCGGCGAAGCGCCATCCGGCGGTCCCGGAAATATCGCCCAGCGGCGACGCCACGGCGATATCGCGCATTGTCGCGCCTTGCCGCAAGCCGCCATCCCGATCCGCCACCTTCGCACTTACCGACAGGCTGACGAGATGCGGCAAGGCCTTACCGACGAGCGGCGATAGCGCCGCGAGGTCGGCGATGTTCGCCACCACCGACAAATCCAGGCCCTCCAGTTTCGCGGGGCGCGCGAGTGCTCCCGTGATCCGCAAGATCGACCCCGCCGCCTCGGCGCGCGCATCAATGGGCAAGCGCGCGGACGCACCGGCAAGCGGCCCTATCGTCGCGGCCAGCTTCACCGCCGTTCCCGCCAACACGCCATCGAGGCTCACCTCGACGGGCGCGTCCATGCGAGGCGCCAGAATGTCCAGGTGATCGATGTGAAGACCAGCTAGGCCCGGCGCGGCAATGTCGGTGGCACCGACATGAAAGCGTACCGCGGACACCTCTGGCGCGGCCCCGCCCCGTTCTGCCACCCGCGCCTCAAACCGCGCATCGCGCAACGCGGGAAGTGCGAAGCCCACCGCGCTCGAGAGGAGCGAGAGATCCGACGCAGTGCCATCCCAGGCGAGATCGTAGCCGCGCCCCTCGCGCGGGTCAGCGAAGCCCCCTGTCACTGAAAGGCGCCCGGCGGCGTTCTCCGCGAGCAGGCGCACCGGCCAAGGTGCGGCTTGCGTCGCGGCCGCGAGGGCGGCTTCCGAGCCCAGTTGTCCCGCCAGATGCGTCCTGATGCCGCCAAGGGTAATTATGCCATCAATGTCAATGGGCGCATTGTCCGGCGCAACCAGCGTGAGTCGTTCAACCGGAATCTCGCCTGCGCGGCCGCTGCGTCCGTCGCGCCACGCCAGCGCGCCGCCGTCGAGTTCGACGGAGCGCAGCGCCATACGCCCGGTCGTGCGCGGAAGGCCCGGCGCTTGCGGCGCGGCGCCGGCGCCGCCGGCCGGGCGCGGCGTCGCGAAGCGCCAGTTCCCGGCACCTTCGCGGTCGGTCTCCAGCAGCACCGAAGGCTGGCGCAAGCTCAGCCGCTCCACCTCGATCCTGCCGCTGAGGAGCGGCAGCCAAGCCACCCGTGCCTCAACCCGGCCCACATGCGCCATCTCCGGACGGGAGAAGCCCGGCGGGTTGGCAAGCGACACCTCCTCGGCCGCAAGCACCAGCGCCATGCCGGGCCGCACCGAGAGCTTCCCCGCGATCACCAGAGCGCGCCCCGTGGCCCGGAACACCGCGTCCGTCATCCGCGTCTTGATCGCGGCCTGATCCACCAAAACCAGTCCCGCGCCGAGTCCCCCGAGCACCAGCACGACCGCGCCCAGCGCGATCAGCTTGAGGCGCGACCCTTTGCGGGGGCGGCCGGCCACGGTCGGCGCGGTCATCGCCGCACGGGCGCGACCGGCGCCGGCGCGTCGAAGCCCAAATCGCGGAACGTGGCCGCCATATGCGGGGGCAAAGGCGCCTCTACCGTCAGCACGCCGCCGTCGGGATGCGGCAGCACGAGGCGGCGGGCATGCAGATGCAACTGTTCGGACAGGCCATCGACGATGGCGCTGTTGCGGTTGTTCTCGCGCCGCTCGCCATAGGCGTAGTCGCCCAGGATCGGCGAACCCAGGGACGCGCAATGGACCCGCAACTGGTGCGTCCGCCCGGTCAGCGGCCGCAATTCGAGCCATGCCAGCTTGCGCGCCGCGTGGTCCAGCGTGCGGTAATCGGTGTAGGCCCGCACGGCATCCTTGTCGCCGGGCTGCGCCACGCTTACCCGCTCCACTCCGCCCAGCTTCACCAGCGACAATTCGACGCGCCCCTCCACCGGCACCGGCCTTCCGGTGACCACGGCCCAATAGGTCTTCTCCACCGCCCGCGTGCGGAACGAGGCCGCGAGCTTGGCCGCCACACCCGCCGTGCGCGCCACGACCAGCACGCCGGTGGTGTCCCGGTCCAGCCGATGCACCAGGCGCGGCCGCCCACCGGGACCGCGATAAGCCTCCAGCATCCCGTCGAGATGCCGCGCGATCCCGTTGCCGCCCTGGCTCGGCAGCCCGGCGGGCTTGTTCAGGACCATCAGGTATTCGTCCTCGAACAGCACCATCGCGTCGAGTTCACCGCGTGCGCGGGGGTCCGCCGGCGCCACCTTGGGTTCGGGCAGCGGATCGAGCCGCAGCGGCGGGATGCGGACGGACTGGCCCGGCGCGAGCCGCGTCGCACCTTCGACGCGCTTGCCGTCCACGCGCACCTGGCCGGTGCGGCACATCTTCTGGATGGCACCCTGGGTCAGGGCCGGATAGTGGCGCCGGAACCAGCGGTCGAGCCGCAGATCAAGCTCGTCGTCCAACACAGCGCGGGTCGTGACAGTCATTGCCGTTCCTCTCGCAGCCGCGCCCAATGGGCCAGCCGCTTGCCGATCTCGCGCTCGAACCCGCGATCCTTCGGCCGATACAAATCCCGCCGCGCCATGCCGTCGGGGAAGTAGTTCTGGCCCGAGAACGCGTCCTCGGCGTCGTGGTCATAGTCGTAACCGGCGCCGTAGCCGAGTTGTTTCATCAATTTGGTCGGCGCGTTCAGGATCTGCGCGGGCGGCATGAGGCTGCCGGTTTCCTTGGCGGCCCGCATCGCCTCGTTATGCGCGGCATAGGCGGCGTTGGATTTCGGCGCGGTGCCGAGATAGATCACCACTTGGCTCAGCGCCAGATCGCCCTCGGGACTGCCGAGCCGCTCATAGGCCTCCCAGCCCGCGAGCGCCTGGGTCAAGGCGTTCGGGTCGGCTATGCCGATGTCCTCCGACGCGAACCGCACCAAGCGGCGGGCGATGTAGCACGGGTCCTCGCCGCCGGCCAACATCCGGCCGAACCAGTACAGCGCCGCGTCCGGGTCCGACCCGCGCAGGGCCTTATGCAAGGCCGATATAAGATTATAATGTTCCTCACGATCCTTGTCGTAGAGCGCCGCCCGCTTGGCCAGAAGCTCCGACAATGCCGCCACATCCATGGCCGGCGTGTCCGGCGGCAGGGCCGCGAGTTGTTCCGCCATGTTCAGCAGATATCGGCCATCCCCATCGGCCATCGCCCGCAGCGTGTTCCGCGCCTCCTCCGATAGCGGCATCACGGCGCCGATCTCGGCCTCCACCCGCGCCAGCAGCGATTCCAACGCCGGATCGTCCAGCCTTCGCAGCACCAGCACCTGGCACCGCGACAGCAGCGCGCCGTTCAGCGCAAAGGACGGGTTCTCGGTCGTGGCCCCCACCAGCACCACGGTGCCGTTCTCGACCACCGGAAGGAAGCCATCCTGCTGCGCGCGGTTGAACCGATGGATCTCGTCCACGAACAGCAGCGTCCCCTGCCCCACCTGCCGAAGCTGCCGCGCCTCCTCGAAGGTGCGCTTGAGGTCCGCGACCCCGGAGAACACCGCCGACAGCTGCACGAAATGCAGCCCCGCCGCCTCGGCCAACAGCCGCGCGATGGTGGTCTTGCCGACGCCCGGCGGCCCCCACAGGATCAGCGACGCCAGCGACCCACGCGCGAGCATCCGCGTGAGCGTGCCCGCCTTGCCCAGCAGGTGCTCCTGCCCCACCACCTCGCCCAACGCGCGCGGCCGCAGCCGGTCGGCGAGCGGTGCGATGAGCTCGACGGCGAACAGATCTTGGGTTTTTACCGAGCGGGTCATGGGCTGAATGTCATAACGCCAGGCGGGAATTACCAGCCTCGTCCGCGCCGTCCTGCCAAGCTGTTGGAATGAGCGCGGACGTCAGGCAAACGATCGTTCGCCAGTTCGTGGCCTGGGAGGATGCCCGGGATACAAAGCACGAGTTCGACGGTTGCGGCCGGGCCTGTCGTCGTCTTCGAGGTGCTGAGCCCCGACAAACCACGCACGGATCGCATCGCAAAATTGCACAAGTATCAGTTCAAGCCTTCCCTCATGCGTTACGTGATGCGTGCGCAAGAAGCAGGATGGCCACTGTTTTCTCCCGCGACGAGGCAGAGCGGGTCGCCAGGGTCCGCTACGCGACAGATACGCTGGATATGCCTGAGATCGGGGCCAGCGAGCCGATGTCCGAATTCCATGCCGATATCGAACCCACGGAAACGAAATCGCCGCCCCCCGAAGGAAACGGCGACCCGATCATTTGAGGCGAGGTTTATTCGCTCTCGCTGTCCGGATTTTCTTCCGCGCGCGGCCCGCTATCCAGGCCCTTCGCCGACGGATCGCGATCCACCAGTTCGATCACCGCCATATCGGCCGCATCGCCATGGCGGATGCCGGCGCGCAGCACGCGCGTGTAGCCGCCGGAACGCGTCTTGTAGCGCTCGGCGATCGCACCGAACAGCTTGGACACGATCACATCGTCCCGCAACTGCGCGTAGGCCTGGCGCTTGGCATGCAGGCCGCCACGCTTGCCCAGCGTGATGAGGCGTTCGGCGACCGGCCGAAGCTCCTTCGCCTTGGGCAGCGTGGTGGTGATCTGCTCGTGCTTGATCAGCGCGTGCGCCATGTTGCGAAACATGGCGAGCCGATGGCTTGTGGTGACGCCGAGCTTCCGCCCAGCCATTCCGTGACGCATGGTCTAAACTCCTGCCCGGCTCAGAACGGCTCTTCCAGCCGCTTCGCGAGGTCCTCGACGTTTTCAGGCGGCCAACCGGACACGGTCATGCCGAGCGACAGGCCCATGTTGGACAGGACCTCCTTGATCTCGTTCAGCGACTTGCGCCCGAAATTCGGCGTGCGCAGCATCTCCTGCTCGGATTTCTGCACCAGATCGCCGATATAGACGATGTTGTCGTTCTTGAGGCAGTTGGCGCTGCGCACCGACAGCTCCAATTCGTCAACCTTGCGAAGCAGGTTGCGGTTGAACGGCAGGTCGTCCTGCGGCTCCTCGAAGCGCATCTGCTGCGGCTCGTCGAAGTTAATGAACAACTGCAGCTGGTCCTGCAGAATGCGCGCGGCCAGGGCCACCGCATCCTCAGGCGTCACCGCGCCATTGGTCTCAACCGTCAGCAACAGCTTGTCGTAATCGGTCACCTGGCCCACGCGGGTCGGCTCGACCTTGTAGGACACGCGGCGCACCGGCGAGTAGATCGCATCGATCGGGATCAGACCGATCGGCGCGTCTTCCGGCCGGTTCGCGGCAGCGGCGACGTAGCCTTTGCCGAGATCGACCGTGAACTCCATGCCGAGCTTCACGCCCTCGTCCAGCGTACAGAGCACGAGTTCGGGGTTCATCACCTCGATGTCGTGGCCGGCCTGGATCTGGCCCGCGCGCACTTCGCCGGGGCCGGTAGCCGACAGCACCATGCGCTTCGGGCCCTCGCCGTGCATCCGCAGCGCAAGTTGCTTGATGTTCAGCACGATGTCGGTCACGTCTTCGCGAACGCCCGCGATGCTGCTGAACTCGTGCAGCACGCCGTCGATCTGCACCGCCTTCACGGCAGCGCCCTGCAGAGACGACAGCAGGATGCGACGGATCGCATTGCCGAGCGTCATGCCAAAGCCACGCTCCAGCGGCTCGGCCACGATGGTGGCCGTGCGGGACGGATCGGAGCCGGGCTCGACCTCGAGCTTCTCCGGCTTGATCAGCAACTTCCAATTCTTGTGCAATTCAGCACCCAACCTAAAACGAGTATGAAACAGCCGCGCTCAACCGGCGCCGATCAGCCGACCCGGATGCGATCAGACGCGGCGACGCTTGCGCGGACGACAGCCATTGTGGGGAATCGGCGTCATGTCGCGGATCGCAGTGATCGAGAAGCCCACCGTCTGCAGCGCGCGCAGCGCGCTCTCGCGGCCCGACCCGGGACCGCTGACTTCGATCTCCAGCGTCTCCATGCCGTGCTCGCGCGCCTTCTTGCCGGCGTCCTCGGCCGCAACCTGGGCGGCGTACGGAGTCGACTTGCGGCTGCCCTTGAAGCCCTGGCTGCCCGACGACGACCAGGCGATGGTGTTGCCCTGCGCGTCGCTGATGGTGATCATCGTGTTATTGAACGTGGCGGCCACATGGGCCACACCGGAGGTGATGTTCTTGCGCTCCTTCTTGCGGGTGCGCGTCGCGGTGGCGGCTTTCGCCATGTCGGTCTGTCCTGTCCAGTTCGGGAGCGGCCGCCGGGAGATCCCGGCACCGCCACATCAAGCACCGATGCCGCCACCCGAATGGGCGGCGGCTCTCGGCCTACTTCGTCACTTTCTTCTTGCCGGCGATCGCCACGGCCTTGCCCTTCCGGGTGCGGGCGTTCGTGTGCGTGCGCTGGCCGCGAACCGGGAGGCCGCGCCGATGACGCAGGCCCCGATAGCAGCCAAGGTCCATGAGACGCTTGATGTTCATCGCGACCTCACGACGCAAGTCGCCCTCGACGCGATATTCGCGGTCCACCATCTCACGGATGCGCAGCACCTCGTCATCAGAAAGCTGGTTCACGCGACGGTCGTCGGCGATGCCCAGCTTCGTGCAGATGGCCTGGGCCTTCGCGGGGCCGATGCCGAAAATATAGCGCAGGCTGATGGTGACCCGCTTGTTCGTAGGGATATTCACGCCGGCAATACGCGCCACGCCTTGTCACTCCTGGTCGGCCGGAGGCAGAGTGCCACCGGATGATGATCGTCCGTCATCCCCACCTAACTATGGTCGGGGGCACGCCGGAGCTTTGGGAACATGCTTTCGACGGCATCCCTTACGGGAGCCGACGGAGGCGCGGAATATAGCCACGCATCGACCAGAGTCAACGCGTTCAGTTCACTTTCTCGCGATCGTGTTGCCCCTATGCGGCGGGAGCAGTCCTCATCTCGTCCAGAACGCCGACGATCTGGCCGGCCACCTTGTCGATCTCAGCCATGCCGTCCACCGCACGCAGGAGGCCGAGAGCCTTGTAGTGCGGCAGGATCGGCGCCGTCTGTGTGTGATACGCCGTCAGCCGCGCACTCACCGTCTCGCGTTTATCGTCCGGGCGGCGCACGAACTCGTGGGCACCGCACACATCGCATGTTCCCGCCAAGTGTAGCGGCTTGAAATGGTCGTGATAGCCCGTGCCGCATTTGGCGCAGGTAAAACGCCCCGAAATGCGATCGACCAGCACCGCGTCATCCACCTCGAGCTCGATCACCGCATCGAGCCGCAGCCGCTTGCCGGTAAGCATCCGATCGAGCGCCTGCGCCTGCGGCACGGTCCGCGGAAAGCCGTCGAGGATGAAACCTTTCGCGCAGTCCGGCTGGTCGATCCGTGCCGACAACATACGGATGATGATATCGTCTGAGACGAGATGTCCGGCTTCCATGATCGTCCGTGCCTGCTGTCCCACCTCGCTGCCTGCCGCGACCTCGGCCCGGAGCATGTCGCCGGTGGAAATCTGCGCGATCCCGTAGCGATCCTGAAGATGCTTGGCTTGGGTACCTTTGCCGGCCCCCGGCGGCCCCAGCAGGATCAGATTCAACGTCCCCTCCCTTTCACACGGGCCTTTTTGATCAGGCCTTCATACTGGTGTGCCAGGAGATGTGACTGAATCTGCGTCACCGTGTCCATAGTGACCGAGACGATAATCATCAGACTGGTCCCGCCAAAATAGAATGGCACGCCATAGCGGCTTATCAGGATTTCGGGCAGCAGGCAGACCACGCACAGATACAGTGCCCCGATGGTGGTCAGCCGGGTCAGCACGGTATCGAAATACTCGGCCGTGTTGGTGCCGGGCCGGATGCCGGGTACGAAACCGCCATATTTCTTCAGGTTGTCCGCCGTCTCCTGCGGGTTGAACACGACGGCCGTGTAGAAGTAGCTGAAGAAAATAATCATCCCAGCGTAAGCGAACATATAGGCTGGCTGCCCATGCGCGAGAGCATTGCCAATCGTGGCAAGCCAACCGCCGCCATCGTTGCCCTGCCCGGAGAAGCCCGCAATCGTCGCCGGGATCAACAGGATCGAGCTGGCGAAAATCGGCGGGATTACGCCGGACGTGTTGATTTTGAGCGGCATGTGGGTGGAGTCGCCACCAAACATCCGCTGGCCGACCTGGCGCTTCGGATACTGCACCACGATCCGTCGCTGCGCCCGTTCCATGAACACGATGAACGCCACCACCGCCACCGCGATTACCAGAAAGGCCAGGATGAAGACCGGACTGAGCGCGCCCGTCCGACCCAGTTCTAGCAAGGTGGCCAGAGCATGCGGCAGATTGGCGACGATACCGGCGAAGATGATGAGGCTGGTCCCGTTGCCGATGCCGCGCGCAGTGATCTGCTCGCCGAGCCACATCAAGAACATCGTGCCGCCGACCAGCGTGACCACGCAGGAGATGCGGAAGAACATCCCGGGGTCGATCACAGCCGCCCCGAAGCTACCCCGCATGCTCTCGAGCCCGACCGCGATCCCGTAGGATTGGAAGAGCGCGATCAGCACGGTGAGGTAGCGCGTGTACTGGTTCAGCTTCTTGCGCCCGCTCTCGCCCTCCTTCTTGAGGGTCTCCAGCGTCGGGATCGCGGCCGACATCAGCTGCACGATGATGCTGGCGCTGATGTAGGGCATGATGTTCAGCGCGAACACCGTCATGCGGCCGAGCGCGCCCCCGCTGAACATGTCGAACATCCCCAGGATGCCACCGCCATGCTGCTGCAGCAACTCGCCCATCACGGACGCATCCACGCCAGGAAGCGGGATGTAGGTGCCTACCCGATAAACCAGCAGCGCACCCAGTGTGAACCAGATGCGGCGCTTGAGCTCGGTCGCCTTAGAGAAAGCGCCAAGGCTCATGCTGGATGCAAGCTGTTCGGCCGCCGACGCCATGCTGCGTGTCCCGTTCAAGGTTCCGTCATTGCGAGCCGCCGTTTGGCGGCGTAGCAATCCAGGCGTGCGGCACGGACGGTGCCGTGCGCCTGGACTGCCACGTCGCTACGCTCCTCGCAATGACGAGGTTCGAAGGCGCAGCGTGGGAGCCAAGCCTCAGGCCGCGGGAGCCGCTCCGGCCTTCGCCGGAACCGTCGTCGTTATCGTGCCGCCAGCGGCCTCGATCGCGGTGATCGCCGTGGCCGACGCACCGGACACGGTGATCGTCACCGCGCGGCCGATCTTGCCCATGCCGAGCAGCCGCACGCCGACGACCTTGCCGCCACGGATCAGCCCGGCAGAGCGCAAAGTTTCCTCCGTGATCGGCGTCGCCGCGTCGATGCGGCCGGCCTCGATCGCCTTGGCGATGGCACTCAAATTCACCGGCGCATATTCCTTGCGGAAGATGTTGGTGAAGCCCCGCTTCGGCAGCCGTCGATAGATCGGCAGCTGCCCACCCTCGAAGCCGTTCAGCGACACGCCTTCGCGCGCCTTCTGGCCCTTCACGCCCTTGCCGGAGGTCTTACCCTTGCCCGAGCCGATGCCGCGGCCAAGGCGCTTGAACTTGTGGCGCGAGCCTTCGTTGTCGCGCAGTTCATTCAGCTTCATCTCAGGCCTGCTCTTCCACGCGGATCAGGTGCGCCACCTTGCGGATCATCCCACGACGCGACGGGTTATCCGTCAGCACGCGGGTGCGCCCGATCTTGTTCAACCCCAGCCCGATCAGCGTCGCCTGCTGACCCGGCTTGTGCCCGTTGCCTGACGCGATCTGCGTCACGGTCACGGTCTTTTTCGTTTCAGGCATCAATCGCCTCCACCACGCCGGCCGGCGTGTCGCGCTTGCCGATCAGGTCAGAGACCTTCTTGCCGCGACGTGTCGCGACAGATCGGGGACTGGCGCAACGCTGCAACGCCTCGAACGTGGCCTTTACCATGTTGTGCGGGTTCCGGCTGCCGAGGCTTTTGGCCACGACGTCGCCAATCCCCAGCGTCTCGAACACCGCACGCATCGGGCCGCCCGCGATGATGCCCGTGCCTGCGGTCGCCGAGCGCAGAATCACCGAACCGGCGCCGTAATGCCCCTGCACATCGTGGTGCAGCGTGCGGCCTTCCTTCATCGGAACGCGGATCATGGTACGCTTGGCCCGCTCGGTCGCCTTGCGAATGGCCTCCGGCACCTCGCGCGCCTTGCCGGCGCCATACCCGACGCGGCCCTTCTGGTCCCCGACCACCACGAGTGCGGCGAAGGCGAAGCGACGTCCGCCCTTCACCACCTTGGCGACGCGGTTGATGGTGACCAGCTTGTCGATCAGCTCGTCGCCGTCATGCGTCCGTTCCTGGTTGCGATCCCGGCCACCGCCGCGACCGTCCCGTCCCTCACGTGCCATTGCCCTAAATCCTCAAAACGCCAGCCCGCCTTCGCGGGCGGCATCGGCCAGCGCCTTGACGCGGCCGTGATACAGATACGATCCGCGATCGAACACCACCTTGGTGACGCCGGCAGCGACCGCGCGCTCGGCAACCAACTTGCCAACGGCCGTCGCCGCATCGCGATCGGCACCCGTCTTGAGGCCCTCGCGCAGCGCGCCGTCGAGGCTGGAGGCCGACGCGAGTGTGCGGCCCTCGGCATCGTCGATCACCTGGGCATAGATGTGCTTGCCGGAACGGAAAACCGAAAGACGCGGACGACCCACGCTCTTGCGACGCAGCTGGAAGCGGAGGCGATCGCGCCGACGCTGCTGCAAATTTTGGGTAACACTCATTACTTCTTCTTGCCTTCCTTGCGACGGACGACCTCGTTGTCGTACCTCACGCCCTTGCCCTTATAGGGCTCCGGCGGACGCCATCCGCGAATTTCCGCGGCGACCTGGCCGACCTGGCGCTTGTCCACGCCCTCGACCTTGATCGCGGTCGGGCGTTCGCAGGTGATCTTGATCCCCTCGGGGATCGGATACACCACGTCATGCGAGAAGCCGAGGTTGATCACCAGGTTGCGGCCGTTCACGGCGGCACGGAAGCCCGTGCCGGTGATTTCCATGTTGCGCGTGTAACCGACGGAGACGCCCTTCACCATGTTGGCGACCAGCGCCCGCGTGGTGCCCCACATCATCCGCGCCGAGCCGCCGTTGCCGCGTGGCGCGACCGAGAACTTGCCGCCCTCGACGCTCGCATCCACCAGATCGGTCAGCAGCAGCGACAACACGCCGAGCTTGCCTTTCGCCGTCAGCGTCTTGCCGGCAATCGCCAGTTCCACGCCCGCCGGTATTTCGACCGGGTATTTTCCTACGCGAGACATCCGCGCCTCCTCAGAATACGCGGCAGAGGACTTCGCCGCCGACATTCGCAGCGCGGGCCTCCGCATCGCTCAGCACGCCGCGCGGCGTGGACAGAATGGAGATGCCAAGGCCGGCATAGACGCGGGGCAACTCTTTAATCTTGGAATAAACCCGGCGGCCCGGCTTGGACACCCGGCTGATCTCTTTGATCACCGGCTCGCCCTCGTTGTATTTCAGCTCGATGCGAAGCTGGGCGATGCCCGGCCGGACTTCCTCGGTGCTGAAGCCTCGGATGAAGCCCTCGCGCTTGAGCACGTCGAGCACGTTCTCCCGCAACTTGGACGACGGCGCCACGCACGCGGCATGACGGCTCATCTGCGCGTTGCGGATGCGGGTGAGCATATCACCCAACGGATCTGACATTGACATGGTTCTGGGCCTCTACCAGCTCGCCTTGACCATGCCCGGGATCTGTCCCGCGCTGGCAAGGTCACGAAGTGCGATGCGGCTCAGCTTGAACTTGCGATAGTTCGCACGGGCACGCCCGCTCAGTTCGCACCGCAACCGGACGCGGCCGATCGCGCCATTGCGCGGCAGCGCCGCCAGCTTCATGGTCGCGTCGAAACGATCCTCCACCGGCAACGTGCGATCCATCACGATCGCTTTCAAGGTCGCCCGCTTGCCCTTGTCGCGCTTGCTCATGCGCTCGCGCTTGTGGTTACGATTGACCTGCGAGGTCTTAGCCATTCTGTCTTACCCTCCGGAACCTGCCGGCGATGCCGGCGGTTTTCCAAAATGCGTTAAAGTCCGTTCGGCACGCAAACAAGAGATCAGGGCGCGAACGGGACGTCGAATTTCTTCAGCAGAGCCTTCGCTTCCGCGTCGGTCTTGGCCGTGGTCACGAACACGATGTCCATGCCGCGGATGTCGGTCACCTTGTCGTAGTCGATCTCTGGGAAGATGATCTGCTCCTTCAGGCCCATGGCGAAATTGCCCCGGCCATCGAAGCCCTTGCCGCCCGGAATGCCGCGGAAGTCACGTACCCGTGGTAGGGCGATCGTCACGAGGCGATCGAGGAACTCATACATCCGGCTCTTGCGGAGCGTCACCTTGCAGCCGATCGGCAGACCCTCGCGGATCTTGAAGCCGGCGATAGCCTTTTTGGCCACCGTCTTCACCGGCTTCTGGCCCGCGATCAACATCAGCTCACCGACTGCCGCATCAAGCTTCTTCTGGTCGGCGGCGGCTTCGCCCACGCCCATGTTGATGACGATCTTCTCGAGCTTCGGCACCTGCATCGGGTTCTTGTAATTAAACTCCGTCTGCATCGCCGAACGGATTTCGTCGTGGTAGCGCTTCAGCATACGCGGCATCTCGCCGGCGATGTTCTCGCCCTTGGCTGCCGCTGCGGCTTGGGTCTCGCTCATGTTCTCAACTCTCGATCACGGCGCCGGTGACTTTCGCCACGCGCACCTTGCGGCCATCTTCCAGGATGCGAAAACCGACACGCGTCGGTTTGTCGCTCTTGGGGTCGACCAGCTTGAGATTGGAGACGTGAATGGTCGCCTCCTTCTCCACGATGCCGCCGGGCGAACCCATGCCCGACGCCTTGGTATGCTTCTTGGCGATATTCACGCCCTGAACAACCGCACGGTCATCTTTCGGGAACATCTGCAGGATCTCTCCGCGACGCCCGCGATCGGCCCCGCTGAGCACGATGACGGTGTCGCCCTTCTTGATGCGCGCGGCCATCACAGCACCTCCGGCGCGAGCGAGATGATCTTCATAAACTTCTTGGCGCGCAGTTCACGCACCACGGGCCCGAAGATGCGCGTCCCGATCGGCTCCATCTGCTTGTTGATCAGCACGGCCGCGTTACGGTCGAACCGGATGGCGCTGCCATCGGCGCGCCGCACCGGGAACGAGGTACGCACGATCACAGCCTGGTGAACGTCGCCCTTTTTAACCTTGCCGCGCGGAATGGCGTCCTTGATCGAAACGACGATGACGTCGCCGACCGAGGCCGTCTTGCGCTTCGAGCCGCCGAGCACCTTGATGCACTGCACCCGACGGGCACCGGAGTTGTCGGCAACCTCGAGATTGCTTTCGACCGAGATCATCTAACTGCTCCTACGCCTGCGCCGGGGCGGCGGCAGACTCGGCCGCCGCGAGCGGCTGGCCATTGCGCTCGACCACAAGCCACGTCTTGCGCTTGCTGATTGGGCGGCATTCCTCGATGCGGACGCTGTCGCCGATCTGGCACGTATTGGCCTCGTCATGCGCGGCGTATTTTTTGGAACGCCTAATGAACTTCTTGTACAGCGGGTGCATAATGCGCCGGTCGACGGAGACCGTGACGGTCTTGTCCATCTTGTCGCTGGTCACTCGGCCCGTAAGGACGCGCTTCGGCATCGCCCTGTTCCTCTCAGCTTTTCTGGGCGGAGCGCTTGTGCTCGCCCATGATCGTCTTCACCCGCGCGATGTCGCGGCGCACTTCACGCACCCGGCCAACGCCTTCGGTCTGTCCGGTCGCACGTTGAAACCGCAGGTTGAACTGCTCCTTGCGGAGGTCCAGCAGCGATGTCACCAGCTGATCCGTCGTCTTGGCCCGCACGTCGGCGGGCTTCGTGGTCTTCGCCATGTCAGGCATCCCCGATGCGGGTGATGAACTTGGTCTTGATCGGCAGTTTCGCTGCGCCAAGCGTCAGGGCCTCGCGCGCCAACTCGGGCGCCACGCCATCGATCTCGAACATGATGCGGCCGGGCTTCACTCGCGCCACCCAGAATTCAGGCGCGCCCTTGCCCGAGCCCATGCGAACCTCGGCAGGCTTCAACGAAACGGGCACATCCGGGAAAATCCGGATCCACACGCGGCCGGCGCGCTTCATCGCACGCGTGATCGCGCGGCGGGCCGCCTCGATCTGACGCGCGGTTATGCGCTCGGGAGCCAGAGCCTTGAGACCATACGTGCCGAAATTCAGCGTCGTGCCGCCCTTGGCCAACCCGTGAATACGGCCCTTATGCGCCTTGCGGAATTTCGTCCGCTTTGGAGAAAGCATGTCCTGTATCCTTAACGCTGCGGCGCTTGTTCGGCGGCGCGGCGGTCCTGTGCCGTGGGATCATTGACCAGGATCTCGCCTTTGAAGATCCAGACCTTCACGCCGCACGTGCCGTACGTCGTCTTGGCCGTGGCAACGCCATAATCGATGTCGGCGCGCAACGTGTGCAGCGGCACCCGGCCCTCGCGATACCACTCGGTCCGCGCGATTTCGGCACCCCCGAGACGGCCACCGCAATTGATACGGATGCCTTGGGCGCCAAGACGCATGGCCGATTGCACGGCGCGCTTCATGGCGCGACGGAAAGCAACCCGACGCTCAAGCTGCTGTGCGATGTTCTCCGCCACCAGCGTCGCGTCGATCTCGGGCTTGCGGATTTCGACGATATTCAGGGTCACTTCGCCCTTCGCCATCTTCGCGAGATCCTTGCGCAGGTTCTCGATGTCCTGACCCTTCTTGCCAATCACCACGCCAGGGCGGGCGGCATAGATGGTCACGCGCGGCTTCTTCGCCGGACGCTCGATGACCACGCGCGACACGCCCGCGCCGGACAGCTTCGCGCGAAGATGCGCGCGCAGCTTAATGTCGGCGTGCAACAGCACCGCATAATCCCCACCGGCGAACCAGCGGCTGTCCCAGGTGCGGTTGATGCCGAGCCGAAGCCCGATCGGATTGACCTTGTGACCCATCCTATGCGGCTCCCTTGACCGGCTCAGCCGGTTCCTGCGCCCGCTCGGCAACGACGATCTTCAGATGGCTGAACCACTTCTCGACGCGCGCGGCCTTGCCGCGTCCGCGCGCCTGAAAGCGACGCATCACGATCGACTTGCCGACTTCGGCACGCGTGACGACCAGACGATCGACGTCCAGTTGGTGATTGTTTTCGGCGTTCGCGATGGCGCTTTCCAGCGCCTTGCGAACGTCATGCGCGATGCGGCGCTTGCTGAACGTCAGCGTGGCGACGGCGGCCGCCGCCGGCAGGTTGCGGATCAGACCGGCAACCAGGTTCAGCTTGCGCGGCGAGGTGCGGACGTTGCGCAGAACGCACTGCGCCTCGGTCTCGGACAGAATCCGCGGGGTTTTCGGCTTGCTCATCTTAGCCTCGCTTCGCCTTCTTGTCCGACGAGTGACCGGTGAAAGTCCGCGTCGGCGAGAACTCGCCGAATTTGTGACCCACCATGTTCTCGCTGACCTGCACCGGCAGGAATTTATGGCCATTGTACACGCCGAACGTGAGACCCACGAACTGCGGTAGAATGGTCGAGCGACGCGACCAAATCTTGATGATCTCGTTGCGGCCCGACGCCTTCGACGTCTCGGCCTTGTTGAGCAGGTACCCATCCACGAACGGGCCCTTCCAAACGGAACGTGCCATGGATCAGCCCTTGCCCTTGCTGCGGTTGCGGATGATCAGGCGATCCGTCCGCTTGTTGACGCGTGTCTTGTAGCCCTTGGTCGGCTTGCCCCACGGCGTGCGCGGATGCCCGCCGCCCGAGGTGCGGCCCTCGCCGCCGCCATGCGGATGGTCAATCGGGTTCATGGTCACGCCGCGGTTATGCGGACGACGGCCCATCCAGCGGCTGCGGCCAGCCTTGCCGAGGCTCTGGTTGGAGTTGTCCGGGTTTGATACGGCACCGATCGTGGCCATGCACTCGCCGCGCACCAGACGAAGCTCGCCCGACATCAGTTTGATTTGCGCGTAGCCCGCATCCTTGCCGACGAGCTGGGCATACTGCCCAGCAGCGCGCGCGATCTTGCCGCCGGCGCCGGCCTTCATCTCGATGTTGTGGATGATGGTGCCCACCGGAATGGTGGACAGCGTCATCGCGTTGCCCGGCTTGATGTCGGCCTTCAGCGCCGCGACCACCACGTCCCCGGCACGCAAGCGCTGCGGTGCCAGGATGTAGGACAGCTCGCCGTCCTGATACTTGATGAGCGCGATGAACGCCGTGCGGTTGGGATCGTACTCGATCCGCTCGACCGTGCCCGGCATGTCGCGCTTGCGGCGCTTGAAGTCCACCAGTCGGTAGGACTGCTTGTGTCCGCCGCCACGAAAGAAGCTGGTCGTGCGACCGTGATTGTTGCGTCCGCCCGTCGAGTGCTTGCCGACGGTCAAACCCTTAACGGGCTTGCCCTTCCAGAGCTCGGAGCGGTTTATCAGCACCGTGCCGCGAAGGCTTGGCGTGACCGGCTTGAATTGCTTGAGTGCCATCGTTCTATTCCTGGCCCTAGGCGAGTCGCGCGCTGAGGTCGATCGACTGACCCTCGGCAAGCGTCACATAGGCCTTCTTCACGTCGCTGCGGACACCGGGGCGGCCCTTGAACCGCTTGGTCTTGCCCTTGGTGACCAGCGTGTTGACGCCCATCACCTTCACGCCGAACAGACCTTCGATCGCTGTTTTTATTTCGGGCTTGGTCGCTTCCATCGCCACGCGGAAAACCATGGTGTTCTTTTCGCTCAGCAACGTCGCCTTCTCGGTGATGACCGGGCTGCGAATGAGCGTGTACATCGCCTCGCGCGAAAGCTGCGGCTTGCGCTTCTTGGCGACGCCGCCGGCCGGCTTCATCGTTTTGGTGCCGCTCATGCCAGGCGCTCCTTCAGGCCCGCAACGCCCGCGGTGGTGAGCACCAGCACGTCGTGACGGAGGATGTCATAAACGTTAGCACCCATCGTCGGCAGCACATCGACGCCGATGATGTTGCGGCTGGCACGCAGGAACATCTCGTCCACCGCGCCGTCCACGATCAGCGCCGATTTCCAGCCCAGCGCCTTGATCTGCGCGTGCAGCGCACGGGTCTTGCCAGCGCCGCCAGCGACCGTGTCGATCACCACCAACTTCCCGTCGGCGTGCTTCTGCGACAGGGCGGAAATGAGCCCGAGGCGACGCACCTTCTTGGGCAGATCATAGCCATGATCGCGAACGACCGGGCCATGCACCACGCCGCCGGTGCGGAACTGCGGCGCGCGCAGGCTGCCCTGGCGAGCGTTGCCGGTGCCCTTCTGCTTGTACGGCTTACGCGTGGTGCCGGAAACCTCGCCCATGCCCTTCGTGCGGTGCGTTCCAGCGCGGCGCTTGGCCTGCTGCCAGTGAACCACTCGCGCCATGATGTCAGCGCGCGGCTTGGTGGCGAAAATCTCGTCGGGCAATTCGGCGGTGCCGGCGCTGCCGTTGTCGAGGGTCTTAATATCGATTTGCATGTCCGTGCCCTCAGCCATTCGTCTGTTCGACGGGCGCTTCGGCGACCGAAGCGTTCGCGCCGAGCAGAGCCGCCGGATAGGGGGCGTCGGCGTGACGCGCGCGTTTGATCGCGTCGCGCACCAGCACCCAGCCGTTCTTGCCGCCGGGCACCGCGCCCTTGACCATCAGCAGGCCCTTCTCCACGTCCACGCCCGCGATCTCGAGATTGAGGGTCGTAATGCGCTCGTCGCCGAGATGGCCCGCCATCTTCTTGTTCTTGAATGTCTTGCCAGGGTCCTGGCGGTTGCCGGTCGAACCGTGCGACCGATGGCTGACGGACACGCCGTGCGAGGCCTCGAGGCCGCGGAAGTTCCAGCGCTTCATGGCTCCGGCAAAGCCCTTGCCCTTCGAGGTGCCGCACACGTCGATCTTCTGGCCGACCACGAAATGGGCCGCCGACAGCGTGGCGCCGACTTCGAGCACGGCATCGTCGGCGACGCGGAACTCCACCAGCTTCGCTTTCGGCTCGATCTTGGCGGCAGCAAAATGGCCCTTGTTCGGCTTGCTGACGTTCTTGACCTTTGCCGTACCCCAGCCGAGCTGAAGTGCCGTGTAGCCGTCACGCTCCTGCGTGCGGGTGGAAACCACCTGCACCTGGTCCAGATGAAGGACCGTTACGGGAACATGTGTCCCGTCGTCCTTGAATATCCGGGTCATCCCCAGCTTCTTTGCAATCAATCCCGTACGCATTGTGTTCTTTCCCCAGAGGAGCCGATAGCCACGGCTCGTGGGCCAAATGGTTGCAGACTTACAGCTTGATCTCGACGTCCACGCCGGAGGCGAGATCAAGCTTCATCAGGGCGTCGACCGTCTGAGGTGTCGGATCGACGATATCCAGCAAGCGGCGATGGGTCCGGATCTCGAACTGCTCGCGGCTCTTCTTGTCGACATGCGGCGAGCGGTTCACCGTGAAACGCTCGATATGCGTCGGCAGCGGGATCGGCCCACGCACCCGCGCGCCTGTGCGCTTGGCCGTGTTCACGATCTCCTTCGTGCTGTTGTCCAGCACGCGGTGGTCGTACGCCTTGAGGCGGATGCGGATATTCTGGTTGTCCATATCTCAGTCTTTCCGGCTATGCGCCGATCCCTGTCTGCCGATTACGCCGCGATCTTCGCGACGACGCCAGCACCGACGGTGCGGCCGCCTTCGCGAATGGCGAAGCGGAGGCCTTCGTCCATGGCGATCGGCTGGATCAGCTCGACTTCCATCGACACGTTGTCGCCCGGCATCACCATCTCGGGGCCTTCCGGCAGCTCGACCACACCGGTCACGTCCGTGGTGCGGAAGTAAAACTGCGGGCGGTAGTTGGTGAAGAACGGCGTGTGACGGCCACCCTCTTCCTTGGTCAGGATGTAGCTCTCGGCGCTGAACTTCTTGTGCGGCATGATCGAGCCGGGCTTGGCCAGAACCTGGCCGCGCTCGAC
>JANXTF010000027.1 GCA_025352565.1 Rhodospirillales bacterium | reverse complement strand
GGGCGCGCAATTCGGCGATGATCGCTTCGTAGCGCGCCGAGATCGCAGCGTCGCTGTCCGGTCTGGGAGTGTCCGCAGGCGGTGTCATCGACACCTTGACTCATATCGGCCCGTAGCCGGTCAATGTCTTTCAAGTGACCTGCCTGGGCAGTTACATTCTCTACTGATAACCACGAACACACATGCCGACGGACTATGCCGGCTTAGCAACAAGGCGGCGGTATGGGGTCGCGCGCCCAGGCTGTCTACTCGGGCGCGCCACGGCGTCGAAGCCGGGCTGGAAGCAGACCATGCCTAGCGCCGGAAGCTGCCGTCCGCGATCGAGTCGAAATCGCAGGTGCTGATGCCGAGGTCGCGCAGGTCGCGTGGATCGGCCTCGAACAGGTCGTGCATCACGGCCGAGCGTGCCGCGCGGTCCGCACGGGCGGCCGCGGCACGGTCGTACAGGTCGCGCAGCCAGGATTTCGGGCGGACAGGCGCCGAAGTGGAGAAGTTCGAGGTGGTCGCCATGGCAAAATCTCCGAGGCTTATGTTGCATCGCAGCATTTGGCCTTTGGGAGCGATCAGTCAAGCTTTCCCACCTCACAGCCTTATCAAGCGGCCGCGATCGGAACTCGTTCCGCGGCCGCACGCTTGCCGGCGTCTCATTCCAGTGGACGCCTTGTCGTAGGCCACGCCGCCGTCCCGTTTCAGCGTCGGGGTGATGGCGCAGTCGCCACACCCGGCGGTCCGGCCACTGCAACCCTGGGGCAGATTGCGGGGAGCGGCCAGCGGGTTGGCGCTGGCGGCGGCGGCCGGCCTGCTGGAAGACCGTTCCGGCTCGCCCTTCACGGCTTCGGGTCCGGCATGGCGGCCACGCGAAACACCGGCGGCGGGAAAGGCACATAGCGGAAACCGCCCAGTCCACATTCCTTCAGGAGATTGGTGAGCTCCAGCTCCATGCGTCGCTCCGAACAACTTACCGCTAGCCGGCATGCGTCCGGTGTCGTCTCAAAGCCGATATGTCCCCGGTCAACCTCCCATATTGAATGAGATGACCGTCAACACATCATGAAAACGCGAAACAATTGTCACGCCGCCAGCCAGCCCTCCGCCCGCTCCACGGCGCGGCCCTCGCGACTGAGCTTTTGCAAATGCGCGATTACATTCCGCTCGGCCGCGCGCTTCAAGGTCGGGTCGATCTTGGAATAAAGCGCCTCGACCAGCCCGGTGGTGGAAGCAGGCCTGCTGTCCAGCGCGGCCAGGATTGCGGCCTCGCGCTTCATGCGGTGAGCCAGGAGGTCCCGCACGAAGGGGCGCGGAGTCTCAAGCATCGGGCCGTGCCCAGGCAGATACACGCGGTCATCTCGCGCCAACAGCAGGTTCAGGCTGGAGAAATAGGCCACCATGTCGCCGTTGGGCGGGCTGACCACGCTGGAGGACCACGACATGACATGGTCCGCGGTGAACACCACGCCGTCCGCGCGGGCAAAGCACAAATGGTCAGCCGCGTGGCCAGGCGTGTGCAGAGCCTGCCAGCCGGCGACGCTGTCCTCGTGGTCGAGCCTGTGGTCGGGCGTGAACGCGGGGTCCGTGGTGCGCGCGAAGCCCCAGCTCTGCGCGCCGGTGGCGTGTTTCAGCGCCGCGACCGCGCCAAAATGATCGTGGTGGGTGTGGCTGAGCAGGATTCGCGACACGCGGCCCGCCTGTGCCACGATTGACGCGACATGGGCCG
Source organism: Rhodospirillales bacterium (assembly GCA_025352565.1). Lineage (GTDB taxonomy): Bacteria > Pseudomonadota > Alphaproteobacteria > Acetobacterales > Acetobacteraceae > JANXTF01. Next base: position 4,081 of record JANXTF010000027.1, on the reverse strand, counting down.
CGTCGTCGGGGCCGGGATCGAGCACGATAGTGCCGTCCGGATCGTCGATCAAGTAGGTATTGGTGCCGTGATAGGTCATCACGCCGGGATTGACCGCGACGATGCGGCGGATGCCGGGAAGGATTTCCGTGGCGACGCCGCGGGCAGGTTGGGGTTCGGTCAGAAAAGCCATCAGGTGTTCTCGCGGAACGGTGACAATTCCGCAAGCGCGGCCATTTCCGCCAGCGTGCCCAGCCGTTCCTGTTCGAGGAAGCCGGCAATGGCGCGACGCAGGCCGGGGTGTTCGATCCAGTGGGCGGAATAGGTGGGACGGGGCAGGTAGCCGCGCTGAATCTTGTGCTGGCCTTGCGCGCCCGCCTCCACGCGCCGCAGGCCGTGCGCGATCGCGAACTCGATGGCGCGATAGTAGCAGAGCTCGAAATGCAGGAACGGCCAATCGCCCCGGCAGCCCCAGTTGCGGCCATACAGCGCCTCGTCGCCGAGCAAATTGAGCGCGCCCGCAACCGGAATGGCTCGGTTCAACGCCATCATCAGCACCACGCTATCGCCGAGGCGTTCGCTCAGCAGCGGGAAAAAACTCTCGGTGAGGTAGGCGCTCCCCCATTTGCGGTCCACGGTCGAGGTGTAGAATTCGTAGAACGCGCGCCAGTGCTTCCGCTGGATGTCGCCGCCGCGCAGCGTGACGAATTCCAACCCAGCAGACTGCGCGTCCCGCCGCTCGCGTTTTATGGATTTGCGCTTTCGCGACGACATTCTGGCCAGGAAGTCGTCGAAGCAGGCGTAACCGTCGTTCTCCCAGTGAAATTGCAGCCCGGTCCGCTTCAGCCACCCGGCCTCGCCCAACGCCGTCCATTCCGTCTCGGTGCAGAACGTGACGTGGGCCGAGGACAGCTCCAGTTCCCGACAGGCCTGGGCGATGGCGGCGGCCATGGCGGGATAGGCGTCCGGCGACCGGGTCAGCAGGCGTGGCCCGGGAGCGGGGCTGAACGGGCTCGCGACCTGGAGCTTCGGGTAGTAGCGGCCCCCTGCCCGCTCGAAGGCGTGCGCCCAGCCATGATCGAACACGTATTCGCCGTAGCTGTGGGATTTCGCGTACATCGGCGCCGCCCCCACCATGCGGCCCTCGGCATCGCGCAACACCGCGTGCTGCGGCAGCCAGCCGGTGCGGGAAGTGGCCGAGCCGCTATCCTCCACCGCGCCCAGGAAGGCGTGGCTGACGAACGGATTGCCGGTGCCGGCGCATCCGTCCCACTCGGCGGCGTCGATCTCGGCGATCCGGCGGTGCAGGGAGAGAGTGAGCGCGGGCGATCCGTCAGGCATGGCTCATAGGTAAGCCGAGGCGGCGAACAGGGAAGCCCCGGTCCTACGAAGCCGCAATCAGAAACATGCCCTCGACCTCGACCGCCGCGTCGCGCGGGAGCGACGGCACGCCGATGGTGGAGCGCGCGTGACGCCCGGCATCGCCGAACACCTCGACCGCGAGATCGCTCGCGCCGTTCATCACCACGGCATGGTCGGCGAAATCCGGCGTGCAGGCGATGAAGCCGCCGAGGCGGACCACCTGGGACACGCGATCGAGGTCGCCGCCGCAGGCCGCCCGCAGATGGACCAGCACGTTCACCAGACATTGCCGCGCCGCCGCCTGGCCGCGCTCGACCGTGACATCCGCGCCCAGCTTGCCGGTGAAGGCGATACGGCCATCGACCACCGGCACCTGGCCGGACACCACCACAAGGTCGCCGGCCCGCACGAACGGCACGTAATTGGCAATCGGCGCCGTGGGACTCGGCAGCGCGATGCCCATATTCGCCAGTTTCGCCTCGACCCGACCCACCATCGAACTCTCCTACTTGCCCACGACCCGCAATGCGCGGCGACGCTGTCTTGGGCCTGACGCGGCTTGCGCGTCCACCGGTAAATCGAGCGGCAGCAGCGGCGCGCGGTCGCGGGCGCCAGCGCCCACCGTGTCGAAATCCTCATCCTCCGCCTCCGGAATGTCGGTCTGGCCGAGATAGTTCGCGGCGAGGTGGCGGAACACGTAGTCGAGCATGGATGTGGCGCGCGCCACCGCCGGATCGCCCTCGACCGTGCCGGCGGGCCCGAAACGGGTGAAGGTGAAGGCCTCGACGAATGCCGCGAGAGGCACGCCGTGTTGCAGGCCGAGGCTGACGGCGACGGAGAAATTGTCCATCAGGCCCCGGAACGCCGCACCTTCCTTGTGCAGCGCCACGAAGATTTCGCCCAGGGCGCCATCGCCGTATTCGCCGGTGCGGAGATACAGCTTGTGCCCGCCTACCGCGGCCTTCTGCGTGTAGCCGCCGCGACGGCCGGGCAGGTCTCGCCGGCCGGGGGCGACGGCAAGGGCGGCGGGCGCCGCGCGCAGCAGCGGCGGGATGCGGGGAACGAATGCCGCGACCGCGGCGTGCATCGCGGCATGGGAACCGGCATCGGCGGCGGCGAAGGGCGAACGGCCCGAAAGCGTCGCGGCCAGCGCCGCCTCGGGCGAGATGCCGCGTGCGGCGAGCCAGGCCCGCGCGGTGCGGGTCAGCGTGCCGTCATCGCCGAGCGGGCCAAAGACCGGCGCGATGCCGCCCGTCTCGACGCCGAGCAGCGCCTCGGGGGCGCCAGCGGCGCCGATCTCGACCAGTTCGGCGTGGCGGCGCGGACGGGCGGCACGAACACGCGCCTGCTGGATCGCGCCGGCGAGGCCAGGGATGGCGTCCACGGCCGGGATCGGCGGCGCCTGACCGGGCGTCGCCACGACCGCGAACAACCCGGCCGCGAACAAGCCGGCGAGGTCCGCGGATGCCGCTTCCGCCGCGGCACGCAGCAACGCCGCGAGACCCGCGCCCATTTCGCGCGCGGCGGGGCTGGCGTAGTCCAGACCCATCGTGGCCAGCAGCCCGGCGAGGTCGGCCATGCCGATCGCGAGGCGGGTCGCCCTGGGGGATGCGAGGGTGGCGGCGGATACCGCCGTCTCGACCGCATCGGCGAAGTCAGCCACCGCGAAACCGCGTTCCGGGTCGTGGAACGCCGCGAGATTGAGCACGAAACCGGGCACGTCCTCCGCCTCCCCGCGCCACGTCCCGGCCGATGGCGCGCCGCGCCGGTCCCGCAGCAGGATATGCAGGCGCTCGTCCACGCCGGGCGCCACCCCCTCGCGGGCGGCGCGGAAGGCCAGCGGCGCGATCCAGGCCTCGGCCGCGAGGGCCAGCGAAACCGCGCCCTCGCCGGCCACGATCTCGGCCAGGGCATCGGCAGCCCGCTGGTCCCAGGAGGCCGGCAGACACACCGGCCGCTCAGCAGCGTCAGGCTGGGCGGCGGCAAGACAGCGACGCATGCGGACGCCGTGCCAGCTTCGGATGCTTTTCATGGCTGGATGCTATCCGGGCTTGCGCGACTCGGGAAGCGCATTTTGCGTCACAAACGACGTGTTGCCACAAGATACGGTGTTCGACCCGTCGTGCGGCACATGTCACCGAGGGACCATGGACCATTGGCAGCCGGCACCTGTATATCTCCCGCCCATGAACATCGGCACCCGCCTCTTCACTTGGCTGCACGGCCGCGAAATCGGTCAAGATGCCGACGGCAATCGCTATTTCGAGGAAAAGCGCGCCCGCCCCGGCGGCCGGTCGCGTCGCTGGGTCGCGTATGTCGGCGAGGCCGAGGCCTCCAAGGTACCGGCGGAGTGGCATTCCTGGCTGCATTACACCACCGATGCGCCACTGCCGTCGCTTGGCCGCAAGCTGTGGGAGAAACCGCATCTGCCTAATCTCACGGGCACGCCCGCTGGCTATCGTCCTCCTGGCCACGACTACGAGGGCGGCAAGCGGGCGGCGGCCTCGTCCGACTACGAATCCTGGACTCCGGGCAGCTAGGAATGGTGCGGCGCGGTTTTTCCGAGATGGCGGCAGGCGCGATCGTCCTGTTGGTCGCGGTCGGCTTCCTCGGGTTCGCGGTCGTCAACACGGGGCGCGGTAGCGCGGCTGGCTATACGCTGAACGCGCGGTTCGACCGGATCGACGGGCTCGCGATCGGCTCCGACGTGCGGATCGGCGGCGTGAAGGTGGGCGCGGTC
>JANXTF010000082.1 GCA_025352565.1 Rhodospirillales bacterium | reverse complement strand
GACATCGGCGGCACGACCCCCGGCAGCACGCCGCCCGACTCCCGCACGCTGGAGGACGAAGGCGTCGTCATCGACGATTTCCTGCTGGTCGATGCCGGCACATTCCGCGAGACCGAGTTTCGCGCCCTGCTGTCCGGCGCGCGCTATCCGGCCCGCAGTCCCGACGTGAACGTGGCCGACATCAAGGCACAGGTCGCCGCCAATGAGCGCGGCGTGCAGGAATTGGCCCGCGTCGTGCACCAGTACGGTTGGGACACCGTGCAGGGCTACATGCGCCACGTGATGGACAACGCAGAGGAGGGCGTGCGCCGGGCGATCGTCCGCATCGCGCCCCAGGTCGGCGACGGCGTGTTCGACTACACCATGGACGACGGCGCACCGTTGCATGTTGCGGTCACGCTGGACCCCGAAGCCCGCACCGCGACGGTGGACTTCACCGGCACCGGGCCGCAGTGCGCCGGCAACTTCAACGCGCCCCCGGCCGTCACCCGCGCCGTCGTGCTGTACGTGTTCCGCTGCCTGGTCGGCGAGGACATCCCCCTCAACGACGGCTGCCTAAAGCCGATCCGCATCGTGCTGCCGCCGGGCACCTTCCTGTCCCCGGCATCCGGCGCCGCCGTGGTCGCGGGCAACACCGAGGTCAGCCAGGCCACCTGCAACGCCCTGTTCGGCGCCCTCGGCGCGTTGGCCTGCTCCCAGGCGACCATGAACAACTTCCTGTTCGGCGACGCGACGCGCCAGTATTACGAGACTATCTGCGGCGGCACCGGCGCCGGACCCTCGTTCGACGGCACCTCCGCGGTCCAGACCCACATGACCAACACCCGGATGACCGACCCAGAGGTGCTGGAACTGCGCTATCCGGTGATGCTCCAGGAGTTCAGCATCCGGCGCGGCTCCGGCGGCGCCGGCCGCCATCGCGGCGGCGACGGCGCGGTTCGCCGCATCCTGTTCCACGAACCCATGACCGCCGTTATCGTCGCCTCCCGCCGCAACCAACCCCCGTTCGGCCTCGAAGGCGGCGCGCCGGGTGCCGTCGGCCTGCAACGCGTCATCCGCGCTGACGGCGCCACCGAGATCCTCACCGGCACCGCCAGCGCCGAACTGCTTCCGGGCGACAGCTTCGTCATTGAAACCCCAGGAGGCGGAGGATTCGGGAGCGGTGGATTCGGGGGCGCTGCCATCCCCCCGCCCGACTAGATGCGTCGCACCCGCCTTCTCCTCGCGACCATCGCGGCGGTTTTTCTGCTGAGTGTCCTGGCCGCCTGGCTGGTGCCGGAGCGGCTCGACTGGAACCGCTTCCGCCCCGAGATCGAACGCCTCAGCACCGCCCAACTCGGCCGCGAGGTGCATATCGAGGGACCGATCGCGCTCACCCTCCTGCCCGAGCCGATCATCACCGCGCGTGCCATCACGGTCGCCGGCACCGCGCCCATCCGGGCCGACGCGCTGCGGCTGCGCGTCGGCCTCGGCGCATTGCTTGCAGGCCAGATCGAGGCGCGGGAACTGGTGTTGCGCGGCATGGACATGCGCGTTCCCTGGCCGCTGCCCGCCGCCGCCGATTACCGGGTGCGGGCGCCCACCTGGCTTGCCGCCGTGTCGGCCCGGATCGAGCAGGGACGGCTTTCCATCGGCGACCTCACCTTCGACGGCATCGAGGCGACGCTCACCACGGGCGCGATCAGCGGCAGCTATGCCGCCGCCGGCGTGGGCCAGCTCTACGGCCGCGCTTGGCGTTTCACCGCGCGGCTCACCCAACCGGGCGGCGACGGATCGGCGGCACTCGACGCGACGCTCGACGGCCAGGGCGCCGCCCAGGGCATCGGTGCGACCCTCTCGGGCCAGCTCGGCGCCGATGGCACCTTCGGCGGCCGGGTCGCGGCCCGCGGGCCGGATCTGTCGCGCCTGCTGCCCGCCCCCGCGGTCGCCTTCAGCGCCGAAGGCCGCGTGAGCGTGGCCGACGGCCTGGCTGCGGCCGACGACCTCGCGGTCGAGATCGGCGGCTCCCCGGCGCGCGCGGCCCTGGCCCTGCGCGTCACGCCCACCCCACGTCTGGACGTGGCGCTCGCCGCCAGCCGCATCGACCTCGACGCCTGGTTGCCCGCGCTGGTCGGCGCCCGCGCCACGGCATTGCCCCTGGGCATCGACCTCTCGGCCGAGGCCGCCCAACTCGCCGGCGGCACGCTGCGGCGTCTCCGTGCGGCGATCGACCTGTCCGGCACCGGCGCCGCGATCCGCGAATTCTCCGCCCTGCTGCCTGGCGACGCGAAACTGGCGCTCACCGGCCATCTCGCGCGGACCGCCGGCGCGCCGGCGCTCGACGCCGATGTCACGCTCGTGGCACCCCGTCTGCGCGCGACACTCGACTGGATCGGCCCCGCGCTCGCCAGCCTTCGCCCCAACACCGGCGCCAACCCCGGCCCCAACCCCGGCCCCAACACAGGCATCCCCGCCGCTCCTTACCTGTCGCCCGACGCCGCCCGCGAGGCCGACCTCAAGGCGCATGTCACGCTGGCCGGCTTCCGGCTGGCGGCGAACGGCATCGCGGGCACGCTCGACGGCGCCAGGATCGACGGCGCCGCCGCCGTGGCCTTCACGCCGCGCCTCGCGATCCAGGCGCGGCTGTCGCTCGACCGGCTGGCCCTCGACCCGTGGGTGCGGCGGGGCATCCTCGATCCGATCGACTCCGACCTCGACATCGTCATCGACGCGGGCACCGCCACATGGCGGGGCCATGCGCTGACGCCGCTGCACCTGGACGCCATCGTGGAGCCGGGCCGGACCACCCTCCGCTCGCTCCGATTGGCCGCCGGCGGCGTGCGCGCCTCCCTTGCCGGCACGCTGGTGCAAGGCGGCCGCATTGCTGACGGAGTGCTCGACGTGGCGGCCGACGCCGCCGCCGCTCTCACCGCCCTGTTTCCCGACAGCTTCGGTCCCGTGGCCGAACTTGTGCCCCTGATGCTTCGGCTGCCGCTGCACGCCCACGCGGAATTTGCCGGCCCCGCGCCGGCTGTCGTGACCCGCCTGGCACTCGACCTGGGCGATCTGCGCATCGCGGCCGAACCCACCATCGACCTGCAAGCCCAGAATGCGTCTGGCTCCCTCACCATGCGTCATCCGGGCGCCCCCCGGCTGGCCGAACTCCTGGGCCTCAATGGCGCGCCCGCCTGGCTGGGCGACGGCTCATTCGCGCTCGTGGCCCGGCTCGCTGCCAGTCCCGGCAAGCTGGCGGCCAGCAGCTTGGACGTCTCGGCCGGATCGCTCCGCGCCACCGGACAGCTCGCACTGGACTTTTCCGGCGTTCCGCACCGTTTGACCGGGCGGATCGAGGCGGACATGCTGCCCTTGCCGGTGCCGTACGCACGCTCGCCCGAACCGCTGCCGATCCCGTCTCTCAGGGGCTGGCAGGCCAACATCGCCCTGCAAGCCGCGACCGTGCTCGCGAATGGGGCTCCCTTGCTCGACAAAGCTCTCGCCACTCTGGTCGTCGCGAACGGCACAGGCCGCCTCGATGGCCTCAGCGCGCGCCTCGGCGGCGGCCTGCTCACGGGCGCGGTCAGCCTCGACACCACGAGCGAACCACGCCGCGTCGCGGCCAGCCTCGCCCTCTCCCGCGCCACCATCGAAAGGCCGCTCCTGGGCCTGCCGATCGACCTCGTCGCGGGCATGATCGAAGGCGAGCTGCAACTCACCGCCGCCGGCAACGCCCCCGCCGGGCTGCTCGCCACCGCGTCCGGAACGCTCCACGCGGTCGCCGACACCGGCACGCTCGCAGGGCTCGCTCTCGCGCCCGCCAGCGGCGATCTCTCCGAGGCCGCGATCCGCGCCGGGCTCGCGGGGGGCACCACGCCGTTCGATCGGCTCGACCTGGACGCGAAGTTGGATCGCGGCCAACTCGACCTGACCATGCTGAAAATCGAAGCACCCTCCGGCCGCATCGCCATCACCGGCGCGATCGATCTTCCGAACGCGAGCGTCGCGCTGCATGTCGCGGCGCGGCCGACGGTGCCCGACCCGCCCGAGATCGGCCTCACCCTCACCGGCCCGCTCGCGTCGCCCGTCCGCACGCCGGAACTCGCCGGCCTCGCCCGCTGGCGCGTCGCCCGGGCGGTTCCGGCGGCACCGCCGACGGAACCGTAGACGCGCATCAATTCACCAGCACAGGCCGCTTGTCGTCGAACACGTCATGCGCCAGATGCAACAGCCGCTCCGCCGTTGCGGCATAGCCGGCCCGGTCCGCCTCCTGCGCCAGCGTGAGGAGCCGGTCGGACATCACCAGCACGCTGGCAGCCGGCACGGGGATCATTTGGTTCAGCTGAGTCATCGGAATTTTCCTTTGCGCGACTGAATGGCAGGGCGGTTCTCCGTCCTGAGGCCATTGCGCGCCCTAAACCTTTCCGCCGCGTTAACGGCGGGCGGAAATCACATGCACCCTTAACGCCGAGGCAAGATTTCCCGCCCGGCCTCCCGGTTGCGCGCGGCGCGCGTCGATCTCCGCCACCAATGCCGCCAGCGTCCGCCCACCCGCGCCGGCGATCGCGGCCAATGCGTCCCAGAACTCGGGTTCCAGCGCCACGCTGGTCCGATGCCCCGCCAGCGAGAAGCTGCGCTTCAGCACCCCGTCAGCTTCCAGCCAGAGAGGCACCCGGCCGCACCATCTCCTCCGGCCGCACCCAGCGGTCGAAATCGGCGCCCGACACGAACCCCAGCTTCTCGGCCGCCTCTCGCAACGTGATGTTTTCGGCCAGCGCCGTCTTGCCGATCTTCACCGCGCGGTCGTAGCCGATATGCGGGTTCAGCGCCGTCACCAGCATCAGCGAGCGCGCCAGATTCTCCGCGATCCGCTCGCGGTTCGGCACCAGCTTGTCCACCATGTTGACGGCGAAACTCCGTGCCGCGTCGCCCAGCAGCCGCGCCGATTGCAGCACGTTGTGGATGATGAGCGGCTTGAACACGTTGAGTTCCAGAAAGCTCTGCGCGGCGCCGATGGTGATCGCCACATGGTTGCCCATCGCCTGCGCGCACACCATCGTCAGCGCCTCGCATTGCGTGGGGTTGGTCTTGCCCGGCATGATGGATGACGACAGCCCATCCGCCGGCACGATCAACTCCGCCAGGCCCGAGCGCGGGCCGGAGCCCAGCAATCGGATGTCGTTGCCCAGCTTGTTCAACGAAACCGCGATGGTGTTGAGCACGCCTGACAACTCCACGAACGCGTCATGCGCGCCCATGCCCTCGAACTTGTTCGGGTTGGGCGTGAAGTCCCGCCCCGTCAGCCGGTTCAGCCGCAGACAGAAGACGCGGTCGAAATCCGCGTGCGCGTTCAGCCCGGTCCCCGCCGCCGTGCCACCTTGCGGCACGCTCTGCAATCGCGGCAGCGCACCCTCCGCGCGGGCGATCCCCAGCTCCACTTGCCGCGCCCAGGCCCCGAACTCCTGCCCCAGCGTCACCGGAACGGCGTCCATCATGTGCGTGCGGCCGACCTTCACCACGCCGTCCCATTCCGCCGCCCGCCGCGCGAGCGCCGCCTGCAGCACGGCCAGGGCCGGCAACAGCGCCAGCACCGCCTCGACCGCCGCGATGTGCATCATCGTCGGGAAACTGTCGTTGCTGGATTGCCCCCGATTCACATGATCGTTCGGATGCACCGGCACGCGGCTCCCGCGCGGATGCCCCAGCGCCTCGTTGGCGAAATTGGCGATCACCTCGTTGGCATTCATGTTGGTCTGCGTGCCGCTCCCCGTCTGCCACACCGGCAGCGGAAACTCCGCATCCATCCGCCCCGCCGCGATTTCAGCGGCGGCGGCGGCGATGGCGTCGGCGATGTTGCCGTCCAGCTCGCCCAGATCGCGGTTGGCCAAGGCCGCCGCCTGCTTTTGCAGTCCCACGGCACGGATCATGATGGGCGGAAACCTCTCCGTCCCGATCTGGAACAAAAGCCGCGCCCGCTCCGTCTGCGGCCCCCAGTAGCGGTCCGCGTCGATCTCGATGCTGCCCAGCGAGTCGGTTTCCGTGCGCGTCATGTAGAACCTCCGCCCTTCAAACGCGCCACCGCCCATCCGGCTGCCTCGGAAACCACCGCGTCCGCATCGCCCGCCAGCCGCTCCGCCACCGGCAGCAGCGCCGCGTCACCCGAATTGCCCACGGCAATGGCCACATTGCGCACGAACCTGTCCCGCCCCACCCGCTTGACCGGCGAACCAGCGAACCGCGCGCGGAACCCCGCATCGTCCAACGCCGCCAACGCGGCCAGCGACGGCGCCGCCAGATCGTCGCGCGCCCGCAGCTTGGCTTCCCGCCCGGCCACGGCGAAGCGGTTCCACGGGCACGCCGCCAGACAATCGTCGCAGCCATAGATGCGATTGCCCATGGCGGCACGAAATTCCACTGGAATCGGCCCGCGATGCTCGATCGTCAGATACGAGATGCAGCGCGTGGCATCGAGCTTGTAGGGTGCGGGAAACGCATCCGTCGGGCAGGCCGCGATGCACCGTGCGCAGCTGCCGCACCGATCCGCGTGCGGCGCGTCCGCCGGCAGGTCGAGCGTGGTGTAGATCTCGCCGAGGAACAGCCACGAGCCATGCACGCGCGACACCAGGTTGGTGTGCTTGCCCTGCCAGCCCAACCCCGCCTGCCGCGCCAGCGGCTTCTCCATTACCGGTGCCGTATCGACGAACACCTTCACCTCCGGCCCGAAGCGCCCGACGATGAACTGCGCCAGGTGTTTTAGCTTCCCCTTGACCACATCATGATAATCCCGGTTTCGCGCATAGACCGAGATGTTGCCCCGGTCAGGCCGCGCCAAGGTCGCCAGCGGGTCATCCTCGGGGGCATAGGACATGCCGAGCGACACCACGCTGCGCGCCTCGGGCCACAAGCGGGCGGGATCGCCGCGCTGGTCCGCGCGTTCCGCGAGCCACCCCATGTCGCCATGCGATCCCGCGGCAAGAAACGCCGCCAGGCCGGCGCGCGCCTCGCCGCCCAGCGATGCCGGCGCGAAACCCACGGCGTCGAAGCCGAGGGCGCGCGCCCGTTCGCGAATGGCGTCAGCCGCGCCCACGATACGGCGCCACGCCCTGGTCCGGCACCCACACGCCCTCGGGCGGGGCACCTGTCTGCCAGAACACGTCGATCGGGATGCCGCCGCGCGGATACCAGTAGGCGCCGATCCGCAACCAGACCGGGTCGAGCAGCGCCACGAGGCGTTGCGCGATCGAGACCGAGCAGGCCTCGTGGAATGCGCCGTGGTTGCGGAAGCTGTTGAGGTACAGCTTCAGCGACTTGCTCTCCACGATCCAGTCGCGCGGCACGTAGTCGATCACGATATGCGCGAAATCCGGCTGGAAGGTGAGCGGGCAGAGCGAGGTGAACTCGGGGCAGGTGAAGCGGACCAGGTAACCCACCTCGTCGTGCGGATTGGGCACGCGCTCCAGCGTCGCGGCTTCGGGCGTTCCTGGCTGCGTCGTAGCGTGGCCAAGCAGCGTGAGGCCCGCATAATCCTCCGTCATGTCCTGTTCCATCCTGCCCGGACGGCGGCGGCATGTTCGGCCAGCCGGCCGTCGCGAATCGCCTCGCGCATCCCGCGCATCAGACCCTGGTAGTACTGCAGATTGTGCCATGTCAGCAGCATCGGCCCCAGAATCTCTTTCGCGCGGATCAGATGGTGCAGATAGGCCCGGCTATGCCGCGTGCAAAGCGGGCAGGCGCAGCCGCGGTCCAGCGGCTCGCCGTCATCGGCGAAGCGCGCGTTGCGCAGGTTGAACACACCGCGCGAGGTATAAGCGCGCCCCGTCCGCCCCGCCCGCGTCGGCATCACGCAATCGAACATGTCCACGCCGCGCGCCACCGCTCCCAGCAGATCGTCCGGCGTGCCCACGCCCATCAGGTAGCGCGGCCGATCCTCGGGCAGCATCGGCACCGTGTAGTCCAGCACGGCGAACATCGTCGCCTGCCCCTCGCCCACCGCCAGCCCGCCGATGGCGTAGCCGTCGAACCCGATCGACCGCAGCGCCGCCGCCGAATCTGCCCGCTGATCCTCGAACACCGAGCCCTGCACGATGCCGAACAGCCCATATCCCGGCCGCGCCACGAAGGCATCGCGCGAGCGCGCCGCCCAGCGCATCGACGTCTCCATCGAGGCCCGCGCCGCCTCGGGCGTCGCCGGGAACGGCGTGCATTCGTCGAACGCCATGGTGATGGTCGCATCGAGAAGATGCTGAATCTGGATCGAGCCTGCCGGCGTCAGCCGGTGCTTCGAGCCGTCGATATGCGACTGGAACGTGACGCCATCGGCGTCCATCTTCCGCAGGCCGGTCAGCGACATCACCTGGAACCCGCCGGAATCGGTCAGGATCGGCCCCGGCCAGTCCATCATCCGGTGCAGTCCGCCCAGCCGCGCCACGCGCTCCGCCCCCGGCCGCAGCATCAGGTGATACGTGTTGCCGAGCACGATGCCCGCACCCGTGGCGCGCACCGCATCCGCCGTCATCGCCTTCACCGTGCCGGCCGTGCCCACCGGCATGAACACCGGCGTCTCCACTTCGCCATGCGCCGTGTGCAGCACGCCCGTGCGCGCCGCGCCGTCATGGCCGTGCCGGGTCCAGGCGAGCGTCATGCCCGCTCCAGCAGCGATGCGTCGCCGTACGAGTAGAAACGGTAATTGTTTGCCATCGCATGGGCGTAGGCGCCCCGCATCCGCGCGTCGCCGGCAAACGCGCAGACCAGCATGAACAAGGTCGAGCGCGGCAGATGGAAGTTCGTCAGCAGCATGTCGGCGGTGCGGAATTTGTGGCCCGGCAGAATGAACAGGTCGGTCTCGCCCACGAACGCCTTCACTTCGCCATCCGGCGTCGCGGCACTTTCCAGCAGCCGCAACGTGGTCGTGCCGACCGCGACGATGCGGCCCGGCGCGGCGTTGATCGCGGCGGCGGCGTGCTGACCGATCTCGCCGCGCTCGGCATGGATGCGGTGGTGGGCAACATCGTCGTGCCGCATCGGCAGGAACGTGCCAGGGCCGACATGAAGCGTCACGGTCGTGCGCGCGACGCCCGCCGCATCCAGCGCGCGCAACAGATCGGGTGTGAAATGCAACCCGGCGGTGGGGGCCGCCACGGCCCCCTCGCGATCGGCGAACACCGTCTGGTAGTCATCCGAATCCCGCGCGGTGGGTCCATCGGGACGGGCGATATACGGCGGCAAAGCGAGTGCCCCGGCCTCGCGCAGCGCGCGCGCGAAATCCTCGCCTTCGAGGTTGAACCGCAACGCGATCTCGCCGCCCTCCAAGATCGCCGCCACCTCCGCCGCAAGCCCCGCGTCGAACGCGATCCCATCCCCGACCCGCAATCGCCGCGTGTTGCGGCCCAACGCGAGCCACGCGCCATCCGCGCGCGGCCGGTCAAGCGTCACGCCGATGCGGGCACCGCCCCGGCGGCCTTCGAGTTGGGCCGGGATCACCCGCGTGTCGTTGGCGACCAGAATGTCGCCGCGCCGGAGCAGCGCGGGCAAGTCGCGGATCAGGCCGTCCTGCAATGTCTCTCCCACGTGCAGGAGCCTCGCGGAATCGCGGGGGCGCGCGGGATGGTGGGCGATGCGATCTTCGGGCAGCGTGAAATCGTAGTTGCTGGCGAGCAGCGTCATGGCGCGCGGCCGCCCATCACTCCACCGTCAGATACGACGCCACCTCGATCAGATTGCCATCCGGATCGCGACAATACACCGACGTCATCGGCCCCAGCGCGCCCGTCTTGGGCACCGGCCCCACCTCGACCGCCACGCCGCACGCCGCCAGATGCGCCGCCACATCCTGCGGCCCGACAGCGGTGATGAAGCACAAATCCTGCGTCCCCGCCCCCGCCTTCGCGGCGTTCGGGCTGAATTCGCGCCCCACCTCATGCAAATTCAGCTTCTGTCCGCCGAACTTCAACGCCGTGCGGCGATTCTCGTCGAACTCCTCGCGCTCCATCCCCAGCACGCGCTGATACCACGAGGCACTCGTCTCGATATCGGCGCACGTCACCACCAGATGATCCAGCCGGTCGACGGTGAAACGCATCACTCCATCCCGTCGTAGAAATCGTTGCCCTTGTCGTCGATCACGATGAAGGCCGGGAAATCCTCCACCTCGATGCGCCACACGGCTTCCATGCCGAGTTCCGGGTATTCCAGCACCTCGACGTGGCGGATGCAGTCCTGCGCCAGGCGCGCCGCCGCGCCTCCGACGCTGCCGAGATAGAAGCCGCCATGCGCGCGGCACGCATCGCGCACCGCCTTCGAGCGATTGCCCTTCGCCAGCATCACCAGCGACCCGCCCGCCGCCTGGAACTCCGCCACATAGCTGTCCATCCGTCCGGCCGTGGTGGGGCCGAAGCTCCCGGTGGCATACCCCACCGGCGTCTTGGCCGGGCCCGCGTAATACACCGGGTGATCCTTGATGTAGTCCGGCAGCGCCTCGCCGCGATCGAGCCGTTCCTTCAGCTTGGCATGGGCGATGTCGCGCGCCACCACCATCGTCCCGTGCAACGACAGCCGCGTCTTCACCGGATAGCCCGACAGCTGCGCGCGAATGTCCGCCATCGGGCGGTTGAGGTCCACCCGCACCACATCGCCGCCGAGGATGTCGTCCGTCGTCTCGGGCAGGTATTTGTGCGGATCGGTCTCCAGCCGTTCGAGAAAAATCCCGTCCGGCGTGATCTTCGCCTTCACCTGCCGGTCCGCGCTGCACGACACGCCGATGCCCACCGGCAGGCTCGCGCCGTGGCGCGGCAGGCGGATCACCCGCACGTCATGGCAGAAATACTTGCCGCCGAACTGCGCGCCGATACCGATGGCGCGGCTCAATTCCAGCACCTTCCGCTCCATCTCGATATCGCGGAACGCATGGCCGGCCGTGCTCCCCGATGTCGGCAGCGTATCGAGCCACTTCGTCGATGCCAGCTTCACCGTCTTCAAACACGTCTCGGCGCTGGTGCCGCCGATCACGATCGCCAGGTGGTACGGCGGGCATGCCGACGTCCCCAGCGTCTTCATCTTCGTCGTCAGGTACGCCAGCAGCTTCTCGGGCGAAAGGATCGCCCGCGTCTCCTGGAACAGGAAGCTCTTATTGGCCGATCCGCCGCCCTTGGCGATGAACTGCAGATGCATCTCGTCCGCATGGTCGTCGCCGGGTTCGGCATAGATGTCGAACTGAACGGGCAGGTTGTTGCCGGTGTTCACTTCGTCGAACATCGACAGCGGGGCCATTTGCGAATAGCGGAGGTTGGTTTCCGTGTAGGTGCGATGCACGCCCCAGGCCAGCGCCTCCTCCTCGTTGCCGTCCACCCAGACGCGCTGGCCCTTTTTGCCGAACACGATGGCGGTGCCGGTGTCCTGGCACATCGGCAGCACGCCGCCGGCGGCGATGTTGGCGTTCTTCAGCAGGTCGAGCGCCACGAAGCGGTCGTTGCCGGACGCCTCGGGGTCATCCAGAATCGCCCGCAGCGACGCCAGATGCGCCGGGCGCAGCAGATGCGAAACATCGCGGAACGCCTGGAAGGCGAGTTCGCTCAGTGCCGCGGACGACACCTTCAGCACGTTGCGGCCATCGCAGACGAAGCTGGTGACACCGTCGATGTCGAGCTTGCGGAACGGCGTCGCGTCATGGCCGAGCGGGAACATGGGCGCGTAATGGAAGTTCGACGGGCGCTGGATCGGCGCGTTCATCTCGGTCTCCGTTCAGGTGCGGCCGCGTCAGCCTTCGCGCGGCGGGGTCTTGCGGCGGAAAGCGTCCAGGCTCACCACCTGCGGCGTGGGGTCGGCGCCCGGGGGCAGCCCCTGCGGCGGCGGCTCGGGCTCGGGCTCGGGCACCGGCTCCGGTTCGGGCTCCGGCGGCGCCTCGGCGGCGGTGGCGAAGCGCAGCCCGATCCGCACATGCGGATCGGCGAATGCCGTCACCGCCACGAACGGCACGACCAGCGTGCTCGGGATGCCGCCGAACGACAGGCCGATGCTGAACAGGCCGGCCTCCTCGTCCACGTTCAAATCCCAGAACTGGTGCTGAAGCACGATCGTCATCTCCTGCGGGTACTGCGCCCGCAGCCGCGCCGGCACCACCACGCCCGGATGGTCGGTGCGGAACGTGACATAGAAATGGTGCTCGCCCGGCAGGCCGTTGGCCGCTGCGTATTGCAGCGCCCGCACCACCACCTGCCGCAACGCCGTCTCGGTCCACTCGTCGTAAGGGAGCAGGGAGTCCGGGCGTTGCTCCTGATCGTCGCTCATCGGGTTGCCTCGCGCGTAATCGCGTCCCCATAGCGCGTGGGGTCGCGTGAGGAAAGGCCCCGGTCGCCTGAGGAAGGGTCCGGTTGCTCCAAAGGCCCTGGGGGTCGCGCGAGGAAGCGCGACTGTGATACCTTGGTGTGGTGTCAGACCCGCATGCCCACGTTTTTCTCGGCGCAGGCCACGAATCGGCCGAGCGCCGAACCTGGGCGGTCATCTGGCTGTGCGGCGCCATGATGCTGCTGGAAATCGTGGGCGGCTTGCTGTTCGGCTCGATCGCCCTGGTGGCCGACGGGCTGCACATGTCCACCCATGCCGGCGCGCTGCTGCTGGCGGCCCTGGCCTACCGCTATGCCCGCAAGCACGCCGCCAACCCCGCCTTCACCTTCGGCACCGGCAAACTGGGCGACCTCGCCGGCTTCACATCGGCGATCGTGCTGGCGATGATCGCGCTGCTGATCGCCTATGAAAGCATCCAGCGCCTGTTCGCCCCCCAGCCGATCCACTTCACCGAGGCGATCCCGATCGCGGTGCTCGGCCTGCTGGTCAACATCGGCTCCGCCTGGCTCCTCGGCGGCGACCACGACCACCACGCCCACGACCACCACGCCCATGACGACCACGACCATGACGACCACGACCACCACCACCGCGACAACAACATGCGCGCCGCCGTGGTCCACGTTCTGGCCGATGCTGCGATCTCGGTGCTGGTGATCGTGGGCCTGCTGCTGGCGCGCTTCTTCGGCTGGCTCTGGATGGACCCGCTGGCCGGCCTCGCGGGGGCCGCCGTCATCGCCAGTTGGTCCTGGGGGCTGATTCGCGACACCGGCGCCATCCTGCTCGACATGAACCCCGACCGGCCGTTGGCGGACGCAATCCGCGCCGAGCTCGAACAGGATGGCGACGTCCTGACCGATCTTCACCTGTGGCGGCTCGGCCCTGGCCACCTCGGCGCGATCCTCGCGCTCACGACCGCTTCCGCGAACGATCCGGACTGGTATCGCGCCCGGCTGACGCGGTTCGCGACTCTGTCCCACGTGACCGTGGAGGTGCGGTCGCGCTGACCCGTCCGCCGGCGCAACGCCGGCAGGGGCCGGCATGGCAATGAAGGCGGAAGCGGGATCTCGCTGGAAAGTGGGGGGCTTCTGTTGCCCGGTGCCCCCCGAACCGCGCTTATCGCAGCTTACGCCGCGACAGCGAATGCCTCATGATTGTCATTGGCACTTGTGATATGACCCGATAACGGCGGTATCATGCCGAGCAGCAAACTGGTCCTTCAGCGCCCGTCGATCCTAATTCACCCCCATAGCCCTGAGCACCGCTCAAGGAGTTTGGTGGAGGCGCGGGGGTGCTGCCCCCCCGGTCCGAAACACCTATCATACGCAGTCGTCTACCGCCATAGTCACCGAGGTGACACAATAGCCTAGCCCGAAGCTCCTCCTCCGTCAAGCATCCTGTGCGGCGGGCTCAGGGCTATCGCGTGACCCCAAACCTGTACTTCGGCGAGGGCTGCCGGCATGGACCCTCCCGCTGGATTCAGGCGGGATAGATCAGGCTGTTCGGCACCATCTCGGAATCGAACACCACGATGCGCTCGCGAAACCGCGGCCGACCGGCGTCGACTACGATCAGATCGTGGCAAACGGCGGCGAGCACGATATCGGTCTGCCTGTCTATCAGGGTTTGCACCATCAGAAGATTGTGCCGCGTGCGAACACCCTCCGCCGCATGGGACACCACGCGCAATGGGCCGGGGAACCGCCGATAATACCGCGGCGCATACATCTGCGTCCGCGTCAGCCCCATCACCCGATCCACCAGCATGCCGCGGCTTTCCGCCTGCATGGTGCAAAGCGTGTAGCCGGCTTCGTGGTTCTCGCGGGGTATGACCCGATAGAGGCATTCCTCGGTAAAGAACTCCGGCCAACCCGCCAGCTTCACATCGTCGAGGCCGTTGTAATAGTCATCGAAGAAGTCCCGCAGCGCGTTGCGATCGAGGTTCGCCGACGCGGCGGCGTTCATAGCCCCATCGCCTCGCGCCAATACCGGTACATGCCGCGTATTCCGACCTCGGTCACCATGTGCTCCACGCTCTCGACCTCGCGGCCACCCATCATGACCAACGCATCGTCGTCAGCGGCGTGCGTGAAACCCTGCT
The DNA here is from genome assembly GCA_025352565.1 of Rhodospirillales bacterium. Lineage (GTDB taxonomy): Bacteria > Pseudomonadota > Alphaproteobacteria > Acetobacterales > Acetobacteraceae > JANXTF01. The sequence continues at coordinate 1,648 of JANXTF010000082.1, read as the reverse complement.
GGCTCATCTCGATGATCTCGCCGTCGTCCGCCGACACGAAGCCCGCGGGCCCGAACAGGTTTGCCTGCCGCGTCCGCCGCAACCGCATCTCGGTCGTGTCGTCCGCGTAACACCAATGCGTCCAGTGGAAGTCGAAACCACCCGGCCCGGTCGGCACGATCTGGCGGGTGGTCAGCGAGTTGACCTGCTGCTGCAGGACCACGCTCGGAAAAATCGTGATCATGCCAACCGTGTCTTCGCCGGGAAACTCCTGCACGAAATCCAGGATGCGCGGATCGGCCAGCTTCAGGTCGCCCTGGAAGTTTCGCAGCCCCGAGGTGACGTCATTGCTTTCCTGGCCACCTTTGCGGCTGATCAGAATGCCGTGACGGCCGCTGGGATCGATCTCGGTTGCGGATTTCTGGTCGGCGCGGAATAGTCCGAAAGTCACGAAGAAAACATGCAGCAAGGACGCATGGTAAGGGTCCTTGATGTTCTCCTGCATCAACTTCCAGTTTCCCGGTATGTGCTGCCGGTTATAACCCAGCACGGCGAGCTTCCGCCCATCGTACACCCGGGTGTAATGCTGCCAGAACCGCTCGCCGAGGTATTCACGAAACGGCGGGGTCTCGTCCGAGAACGTTGCCCACACCAGCCCGTTGACCACTTCCACCCGCAGCTTGCGCAACCCATGCTGCTTGAGGTCGAAATCGGCCGGCATCCCCCCCATGCCGCGAACGCCGCGCCGGAATGGCACACCCCGCAAATTGCCGCGCAAGTCGTAGTTCCACTGATGGTAAGGGCACAGCAGATCCTTCACGTGCCCCTTGCGGGCCTGGCAGAACTTCACGCCGCGATGCGCGCAGCGGTTTTCGACCACGCTCACCTCGTCCGCCGCGCTGCGCACGACGATCACAGGGCGTTCACCAAGCGTTACCGTCTTGAAATCGCCGATTTCCGGAATTTCTGCTTCCAGCGCGCAATACAACCAATTGGCGCCATACCACAATCGCTCCAATTCGATTCGATAGATCTCGGGATCCGTGTACACCCAGTACGGCACCCGGCCACTCGCATCGTCAGGCCAAATGCGCCGGATCTCGTTCATCGCGTTCTCCCGGACTGCCGGCTTTAAAACATACCCGTTATAGAATTCAACAACGTGAGAAGGATATGGAAATCGAACGCGCTGAATATGAACAAAAGACCGATATCATACCCGACAACTCAGGGACCCGGTTACCCAGCACCCAAGAAGGAGAATTCCCAATCTTCCTCCTCATGGCTTGCCATCAGAAGCGATCCCTTTCGCGCTGTCGAAACCTCATTTTCGGACTTCGCCACCGTTCCCTGCGCCCCCCATCGCAAGCGGCAATGGTTCCCCCTGAGGCTCGGCCTGTCACGCGACGACCACAGATTTCAACAGCGTTGCGCGAAAGGGACGACACCTGAGAAAATCCACCAAGGGACGGGAAAGCCCATGCCCATTTGTGAACATATTTCGTAACTGCCCAGGTCGCCTGTGGCAGATCAGCCTATGCGCAGTTCTGCGATCAGGCCATTTGGCGCTGCGTTGAGCGTTTGCAGTAGATCCCATCCCTGCTTTCTCGCCGTCGAGAGCACCGAGCGGATGATCCCGAAGTCCTCGGCTCCCTGCTCGGAGCGGAAG
>JANXTF010000073.1 GCA_025352565.1 Rhodospirillales bacterium | reverse complement strand
CCCCGTAGGCGCCGGCCGTGACGGCGCCGAAGGCGTCCGAGATGCGGGCCAGGCCGCGATCCCCGGCATCCTGCTCGACCGCCTTCATCGCCCGGCCCAGCATCGAGGATGCGATCTGCAGCACCAGTTGATCCTCGAGCAGCCGGCCGAACAAGGCCGCCGCCGAGGCGTGCTCGCTTGCGGCGGCGATGGCGGAGGTGGTTTCGGCGTCGGCATCGAACGCGCGCTGCATGTCGCTGAGCGCGACGGCGGCGAGTTCCGCCCGCGCCCCGGCCGCCTTCGCGTCGTCGTCGGCGCGGCGGCGCTCGGCCGCCATCGCCTCGGCGGGCACCGCGTCCACCTCGGCCTGCAACTGCTCGGGCGCGACGCTGTCGCCGTGCTCGGCGAGGTCGCGCTCGGCCTGGTCGCGCATGGCGGCGTGCCGTGCATACTCGCGTGCCTCGGCGATCCGGGCGGCGGCGGCGGCCTCGTCGGGAGCGCCGGCGGCAGCGATCACCGCGTCACGTTCCCGCACGGCGCTCGCATGTATGGTCTGTGCATCCGCATGGGCCGCGACGCTTTCGCGCAGACTCGCCTCGGCCTGCTTCCGGGCAGAGTTCGTCTCGGCCGCCCGATCCCGCCGCGCGATCAGCGCACGGGCGGTCGCCATCGGAGTGTCGAGCGGCATCTCCCCGAGTGCCTCGGCGAGCGATCCCACATGGTCCGCGAACGCCTTGAAATCCTCCTCGATGCCGTTGATCCGCCGGTCGAGACCCAGCACCTCCTGATGGTGGCGGTCGAGCGCTCCCAGCCGATCCAGCACGGCAGCGGTGGCGGGAGGGCTTTCGTCGGCCGGGCGTCCAAGCGCGGCCAGCGATTTCGCCCAGCCCATCTGCCACGCGGCCACCGCGTTCTCGGCACCGAGCAGCGCCCCGGTCGCCGTTTGGAAAGTTGATCGGGCCGCTTTCAGCTCGGTCTCATGTCGGTCGATGGTCTGGAACGATGCCTGTGCCGCCGCCTCGCGGGCTTCGGCCAACGGCAGCAGCGTCATGAGCGGCCGGGGCGGAACCTCCAGCGATGCGGCGAGGCGGGCGGCCCACCCCGCGTGCTGTGCTGCCACGGCCTCGCCGTCATCCTTTGCGATCCGCAGCGCCTGGGTCGCGTCCGCCACGCGGAGCCGTGCGGCCAGCAGCGACCGGACCTCGCCCATGGTGGCATTCGCCCCGAGGCCGAGCGGTGCCACCACAGCGGCCCAATCCCGCACGGCCCCGGAAGCCGCCGCGCCGGAGGCGTCAGCCGTCAGGCGCGCGGGCCCGAGTGCCGCTTCGAGCGATTGCAACTCGCGGGTCAGCCGGGACGCGGTGTTGACGCGGTCGAGTTCGGCGATCCGCGAATCCGCGAGATCGTCGGCCTCGCGCATGTGGCGTTCGAAGGCCAGGGAAAGCGGCGCGTCGGGGGAATAGGCGTGTTCGCCCTCTGCGTCCGGCGTGCCGGAGAAGACGCGGCGCGCCACCAGGCGCCAGCCGAGGTTCCGCCGCGCACGCGCGGCCGCGATGGCGGCGTCGTCGGGCAACGGCTGGGCTTGCAGGGCGGCGAGTTGGGTGCCCGTTTCGGCGTGTTCGCGCTCCAGCCGCGCGCGGGTGTCGGTGTCGTGCTTGGCTTGCGCCAGGGCGGCGAGGCGGGCCGTCTCCAGGCGTTCGCATTGGGCTTCCAGCGGCGGCGACAGGGCGAGCAGCGACGCGGCGTCGCCGGCCCAGCCGGATAGTTTGGCCATTTCGGTCGCCAACGCGGCGCTGGCGGCGCGCTCGGCCTTCGCCGCGGCGGCGGCGTGCTGCGCCGGACTGCCACTTTCCCGAACTTCGCGAAGCAGGGCCGCGAGATCGGGCGGGGCCACGATCGCCGCGTCCGGTTCGTGTTCCGCGTCGTCAAGGCGCAGCCGCGCTTCGCCGGCCCGGCGGGTTTCGTGCGCGCGGGTGGCGGTCAGCCCGGCATGGGCGGTGATGGCGGCGCGGGCGGCCGCGGTCACGGTGACCGGCGGGATCAGGGTGCCGGCCCGCTCGGGCGGCACGTCCACGGCGATGTCGCGCAGCGCGGCGGCGATGGCGGCCAGTGCCGTCTCGCGTTCGGCCCGCAGCGTGACGATGTGGGTCGCGGCCGTCTCGGTCTTGCCCAACAATTCCGGCAGGCGGGCGAGGGCGTCCTGGCGGGCAGCGGCGGCTTCATCGAGGGGGGATTTCTCGGCCTGGGCCTCGGCGAGCTTGCGCGCCGCCTCGGTGCCCGCGAGCACAGCGGAGGCGCGGGCCAGTTCCGCGCGCGCGTCGGCGAGCCGCCCCTCCAGGTCGGGCGGCAGGGCGGGGGCGGCCGGGTTGGCCGCGAACCACGCGCGGGCGGCGGCGCGTTTGGCGAGATGGGGGCGCACGATGGCGATGCGGTTGAGGCGGCGCGCGGCGTCCTGTGCCGTCTGCCGCGCGTCCCGCGCGGCCTCGTGCTCCTGACGCCTTGCGGCGAGGTCCTGCTCCTGCTGCTCGCGGTGCTGCGGGCGCTGCACGGCGGCGCGGGCTGCCTTGCGCGCGGCGGCCAAGTCGGCGACGGAGGCGTTCAGCGGCGGCTTGCTTTTGCCCTGGCCCCAATTGGCCGCCCGCCGCGCGTCGAGCTCGGCCTGCACGCGGCGCGCCGGTGCCAGTTCGCCGGTGCCCGACAGCAGCGCGCCCGCCAGCGTGGTGCCACCCTTCAGGTCGATGCCGCCGCGACGCAGCCCCTGGGTGTCGAGCGCGAAAAGCTTCTCCAACTGATCGGGCGTGGTCTCCGCGCGCAACGCGGCGTAGTGCGCCGGGTCGTTCGTGACGCGCTGCGGCTTGGCGCCGCGTTCCCAGCCGAATTTGAACGCGGTGCCATCCGCGGCGATCGCCTCCGCGTGCAGCCTCATGTCTTTGTAGCCAAAGCGGAACTGCATCGGCGACTGCATGGGAATGTCGAACAGCAGGTCGTGGAACGCGCGGCGCAGGACCGATTTGCCGTGTCCGTTGGGCGCCACGACGAGGCTGATGCGGCCCGGCTCGGTCGCCAGTTCAAGCTCCGCGCGTTCGAAGCTGCCGTAATTCTCGATCAGCAGGCGGCGCAGGCGCATCAGCCGCGCGCCAGTTCGGCCAGCACCAGCGCGCGGGCGCGGGCGGCGAGGTCGTCGGGCACATTCCCCGCGGCGATGGCCAGCGCCGGATGGTCGTCCTCGAGGGCGCCTTCCGCACGGCGGATCTGGTCGGCCACGAAGGCCGCGAGCGCGGCGTCGATCTCGAACGGCTGCTCCAGCGCCTCGATCAGCGCGCCCACCGCGCCCGGCTGGCCGCGCATGGCCGACAGGTCCAGCGAGGGGCTGGTGGAGACCCGCACATCCTCGACGAACAGGGCATCCGGGCCGGCGATTTCGGCCGCTGCCGCGCGCACGGCTTCTCGGGTCGCGTCGGGGCTGCGCGCGAGGTCCGCGTGCGCCGGGCAGGCGCCGACGAGGGTCACGCGGACCGCCAGGAAGCGGTCCTCGGCCAGCAGCATCGCGTGGTCGAGCGCGAAGCGGACGCGGGTGAGCACCGCCGGTTCCCCGGCCGCCCCCGTGACGTCGATGTCGAGCCGCAGCCAGCGCAACACGTCGAGCGGCACGTGCTCCGGGGGCACGGCGACCCGGCCCCGTTCCACGGTGACGAGGGTGGCGCCCTTGGAGCCCTCCTCCCGGACATGCCGGGCCTGCAAATTGCCGGGGAACACGATCCACGGGTCGCGCGCGAGCACGACGCGGGTGTGGACGTGGCCGAGCGCCCAGTAGTCATAGCGGTGCCGGATGAGGTCGGCCGGATCGCAGGGCGCGTAATTCTCATGGCCGCCCTGGCCGCAGGCGGTGTGCAGCAGGCCGATGTTGAACAGGCCTTCGACGCGGGCGGGGTAGGCGTGGGAAAGATTCTCCGTGGTCGCGGCGATCGCGTAGCTTTGGCCGTGGACGGCCACAGGGGCATTCGCCAGCACGCGGGTCTCCGGCCGATCGGCGCCCATCATGCCAGGTACGGCCAGCTTGCGGGTGAGCATCGCCAGCGGGTCGTGGTTGCCGGCGATCGCGACGATCTCGATGTTCTCGCGCAGCAACCGGCCGAGTTGCTGGATCAGAAACTGGCCGGTGTGCCAGTCGTACTGCCGGCTGTCATACAGGTCGCCGGCGAGCAGCAGGAAGGCGACGCGGCGCTGGATGGCGAGATCGACCAGCCGGACCAGCGCCTCCCGGCTGGCGAGGCGCAGGCGTTCGGCGGGCGCGGTCGGGTCCAGGCCCCGCAGCGGGCTGTCCAGGTGCAGGTCGGCGGCGTGCAGGAAGGTGAAGCTGGGCATGGCCGACGTTCATAGCGGGGGAGTGCCCGCCGGGCTATGGCGCGTGCGCCTTCAGGAACATCGCCACCGCCGCGTCCACCAGCCGCTCGATCGCTTCCGCGTCCATGGCGGGCACCAGGCCAAGCTTGCGGCGGAGGATGGCGGGGTGCTGGCAGAGCGAGAAGAACTGCTCGGCAGCGAATTCCGGGTCGGCGATGACCAGATGCCCTTGCGCGGCCTGGGCGGCGAGCCAGCCGGACAGGGCCGTGATCGCGCGGGCCGGCCCCGAATCGTAGAACGCGCGGGCGAGTTCGGGGAAGCGGGCGGCCTCGGAGATCACCACCCGGTCGATGGCAAGGCCGGCAGGCGACAGCAGCAAATGGACCATCGCCAGGCCAATGCCGCGCAGCGTCTCGCCGGTGGTGCCGCTGCTTTGGCTGGGGTCCGACAAGGGCGTGAGGTTGCGGGCGCATTGCTCGCCGACATAGGCGCCGAACAGATCCGCCTTGCCGCTGAAATGATGGTAGATGGTGCCCTTGGAGACGCCCGCCTCACGGGTGATGTCGGCCATGCTGGCGCCTTCGTAGCCGTGGCTCGCGAACACCCGGCCGGCGCCCTCGAGAATGGCGGTCCGCTTTTCCTGAGAAAGAGCCTTGGGGGCCGGCATGGTGGAAACTCCCGCGTCGCAACTTCGTCACTTGCAGATATGGGGTGCTGGCCCATTTTGGAATGCTGAACCGAACGGTTCGGTATTTTGCGATGCCAACCAGCCTTGGGGTGAGAGCATGGACGGGGACCGCGACGTGAGCCGGGTCGAGGAAGCGCGTGTGTCCAAGGCAGACGCGCAGTTCGATTACGGGAAGCCCGGTGCCGACGATAAGGCGCCGCCCAAGAAGATGTCGCGCGGGCGCAAGCTGCTGTTCATCCTGGTGGCGCTGGTGGTGCTTGCGGGCCTGATTGTGGGCGGCGTGCTGTATTGGCTCGACGCACGGCAATACGAGAGTACCGACGACGCCTCGGTGGATGGCCACATCTCCCAGGTGGCCTTCCAGATCGCCGGGCGGGTGCTCCGGCTGGCGGTGGACGACAACCAGGAGGTTGCGGCGGGACAGGTTTTGCTGGAACTCGACGGGCGCGACTACCAGGCGCGGCTCGATCAGACGCAGGCGCAGCTGGGACAGTCACGGGCGCAGGCCACCCAGGCGCGGGCGCAGCTGGCGTTGCGGCAGGCCGATATCGATCAGGGGCTGGCGCAGGTCCGCGTGACCGAGGCGGATGCCGCCCAGGCGCAGGCGGATTACAACCGCTATCGGGCGATCAATCCGGGTGCGATCGCGCGTCAGCAGGTGGACACCGCCGCGTCGGCCGCGAAATCGCAGGCGGCGAAGGCGGATGCCGCGCGCCAGGCGGTCCTGGGCACCCGCGCGCAGCTGGCGGCGCAGCACGCGATGGTCCAGGCGGCCGACGCCGGCGTGCGCGTGGCGGAGACGCAGGTGGCCAACGCCGAACTGCAGCTGTCCTACACGAAGCTGCTGGCGCCGCTGGCGGGGCGGGTGACGCGGCGGACGGTGGAGCTCGGCAATTATGTCAATCCCGGCCAGGCGTTGCTCAGCGTGGTGCCGGACGACCTATGGATCACGGCGAACTTCAAGGAAACCCAGCTGGCGCTGATGAAGCCGGGGCAGGATGTCGAGGTGCGGATCGACGCGGTTCCGGGCGCGCCGTTCCATGCCAAGGTGCAGAGTTTCCAGTCGGGCACGGGATCGGTGTTCAGCTCGCTGCCGGCTGAGAACGCGACTGGAAACTACGTGAAGGTGACGCAGCGCCTGCCGGTGAAGATCGTGTTCGACGATCCCCGCGCGCATGACGCGAAGCTGGCGCCCGGCATGTCGGCGACCCCGCGGGTGAAGGTACGTTAGTGGCGAACGCGGCGCTCCCGCGATCCGCCGCCGGGCCGAATAGCCCGTGGCTGCTGGCTGTGGTGGTTTCGATCGCCACGTTCATGGAGGTGCTGGACACCACGATCGCCAACGTCGCGCTGCGCCACATCGCCGGCAGCCTCGCCGCGTCGCAGGACGAGAGCACGTATATCCTGACCAGCTATCTGGTGAGCAACGCGATCATCCTGCCGATCAGTGGATGGCTGTCCAACGTGATCGGCCGCAAGCGGTTCTACATGATCTGTGTCACGATCTTCACGCTGAGTTCGGTGGCCTGTGCGTTCGCGCCCAACCTGGGCATGATGCTGTTCTTTCGCGTGCTGCAGGGCATCGGCGGCGGCGGGCTGGCGCCGACCGAGCAGTCGATCTTCGCCGACAGCTTCACGCCCAGGCAGCGCGCGCTGGCATTCGCCATGTATGGCTTCACCGTGGTGACGGCGCCCGCGATCGGGCCGGTACTGGGCGGCTGGCTCACCGACAACTATTCGTGGGAATGGGTGTTCCTGATCAATCTGCCGGTCGGAATGCTGTCGCTCGGGCTGACGTGGTGGTTCGTGTATGACAGCGAGCAAGTGAAGCAGGACCGGCGCGCGCTGCTCGCGAAGGGCCTCAAGGTCGACTATCTCGGCTTCCTGCTTATTCTGCTCGGCTTCGGCGCGTTGCAGATCGTGCTGGACCGCTTCGAGCGGGAGGACGGCTTCGACTCGCCGTTCATCGTGATCCTGACAGTGATTTCGGTGGTGGCTCTCGCGAGCCTGGTGGCGTGGGAGCTGATACACGACCACCCGGTGATGAATTTGCGGCTGCTGCGCAATCGCGCGTTTCTCATCAGCAACATCGTGATGTTCGCGTTCGGCTTCATCATCATCAGCACGACGCAATTGATGCCGCAGCTGACGCAGGAGCTGATCGGCTACGACGCGACGACGGCGGGGATGACGCTGGCGTTCGGCGGCCTCGCCACGATTTTCATCATGCCCATCGCGGGCATCATCACCGGGCCGATCCAGCCACGCTATTTGGTGTGCATGGCGCTCGCGGGCACTGGGTTGGCGCTGCTGCACACGTCGGGCATCAACCTCGATGTCACCTTCCTCGACGTGTCGTTGTCGCGCATGGTCCAGGTGGTGTGGCTGCCGTTCATCTTCATCCCGCTTTCGGCGGTGCAGTTCATCGGCGTGCCGCCCGACAAGAGTGCCGACGCATCCGCCATCATCAACCTGATGCGCAACCTGGGCGGCAGCTGGGGCGTGTCGGTCGCAACCACGCAGCTGCAATGGCGCGAGCAGTTCCATCACGCGCGCCTGGCCGAGCACATCACGCCGTATAACGGCTATGGCTGGGGCGTCGATCTGCACGCGATCGGCCGCGCGGTGACGAGGCAGGCGGCGATCTTGAGCTACCTCGATGTGTTCACGATGCTGGCCGTAGTGGCGCTCGTGCTGGCGCCGCTGGCGCTGTTGCTGCCGCGGGCGGAGAAGGGCGCCGTGGCGGCGCATTGATGCAGGCCGCTGGAACTCGACTTTGCGCGGCCCGTGCGGCACGGTGAGAGGCCAGCGCAGCAGGCTCCTCTTTCGTTATCTGCCTTTCGGAGAACACGCCCATGAAGACCCGTGCCGCCGTCGCCCGCCAGGCGGGTGCCCCGTTGAGCCTGGAGACGGTCGAGATCGAGGGTCCGCGCGCGGGCGAGGTGCTGGTCGAAATCCGCGCCACGGGCATCTGCCACACCGACGAGTTCACCCTTTCAGGTGCCGATCCGGAGGGCATTTTCCCGTCAATTCTCGGCCATGAGGGCGCGGGCGTCGTGGTCGATGTCGGCGCGGGGGTGACGACGCTGAAGAAGGGCGACCATGTCATTCCGCTGTACACGCCCGAGTGCCGGCAATGCGTGTCGTGCCTGAGCCGCAAGACCAATCTTTGCACCGCCATCCGGGCCACGCAGGGCAAGGGCGTGATGCCCGACGGCAGCAGCCGGTTCAGCTGCGATGGCGCGCCGGTGATGCACTACATGGGCACGTCCACCTTCGCCAACCACACGGTGCTGCCGGAGATCGCGCTGGCGAAAATCCGTGAGGACGCGCCGTTCGAGAAAGTCTGCTACATCGGCTGCGGCGTGACCACCGGCATCGGTGCGGTCATCAACACGGCCAAGGTCGAGGTTGGCGCCCGCGCCGTCGTGTTCGGCCTGGGCGGCATCGGGCTGAACGTGGTGCAGGGCCTGCGCATGGCGGGTGCGGATATGATCGTGGGCGTCGATATCAACCCGAACCGCAAGGCATTGGCTGAAAAATTCGGCATGACGCATTTCGTCAACCCATTGGAAGTCGAGGGCGATCTGGTGCCGTACATCGTCGATCTGACGAAAGGCGGCGCGGATTACACGTTCGAATGCATCGGCAACGTGAAGCTGATGCGCCAGGCTCTGGAATGCTCGCATCGCGGCTGGGGCGTGTCCGTGGTGATCGGCGTGGCCGGTGCCGGCCAGGAGATCAGCACGCGGCCGTTCCAACTGGTGACGGGGCGGGTGTGGAAGGGCAGCGCGTTCGGGGGCGCGCGCGGGCGGACGGACGTGCCGAAGATCGTGGACTGGTACATGGAGGGCAAGATCAACATCGACGACCTCATCACGCATGTGCTGCCGTTCGAGAAGATCAACGAGGGGTTCGACCTGATGCGGCGGGGCGAGAGCATCCGGTCGGTGGTGGTTTACTGAGCGTTCGCCTCCAGCAGCGCGCGCAGCCCTTCCAGCATCTGCGCGGGCGTCGGCGGGCACCCCTGGATCAGGAGGTCCACCTGCAGCACCGCCTCCACCCCGCCCAGCACCGCCGGGCTACCCTTGAACACGCCGCCGTCGATCGCGCAGTCGCCGATGGCCACCACCCATTTGGGGTCGGGCGTGGCGTTCCAGGTGCGGATCAGCGCGTCCTGCATGTTGCGCGCGACCGGGCCGGTCACCAGCAGCACGTCGGCGTGTCGGGGGCTGGCGACGAAGCGGATGCCGAAGCGTTCCAGGTCGTAGACGATGCTGTTCAGCATGTGCATCTCCAGTTCGCAGCCGTTGCAGCTGCCGCTGTCGATGTGGCGGATGGCCAGCGACCGGCCGAGGCGGGTCTGGGCGGCGGCGGCAAGCCGGTCGGACAGGGCTTGCGTGGTGGCCATGTCCACGGGTCCGGCCACAAGCGTCGCCGGGCCGCGGCGGAGATTTCTCGCGAGGCCGCGCCACAACGTCACAGATCCACTCCCGAATAGCTGGCGTTGATTGATCTGTTGATCAGCGGGAAGTCGGCGACGATGTTGCCGCGGATCGCCTGTTCCAGCAGCGGCCAGTGCAGCCAGCTCGGGTCGCGCATGAACACGCTGGCGATCAACCCGCCATCGAGGCGCAGCCAATGCCAGATGTCGCCGCGAAACCCCTCCGCCCACCCGATGCCCTCGCCGGAGGCCATCGGGAGCGGAACCGAGACGGCACCCTCGGGGAGGGCGGCGAGCAGGGCGCGGACGAGGCGCAGGCTATCAGTGATTTCGGCAAAGCGCACCCGCATCCGGGCATCGACGTCGCCCTCGGCGCGGGTGACGGCGCTGGGTTTCAGTGTTTCGAAAGGCGGATAGCCGGGGTGCAGCCGTAGATCGGCGGCGCGGCCCGAGGCGCGGCCGACCACGCCGCCGGCGGCGAGGCGGCCGGCGAGATCGCGGGAGACGATCCCGGTGCCGACCATGCGGTCCGTGAGGCTCGCGTGGTTGTCATAGATGCCGACGAGGTCTGGCAGTTCGGCCTCGATGGCGGCCAGCGCCGGCAGGATGGCGTCGGCGCCGGCGGGGGCGATGTCGAGCGCGACGCCGCCGGGGATGACGATGTCCATCATCAGGCGATGGGCGAAGGCTGCGGCGCCCGCTCGCAGGATGGCCTCGCGATGGAGCGTGAAGCGGGTGGGAAGGTAGGCGAATGAAGCATCGCCGGCGATGGCCCCGCAATCGCCCAGGTGGTTGGCGATGCGTTCCAACTCGCCCATCAGGCCACGGAGCGCCGCCGCGCGGGGCGGCGCCTCGGTGCCGGCGGCGGCCTCGGTGGCGCGGGCGAAGGCGATGGAATGGGCGACGGTGGTGTCGCCGGACAGGCGGGCGGCGAAGCGGGCGGCGGCGCGGGGGGTTTTGCCGCGCATCAGCTGCAGCGCGCCCTTGTGGGCGTAGCCGAGGCGGGTTTCGAGCCGCACGATGGTCTCGCCCGACACGGTGAAGCGGAAATGGCCGGGCTCGATGATGCCGGCATGGATCGGGCCCACCGGGATCTGGCTGAGATCGTCGCCTTCGGATTCGAGGAATTCGGGCGGTTCGGGCGGGCCGCCACGGGGCAGGGGCCGCGACGACAGGGGAGCCGTCGTGGGCCATTTGCCGTGATCGAGCCAGGGACGCGGGTCGGGAGCGTCCTCCGGGCGGTGGCCCCACAGATCGGCGATCATGCGCTCGAACCAGGCGGCGGCGGGGCGGTGGGGCGACAGCGGCGCGTAGCGGCCGGACACCACCGGGACCGAGGCGGGGATGAAGTCGCCCGATTGCCGGTCGTGGAACAGGGCGTGGATGCGGATCGTGTCGGCCCACAAAGCCAGCAGCGCGAGGGTGGGTTCGGCGGCGAGTGAAGCGGCGAAAGCGCGCCATTCCTCGGGCGTGAGCACGTGGCGGGGCCAGGGACGGCAGGCCTCGGTGGGGGCGGCGCGGAGCAAACCGGCGGCGCTCATCGGGCGACGCCCGCGACCGAGGCGAACCAGGCGGTGAGCGCCTCGGGCATGGCGAAGCCGAGCAGGATGATGGCGGCGAGCGGGAGCCAGGCCGGGAGCAGCGAGGTCCAGGGCACAACCGGGCCGATGCTGGGTGTCGGTGCCCCTGTGCTCAGCGCGACAAGCCGGGAGATCAGCGCCCAGCCGCCCAGCACAAGCGCGAAGCCTAGCGGCAGCGCCAACAGCGGCTGGCGGCGGATTGTTTCGGCCATCACCAGAAACTCGCTGGCGAACAGGCCGAAGGGCGGGATGCCGGCGACCGCCACGATGGCGGCGGCGAGCGTCAGGCCGAGAGGGGTGGCGCCAAGGCCGCCGATATCGGTGAAACGCTGGCCGCCCTTCAGCTGCGCCGCGCGGCCGACGCAGACGAACACCGCCGCCTTGGCTAGCGTGTGCAGCGTGAGGTGAAGCATGGCGGCGAAGGTGGCGCCGGCACCGCCGAGGCCCAGGGCGAACGCGACCACGCCCGTCTGCTCGATGGTGGAGAAGGCGAAGAACCGCTTCACGTCGCGCCGCCGCCACAGGCTGAACGCGGCCAGCAGCGCCGAGGCGAGGCCGAGTGCCATCAGCGGCGGCCCTGGCGAGATCGCCTCGGGATTGTCCACCATCAGGCCGCGCAGACGCAAAATGAGCACGAGCGCCACGCCGGGAATGGAGCCGGCGAGCACGGCGGAAACCGGGGTGGGACCCTCCGCATGGGCGTCGGGCATCCAGCCGTGAAGCGGCGCGAGGGCCGCCTTGGTGCCGTAGCCGATGAGCAGGAAGACAAAGGCGAGGTTGAGCAGGCTGCCCTGCATGCGGGGGCCGGCGAGGGCGAGCGACGTCCAGCTCATCGCCGGCAATCCGGGGCCGGTGACCGGGATGGCGGCCAGCGCCAGCACGATGGTGCCGAACAATGCCAGCGCAATGCCGACGCCGCACAGGATGAAGAACTTCCACGACGCCTCGACCGCCTCGGCGGTGCGGCTGAGCCCGACCACGATCACGGCCGAGATGGTCGCGGCCTCCATGCCGACCCAGGCGATGCCAAGATTGTTGGACAGGAGCGCCAGCAGCATGAAGCCGAGGAAGGCCTGGAACAGCGCGTGATACTGCCGCAGCCGCCACCCATCGAGCCGGCCGGAAGCGGCTTCGTGGCGGATGTAGCCGAGGCTGAACCAGGCGGCGATGACGCCGATCGACGCGGTCAGCATCGCCATGTGGGCCGAGAGCGGATCGACCAGCAGCAATTCGCCAGCACCCGTCTGGCCGGGGAGCCGGGCGGCGAGCAGGGCGGTGCCGATGGCCGCGGCGAGGTTGATCCAGCCGGCGGCGCGGTGGTCGCGCACGAAGGCGAGGCATATGGCGGCGGCGAGCGGGAGGAGCACCACCCAGAAGGGCGGCGAGAGGATTTCGGCGAGCATGCCCGGCGACGTCATTCCGGCGCTGCCCACGCGGGCGAGGGAGGCGAAAAGCCGCTCACAGATGGGTCCGCCCGACGGTGTCCAGATGGCCGAGGTCGAGGCTGTCGAAGCGGTCGCGGATGCGGAAGAAGAACACGCCGAACACGATGGCCGCGAGCAGCACCAGGAAGGCGACCGCGAGTTCCACCAGCAGCGGCAGGCCGGCGATGGAGATGGCGGCGAGGATGAGGCCGTTCTCGAGCGACAGGAAGCCGATCACCTGGGTAAGCGCGCTGCGCCGCGTCATCATCATCAGCAGGCCGAGCAGCACGACCGACAAGGCGAGGGCGAGATCCTCGCGCGTGACGGCCTGGGACTGCGCCGTGGTGGGCAGCACCACGAGCACGGCCAGCGCCACGAAGGCCACGCCCAGCACCATCGTGGGAAACACGCCGAGGGCGGGCTCGATGGAGCGGCGCAGGTTCAGCCGGTGCGCGATGCGGCGCAGCGCCGACGGGATGGCGACACCCTTGGCGGCCAAGGTGACGGCGGCGGTCACATAGAGCCCCGTCACGCCCTGGGACCAGCCCTGCCACGAGGCGGCGACGGCCAGCACGATGGCCTGGGCCGCATACAGGGTGATGACCGCATCGAGCCGCCGCTGCGAGAGCAGGGCGAAGGACAGCACGAGAATGATGCCGCCGAGCAGATGGGAGAGATCGTAGGCGACGCCGTGCGTCATATGAACCCCTGGCTCACGAACAGGAAAATCGCCGCAAGCAGGCCGAGCAGCACGGCGATGCCGAGGAATTCCGGCACGCGGAAAACCCGCATCTTGGCGATCGAGCTTTCGAACAACGCCAGCGCACCGGCCAGCAGCAGAACGATTGCTGCCCAGGCGGCGATGCCGGACAGCCAGCCAAGCGGGGCATCGGCCGCGCCGATGGCGAAGGGGGCGAAGACGGTGCCGATCAGCGTGAGCCACACCAGCAGCTTAAGCCAGGCGGCCGATTCCAGCAGGGCCAGATGACGGCCCGAATACTCCAGCGTCATGGCCTCATGCACCATGGTGAGTTCGAGATGCGTCGCGGGATTGTCCACCGGCACGCGGGCGTTCTCGGCGATGGCGACCGCCAGGATGGCGACCAGGGCGAGGCCCAAGGACACGCGCAGCCCGACCGAGCCCTCGCGCAGCAGCGTGGCGATGGCGTCGAGGTTGGTGGTGCCGGCGAGCAACGCGAGCGTGAGAACCACCAGCAGCATCGCGGGCTCGGCGAAGCTGCCGAAGGTCATCTCGCGGCTGGCGCCGAGGCCGCCGAACGCGGTGCCGATATCCATGGCGGCGAGTGCCAGAACACAGCGGGCCAGCGCGAACAATCCGGCGACGACCAGCAGGTCCGACAGGGGCGCCGTGGTCATGCCCAGCGTGAACGAGGGCACCAGCGCGGCGGCGGCGGCGACGGCCGTGAAATGCGCCAGCGGGGCGACGCGGAACAGCCAAGTGGCGTTCTCGGCGAGCACCGGCTGCTTGCGGGCGAGGCGGACGAGGTCGCGCACCGGCTGAAATACCGGCGGGCCGATGCGGCCCATGAGACGGGCCTGCGCGCGCCGCAGCAGGCCGGCGAGAATGGGGGCGGCGACCAGCATCAACGCCACGTGCAGCAAAACAGCGAGCAGGGCGAGCAGGGCTGTCACAATTGTTCGGCAAGCGCGATGGCGGCCAGGAACAGGATCAGTACTGTCACCATGACCATCAGGCTGCGGCGGATGGTGAGGAATTGCAGCCGGTCGGCGCGGTCGCTGAGCCATTCGCGGGCGCGGCCGACCGGCGCGAACAGCAGGCGTTCGGCAGGGTCGTACTGGGTCACTGTGATGCGGGCGGGGCGCGGATCGGCCTCGCGCGGCATATCGACGTCTTCTTGGACGCCGAGCAGCGTGGTGGCCAGGATGCGGCGGAGCGGCTGGGCGAAGCTGGCGGCGCTGGATTGGGTCAGCGGGTCGCCGAAGGGCAGCCACACCGGGGCCGCGCCGAACCCGCCATCCCACGCGGGCCCGGTGCGATGGCCCTGTGCCGTGTGGCGGCGGATCAGCCAAAAGGCCGCGGCGGCGATCACCGCGAGCAACAGCGCGATGGCCGGCGCCGCGTAGCCTGGGGATGCCGCCTGCGGCGCGACGGTCAGGCCGAAATCCCGCACCGGCGCGTCGGCGGAGGCGAGCGCCCGCAATGCCGGGGCGGCGAGGCTGAGGAACGCGCCGGGGACCAGGCCGAGAACCAGGATGACGGCGGCAAGCCCGATCATGCCGGCGCGGGCAAACCGGCCCACCTCGTAGGCGGCGGCGGTGCGCGGCATGCGGGGACGGCCGAGGAAGGCGATGCCGATCAGCCGCACGCTGGCCGCCGCGGCGAGGCCGGCAGCGAGCGCCATCAGCGCGACGACCACGCAAATCAGCGTCTGGAACCACAATCCGCCGATACGCGGGGCACCCAATGCCGCCTGGAACAGCGTCCATTCGCCCGCGAAGCCGGCGGTGAGCGGAAGGGCCGCGAGCGAGGCGGCTCCCACCAGAGCGGCGGCGGTGGTGACGGGCATCCGGTGGATCAGGCCGCCGAGGCCGGAGAACAGTTTCGTGCCGGTCTCGTGTTGGACCGCGCCGGCGACGAGGAACAGCAGGCCCTTGAAGCCGCCATGCGCCATGGCGTGCAGCAGGGCGCCGCCAAGCGCCAGTGCCGCGAGGGAGGAGAGGTCTGCCGCGCGGGCGCAGAGCGCCAGGCCGAGGCCAATCGCAATGAAGCCGACATGCTCGATGGTGGAGCAGGCGAGGGTGGATTTGAGGTCGGGTTCGAGATTGGCCCGCACGCCGCCCAGCACCGCCGATGCCGCGCCGGCCACGATCAGCGGCACCCCCCACCACAGCGGTTGCGCCGGGCCGCAGAGGTCGAGCAGCAGGCGGAGCATGACATAAAGCGCCACCTTGGTCATGGCGCCGGACATCAGCGCCGACACATGGCCCGGGGCGGCCGCATGGGCTGGCGGCAGCCAGACATGCAGCGGCACGAGGCCGGCTTTGGCGCCGCCGCCGACCAGCACGAGTGCGAGAATGGCGGCGGCGCGGAGGCCCTCGGGCGGGTGGGCACGGATCGCGGCGAAGCGCAGGTCGAGCCCGCCGGGCAAGGCCCCAAGCAGGGCCATGGCGCCGACGAGGCAGGCACCGGCGAGAAGTGCCACGCCGAGATAGAGCTTCGCCGCGCGCGCCGTGTCCTCGGACGGATGGGTGAGGACGAGGACGAAGGAGGCGAGCGACATCGCCTCGAACCCGAGCAGGAGCGTGAACCCGTCGGCCGCCAGGAGTGCGAGCGACATGGCGCCGATGAAGCAGGGAAGGGCGCGGGCCGTGGCCTGCGGCGGCGTGGCGCAGGCGGTGACGGCGGCCGCGGTGCCGAGGGTGAACAGGATGAGCAGGAAGACCGTCGCCACGCCGTCCAGCGCCAGCAGCATCGGCCGGCCCGGCAGGCCGATGGGGAGCGCCTGTTCGACGACACCGGGAAGCAGTGACTGGGCCAGCGTGAGCATCAGGCCAAGGGCGCAGAGCGCGGCGGTGGCGGGATTGAGGCCGCGGCGGGGCAGCAGGCCGGCCAGCAGCAGCGCCGCCGTCGCGAACGACAGGCCGGAGAGGGCGAGCGCGGTCAGTGGAGTCGTTTCCTCACGCGGCGAGGGTAGCAGGCGCGGCCTGAGGCTGAAAGCTTGAGCCCGAAATGGCGGCGAACAAAATAATTTTATACTCGCCGATAAGTTGCAGAAAATATCACAATTCTTTCTCGGCGCGAGATTTTGACGCTCGCTCCCGACGCGCCTTGCCTCTCGGCGGTCGTTTGACAGGCAAAAATATGGCGTTTTCGAGCCAAGGCAAAAATTAGCATTTAAATGTCCAAATTTACGGACATTTTGTTCTAATTAACATATTCTAGATCAGAACTTACGGGAGCTAGGGCTATGAATCTGCAAGAAATGCTCGCTTTTCTGAGCCGGCGGATATACGCGGTCTATGCGCTGCGAGAAATCGTGGACGGTCTGGCGCCCTCGGCCAAGACAGGCATCCAAACGCCTGATTTGCCGCGTTCGAGCCGCCGGGGACTGCGCCGGCGGCTGTTGCTGGGTGCGGCGGCCAGCGGCACGGCCTTGGCGGCGTGGCCGCATGAAACGGACGCATCGATCCGGCAACTCGCGCCGCGGTTGCGTCCGGCGACTGGGATCGCTCCGTTGCACGCGGCACCGATCGAGCCCACGCTTGCGATCCCGCGCATGGAACACGTCCGCGCCACGCCCAGCGCGCTCGAATTGCGGGACTGGGTGACGTTCAGAGACAGGTACATCAAACCCGACGGGCGGGTGGTGGACGTCAACAACTCGGGGGTCTCCCACACCGAATCCCAGGGGCTCGGGATGCTGTTCGCGGTGGCATTCGATGACCGCCCCACGTTCGAGAAGATCTGGTCCTGGACCTGGCACAACCTCCGCCGGGCGGCCGACTCGTTGCACGCCTGGCGCTACGTGCCGGGGAGCGCCAACCCGGTGTCCGACACCAACAACGCTACCGATGGCGACATCTACATCGCGGCCGCCCTGGTGCGCGCCAGCAGCCGCTGGGGATCGGTCGACCATCTGCGGGCGGCGCGTGCCATCGCCCGCGATATCCTGGCATTGCTGGTGAAGGACGTCGGCGGCCGAACCGTGCTGCTGCCGGGGGCCGAGGGTTTTGTCGCCTGGAACAAATCCTACGTTGTGGTCAACGCCTCTTACTACGTGTTCCCGCTGCTCGCGGAGTTGCAAGCCGCCCATCCGTCCCCGGTCTGGACCCGGCTGCTCGAGGACGGCCGCAAGCTGGTCGCCGAGGCGAAGTTCGGGAAATGGCGCCTGCCGCCGGACTGGTTGCAGATTTCGGCGCGCGACGGCTCATTATCGGTCGCAACCCGCAGCCCGCCGCGCTTCTCGTTCGACGCCGTGCGGGTGCCTCTGTTCGTTGCCTGGGACACGGCCGCGCCGCAAAGCATGGCGAATTTCAACGAGTTCTGGGGTGAGAACCCGGCCGCCGCCCCGGCCTGGGTGGATTTGGAGACAGGTGCGCGCGCGACCTACCCGACCTGCGGCGGGGTGATCGCGATCGCGAAGATGGTCAAGCGCGGAAAAGGAAAAGCGGATCAGGCGCATCTGCCGACGATCTCGCCGCGCGACGACTACTACTCGGCCGCCCTGATCCTGCTGAGCCGGCTCGCGCTGCGGGAGACGAATTCGCGCTGTGCGTGAGGCGAGGCGGTCAGAATGCTCCCGCCCACCCGTCGCGTCGTGGGTCAGACCCCGCCATTCGCACGCCGTTCTCCAGCAGCCGGATCGCCTGCATCGAGCACGCCGCCTCCAGGTGGCCGACGCGGTTCAGGACGTGGCCGCGCCGCACGAGCCCAGCCAGGGTCGCGGCGCCGAAATCCGGCTCGATCGTTAGCCGCCCATCGCCTTCATGCGGCCAGTTCGCGGCCTGGCCTTGCTGGCCATGGGTCCAGCGGGGCTGCTCGATAGCGGCCTGAGGGTCGTGGCCCATGTCGATCATGTCGGTCAACACCTGAAGGTTGACCTGGATCTGATTGTCGCCGCCGGGGGTGCCGAGCACCGCCCAGAGCTTACCATCCTTGAAAACCATCGGTGCATTCATGGTGTGGCGCACGCGCTTGCCGGGGGCGAGGCGGTTGGCGTGACCGGGAGCGAGATGCCAGTAGGCCATGCGGTTGTTGAGCAATAGGCCGGTGTCGCCGGCTGTGACGCCCGAGCCGAAGGCGGAGTTGATGCTCTGGATGGCGGAGATCGCGTTGCCGTCGCGGTCGATGACGCAGAAATAGGTGGTGTCGCCGCCGCTGTCGGACACGAGCGGCAGGTCGGCCGCGCTATTCGGGTCGATGGCGGCGGCGTGGGCATCGATGGCCGCGTCGGACAGGAGTTCGGCCACCGGCACGGGCTGGAAGCGCGGGTCCGAGCCGTATTGTTCGTAGGCCAGGAAGGCGCGCTTTTTGGCTTCCACCAGGATGTGCGTGCGGGCATCGGGCGCCATGGCGGCGATGTCGAAGCGTTCGACGATGCGGAGCATCTGGAGGAACACGAAGCCGATGGAATTGGGCGGCACCTGCCGCACCTCATAGCCGCGATAGGCAACGGCGATGGGGGCGACGATTTCGGGCTGCACGGCGGCGAGGTCGGACGCGGTGATGAGGGTGCCGCAATCGGCCAACGCGCGCGCGATGCGGACGGCGAGGCGGCCGCGATAGAAGGTTTCGGCGCCGCCTTCGGCCACCTCGCGCAACGTGGCGGCGAGGTCGGGCTGGACGATGAGGTCGCCCAGGGCAGGGACGCCGTTGGGCAGGAAGGTCTTGCTGCTGCGCGGGTCGGCTTCGAGTTGCGGGCGGTTGTCGGCGGCGAAGTGGCGATAGCCGTGGGTGGCGGCGAAGCCGTGCTCGGCGTACCCGATCGCGGCCTCGGCGAGCCCGGCCCAGGGCAGGCTGCCATGGGCCGCGTGCATCGCGGCGAGGCCGGCCAGCGCGGCCGGCACCGAGACGCTGCGCGGGCCGTGGATGTCGATGCCGTCCGCGAACGCCTCGGGGGTTGCGGACCGGGGTGCCGGGCCGGTGCCGTTGTACACCAGCGCCTGGCCGGTGGCCGCGATATGGATGTGATAGAAGCCGTCGCCGCCGAGGCCGGACATCATCGGCTCCACCACGCCCAAGGCGAGCGAGATCGCCACCGCCGCGTCGAACGCGTTGCCGCCCGCGCGCAGCACGTCCAGGCCCGCCTGGGTGGCCAAAGGGTGGTTGGCGCCGACGGCGCCGTTGCGGCCCATGATGAGGGCGCGGTGGCTACGGAAGGGCGGCATGGTCACAGGTGTTCTCCGAAATGCGCGGTGATGGCGGCATAGGCGCGGCGGCGGTGGTCGGGGCGGATGAAGCCATGGCCGGCATAGGTGAATTTTTCGTATCGCACCTTCTTCTGGCGCTGTTCGAGGGCGGTCGCGAACTGGTCGCTTTCCTCCATCGGCACGCGCGGATCGCGGTCGCCGTGCAGGATCAGCAATGGGGCGGTGACGTGTTCGATGTGGTGGATGGGGGAAATGGCCTGGAACAGGGCGTCGTCGGTGCCGGGGAAACCGTATTCGCGGGCGCGGTGGTCGCGGCGCCAGGGGCCGGTGTGGTCGAGCAGGGTCACGAAATCGGCGATGCCGTAATAGTCGATGGCG
>JANXTF010000040.1 GCA_025352565.1 Rhodospirillales bacterium | reverse complement strand
GCTGGTTCAGCCGGCAGCGCGACGGTAGCCGGCGGCACCGGCGGCGGCGTGTTCTTCGGCGGGCAGGCCGGCAACAACCGCATCACCGCCGGGCAGCAAGCGACCACGATCTACGGCGGCGGCGCGGGCGACCAGATGTTCCTTGCCGGCACCGGCGGTGACCTCGCGGTTGGCGGCAGCGGAACGGAAACGGTCTACGGCAACGGCTCGGTCGGCAATGATACGATCTACACCGGCGCGTTCGACGGCTCGGGGAACGGCGTCGCCGTGCTCGGGTTTGGCAACGACATGGTGTTCGCGCGTGGCAGCGACACCATCCTGGCGGGTGCCGGCAGCGACACGGTTGGAGCGGTGGGCACGGCCAATGTGCTCGTCATTGGTGGGCCGGGGCGGCTGAACTTCTCGGCGAGCGGCGCCGGCAAGAGCACCGTGGGTGGCGGTGCGGGCAGCGACACTATCTACGGCGCGAGCGGAGGCGGCGTGTTCTACGGCGGTGGGGGCGGCAACAACGTCCTGATCGCCGGGCTGGCGGCGACGACGCTGTATGGCGGCGGCGGTGGCGGTGCGCTGTTCACCGAGGGCACCGCCGGGGATCTCGCGGTGGCCGGCAGCGGGACCGAGACGATCTACGGCAATGGCTCGTCGGGCAACGACACCATCTACACCGGCGCCTTCGACGGCTCCGGCAACAGCGTCGCTGTGCTCGGATCGGGCAACGACCTCGTGTATGCCCGCGGCTCGGACACCATCGCGGCCGGCAGCGGCAGCGACACGATCAACGCCGTGGGTGGGGCGAACGTGTTCGCCTACGGCACCGGCGGCCGGCTCACGTTCATCAACGGCACCGGGACGGCGAAGGTCGGCGACGGCTCGGGCAGCGACACGCTGTTTGGCGGCCAGGGCGGCGGCCAATTCTATGGCGGCTTGGGCGGCAACAACGTGCTGGTCGCGGGAGTGGGCGCATCCACGTTGGTGGGCGGCGGGTCGGGCGACGTGCTCACGGCGACGGGGACCGCCGGCGACGTGCTAATCTCCGGCAGCGGCAGCGAGACGCTGAACGGAGCGCAATCTGGCGGCGCTGACTTGTTCTTTGCTAAAGCGGGCACCGACCGGATTGTTGGCGGTTACGGTCGCGACCGGTTCTTCGCCGGCAGTGGCGCCGCAACGGTCGTCGCGGGCACGGGAGCTGATATATTTGGCTTCGTGAACGGCTCGGCTGGCGGGTCGCTTACGGTGCTGAACTTCAAGGCCGCTATCGACCAAGTGTATCTGGAAGGCTACGCAAAGGGAACCGGGGCCAACGCGTTGCAGGCGGCGGTTGTAGCACAGGGCAACACCACTCTGGTGCTGCCCGACCAGAGCCGCATTACGTTTGTGGGTATAGCCAGTTCGAGCAATCTGACGCTGACGGGCTGAAGTCCTCATCGCACAGCCTTCAAGTTGACAGGACGGCAGATTACGGTTGCTCTTGAGCGTGTCGGCTGCGGGGCGCCCAGAAGTTCTCGCGCCCGATGGTTGCCGATCGCCGCTTCTTGCCTTCGCCCGCTTTCCGATTTCGCTTGTTCGCCGCCTTCGACCAGGCTGGCGACGACCGCACGGGCGCTCAGCGAATGTAGCTGCCGAGCAGGATGTTCAGCGCTCCTCCATATGAAATCGATTGCGTCGAAGCAGTTGGCCGTGAATGCGGTGGCCAACTTGTCCAGCGCTGGAAACTCGTTAATCCGCCGGTATGTATCATCTGGTCGGACATTGCCGTCTTCCCTGTTCGTTTGGGGGACGCGCAAAACCTCTGTCTCGTCGGCAACCACCTTGTTGCGTTCAAGAGCAAAATCGTCCGCGGGAATTGCGCGTTTCGGTCTCGGTATCTCATGCGGCTCACATTCTGATCGTCGCGACGATACCGATGTCCGAGAAGTTGCAGCCCCATTTTGAGAGAATCCGGGCACGCGGTGGTAGACGGACACGCCCCGCAATCGATCCTGCCGCTCACGCGTTCAAGCTTTCGACCAGATCGCACTGGTCGATGACGGGATGAACATGGTGAGAAAGGCTAGGAAGTTGGCTGGATTGTTTGCTGTTGTCCTGTTACCGGCCGTCGCACTCACGGTTGCGGTCGTTGTGCTCGACCCGAACGCGTTTAAGCCATCTCTGATCGTCGCTGTACAGGAGGCGACTGGGGGCACGCTCAGTATGGACGGTGACGTGCGGTTCAGCCGCTCGCTCTGGCCGACAATCGAAGCCACTGACGTCAAGCTTGCCAACCTGCCCGGCGGAAGCCGCCCCGACATGGCCCGGGCCGAGCGCATCACAGTCGAGTTGTCGATCCCCGCCCTGCTGCAGCACCGCATCGAAATCTCCAAGCTGACCCTCATTGGGCCTAACATCCTGTTCGAACAGGTGAACGGACAGCCCAACTGGCGCTTTGACCTCCCCGGCCGCGCACCCGCCGTGCAGGTCGCCCCGACCGCTCCCGGCACCCCGTTCCAGCTCCGTATCCGCGACGCGCATGTCCAGAACGGCATGGTGACGTGGCACCTGCCCTCCCGCACGAAGGTGCTCGGTATCCGGACCCTCGACGTCCGGCACCCAGCCGACGGCGGTCCGGTGGAGGCGGCCGGCCTGTTCGTCTATTCGGACATCCAGCCGTTCAGCCTCACCGCGTCGGGAACTCCGACCGCAGGGTTAGCCGGGCCATGGAACACAAGGCTGGAGTTCGCCGCCTTCGACACCACCGCTTCAGCGACCGGGACGATGGACACGGCCGGGCAATACGATCTCCAGTCGGAGGCCAGCGCCGGTGCGGTCGAGAAGCTGAACGCCCTGTTACCGGAGATGGGCCTGCCGGCCATGCATCAGGCTACGCTCTCCGCCCGGATCGGGAACGGCAAGCAGCCGGGCGACCTGCCCGTGATCGGCGCGACTCGGCTGCATTTCGCCGGTGCCCACATGCACGGCCGGACGCCCGGCCTGAAGCTGGGCGCGTTCGACATCGCGATCGACAAGCCCGGCGGCACCGCCAACTTGACGGGGGCCGGGGGAGTTCGCGGGTCAGCCGTTCAGCATTTCCGGCACGACGGGCATCCCGCTGCACCCCGACGGGCCGGCAAGCCTTGCGATCGACTTGGTCCTAAGGGCCGTGCCGCGTGGCGGAAATGGTGCCGTGGGCAGCCTCGGCCTGAACGGCAAAGTCGCGTTGCGCACCCTGGCGTTCCAGGGGCTGGACGCGATGGCCACGCTGTCCACTCCGGCAATGGCCGCACTCCGTCCGGTGCTGGCCCCGGGCCTCCCGGCGCTGACGGACATGCATTTTTCCGGGCATGTCGTGCTGCCGGCCAAGGCAGCCTCGATCGCGTTCACCGGGGCGAAACTGACCTCCAAGCAAGGCGACCTCGAAGGCGATGCGACGCTCGGGCTCGGGCCGAACCTCGCGGTGACCGCGAGGCTGCGGGCGGGCAAGCTCGACCTCGATGCGATGTTGGAGGCATTCGGGATCGACCCATCGCCGCCGACGTTGCGCCAAGGCCTGGCGGGACCGCTGATCTCGGACACTCCGCTCCCGTGGGGGATGCTGCGTGGCCCCACACTCGATGTGACCGGCGCCATCGGCGCGCTCAGCTACCTCGACCAGACCTGGCAGGGAGTGGACGTGGCGGTGCGGCTGAAGGGCGGCCACCTTGAACGAGCCGCCCTGAAGCTTGCCGCCGCCGGCGGCCCGGTGTCGTTGTCAGTGACGGCGGACGCCACGGCCCCCGCGGTCCCGGTTAGTCTCGAGGTGGATGCCCCGGCACTTCCGCCCGCGCTGGTGGCCCGGATCGCGGGCCTTCCCGGGCGGGTCGGCGGGAGCGCGCGGGTGCAGGCGCGGCTGAGGGCGACAGGGGCCAGCCTGCACGATCTTGGCGCATCGTTGAACGGCACGGCTTCGCTGGCCGCGGTCGGGGGTAGCCTGAGCAACGCGGCGTTCGTCCAGCTCACCGGTCCATCGCTTGCGGCCCTGGGCATCAAGGTGCCGCAGCAAGGCGACACCGCGCTGCGGTGCCTCGGGCTCACCGCCACGTTCGCCAAGGGGGTCGGCCGCCTTGCCCCGATCGCGTTGGAAACCACCTATCTCTCGATGGAGGGGACCGGGCAAGTCGATCTCGCGCGCGAGATCGTGGCCTTTCGGCTCGAGCCCCTGGCCGCGGTATCGGGGTCGCGCGTATCGGTTCCGGTCGTTGTTGAGGGTCCGTTCCGAGGCATTACCGGCCGCCTGGAGGCTGACGCCTTCGACAAAATCGGGCTGCTGTTCAACGCGTGGTCCGGCGGCGACGAGTCAGCCGCCTGCGAAAATGCCGGGTTGTTGCAGAAGCGGCCGCGTTGAGCCTGGTGGCACAACAATCCCAGAACCGTGGGCAGAACATTGGAAATGGAATGATGAGGCTGCTCTCCGGCCGCATGCGCAGGTGAAAGTCTGCTTCCTAGGGCGGCACTCGACAATCTGCCTAGCAACGTTCCGCGGCGGATGCTCACCAATCGTCCGCCCCAGAGAATGTTGGATCCCAGTTGCTACCGCTGCTCCAGTCCGACCATCACCCAACATTCTCTGCAGGCTGTTCGGGTTACCTATATGCCCTTAAACATGCTACATTTTTGGCTGGAGCCTGATGGACCGATCCCGGAACGTTCCGGGC
>JANXTF010000016.1 GCA_025352565.1 Rhodospirillales bacterium | reverse complement strand
AGTTGGTGGAGGTGTGAGGACATGTCGGGCGGCGCGCCTGCGGGCACGCTGCAAGTGGCGGGGTGGTGGGGCAGCACGCAGCCACGGGCCATGCCCAGGGGCAACCTCCTGGACACTGGCTGGACCTCTGCAAGCAATCTGGTTAGCACGTGCAGCTAGTGTGGCATAGGCCAGCAGCAATTGGTGGATGGCCCCGCGGCAGCAGCAGTCGATGGATCGGATGGCAGCCATGCTGGCGCAGCAGCGACAGGATGCGTCCCGCCGCCCCCAGCCGCACGAACTCATGTGCGAACGGCGCCAGCACCGGCTTCTCGGCGTAGCCTTCGAGCCCCACCAGAAACACCGCGCGCCCCGCCGCCCGCGCCGCAGCCGCGACCTTGCCCGGCAGGGAACCGCCGCCCGCCAGGATGCCCAGCGCGCGCGGGCCGCTCATGCGGCCGCTTCGTCGTCCGCGTGAACCGCCGTGCGGATCAGACCGCGCTTGCTCGGCGCATCGATGAACGCCAGCACCTCGGCCACAAGCGGCTCCGCGCCATACCGCTCCCGTGCCGAAGCCAGACGCTCGCTGAACACGCCCTCGGCGCGGAATAGCATCTGGAAGGCCGCCCGCAAGGCATGAACCTGAACCCGACCGAAGCCGCGCCGCTTCAGCCCGACCAGGTTGAGCGCCGCCAGCCGCGCCCGGTTGCCGATCACGCTGCCAAACGGAATCACATCCGCCTCCACGCCCGACACGCCGCCCACCATCGCCCCGCGCCCGATGCGCACGAACTGATGGATCGCCGCCGCGCCGCCGATCACCGCGTTGTCGCCGATGCTGACATGGCCGCCCATCACCACGTTGTTAGCCACGATCACGCCGTCGCCCAACTCGCAATCATGCGCCACATGCACCACGGCCATCAGCAGGCAATCCGCCCCCACCCGCGTCATCCCGCTGCCCGTGACCGTGCCACGATGCACCGTCACATGCTCGCGCAACTGCGTGCGGTCCCCCACCATGCAGCCGGTCGGCTCGCCGCGATATTTCAGGTCCTGCGGCGCCATGCCTACGGTGCAGAACGGATACAGCACCGCATGCGCACCGATGCTGGTGCGTCCGTCCACCACCACATGGCTGATGAGGTTGGCGTCGGCTCCGATGCTCACTTCGGGCCCCACGGTGCAGAACGGCGCGCGAATCGGGCCGTTCTGCACGGTGGGTGCGGAGGTGAGCATCGGCGCTGACGCCAACCTCATCAGCCATGTCGTGGTGGATGGGCGGACGCGGATCGGCGCGCACGCCGTGCTTTACCCGTTCTGCACCGTCGGCATGGCGCCGCAGGATCTGAAATATCGCGGCGAGCCGACCGCGTGCGAGGTGGGTGCGCGGACGCAGTTGCGCGAACATGTCACGATCCATCGCGGCACCGTTACCGGCAGCGGAACGACGCGCGTGGGGGCCGACTGCCTGCTGATGGCCGTGGTGCATGTGGCGCATGATTGCGAATTGGGCGATGGCGTGATCGTGGCGAACAATGTGGTGATGGGCGGCCATGTCAGCATCGGCGACAACGCGGTGATCGGCGGTGCCGCGGCGATCCACCAGTTCGTGCGCATCGGTCGCGGCGCGATGATCGGCGGCGTGTCGGGCGTGGAAGCCGATGTGATCCCGTTCGGCAGCGTGATCGGCAACCGCGCGCGGCTGGCGGCGCTGAACCTGGTCGGGCTGAAGCGGCGTGGCTACGATCGGTTGCAGATCCAGGCTTTGCGCGGCGCGTTCCAGATGCTGTTTCGCGGGACTGGCGTGTTCAACGAGCGGTTGTGTTCGGTGCGTGAGCGGTATGGTTCCGAGGCGCTGGTGGCCGAGGTGCTGGCGTTCATGGCTGCGCCGAGCAAGCGCGGCCTGATTCGCACTGCGGTGCATGCGGAAGACGAACTGGTCGCATGAGCGAGGCGCCGCGCGCGCTGGGCATACTGGCGGGCGGCGGAGCTTTGCCGGGCCAGGTGGCGGCCGCCGCGCGGGCAGCCGGCCGGCCGGTTTTTCTCGTGGGGCTGGAGGGGTACGCGGAACCCGCGGTGCTGGCGCCGTTTGCCCATGAATTCGTGCGGCTCGGGGCAGCGGGCCGGATCCTGGCGCTGCTGCGGCAGCACGAATGCCGCGATCTCGTGCTCGTGGGGCCGGTGCGCCGGCCGTCGATTTTCGATCTCAGGCCGGATGCCGAGGGCGCACGGATTCTGGCGCGCATCGGCCGTGCCGCCTTCGCGGGCGATGACGGGTTGCTGGCCGCCGTGGTGCGGGTGTTCGGTACCGAGGGATTCGCGGTGATCGGCGCCCACGAGGTGCTGACCGAGGCGCTGGGCGGGGCAGGGGTGCTGACCCAGCGGGCGCCCGATGCTGCGGCGCGTGCCGATATCGACCGCGGAATCGGGGTGGTTCAGGCGCTGGGCGCCGTGGATGTCGGCCAAGGATGCGTGGTGCAGCAGGGCATTGTTCTCTGCGTCGAGGCGATCGAGGGCACCGACGCGATGCTGCTGCGCGCCAACGCCTTGAAGCGCCCTGGTCCTGGCGGCGTTCTGGTGAAGCTGGTCAAGCCCGGGCAGGATCGCCGCGCCGATCTGCCGACCATCGGGCCGGGCACCGCACAGGCGGCGGCGGCGGCGGGGCTGCGCGGCATCGCGTTCGAGGCCGGGGGCACGATCCTGGCCGAACGGGGCGAACTGATCGCGGCGGCGGACAGGTATGGCCTGTTCCTATTCGGGATCGGGCCGGAGAGTTTGACACAGGGGAATAGGTATGACGGATAACTATCGTTTCATTCACACAATGCTTCGGGTGCGCAATCTGGAGAAAAGCGTGGCGTTCTACACGGGTCCGATGGGCATGAAAGAGCTGAGGCGGCGCGATGTGCCCGGCGGAAAGTACACTTTGGTTTTCGTCGGATACGGCGAGGGCAATGCCGGCGGGCAGGCCGAGATCGAACTGACCTACAATTATGGCCAGGATGACGGCTACGAAGTCGGCACCGGATTCGGCCATCTGGCGATCGGGATGCCGGACGTCTACGGCACCTGCGAGAAGCTGCGTGCGGCCGGCGCGAAGCTGACCCGCGAGCCCGGCCCGGTGCAGCACGGCAGCACGATCATCGCCTTCGTGGAAGACCCGGACGGCTACAAGATCGAGCTGGTACAGCGCTGAGCCTGCTCGACACCGCACTCGGCACGGCGCGGGGCTGGCTGCCTCCCGCCGTGCCGTTCGCGCGACCCACGATCCGCATCGGCGTCACCGGATTGGCGCGGGCCGGCAAGACGGCGATGCTGACCTCGATGGCGGCCAACCTGCTCGCATTGGGAGCCGGCTTGCCGGCGCTGCCGGCACTTTCCCAACGATTGCAAGGGCGTGGCATCCGCGTTTCCGTGGCTCCGGCGGGTGCGGACCCGATCCCGCGGTTCGATTATCCGGCGCATCTCGCGGCCTTGGCGGCCGATCCGCCGCGTTGGCCG
Source organism: Rhodospirillales bacterium (assembly GCA_025352565.1). GTDB lineage: Bacteria > Pseudomonadota > Alphaproteobacteria > Acetobacterales > Acetobacteraceae > JANXTF01. Next base: position 10,257 of record JANXTF010000016.1, on the reverse strand, counting down.
GCCCGCACCGATGCGGTCAGCCTTCTGGCACTCGACGTGGAGATCGGCCGCGCCGGGCTTGCCGCCGCCTTGCCGCCGACCGCGTTCCGGTTGGAGCTGGTGGATTATCCCGGCGAATGGCTGCTCGATCTGCCCCTCCTTGAGCAGGGTTTCCCGACCTGGTCCGCCGCTGCCCTCGCGCGCCTGCAAGGCCTTGAGATCGCCGCGCCTTTCCTCGGATTCGTCCAAGGCATGCCGGCCCAGGCCGCCGCCGACGAAACCCTGGCCGCCACCGGCCACGCGCTTTACCGCGCCCTACTGACCCGCCTGCGCGACGAGTGCGGCCTGGCGCTGTTGCAACCTGGCCGCTTCCTTATGCCACCGCCTGGCCCCGCGCCGCCCTGGATGGCGTTCTTCCCGCTGCCCGGCCGCAGCCGCCTCGCATCCCTGCTCGCCGACCGCTATGACCGCTACCGGGACTCGGCCCGCCGCGAATTGCGCGCCCCCGGCTTCGGCCGCATCGACCGCCTCGTGGTGCTGGCCGACGTGCTCGGCGCGTTGCACGCCGGCCCGGCCGCTTTCGCCGATGCCGCCGCCGCCCTCGATGCCGCCGCCCGTGCGCTGCGCTGGAGCAACGTCGCGGTGCCCGCCTGGCTGGCCCAGCTCGTCCCCGCCCTCGGCGGCATCCGCCGCGTCGCCTTCGCCGCCGCGAAATCCGACCATGTCGCCGAACGCCAGCGCGCCAACCTCAAATCCCTCGTTGCCCGGCTGACGCAAACCCAGGCGCGCGGTCCTACCGCCGCGTTCGCGCTGGCCTCCGTGCGCTGCACCGAGGACATCGTCTGGCAATTGGAGGGCCATCCGATCTCGGCCGTTCGCGGCCGCCTCATCGGCGCAGACCGCCTCGCGCGCTCGTACCCCGGCGAGGTTCCCAGCGATCCGCCGGACGCCGGGTTCTGGACCCACCCATTCCTCTCATTGCCGGATTTCGAACCCCTGCGCCTGCCCCTCGGCGGACGGGGAGGGGTGCCCCATATACGGCTCGACGAACTGCTCGTGTTCCTCCTGGAGGATCTTCTGCCGTGAGCGAAACCCGGACCCGGCCCCGCCTCGAAATCGAGACCCAGCTGGCGCCGCGCCTGGAACCGGTTCCGGTGGTGCTTGAGGCCCCGCCCTCGACCGGGCCTGGCACGCTGACCCTGCTCGGCGGAGGTGTCGCCATCCTGGTGCTCGGCCTCGCCGCTCTCGGCGTCGGAAATTTCGTGGCGGCGCAATTCGAACGCGCGGCCCCGCTCGGCTGGCTTACCGCAGCCGTCGCGGTCGCCGGCTTCGGCCTCATCGCCGCCGCCATCCGGCGCGAATTGCGCGGGCTCCTGGCCCTGCGCACCGTGGACCGACTGCGCGCCGACCTCGCCGATCCCGCCCGTGCCCGCGCCGCCGCGCGAATGTGGGTCGAGAGCCTGTCGGAGGGCGCCACCCTGCTCCCCGCCCTCGCGGCGATCCAGGATCGCGATGCGACGCTGGCGCTGCTGCGCGCCGGCCCGATCGCCACCCTGCGCGCCCGCGCCGACGCCCTGGGCCGCACCGCGGCGCTACAAATATTCGCCGTCACCGCCGCCATCCCCTGGCCCGCCTTCGACGGATTGCTGGTGGCCTGGCGCGGCATCCGGCTGGTGCGCGAGGTGGCCGAACTCCACGGCATGCGGCCGGGCCTGCTGGGCACGCTGGGCCTGCTGCGCCGCACCGCCTTGTCCGCTGCCGGCGTGGTCGCGACCGACCTCGCCGCCGACACGCTCGCCCGCGCCGCCTTGTCGAACCCGCTGCTGCAACATGTCGCCGGCGACGTGGCCGGCGCCGGAGTCGCCGCCCGGCGAATGGTGGTGCTGGCCCGCGCGACCGCGCTGGCGTGCAGTCCGGTCTGACCTACGGCGCCGGTTCGCGCCGTTCGCGTCAGCTATCCTGCCAGGGAGCGGACCGCGATCAGGGAGCCGCCTTGCCCACCGACGCATCCAGCGCCGCCTGCAGCATGTAGGCCGCCGCCATCTTGTCCACCACCTCGCCCCGGCGCTTGCGCGTCATGTCCGCCTCCGCGATCAGGAACCGATTGACCGCCGCCGAACTCAGCCGTTCGTCCCACAAGGCCGCCGGCAGCCCCGTCGCGCCGGATAGCGCGTGCGTCCAGTCCCGCGCCGCCTGCGCCGCCGGTCCGGCGGTGCCGTCGAGCGACAGCGGCAGGCCGACAACGAACCCCGCCGCCCCCTCCCGGTCCGCGATCCGCCGCAACTCCCCTGCGTTGGCCGACAGCTTGCCCCGCGCCAGGCTGCCATAGGGCGAGGCCAGCATCAGGCTCACATCGCTCAGCGCGACCCCGATCACGCGCGACCCCGGATCGAGTCCGATCAGCCGCATCCCCGGTCCGATCCCCGCGCGTAGCTCGGCCATGTTGAACAGGGGCATGGGCGTGGTTATGGTCCGCCCAATCCCGATCCCCTAAGGAAAACCATGGCGCTCGACCCGGCGACAATCCATCGCATCGCGAAACTTGCCCGCATCCGCATCGAGGACTGGCAGGCCGCCCAGCTCGAACAGGAACTGAACGGCATCCTCGGCTGGATCGAGCAGCTGAACGAAGTGGACGTGGAAGGGGTCGAACCCCTGACGGGGGGCGCCCAGATGGCGATGAAAATGCGCGACGATGTCGTCACCGACGGCAACATCCGCGATCTTGTCCTGGCCAACGCCCCCGAGCGGGAAGGTGTTTTCTACGCGGTGCCCAAGGTGGTCGAATGATGGCCGGTTCTTCGATGTTCGATCTCACCCTCGCCCAGGCCCGCGCGGCCTTGCGCGCCAGGAAAATCTCCGCCGCCGACCTCACCAACGCCTATCTCGGCGCCATCGAGGCGCTGAACCCCGAGCTGAACGCCTACATCACCGTCACGCCGGAACTCGCCCGTGCCCAGGCGGCTGCGGCCGATGCGGCATTGGCACGCGGCGAGCACGCCCCGCTCACCGGCATCCCACTCGCCATCAAGGACCTGTTCTGCACCGAAGGCGTGCGGACCACCGCCGGCAGCCGCATCCTGTCCAACTTCGTGCCGCCCTACGAAAGCACCGTCTCGGGCAACCTGCTGCGCGACGGCGCGGTGTTTCTCGGCAAGGCCAATCTCGACGAATTCGCCATGGGCTCGTCGAACATGACTTCGGCCTATGGCGCGGTCACCAACCCGTGGTCCCAGCCCGGCGGCAACGCACGCCTGGTGCCCGGCGGCTCGTCCGGCGGCTCCGCCGCCGCCGTCGCCGCCCGCCTCGCGCTGGGCGCCACCGCCACCGATACGGGAGGCTCCATTCGCCAGCCCGCCAGCTTCTGCGGCCTCGCCGGCATCAAGCCGACCTATGGCCGATGCAGCCGCTGGGGCGTGGTCGCCTTCGCCTCTTCGCTCGACCAGGCAGGCCCGATCGCCCGCAACGCCGAGGATTGCGCCATCCTGCTCGGCTCCATGGCGGGCCACGACCCGAAGGACAGCACGAGTGCGGACGTCGCCGTGCCCGATTTTGCCGCCGCCTGCGCGCGCGGCGTGCGCGGCCTGCGGATCGGCGTGCCGCGCGAATACCGCATGGACGGGATGCCGCCCGAGATCGAGGCGCTGTGGCAGCGCGGCCTCGGCTGGTTGCGCGCGGAAGGGGCCGAGATCGTGGACGTGTCGCTGCCGCACACGAAATACGGCCTCGCCACCTACTACATCGTCGCCCCCGCCGAAGCGTCGTCGAACCTCGCGCGCTACGACGGCGTGCGCTTCGGCCTGCGCGAAGCCGGCGCCGATCTCACCGAACTCTACGAGGCCACCCGCGCGTCCGGCTTCGGCGCGGAAGTAAAACGACGAATCCTGATCGGCACCTATGTGCTCTCGGCCGGATATTACGACGCGTACTACCTCAGGGCGCAGAAGGTGAGGGCGCTCATCCTGCAGGATTTCACCCGTGCGTTTCACGACGTGGACGCGCTGGTCACGCCCACCACGCCGTCGGCGGCGTTCGCGCAGGGCGAGAAGATGGACGATCCGATCAAGATGTATCTGAACGACGTGTTCACCGTACCAGCCAACATGGCGGGCGTGCCCGGCATGTCCATACCGGCCGGCCTCGATGATGCGGGCCTCCCGCTCGGCCTTCAGGTCCTCGGGCGTCCGTTCGATGAACAAACGGTGTTCGCGGTCGCCGCCACGCTGGAACGCGCCGCCGGCTTCACGGCCCTGCCATCGATGCGCGCGGGAGTCCGCGCATGACCTATACGCTGGAAGGCAACACCGGGACGTGGGAGGTCGTGATCGGCCTCGAAGTCCATGCCCAGGTCATCAGCCAGTCGAAACTGTTCTCCGGCGCCTCCGCCACGTATGGCGGCGAGCCGAACACGCAGGTGAGCTTCGTGGATGCGGCGTTTCCCGGAATGCTGCCGGTCATCAACCGCGAATGCGTCAGGCAGGCCGTGCGCACCGGCCTCGGCCTGAACGCGCACATCAATCTCGTCAGCCGGTTCGACCGCAAGAACTACTTTTATGCCGACCTGCCCGCCGGCTATCAGATCAGCCAGTACGCGCATCCCATCGTCGGGAGCGGCACCATCGAGATCGAACTGGCCGACGGCACCAGCAAGCCCATCGGCGTGACCCGCCTGCATCTGGAACAGGACGCCGGCAAAAGCCTGCATGACCAGAGCCCGACCAAAAGCTTCATCGACCTCAACCGTTGCGGCGTGGCCCTTATGGAGATCGTGAGCGAGCCCGATCTCCGCAGCCCCGAGGAAGCTGGCGCCTATCTGCGCAAGATGCGCACCATTCTGCGCTATCTCGGCACCTGCGACGGCAACATGGAGGAAGGCTCCATGCGCGCGGACGTGAACGTCTCGGTACGCCACCACGGCGAGCCGTTCCGCACGCGCTGCGAAATCAAGAACGTCAATTCGGTGCGCTATGTGATGCTCGCCATCGAGGCGGAGGCGAAGCGCCAGATCACCGTCTGGGAAGATGGCGGCGCCGTGCAGCAGGAAACCCGCCTGTTCGACGTCGCGCGCGGCATCACACGCTCGATGCGCTCGAAGGAGGATGCCCACGACTACCGCTATTTCCCGGACCCCGACCTGCTGCCCCTGGTGCTGGAGGAGGACTGGGTGGCGGCGCTCCGCACGCAGCTGCCCGAGCTGCCGGACGCCAAGAAATCCCGCTTCATGCACCAGTTCGGCCTGCCGGTGTACGATGCGGGGGTGCTGGTGGCCGAACAGGCGACCGCCGATTTCTACGAGACCCTCGCCACCGGCCGCGACCCCAAGCAGGCGGCGAACTGGATGATGGGCGACTTTTTCGCAGCACTCAACCGCACCGGCCGCGACATCGGGAACTCCCCTGTCTCCGCCGCCAATCTTGGCGAATTGCTCGACCTGATGGCCGACAGCACCATCAACGGCCGCATCGCCAAGGAGGTGCTGGAGGAGATGGTCGAAACCGGCGAAACCGCGTCGGCCGTCGTTGCGCGCAAGGGCCTCAGGCAGGTGACGGACACGGGTGCCATCGACGCCGCGGTGGAGCAGGTGCTGGCCGGCAACCCCGACAAGCTCGCCGAATTCCGCGGCGGCAGGGACAAGCTGTTCGGCTTCTTCGTGGGCCAGGTGATGAAGGCGATGGCGGGCAAGGGGAACCCAGCCCTGGTGAACGAGGCATTGAAGCGGCGGCTGGGGTAGGCGCGTTCGTCGTCGCGACGCCATTCGGCGAGGTGGCACTCCAGGGCGGCGGAGCTCATGGCGGCTCCTGGACAGGTCGCGCAAGAACATGCAAGCGATAGACCAGAACAATCGCGGGTTGGAAAATGATCGAGCTGCACACCTGGAACACGCCGAACGGCCGCAAGATCAGTATCGCGCTGGAGGAGATGGGCCTGCCCTACGCGGTGCACACGGTGAACATCTCCAGGGACGAGCAGTTCAAGCCGGATTTCCTGCGCATCAGCCCCAACAACCGCATCCCCGCCATCATCGACCCCGACGGCCCTGGCGGCTCGCCGATCAGCGTGTTCGAGTCGGGTGCCATCCTGCTCTACCTCGCGCGGAAGACCGGCCAGTTCTGGCCCGCCGATCTGCGCCATCAGGTGCCGGTGCTGGAATGGCTGATGTGGCAAATGGGCGGCTTTGGGCCGATGCCCGGGCAGGTGCATCATTTCCTTCAGGTCGCCGACGAGCAGGACCGCAAATACGGCCTCGCGCGCTACACCAAGGAGACCACCCGCCTCTACGGCGTGGCCAATCGCCGCCTCGCTTCGGCCGAGTTCTTCGCCGGCCCCATCTCGATCGCCGACTTTGCGATTATTGGCTGGGCCTGGCGCCACGAACGCCACCAGATCGACCTCGCGGACTTTCCGCACGTGGCGCGTTGGTACGCGACGATGATGGCCCGCCCCGGCGTGACCCGCGGCCTTGAGGTGGCGCTCAGCTAGACGTTTGACGGGACGAACGCGCCGCCCTAGAAGCGCGTGGCAAACGTCGTGTGACGTGCGTCGATACCGAGGGCTATGCGTCTCCAGGCGGAGGGGTGGCCGAGCGGCTGAAGGCGACGGTTTGCTAAACCGTTGTACGGTGTAAAGCCGTACCGTGGGTTCGAATCCCATCCCCTCCGCCACCTCTAAGTGTTTGATTTCAATGGTCTTTTATGGCTTTACTCGGGACCACTATCAGTCCGACTTGTCCGGGACTTAGCTCCTGGTCAGTCAAAATGCCCGTCGTGGGAGACCTGTTCAGTCCCGCTTTATGCGGCCATTCTCAGCCCGCGTCTCCGAAGCCAAGTGTTGCAGTGCGGCTTTGAATGCGTAACGAATGTCGGGGACGACGGCGGCCTTGACTTCGGGTTCGGTTCTCGGTCGCTTTGGACCGCGTCGGATTTGAGATTTCGCCCTGAGGACGCAACGAGCAGCGGCGCCAGCGGCGCCGTGCCTCGGTCGATGAGGGTGGGGAGGTCAGGCTGCGGGGAAGCCGAGCACCCGGCGCTGCTCTGCCCAGTCGATCGGCAGCCTTGAGTCCCGCAGCAGCTTGGCGGCGGTGAGCCCGACCGGCTGGCGGCCGGCCAGGATGCTGGTCACGATGTCCGGCGCCAGAAAGCCGAGCCGCACCACCCGACTGTAGTAGGAGGCGCTCACTTTCTCCTGGGCCGCCAGCTCGTGCGTTGTGGCGAGAGTGCTGTTAAGCAGCCGCTCCCGCATCCCGTGCGCGTTGCGGATCAGCGCCACCAGGGAGTCATCGGGTGCGACGCGGGTGGGTGCCCCGTCGATCACCAGCCGCATTCCCAGGCCAGCCCGCCGCAGAGCAGCGCCGACCACCAAGGTGTGCGTCGGCTCGTCGCTCTGGGCGGAGCAATGCTGCGATGGTTTCGCGTTCGGCTCGGCCAGCAGTGTTTGGAGCACGTCGCTCGGCCGCAGCTCGATCGAGACCTCGGCGATCCGGATTTCCACCCGCGCCACGATCCAGCGGACGATCGCGTGCCGCCGCTCGGTCGCAAGCTTGTCCCATTCGGTGGCCAGCGTCGCCGCCCGATGCAGCAGATGCTGCTGCCGGGCCACGTCCGACGCATGCGGCCGCAGGATGCCCAGCAGCTCGGTCTGGCTGGCCAGCAACATGCCGAGCCGGTCGGTGACCAACCGCTCGATGTCCTTGGCCGGGATCCGCCGCGCGGTCGGGTCCTTGGCCTTGCCTCCGGTCAGCAGCGCCTGCGAGACATAGTAGCGATACCGCCGCCCCGCCTTGGTCGCATGCGTCGGCACCAGCCGCTTGCCCGCCTCGTCGAACAGCAGCCCGGTCAGCAGGCTGGCGCGCGGTGCGGGGGATTTGTCCTCCCGCTCCTGGCTGTTGCCGGCAAGGCGTTCCTGCACCGCATCCCACAGCTCCGGCGCGACGATGGCGTCGTGCTCCCCGGGATGGCAGACACCCTTGTGCACCACCTCGCCGCGATAAAGCCGGTTGCCGAGCAGCTGATACAGATTGCCCCGGGTGATCGGCAGTCCGCCCGTCACCTTCCCGTCGGGCGACACGCGGCGCTTGCTGACCGTGCCGTCGGCGGCCAGGTGATCGCGCAGCTTTCGCACCGAGCCCAGGGCGACATAGCTCTGGAACACGTGCCGCACAGTGGCGGCTTCGGCTGGGTCGATCACCAGCTTGCGGTCGCGCACGACATAGCCGAGCGGGGTGTAGCCGCCCATCCACATGCCCTTGCGCTTGGAGGCGGCGATCTTGTCGCGGATGCGCTCGCCGGTGACCTCGCGCTCGAACTGGGCGAAGGACAGCAGCATGTTGAGCGTCAGCCGTCCCATGCTGGTGGTGGTGTTGAACTGCTGGGTGACGGAGACGAAGCTGATGCCCTGGGCGTCGAACACGTCGACGATCTTGGCGAAATCGGCGAGGGAGCGGGTCAGGCGATCGACCTTGTAGACCACCACGAGATCGACCCGCCGGTCGGCGATGTCGCGCAGGAGGTGCTGGAGGGCGGGCCGCTCCATGCTGCCGCCGGAGAAGCCGCCATCGTCGTAGAGGGTGGGGAGTGTGACCCAGCCTTCGTGGCGCTGGCTGGCGATGTAGGCCTCGCAGGCATCGCGCTGTGCGTCCAGCGAGTTGAAAGCTTGTTCCAGTCCCTCCTCGGAGGACTTGCGGGTGTAGATGGCGCAGCGGCGGATGGCGCCGGGCTGCCGAACGGTGCCCGGCTTCGACCCATTGGGCTTGGCGGAACCTGATCTACGCATCGGCCGCCTCCGAACCGGAAGATCCCGCACCGGCCGAAGCTGTGATCGCTATTCCACGGCCCCGCGCCCTCGTGAGGCCGAAGAACCTTGGGCCGGACCAGTGCGCTCCGGTGATATGCCGGGCGATCTCGGAGAGGGAGGCGTAGTGCCGTCCCTCATGCTCGAAGCCGCGCTCCTGGACCAGCACGATGTGACCGCGCCCGTGCCATTCCCGCACCAGCATCGCCCCGGGCTGCAGCCGGGTGGCCGTCGCAATCGGCTTGCCGGCACCAAGGTGGGAGCCGCCTTCATCCTCTTCGAGCTTGCGTCGCGCGAGCCGTGAGAGGCCGCCGATTGCGGCCTCCTGGAGCTTGTAGGCGATGCCGCGGATCAGGATATCGCGGCTGAGACGGCCAGGGGCGGGGGTGCGATTCAGGCGCCGCCACTCCGACCGGAGTTGCTCCAACCCGAGGTCGTCGAGCGCGGCCAGCGCCGCCCGGAGTTTGTCGCTGCCGAACGTGGCCGGTCCGGTGTCGGCCGGTCCGCGCCCACCTTGGAGCGAAGTCGAGATCTGCGTCACGATGTCACGCTCCTGTCCAGGGGCGATAGGCCTTGCGGTCGCCCACCGTGGTGAGACGGAGATCGAAGCCGCGCTGGCGCAGGCGGCAGAGTGCGGCGCGGGCGGTGTGCGGTTGCCACCCCGTCAGAACAACGAGCTCGTCGAGGGTGGCACCGGCTTCGCTCGCGGCCGCCGCAAGCACTTGGCCCAGCTTGCCCGCCGGGCGGTCCGGGTTCGTCGCCGCAACTGCGGGCCCGGTGCCTGGCGTGGTTTCGGCAGATGTCGCCGCCACCGACGCTGCCGCTGCGGACGAACTCTCGAGCTCTCCGATCTCATGCGAGCTCGGCACCTCGGTCGCGAACTCGACTGGCGCGGGTGCCAGCATGGCGGGCTCCTGACCGATGGCGGCGCGGCCGAGGGCCGTGATGCGCAGGGCGTGGTGCTGGCCGGCGTCGTCCCGCCGCCAGCTGAGCGCCTCGACAAAAGTCGGCACCTCCTCAGCCAAGCTTGCCTTCACGAGGGAGGTTAGCAGCCGCCTCATCGCGGCCCCTCGGGCATGGATCTGTGCGGGAAGGGGCAGCACCATCTGGTCAGGACGGTCGGCGGCGGTGTTGAGGACCAGGAGTTGGGCGACGGACAGCGTCTTGGGTGTGGGCATCGGGACGTTCTCCATGGACGCCGCGGGATGCAGCGCTTCCACCACCCCAAGCCCGGTGCTGACCCGGGCTGCGAAGGGCGGCATCCCGGCCGTCCCAGCCCGGACAGCAATGCTTGCCGTGCACCTGAAGTCCACTCGAGTGTTCGGGAAAGACGAATTTCGGCGGGGTGCTCCGGAGAAATTGCGAAGGTCCAAGTAGTGGAGGATGGAGGAACATTGCTCTCGCAATCCCTGCTGACGCCAGAACACCCGTAAGGCGAGCACAACCTTGCCAAGGTTGGGGTCGAGGGTTCGAATCCCTTCGCCCGCTCCA
>JANXTF010000160.1 GCA_025352565.1 Rhodospirillales bacterium | reverse complement strand
TCCACCATCTGCGGCTGCGGCGCCATGTTCGCGTCCCAGGCAAACAGGGTGTCATAGACCATCGCCGCATGCACCGAGGTGACGTTAGCCTGCGACTGATGCGGATCGAACACCAGCGGCTCGGCGCGCGGCACCACCCGTAGCACCTTTCCCGTGGTGTCCGCCTTCGCCCACCCGATTCCGCCGCGTGCAGGCCAAGCGAGCATGGAGGCGGAGAGTGCCAGTTGCCGTCTCGAGATCATATTCACCTCTCCAGAGTTCCACGGGGTTACGACGACACGTCGTCAGGGCATCAAAAGGCCACCATTCACTTCGATCACCTGACCGGTGACGTAGCCGCTGACCGCATCGGAGCAGAGCCACAGAAAGGCACCGACGGCCTCGTCGGCGCAGCCGATCCGTTGCAGGGGCACCTGGAGGCGCAGTCTTTCCAGCGCGTCTGCGGACGTGGTTCGGTCCTGCATCGGGGTTGCGAATACGCCGGGGGAGATGACATTGACGCGAATCCCCTCTGCGGCGACTTCCTTGGCCAGCGCGCGGGAAAACGTGGCGATGAACGCCTTGCCGCCGGCGTAGAGCGAGGAGCCCCCGCCGCCGCCGGTTCGCCCGGCGATGGAGCCGAGATTGATGATTCCACCGCCCCGACCGTCCTTCCCGTTTTGCGCGCGGAACTGGCGGATGGCTGCCCGGCAAGAGGCAAAGACTGGGCGGAGGTTGACCGCGATATGGCGTTCGAAGAGTTCATCCGAGGTATCAGCAACCGGGCAGCGCTCGATAAGGTCGCCGGCATTGTTGATCAACCGGTCGAGGCGGCCGAAGGCCGCGACGGCTTCGGCGATTAGGCGCTCGACGGTGCCGGGCTCGGCAATATCGCCGTGCAGCAGGATCGCCGTGCCGCCGGCTCTGTCGATGTCAGCCTTCACCTGCTCCGCCTCCTGCCGGCTTGAGCGGTAATGCACGGCCACGCGCATGCCGGCGGCGCCCAGTCCCCGCGCGACGGCGGCGCCGATGCCGCGGCTGGAGCCGGTGACCAGACAGGATCGACCGACGAGATCAGCCATCGGGTTCACGGTCATGCGGTAACTCCCTCCTGCGGCGCATACGCGCGGGCCAGGAATTCCAGCACGACCTTGGCCACCGTTTCCGGGTCCTCGACCGGCCCGGCATGGCTCACCCCCGGCAGATCGATCAATGATGCCCGATCACCGATCTCCCGCCGCAGAAGCCAGCCATTTTCCGGCGGGGCACTTGGATCGACCGCACCCTGGACGATCATCACGCGGGCAGATCCCGCCATCCACCAGCGCGCGGTCTCGGTCGCCGCGGCCGCCGCCAGATAGGCCTTCATCACCGGCTGCGACCAGCCATCCATCCAGACCGCGATATCGCGATCTGGCCCGAACCAAGCGTCCCGCACCGCTTTTGCGCGGATCGGCGTCGGCGTGTCGACGGCCTGGGCGAGGCGGATCGCCTCGGCGATCTCCGGCGATGGTTGCACCAGGCCGCTGCAGCCGAGCAGCACCACCATACCGACCAGGTCGGGGCGGTCGACCGCGACGGTTCGGGCGATGCGGTTGCCGAAGGCATGGCCGATGACGACCGCACCGTCCGGGGCAAGGGCCTCGATCACCACCGCTACATCGGCGGCGAGGTCGTGCAGGGTCAGGCCGTCCAGTTTCCCCGTGCTGCCGCCGAGGCCACGCGGATCTGGCTGGAGGACGGCGTAGCCCCTATCGATCAGATGCGCGGCAAAGGGATCGAGATCGTCGCCCGGGCGGCCGAGGCCTGGCAGCAACACCAGGGTAGGCAGCCCCGCCTTGCCGGGAGCGCCCGAACGCCGCACCCGGACGTGCGCTTCGCCGGCACGTATGTCGTGAACCGTATTCATCACCCTTGCGCTTCTAGACTTGGATTCGGACAGGATGGACACGATCAAACTTCGACAACGACATAATCATCCTCCACGACGACGGGTAGGGTCTCGGCGGCGTAGCGGCCTTCGATCGCGCTTGCGCCGGATGCCACGCCCGCCTCGTATGCCCGGGTGTAGAACTGACCGGGATCGCATTTCGACTTGCCGGTCCGGATATCGAACTCCCAGCCATGCCAGGGGCAACGAATGAATTCGCCCTTACGGGAATACTCCACCTGGCCGGGCCGGGGCGCGGTCAGTAGACCCGTCACCAGTCCGCTGCAGAGACTGCCACCCTGGTGGGGGCAACGATCGAACAAGGCGTGAAATTCGCCATTGATGTTGAAAACGGCAACAGGATGTTTTTTGACCTCGACGAGCTTGCGCGTGCCGGGCGGAATGTCCGCGACCCTGGCGACGACATATCGGCTCATGGGCGTCGATCGGGCGCAGTTGAGGTGCGAGGGTGGGACGACATCCCGGCTTGTCCTGACATGTCCAGTCGCGCGAGGTTAGACGGTACAGATGTAGCAATACAAGATTCACAGCGAAAAAACGCCGTGCCGCAGGCCCGGTATCACCGTGACGTCGGTTTGCGCACCGGAGGAGTGTCATTTCGACCGGCCGACATCGCCCACCTCAAGTCGCTCTTCGGCGTGGCCGTTCTCCGTTCGGGGCACCCGATACGCGCGCGCCTTGACACGCACGGTGACGATCTCCGGCAGCGTCTCACCGATGAAATTCTGGGCAACGTGACCTGCGGTGGCGAGCCAGGAACTGTGTCGGCAGCCGCACGGCACTGGCAACGATGGTCCAACCGACGACCGACCAATCTACACCTTGTCTATGTTCCAGTAGACCAGGGTGTTCGCCTTCACCACGCCGGTAACGGTCTTGCGCCAGACAAAAGGCTGCTTGAACTGGCCGAGCGGCACATAAGGCATGTGATTCCACAGCTCGGCGTGCATCTTCTCCAGCAGCACGCGCTGCTTCGCGGGATCCGCCTCGCGGATATAGGCGATGCGCATGTCCTCC
>JANXTF010000120.1 GCA_025352565.1 Rhodospirillales bacterium | reverse complement strand
TGCTTTCCTGGGGCACGGCAGCAGCGCCTCGTGTGCCGGCTATATCAACCACCGAACTTCACCCGCAGGCGGGGAGGAGGCCGCTCAACGGCTGGCCGGTTCGAGGAAATTGCGCATTGGCAACGCCCGCGATTGGCCGCTAGGCTCCGCCCGAGCCGCCCGGCAGAGGCGGCCCTACATTGGGGGCTGTCCATGAAAATCCGCCTGTTCGCCGTGACGGCCATGCTGGGTGCGCTCGCAGGCGCGGCCCAGGCAGCCGAGCCGCGCCATTTCAGCTTCGGCTACGACCAGCCGCGCACCACCGGCTTCGGCATCGCGGGCGACACGTTCAGCGCCAAGCTCGTGGATCTGAGCAAGGGCACGCTGATGATCGACCAGTTCCCCGGCGCGCAGCTCGGCCAGGAGCCGCAGATGCTGCAGAAGATGCGCACCGGCGACATCGACTTCATGATCAGCTCGACCGCCAACGCGGCGACACTGTCTCCGGAATCCGGCGTCATGTCCCTACACTACATCTTCCGCAACGAGGACCATCTGGCCAAGTCGCTGGCGGACCCGAAAGTGGTCGCGGCCATGAAGCAGATGTTCGATGAGACGGTGCAGGGTGGCCACGTGCTCGGCCTCGCCACGCTCGGTCTGCGCTACCTCTACGGCAAGAAGGAAATCCACAAGCTCGACGACATGAAGGGGCTGAAAATCCGCGTGCAGGCGACCGCGACCGAGGACACGATCTTCCCGGCCTACGGTGCCCAGACGGTCCATATGCCGTTCGGCAGCGTCTACACATCGCTGCAAACCGGCGTGGTGGACATGGCCGAGAACGGCATCAACGTCTATCAGGCGAACAAGCATTACGAAGTGGCGCCGGTGATGTCGCTGACCGAGCATGAAGCCAACAACAGCGTGATCTGGGTCAGCGACAAGGTCTGGGCCTCGCTCACGCCCGAGCAGAAAACCTGGGTTCAGGCGGCGGCCGACGAGGTTTCCAGCAAGCAGCCGGCGCTGGCCCTGGCTTTGGAGCACAAAAGCCAGACGGCACTGACCAAGCTCGGCGTGAAGTTCGTCACCGACGTGGACAAGTCCGGCCTCATCAAGATCGCGCTGCCGATCCAGGACAGTTCCGCCAAGGCGCTCGGCCCCAACGCGGTGAAGATCCTCGGGCTGATCCGCGACGTAAAGTGACGATGGACGCCGCCATCGTTCTGGAAAGCGACCGCCATTTGAAATGGCGGTCGCTCGACGGGCTCGAACGCATCCTGATGATTGGCTGCGGCATTTGCCTCGCGGGCGTGACCATCTCGGTGTTTCTCGACGTCGTCACCCGCGAGATCGGCCGCCCGTGGCTGTGGCTGCAGGAGGTGACGATGGCGTGCTTCACCTATGGGGTTTTTACCGGAACGGCGGTCGCGGTACGGCGCAACGATCATCTGTGTCTTTCGGCCATGACCGACGCCATGTCGGGCGCCACCCGCCGCTTTTTCGAGGTGTTCAACCGCTCCGTCGTGCTTCTGGTCGGGCTCGGCATGGTGGTGTTCGGCTGGCAGAACTTCCTCCAGGGCTTCGGCAGCTTCCGGATGCCCTCGATGCTGCCGATCGCGTATCTGTATTGGCCCATCCCGGTCTGCGGCGCGCTGATCGCGCTGTTCAGCGCCGAGCAGATCCTGAACGGACTGCGTAACGGCTTCGAACAAGCGGCCCGATGAACCCCGGCAATTCTCTGATCCTCGGGATCATGACCGTGCTGTTCCTGACGCTGGGTTATCTCGGCGTGCCGGTCGCGTTCGCGCTCATGGCGGGCGTGCTGGTCGGCACGGCACTCACGCCGATCACCTTCCAGTCCATGGTCGGCCAACTGTTCAACGGCATCGACTCCGAAGCGCTGATGGCTATTCCGTTCTTCCTGCTGGTCGGCGAACTCATGACCTCCGCCAACGTGGTGATCCGCATCGCCGATCTCAGCCAAGCCATGGTGGGGCATGTGCGCGGGGGGCTGGCGCAGGTGACGACCGTGTTCAGCATGTTCTTCTCCGGCATGTCCGGCTCGTCATCGGCCGACGTCGCCGTGCTCACGCGCACGATGTCCAAGCCCATGGCGGCCGAGGGCTACAGCCCGGAATTCGTCGCGGCCCTGATCGCGGCGGCATCGACCATCGCCGCCCTGGTGCCGCCCTCGATCATGGCGGTGGTGTATGGCGCGGTCGGCAATGTTTCGATCGCCGGACTGTTTCTGGGCGGCTGCGTGCCGGGGCTGATGATCGGCATCGGGCTGATGATCTACTGCTATTTCTTCGGCCCGGCCGGCTTCCGCCGCCCCCGCGCGAGCCTCGGGCAACTGGGCATCGCGGCCCGCCGCGCGGCGTTGCCCCTGATGATCCCGCTCATTCTGCTCGGCGGCATCATCACCGGCTGGTTCACGCCGACCGAGGCCGGGGTGATCGCCATTGTCTATATCCTGGGCTTGGTGATCCCGTTCCTGCGGCCGTCGCACATGCGCCACATCCCGCGCGACTTCATCCAGGCCGGCCTGATCTTCTCCCTGCCCCTCATCACCATCGCCGCCGCCTCGGCGTTCGGCTGGCTGCTGGCCTATCTGCGCGGGCCGATCGTGGTGGCGGGCTGGATCGGCTCCGTGGCGGGCACCGACCCGGTGGCGATCATGTTCATGCTGGTCGCGGTGTTCGTGATCGTGGGGGATTTCATCGAGCCGATTCCGGCCATCATCATCTTCATGCCGGTGGTGAACATGCTGACGGAGTCGGCCGACATCAACGGCGTTCACATGGGCGTGGTGTTGATCGTGACCCTGGCTTTCGGGCTCATCACCCCGCCCTATGGGCTGGCGCTGCTGATGGCCTCCAAGTTCGTCGGCGTCCGCTTCTCCTCGGCCCTCAAGGCCTCGCTGCCGATCTACATCATCTTTTTCATCACCATCGGTTTCACCATCTTCTTCCCCTCGGTCGTGCTCTGGCTGCCGAAGCAGCTTTTTCCGGAATCGGTCGGCTGCTTCCGGGCACCGGACGGACTGCACTACATCTGCCCGTAACGGCGGGCTATAAGCCCGCCATGACCCCACCCCCGATGAAGCAAAATGTTCCTCACCTCAAGCGCCTGGAGGCCGAGAGCATCCAGATCATGCGCGAGGTCGCGGCCGAGTGCCGCAAGCCGGTGATGCTGTATTCGATCGGAAAGGACTCGTCGGTGATGCTTCACTTGGCGCGCAAGGCGTTCTTTCCCGCCCGCCTGCCCTTCCCGCTGCTGCACGTGGACACCACCTGGAAGTTCCGCGAAATGATCGCGTTCCGCGACCAGACCGTGGCGGCGCAGGGCCACGAGCTGATCGTGCACACCAACGAGGAAGGCCGGAGCCAGGGCATCAACCCCTTCGACCACGGCTCGGCTTTCTACACCCACACCATGAAGACCGAGGGGCTGAAGCAGGCACTTCGGAACTATGGCTTCGATGCCGCCTTCGGGGGCGCGCGGCGGGACGAGGAGATGTCGCGGGCCAAGGAGCGGGTGTTCTCGTTCCGATCGGCCAGCCACGCGTGGGACCCGAAGAATCAGCGGCCGGAGTTCTGGAACAACTGGAACCCGCGCATCTCAGGTGCCGAGTCGCTGCGGGTATTTCCGCTGTCCAACTGGACCGAGTTGGATATCTGGCACTACCTGATGACCGAGAACCTGCCCATCGTGCCGCTGTACTACGCGGCCGAACGCCCGGTAGTGGAACGCGACGGCAGCCTGATCGTGGTGGATGACGCGCGCATGCGGCTCAACCCCGGCGAACAGCCCCGGATGCGCCGCGTGCGGTTCCGCTCACTCGGCTGCTATCCGCTGACGGGTGCCATGGAGTCGTCGGCGACCACCATGGGCGAGATCGTGGCCGAGATGTTCGTCGCGCGCAGCTCCGAACGCGGCGGCCGGATCATCGACCAGGACCCGGCGGATTCGATGGAGAAGAAGAAGCGCGAGGGGTATTTCTGATACGCGCCTGGGCAATACGCCGTCAGGCGGTTGCCGCGAGGATGACGTTGAACGGGCCGAGATAGCCAAGTTCCTCGGACCAGTAGGCATGGGCCAGGGCGCTTGCGAAACCTGCCTGGCGCAGCCGCGCCAGCATATCCCAACCGATCTCGTGGACCGCGGCGCCATGATGCGCGGGAAGCAGCCCGTTCAGGCGCGGCAACGCCTCGATACGCGAAACGGTGGTTGCGAGATCGACGCGAAAGGGCACCGTGACGACCAACTGCCCGCCGCGTATCAATACCCTTCGCAACTCAGCCAGCACCGTGTCCAGCGGGGGCACGTGGTGGAGATGGTCCGAACACACCGCGAGCTGCACCGAGGCGTCCGGCAGATCGAGGCGGTGGGCACCGCCGGCCGCCAGCATCCGCGGGCGATGCACCAGCTTCGCCTGCCTGGCGAGGCGGCGCGAGACCTGGGTGGGGGGGCCGAACGCGAGCACGCGCATCGCGGGCAGCAGGCCCGCGACGCTCTCGGCGAAATGCAGCGTCGCGCGGCCGCGCGCGTTGATGCGATCCTCACACGCGCAGGCGAGTTCCTCGCGCCAGTTGGGCAGAATGCGGCCGTCCGGCAGACGCTCGCCGCCAGCGGTGCGCGAGGTGTAGTCGGTGACACGAAGGCAGGGTCCGCAGGTGCCGGCCCCGATGATTTCCGGCTCGGTCGAGGCGAGGCTCAGTTCGTAGCGGTAGCGCGCATCGACGAAGTCGCGATTTTCACGCAGATGTTCGTCGAATTCCGCCTTCGACGCGAAGGAGATGGCGGGGAAGCTTGCGGCAAGCGGCGTGACGCTCATGGGTTTCATGCGGCCACACTCTCAATGGTCGAGGCCGCCGCGTGCGCGCGCAGGCAGAAATCGAGGATGGCCTGTTCGCGCCCGGCGATGGCTGGATCGAGACCGCCGAGCCGCGAGAACGTCTGGCGGTCGGCGCAGAGCTGCAAGCCGGTGCCCGATGCCTCGAACACGCTGACTTCCAGGCGGTCGGCAACACCGGTTCGCAGCGCGAGGTCCATGACCATCGGGCCGATGGCGATGCGCGCGGGATCGGACGGCAGAGACGCCAGACCGGCCGCGGACGGGGCCTCCGTGGCATCGTCCAGCAACACCACCCTGCGTCCGCGTGCCCCACGGCAGTCGCCGTCGTTCACGATCACGAGGTGCGGCGCGATCACCCGCAGGAGCGCAGTACGCGGGTCGCTTCCGTCATCGAGCAGCAGCACCTCGAGCGCCGCGCCCCGCGCCAGTGCCGCCAGCACGCGGACCGTCGCCGCGATGTCCGCGCGTGCCCGCAGGATCACGGACAGGTCGGGCGCCTGGATGAAGGGAAGTGCCATGTCGCCAAAGCGGCGGCGCAAGCCGGCGGCGGCCACGTCCAGCGGAGCGACGCACCCGGCGGCAAGCCGGTCGCCGGCCTGCGCGAAGGCCTCGCCCAGCTGGAAGGGATTGGGCGCCGTATCGGCGCCGTCCGCCCAGACCTCGCGAAGCCGGTCTCGGAGCGACGCGAGGGATTCTGACAGGATGGAACTCACCGGGGCATTTTGCACCGCGCCGGCCCCCTCGACAATCGAGCGCCGACTCGCCTTGTATGGCGCCATGACACGAGCATCCTGGCGTGGATAAGTCCGAGCGCGCACGCGCGGCCGCCCTGGTCGAGCGGCTGACGGCGCTTGGCGATAAGACGGTGGCGCTCGCCATCGAAAACGCCCGGCTGCGCGCGACCGCACGAGGGCGCGACACCACCGGCGCGGCTTGGTTCGACGATCCCCGGGAGGCGCACTCCTGGCCTTATCTCAACGCGCCCGCAACCCCTCCAAATGATTATTACGAACATCGCGCCGATGACGATCTGATCCCGGCCGTGGCGGCGGCGCGCGGGTTTTTGGATGCGTTCGGCCTGCTCCACGAACAGCCAGATTTCCGGGGCGCGATTGCAATGCTGAACGCCGGGCGGCGCTCGTTTCGGGCGCCGATGGCGGGCGCGTCGCCGGATGTGTCGATCGTGATTCCGGTCTATGGCCAGTTGGCATACACGCTGAATTGCCTGGCGGGACTGTTCGCGCACGCCGCGGCCGTGAGCGTCGAGATCATCGTGGTGGATGATGCCTCGCCGGACGGCAGCGGTGAACTTCTCCGCCTCGTCGATGGCATCCGCGTGATACGGCGGGAGATGAACACCGGGTTCATCGCGAGCTGCAATGCGGGCGCCGCGGAGGCTGCTGGCAGGTTCATCGTCCTGCTCAACAACGATACCCGCGCGCTGCCTGGATGGCTGGATGGGCTGGTCGGCAGCTTTACGGATTTTCCGCGCGCGGGGCTGGTGGGCTCGAAGCTGCTCTACCCGGACGGCACGTTGCAGGAATGCGGCGGCATCGTGTGGCGCGATGGCGGAGCCTGGAACTATGGGCGCGATGACGACCCCAACCGGCCGCAATACAATTTCGCCCGCGCGGTGGATTTTGTTTCCGGCGCTTCCATCGCCATGCCGGCCGAACTATGGCGGGAGCTTGGCGGATTCGACGATCATTTCGCCCCTGCGTACTACGAGGACGTCGATCTCGCATTTCGCCTCCGGGCGCGGGGATACCAGACAATGGTCCAGCCGAAATCCCGGCTGATCCATTACGAAGGCAAGACGTCCGGCACCGATCTGTCGCAGGGGGTCAAAGCCTATCAAATGCTCAATGCCTGCAAGTTCTTTCTGCGCTGGCGCGAAACGCTGCTCGCGCATCGGCGCATGGGCGAGGCGCCGTTTTTCGAGCGCGAGCGCGGGGTGCGGCAGCGTGTGCTGGTGATCGATGCCAGTTGCCCGACTCCGAAGCAGGATGCCGGGTCGGGCTACGTGATGCTGGCGTTCCAACTGTTTCAGGAGTTGGGCTACAAGGTCGTGTTCCTGCCGCAGGACAACCTGCTGTTCCAGCCCGCGCACACGCCGGCGCTCGAGCGATTGGGCGTGGAGTGCGTGCACATCCCGTACCATGATTCCATCGAGGGATATCTGCGGGACTATGGCTGGCTGTTCGACGTGGTGCTGGTGTTCCGACCACAAATCCTGACGGCGGTGCTGTCGGCATTGCGCGCGCATGCGCCGCAGGCGCCGATCATGTTCAACACGGTCGATCTCCACTATCTGCGGCTGCAACGGGCGGCCGCTCTGTCGGGAGAGCGCGAGATCGCGGAACTGCGCGAGCAAGAACTCGGCGCCATCGCGCTGGCCGATTGCGTGCTGACGCCATCCAGCCACGAAGGCGACATTCTCCGCGCCGAGTTCCCGGACATCTCTGTTTCCGTATTGCCGCTGATAGTGGCTTACAACGGCACCGAGGTCGGATTTTCGGCGCGGCGGGATATCTGCTTCCTGGGCGGCTACACCCACGCGCCCAATGCCGATGCCGTCATGTTCTTCACGGCGGAGGTCTTGCCGTTGCTGCGCGCGCGCGATCCCACGATCCGCTTCATCGTCGCAGGCGCGAATGCGACGCCAGAGGTGCGGGCGCTCGCCAGCGACGCGGTGGTCGTGACCGGCACGATCGACGATCTGCGCGAGGTGTTCGACACCGTGCGCGTGTTCGTCTGCCCGTTACGCTTCGGCGCGGGCTCCAAGGGAAAGATCGTGATGGCCATGTCGTATGGCGTGCCCGTCGTCGCGACCACGATCGGCGCCGAAGGCATGCAGTTGCACGACGAACAGGACTTGCTCATCGCCGACACACCGGCCGACATCGCCGCCGCATGTCTGCGCGTCTATGACGATGCGGCGCTGTGGACACGGCTTTCCGAGGCGGGCCTGCGCCAGGTGCGCGAAGTCTGGTCGATCGACCACGGGCGGCGGGTGATGCGTGGCGGCATCGAGGCCGCGCATCGTCACCTTCGCGGCGTGGCCGAGGACCGCGAGGGAAGACCGAGCGACGAAAGGAGTTCGGCGTAGATGCGCAAGCCGGCCTCGGGCGAATAAAGTGCGCCACAGCGCTCGATGCCGCGCGCGGAAAGCGCGATCCATTCCGCCTCATTATCGACGATGCCGAGCACCGCGCGCGCGAGTCCCGCCGCATCGTCGGCCTGACGGACGCCATCGCCATCCGCGAGGCCGGTTCCCTCGAACGCGATGGACGTACCGACAACAGGTGTCCCGCAGGCAAGCGAGGCGGCGACCTTGCCCTTGAAGCCAGCGCCGTAGCGCAAGGGGGCGACGCTGACGCGCGAGGCGCCGAGCAGCGCATCGAGGTTCTCGACCCAACCGTGCATGATGAGATTGTCCGATGCGAGTGCGGCAATTGCATCCGTGGCGGCGCCACCGACCACATGGCACCGCAGCGCAGGCGCTGCCGCGAGCAGAAGCGGCATGATCTCGGTGGCGAGAAACTGGACCGCATCCACGTTCGGGCCGTGGCGAAAATTACCCACAAAACAGAGATCCGCGCGCCGCGCGAAGGGTTGCGGATCATCGATCGGGCGCACGATCCAGCGCAGCAAATGCAGCTTCGCGGGATCGACCATGCCCCGCAGCAGATCGGTTTCCGCATCGCTCAGCAGCAGCGTCGCGTCCGACGCCGCGATGGCGGCAAGCTCGGCTTCGCGGGTGGCGTCACCGTCATGCGCCTCCGGTTCCCGGCCACCAATCGTGCGTTCACGCTGCTCGCGCAAAAAATGCAGGTCGAGAGGGGAGAAAATCACGCGAGCCTTGGGTGCAAGCACGCGAATGCGTTCGATGAACAGGGTCGCGTTGCTGTGGCGGTTGATCTGAACGATAGAGAATTCCGACCCCTCCGCACCCAGCAATTGCGTGACCGATCGTGTGCCCGGCGCACGCGCGACCTCGATGCCGCGGCGCTCCATCCCGTCGATGTAGCGCGCTTCATCCGGGCGCGGGTCGTTGGCGGCGATGAACGTGACGCGGTAGCCGTGCAGCCGAAGCAGGCGCATGTGCTCCATCACGGCAACGGAGCCCGCGTCGCGGTCGGGGCGCGGCATTTCGGTGTCGATGACGAGAGCGCGGCCCGCGATCAAGGGCGGAACACGGCGAAAACGCTGGCGGATGCGCGCAACATCCTCGGTGGGCTGATCCGGATCGGGGCCGGCACGGGCGGTCTCGTAGCCGGTGGCACGCGCGAAGAGTTCCTCCGGCCAGACAACGGGGGCTTTCGGCTGCACGAGAATGCCACCTCCAGCGCGGCGCAGGCGGAGACAGAGATCGAGCGTGGCGGCGGCCGGGGTCTCGAAGTTCTCGAAGAGCCCGCCCGTCGCCGTGAAAGCATCGCGGCGAACGGCGTAGGCGCTGTCGGCGACGGCATCGACTTCGCGCAGGAACGCATTCGCGGTGAGCGCCGCGTCCTCGCCCAACGCCGCATCGCGCCAGGTAAGCCTGCCGCCTGGGTTGTCGGCCATCAGGCCGAAATGCTGGAACATCCCGTCCTCGCGCAAGACCGGGCTTGCCACAATGGCTGCCTGCTTCTCGCGGTCCATGGTCGCGAGAAGCGTGGGCAGCCATTCCGGCGTGACGCGAAGACCGGCGGCGAGGAACACGATGACCGCGCCACGGCAATCGCGCGCGAGCGCGTTGCGGCCGGATGCGACCGGATTTCGGGCATAGCCGAGGTTGCGGACGATACCCGGCAGCAAGGCCGCGGCGGCGCCGGCCTTGCCATCGTCGAGCAGCACGATATCGGCCAGCGCATCGGCGCCCGCGTCGCGCAGCCCAACCATGCAGCCGTACAGCAGGTCGATCGGCAGGTCGGCATCGATGCAGATGGTGGCCGCGGGGTCGGCCGCGCGGGCGAACGCGATGGCGGGGAAGCGTTGGAAGATGTCGGCGACCGCGTCGCGCAGACCCACCGGCACGCCGATGCCCGCCGCGTCGGGCGGCGCATCGGCGAGGCCCTGGAAGAACGCGCCCACGGTGCGGAACAGATCGCGCGCGGCGCGTTCCCCGTCGCGCGCGTGGCGATCGCGCCGCTCCTCGATCTGGGTCGCGCGGAGCACGCGGAGTTGGCGTTCGAGATCCTCGATGCGCTCCTCGGCGAGGGCCAGATGGCCGAAGCGCAGCGTCATCCTCTCGCCGAGTGCCGTGCCGGTCCCCTGTTCGCGCACCGAGACGACGAGCGTTCCCTTGCGGGCCAGCACGGACCAGGGCAACGCGAACGAGAAGCCATGCGCGCCGTCGCCGATGCCGGCGTCGCGCAGGTCGGCGCGGAAATGGTTGGCGCGAATTTCACCGACCTGCTCGTCGTCGATGAAGACCAGCAGATCGACGCGGCGGCCCGGCGCTTCGGGATACCAGCACCATCCGGAGACGAGGCCGTCGCGGGTGACGCGGTCGAGGTTGCCGGACAATGCGGCCGGCGTGTCGGGGATCGGCGCGGGCGCCTCGGGGACCAGGGGGCGCTGCCAGGTGACGGCGACATCCTGGCCGACCTGGCGGCCGGTGGCGGTGTCGCGGATGGAAACGATGGCGCGTTGGAGCGGGACCAGGAATTCGGCCGGTAACTGGTGCGAGAAGGCATGGGCACCGTCGCCCAGGCCCGCGCTGACGAGGTCTGGCCGGGTCTGGTCCGCGATGACGATGGCGACTTCGCGCGCGTCCAGTTCGACCGCGAGGCGGCGCCGGCTGGTGGGGTCGGAGGGCCGGAAGCACCAGCCGAGGAGGAAGCCGTCCTCGGAGACGGCGTCGAGATTGCCGGTGAGGTCGTCGGCCGCGAGAATGCCGTCGCTCATGCGGCACCTTGCAGCAGCGGTGCGATGAAATCGGCAAGATTGCCGGCGGCGAAGAGGTGGCCCGCGACGCCGGCGGCGCGGGCGGCCGCCATGTCGCTCGGCCGGTCGCCGACCATGAGGCAGTTTGCCGGGTCGAGGTCCCAGGCGCGGATCAGGTCGAGGATCATGCCGGGGGCGGGCTTGCGCCAGTCGCTCGTGCGGCGATAGGCGGGGAGTGCCGCCTCGGGGTGTTCGGGGCAGTAGCGGACATCGTCGATGGTGCCGCCGTCGCGGCGGATTTCCTCGGCGAGCCAGGCGTGGAGCGAGGCCACCGCCGCCTCGTTGTAATGGCCGCGGGCGACACCCGATTGGTTGGTGACGATGAAGACATGCCAGCCGGCAGCGGTCGCCATGCGGATCGCGTCGCGCGCGCCTTGCACCCATTCGAAGCGGTCGCGCGTGCCGACCCAGCCGTGGTCGATGTTGATGGTACCGTCGCGGTCGAGGAAAAGCGCCGGGCGGCGCATCCGGGCCGTGAGATCGTGGCGCGCGCGCGAGAGGTCGTCGGGCACGCCGATATCGATGAACCAGCCGTCGGTGGGCGTGCCGCGCAGCGCGCCTTGGGCGGCGAGGCGGGGAAGGATGTCGGCTTCGAGGGAGCAGACCGGGGTGACTTCGTCGAGCACGCGGCGGTCGAACAGGTAGATGCCGGCATTGATGAGGCCGGGGCCGGTCGCCGAACCACGTTCGCGAAACGCCGTGATGCGGTCGCCATCGGTTTGCACCACGCCATAGCGCGCGGTGTCCGGCAGGCGGCGCAGCAACAGGCGGCCGATGGTTTCGGGCGGGTCGGCGCGGGCGGCGGCGAGCAGGTCGGCGAGGTTCGCGTCGAGCAGGCTGTCGCCGTTGCAAAGCAGGAAGCGGTCATGCAGGCGGGTTTTCGCATGGAACAGGGCGCCGCCGGTGCCGGCGCGCACCGGCTCCTCCGAGACGGTTATCCGCAACGCGCGCGGCAGCATCCCGGAGATTCCGCGGACGCTCGCGCCGACGCGGTCCGACAGATGGCCTGACAGGAGCAGCGCCTCCTCCACCCCGAATCGGCTGAGTTCGCGCAGCAGCCAATAGAGGAACGGCCGGCCGCCGACATCGAGCAGCGGCTTGGGCGTCTCGGCGGCGATGGCGCCGAGACGCGTGCCGAGGCCGCCGACGAGGACCGCGCATTGGCG
Organism: Rhodospirillales bacterium; assembly: GCA_025352565.1. Taxonomy (GTDB): domain Bacteria; phylum Pseudomonadota; class Alphaproteobacteria; order Acetobacterales; family Acetobacteraceae; genus JANXTF01. The sequence goes on along the minus strand of JANXTF010000120.1, from coordinate 9,921 downwards.
GATGGTCGCGTCGCGCGAGGCCGGCACGCTATTCGGCGGCGGCTTGGATGGGGAACATGGCGCGTTCCACCAACGCGCAGACGAGATGGGCGGCCACGATGTGAACCTGCTGGATCAGCGGGGTTTTGGACGAGGGTGCGCGGAACAGATAGTCGCAATGCGCGGCCATCGCTCCGCCATGGGCACCGGCGAACCCCATGGTGACGACGCCCTGGGCGCGCGCCGCGATCAGGGCGCGCACGATGTTGGGGGATTTGCCGGAGGTGGAGATGCCGAGGAACACGTCGCCCCTCTGGCCGAGGGCCTGGACCTGGCGCTCGAACACCATCTCGTAGCCGTAATCGTTGCCGATGGCGGTCAGCACCGAGCTGTCGGTGGTGAGCGCGATGCTGGGGAGCGGCGCGCGGTCGTACATCAAACGCGAGACGAACTCGCCCGCGATGTGCTGGGCGTCGGCCGCACTGCCGCCATTGCCGGCGACCAGCAGCTTGCGGCCGGCACGCATGGCGCGGGTGACGACATCGCCCATGCCGACCAGCACGTCCTGGCTTTCGCGATCGGCGGCGAAGGCCTGGGTGACGGCCAGGGTCTCGGCGGCGTATTCCGCCACGTATTCGGTGTCGCTCCGCATGTTTCGCTCCTTATTCGGCACTCAGGTTCGGCAGCATCGGCGTCGCGTCCCCGGCCTCGATCTCCAGCAGCCTTTCGGCGGCCCCCGCATCCATCACCTCGACGCCGCGCAGCTTGCGGTCCACCGCGCGGGTGCGGGTGCGGGCCTGGTCGATGGTGGTGGCGAAGGCGCCGGCCTGCTTGGCGAGGCGGTCCAGCACGCCATCCATCCGGACCATCTCGGTGCGCGTCGCGGCCAGCAGGGTACGGATTTCATCGGCCTTCTGTTCGATCGAGAGCGTGACATGCCCGAGATGGATGGTGCGCAGCAAGGCCGGGAACATCGTGGGGCCAAGGACCAGCACCTTGTACACGCGGCCCAACTCGTCGATCAGGCCGGGCACGCGGGCGATCTCGACATAGAGGCCGTCGGTGGGGAGGTACATCACGGCAAATTCGACGGTGGCCGGGGGGCATATGTATTTCGCGCTTATCTTGCGCGCCTCGTCGCGGATGCGCTTCTCGAGGCCGCGCCGGGCGAGGCGTTCGGCCTCGCCATCTCCCGCATCGGCGGCGGCGAGGATGCGTTCGTAGTCCTCCAGCGGGAATTTCGAGTCGATCGGCAGGCGGGGCGCGATGCCGCCCCGGCCGGGCATGACGACGGCGAATTCGACCGCATCGTCGCTGTCGGCGCGGGGCTTCCAGTTGGTCTCGTAGGCGCCGGCGGGCAGGATGTCTTCGAGCATGGCGCGCACCTGGGTCTCGCCCCAGCCGCCGCGCGTTTTGACGTTGCCGAACAGGCGCTTGATGTCGCCGATCTGGGTGGTGACGGCCTGCACGTCGCCCATCGCCTTCTGGATGGCGGCGAACTGGTCGGCCACGCGGGTGAAGCTCGCGGTCATCTGCTTCTCGACCGCTTCGTGGAGCTGCTCGTTCACCGTGCGCTGGATCTCGCCCAGCTTGGCCTCGTTGCCCTCGCGCATTTCGCGCAGCCGGCTTTCGAGCGCAATGCGGAGGTCGGCCAATGTGGCGGAGACTTCCGCGCGCAGCTTGTCCGACGCGGTGCCCACGGTGAGGGTGGCAGCCTGGATGCCGGCGATGGCGCGACCCATGGCGTCGGTGGTTCCCGCCTGAAGCGCCGAGGTGAGGGCGCGTTCGGTGCCGGCAAGGGACTGGCGGAGGGTTTCGGCCTCGCCGCGCTGGCTGGCGAGATTCTGTTCGGCGAGCAGGCGGAGGCGCTGGAGTTCGCCGCCCTGGCGGAGCAGAACGATCAGCGCGACGGACGCCACCAGGGCGGCCAGCGCGCCGAGAAGGATGGGAAGATCCATGAACTGGCCTTCGCACCTGGCGGGCGGAAGGGCAAGGTGGCGCGCGACGGCCCCACCCCTTCCCTCTCCCCTCTCTCTCCACGAGGGGGAGGCAGAAGAAATTATGCTATTATTTGTGGGAACGGAGAACGCCCCATGACAGACGCCGCCGCCTTTCGCATCGAGCATGACAGCCTGGGCGAGGTCGCCGTCCCGGCCGCCGCCTATTACGGCGCGCAGACCGCCCGCGCGGTGGCGAATTTTCCGATCTCCGGCGTGCCGATCTCGCATTACCCGTCGCTGATCCGCGCCATGGCCATGGTCAAACAGGCGGCCGCCATCGCCAACCGCGACCTGGGCAAGCTGTCGGCGGCGAAATGCGACGCGATCGGAGCGGCGGCGCAGGAGGTGATCGACGGCAAATTGCACGAGCATTTCCCGGTCGACGTGTTCCAGGGCGGCGCCGGCACGTCGTCCAACATGAACATCAACGAGGTGCTGAGCCATCGCGGGCTGGAGCTGATGGGGCTGCCACGCGAGGACGCGAACGCGCTGCACCCGAACGACGACGTGAACATGAGCCAGTCGACCAACGACACGTACCCCACCTCCGTGCGGGTCGCGGTGCTGCTCTCCACGGATGCCCTGTCCCGTGCGCTCGACCTGCTGGCGGTGGCGTTCGAGCGCAAGGCGGAGGCGCACGCCCATGTGGTCAAGCTGGGCCGCACGCAGTTGCAGGACGCGGTGCCGATGACGGTGGGGCAGGAGCTGGGCGCCTATGCCGCGACCATCCGCGAGGACATCCAACGGCTGGTGGAGGCCCGCCGCCTGCTGTGCGAGGTCAATCTGGGCGGGACCGCCATCGGCACCCGGATCAACGCGGACCCGGCCTATGGGCCGCGCGCCATTGCCGAGCTGGCGCGGATCTCGGGGTTCGCGCTGGAGCAATCGGCCAATCTGGTGGAGGCGAGCTGGGACATGGGCGGCTTCGTCATGTTCTCCGGCGTACTGAAGCGGATCGCGACCAAATTGTCCAAGATCGCCAACGACATGCGCCTGCTGTCATCGGGCCCCCGCGGCGGCATCGGCGAGTATTCGCTGCCGCCGATGCAGCCCGGTTCCAGCATCATGCCGGGCAAGGTGAACCCGGTGATCCCCGAGGTGCTGAACCTCGTGTGTTTCCAGGTGATCGGCAACGACCTCGCGGTGACGATGGCGGCCGAGGCGGGACAGTTGCAGCTGAACGCCTTCGAACCGCTGATCGCGCACAACATACTGGGCAGCCTGCAACTGCTCGCCAACGCGGTGGGCACCTTCACCGACCGTTGCATCGTGGGGCTGGAGCCGCGGCTCGACAATTGCGCGCGGCATATCGAGAACAGCGTCTCGACCGTGACGGCCCTGGTGCCGATTTTGGGCTACGAGCGCGCGGCGGCGCTGGCCAAGCGCGCGCTGGCGGAGAACCGGACGGTGCGGGAGCTGGCGCGCGAGACGCTTGCGATGACGGATGAGCTGCTGGACGAGGTGCTGAACCCGGGGAGGTTGGCTTTGGCTTGAGCGGCGGACGGACTCCGCGTTCCAGCTAGTGCTGGTCGATGAACGCCAGCGTGGTCCGCAGAAACGCCTCCGGATTCTGACGATGCATTCCGTGCGCGGCGTTGGGGATCACGACCGTGGCCGGGAAAAGCTTGCATTTGCGCATTTCGTCGTAGAAATACGCGAATTTCGGGGGGCTGTCCGCGCCGGTCATCATCAGGACCGGAAAGTCGAACTTCCTGACATCGTCGCAGGTCGTCATCGGTCGCGGTTTGTCGGCGGTCATGGTGACGATGTTGGCGAGGATCGCCTCCTTCGTGAGCGGCGGCGTCTTGGCCCACGCTCCCGCCCCGTTGAGGCCCTCGACGAAGCCCGCCGCGGCCTGATCCGGCCCTTTGGTTGCCAGGTCGGACAGCAGACTGGCGGTCAATTTGCGGGAGAACTCGGCCGCCGCCTTGGCCTCGGGGGTGTCGGACACCGGCATGTCGATGGCACCGTCCTCGAGAATCAGCGTGCGGATCACGTCAGGGCTCTTCTTGGCGACCTCGACAACGACACCGCCCCCGCGCGAGTGGCCGAGCAGATGCACTTTTCCAAGGCCGAGCGTTCGTATGAGCGCCGCAACGTCGGCGGCGTGCTGCTCGGTCGTGAAATCGTCCCCCTTGCCGTTCCAGGATTCGGGATAGGAATGACGCAGGCTGACAGCGATCACGCGATGGCCGGCGGCGAGCTGTTCGAACACCCCCGGGAACGCGCGGTAATCGTTCATCGCCCCGTGCACGAAAACGATCGGCACGCCTTGGCCGGCCTCGACGTAAGCCATCGGATAGCCGTTGACGGGCGCCCACTTCACCCCTGGCGGCATCGGCCAACTGGGCTTCACGTCCTCGGCGCGGACGGCTGAGACGGCCATGAGGGCGACGAGCCCCACGGCCAGGTACCGCCATTGGAAACGGGGGCATACCATGCGAAAAACTCCTCCCGGACGAGCAACAAAGGCTACTGCCTCCTCGGAAGCCGTGCAATTAAAGAAACGCCGCCCTCTCGTCGCCCGTAATTCAGCGTGCGCCCTCACTTCAGCGTTGCGAGGTAGGCGATCACATCGCCCCGCTGCTCGGCGTTCTTCAACCCGGCGTACAGCATCGAGGTGCCCGGCATCGTTGCCTGCGGATTGTCCAGACAGCGGTCGAGCGCCGCCGCGCAAACGCGATGACGAGGTGGCGCATCGAGGACTCCTGGTGGTCAGGCGGAGCAAACCCTTGCCGCTCGGCCAATGCCGCGCAACTATCGGCGAGGAAAAAAACCGAGGGAACGGTCATGATCGCATTGGACATCAACGGCCATACCCATCAGGTGTATGCCGATCCTGAAACGCCGCTGCTGTGGGTGATCCGCGAGTGGCTCGGCATGACCGGCACCAAATTCGGCTGCGGCATCGCACAATGCGGTGCCTGCTCGGTGCATATCGACGGCCAGGTCATGCGCTCCTGCTCGGTGCAGGTCGGCTCGCTCGACAAGGCGAAGATCCTCACCATCGAAGGGCTTTCTCCGGACGGGCTGAGCCATCCGGTGCAGAAGGCGTGGCTGCAGCACGAAGTCCCGCAATGCGGCTACTGCCAGTCGGGCCAGATCATGGCGGCGGCGGCCTTGCTGGCGGCCAACCCGAAGCCGAGCGATGCCGACATCGACGAGGCCATGAGCAACATCTGCCGCTGCGGCACCTATAACCGCATCCGAACCGCCATCCACACCGTCTCCAGCGGCGCGGTGTAAGGCCATGAAACTCAACCGCCGCCACTTCATCGTCTCCGCTGGAGCCGGCGCCTTCACCCTCGGGTGGAAGCTGCCGCACGCCCTCGCTCAAGGGGTTGCCGCTCAAGGGGTTGCCGCCCAAGGGGTCGCCGCCCAGGGGGTTGCCGTGCCTGCCGAGATCGGCATCTGGGCCGTGGTGCATCCCGACGACACGGTGATGGTCCGCATCGCGCGGTCGGAGATGGGGCAGGGGACCATGACCGGCCTTGCCCAGCTGGTCGCCGACGAGATGGATGCCGATTGGGTCCATGTGCGCGCCGAGTATGTCGCACCCGAGGTGAACCTCGCCCGCAAGCGCGCCTGGGGCGACATGTCCACCGGCGGAAGCCGTGGCATCCGCGCCTCGGTGGAATATGTGCGCCAGGGCGGTGCGGCCGCGCGCGCCATGCTGATCCAGGCCGCCGCCGCCAAATGGGGCGTGCCGGCGAGCGAATGCACCACGGCGGCAAGCGTGGTGACGCACACCCCAAGCAAACGCACGCTACGCTACGGCGAATTGGCCGAGGCGGCGTCGAAGCTGCCGGTGCCGTCCAACGTCGCGGTCAAGAACCCGGCGGACTGGAAGATCATCGGCAAAGGCGTGAAGCGGCTCGACACCGTGGACAAGCTGAACGGCCGGCAAATCTACGCGATCGACGTGCAACTGCCCGACATGCTGAACGCCACCATCGCGCAAAGCCCGGTGTTCGGCGGCAAGCTCGTGAGCTTCGACGCCAAGGCCATCGCCGCCATGCCCGGCGTGCGCCATGTGCTGGCGGTGGGCGACAACGCGGTGGCCGTGGTGGCCGACAAGTTCTACCAGGCCAAGACCGCGATGGCGAAGCTGCCGATCGTGTGGGACGAGGCCGGTAACGGCGAGGTCACCAGCGCCATGATCGCCAAGGCCCTGGCTGAGGGGCTGGATGCCAAGGAGGCCGGGGTCGGGCTGAAACAGGGCGATGTGGCGGTGGCCTTCGCGGCGGCCGCGAAGAAGATCGAGGCGGTGTATTCCGCGCCGTTCCTGAACCACGCGACGCTGGAGCCGATGAACTGCACCGCGATGGTGACCGTCGACCCGGCGCGGGGCGATCGTGTCGAGATCTGGGTGCCGAGCCAGAATGGCGAAGCCTCCCTGGCCGCGGCCGCCGAGGCGGGGGGCGTGAAGCTGTCAGACGTGAAGGTCAACAAGCTGAGCCTCGGCGGCGGTTTCGGCCGGCGTGGGCAGCAGGACTACACGCGCCAGGCGGTGTTGGTGGCCAAGCAGGTTCCCGGCCGCCCGATCAAGCTGATATGGACCCGCGAGGAGGACATGCAGCACGGCTATTACCGCCCCATCACGCAGTGCAAGCTGACCGGAAGCATGGACGCGGCGGGCAACGTGACCGGCATCCACATGCGGATTTCCGGGCAGTCGATCCTGGCCTATCTCAACCCGGCCGCGATCAAGGACGGCATCGATCCGGTGCAGTTCCAGAGCATGAACCCAGCCGAGTTTGGCTATATGGCGGTGCCGAACCTCCTGGTCGACCATGCGATGCGGAACACGCACGTGCCGGTGGGTTTCTGGCGCGGCGTGAATACCAACCAGAATACCATCTACATGGAATGCTTCATCGACGAGATGGCGGCGGCGGCGGGGAAGGACCCGCTGGAGTTCCGGCGCGCGATGATGGGGAAGAACCCGAAACATCTGGCGATCCTGAACGCGGTGGCTGAGAAGGCCGGCTGGGACAAGCCACTGGCACCCGGCGTCTACCGTGGGCTGTGCCAGAATTATGGGTACGGCAGCTACGTCGCGGCGGTCGCGGAGGTTACGGTTTCTCCAAAGGGGGAACTGAAGATCCTGCGGATCGTGGCGGGGACCGATCCCGGGTATGTCGTGAATCCCGACCAGGTGGACGCACAGGTGGACGGGTCTTTCGCGTTTGGGCTGGGTGCCTTGCTCTACAGTGAGATCACCTTGGACAAGGGGCGGGTGGTGGAGGGGAACTTCGACAGCTACCAAGTGGCGAGGATGTCCGACATGCCCCGCGTGGAAACCATCCACCGTCCGTCCGGCGGCTTCTGGGGCGGGGTTGGGGAGCCCACCATCGCAGTGGCAGCGCCGGCGGTGCTGAACGCGATCTTCGCGGCGACCGGCAAGCGCATCCGTTCGTTGCCGATCAAGGATCAGGATCTGCGGAAGGCCTGAGAAGGGTGCGTGGCGTTGTTCTCGCGGCACTTTTGCTGCTGCCGCCGCCCGGTGCGACCAACTGCTCCGGGTGCCATGCGGCGGGTTCAGGCAATGTCGCGATCAATGGTCGCGACGCGGGGGAGCTTGCGGGGTTGATGAACTCATACCGGTCGGGGGCGCTGGCCTCGACCGCGATGGGACGGTTGATGAAGGGGCTTTTACCCGCCGACATCGACGCCATTGCGGCTTGGGTTTCGGTGCAGAAATGAGCGGTGCGCCCGCAAGCGGAGGCGGGGTCGGCCGGCGGGTCCTGCTCGCCGGAGCGTTGCTGGCGATGCCGTTCGTGGCCCGCGCCCAGGGTTCCGCCCGCGTGGTGGTGGTCGGTGGTGGGTTCGGCGGCGCCACGCTGGCTCGCGCATTGCGGACCGCCGATCCCACGATCGCGGTTACGCTGGTCGAGGCGAACGCTACATACACTTCGTGCCCGTACAGCAATGAAGTAATTGCGGGATTGCGCGACCTAGCGGCGCAACGTTTCGGCTACGCGGGAATAGCGGCTGCGGGGGTGAGGGTGATCCAGGGCACCGCGACCGGCGTGGACCCGACCGCGCGCCGGGTTACTCTCGCCGATGGCACCGCGCTGGAATATGACCGGCTGGTGTTGTCGCCCGGGGTGGACATGGCGTTCGGGGCGCTGCCTGGCTACGATGAGGCCGCTGCCGAGATCATGCCACATGCATGGAAGGCGGGGGCGCAGACCGATCTGCTCCGGCGGCAGTTGGAGGCGATGGAGGATGGCGGGGTGGTGGTCATCTCGGCCCCGGCCAACCCATACCGGTGCCCGCCCGGGCCGTACGAACGTGCCAGCCTCATCGCGTATTACCTGAAGACGAGAAAGCCGAAATCCAAGCTGCTGCTGCTGGACGCCAAAGACGCGTTCTCGAAGCAGAAACTGTTCGAGGGCGGCTGGGCCGCGCTGTATCCGGGAATACTGGAGCGGGTGTCGCAGTCCGATGGCGGCACCGTGACGCGGGTAAATGCCGCGACGCGCAGTTTCGTCACCGATTTCGATACGCACAAAGCTGCCGTGGGCAACGTCATCCCACCGCAGCGCGCCGGGCGGATCGCTGTGGTGGCCGGCGTGGCCGATCGGACCGGATGGTGCCCGATCGATCCAGCGAGTTTCGAGTCGCGTCTAGTGCCGGGCATCCATGTGATCGGTGATGCGGCCATCGCGGGTGCCATGCCGAAATCTGCGTTCGCCGCCAACGCGCAGGCCAAAATATGCGCGTGGGCTTTGGCGCGCTTGCTGACGGATGCGACGCCGGCCGAGCCGTTGCTGATGAACACGTGCTACAGCCTGCTGGCACCCGGCGATGGTATTTCGGTTGCAGGCGTGTATCGTCCGAAAAATGGCGTACTGACCGATGTCGAGGGTGCCGGCGGTACCAGCCCACTCAACGCGCCTCCCGAGTTCAGCGCCCAGGAGGCCCGTGAAGCCGATGCCTGGTTCCAGACGATCACGGCCGAAACTTTCGGTTGAGGTGCTCGCCGTGATGGCGCTCCTGTTGGGTGGAGCGGGAGATATCCTAGCACCCTACGAAGTTGTGGGAGACACCATTGCGACCCCGCTGGACGGCATGGTCGGGGATGCGGTTCGGGGCAGGGCGATCGTGGTGGCGCGGCAGGTCAGTACCTGCCTGCTGTGCCATGCGGGGCCGTTCCCTGAGGCTGGGTTTCAGGGTGATATCGGCCCATCGCTCACGGATGTTGGTGACAGGCTGTCGCGGGGACAGATACGGTTGCGCGTCGTGAACGCGGCGGTGGTGAACCCGGAGACGGTCATGCCCAGCTTCTACCGAACCGCCGGACTGGTCCGGGTCGGCCGCCAGTGGGAGGGTCGCCCGTTGCTGGACGCCCAGCAAATTGAGGACGTGGTGGCGTTTCTGGCCATTTCGCGCGCGCCATGATGCTGCTGCCGCGCCGGAGAATAATGATGATTGGGGCCAGTGGGTTGCTACTGGCTGGGCTGGCCCCCGCGCGGGCTACCGAGGATCAGGTGGCGGTCCTGATCGAAAAGCTTGTAGGCGCGGCGAAGCCCACGCCGGGGCGCGTGAAGCTCGATCTGCCGCTACTGGTGGAGAACGGCAACGCCGTGGCGATGACGGTGGGTGTGGACGGCGAGGACGGTGTACGGAGCTTGCATGTCTTTGCCGAGCGCAATCCGCTGCCGAACGTGGCGAACTTCACGTTCGGCCCGCGATCCGGCCATCCCCGCGTGTCCACCCGCATCCGGCTGGCGACCTCGCAGACGGTGATCGCGATTGCCGTGATGACCGATGGCAGTTGCTGGAGCGACAGCGTGGATTTGCTGGTGACGCTCGCCGCGTGTCTGGAATAGACAGGATGGTGCGCGTCCTCATCAACGTGCCGAAGAAGGCGCATCGCGGCGAGATCATCGAGATCAAGGTGCTGATCTCGCATCCAATGGAATCTGGCCAGCGC
>JANXTF010000100.1 GCA_025352565.1 Rhodospirillales bacterium | reverse complement strand
CGGAGGCTTAATCAGGGCCTGCCCACACAGGAGGAAATAATGTCGGAAAGCGTGTACAAGGTTATCGAGCTTATTGGGACCAGTTCGGAATCTTGGGAAAAAGCTGCAAAGGCCGCTGTTGAGCGCGCCGGCGAGTCGTTGCGCGATCTGCGGGTGGCCGAGGTCACCGAGCAGGACATGCAACTGAAGGACGGAAAGGTTGAGCTCTACCGGGCCAAGGTGAAGGTGTCATTCAAGTACGAGGCCACTGAATAGCGCGTCCAAGCCGGTCGGCGGAGCCAGGCCCGGCGACAACTGACAGGCCTGGCTCCGCGATAGGCGGGGATAAGCCAGGGCGGTTCAACGCTGCTCAGATAGCCTTGTAAGGGGATCATGAGGAAGTGTGTGGTGTCCGCGAGGGTAGGCCGAGCGCAATAATTGTGCCGGTGCCCCGCCCCCCGAAGCAGTCCGAACCTGCCACTGACCCTGACGCCATACCGCCCAGCCCGGACGCAGCTGGGGTCGTTCAGGCCAAGGTGTGGCTGCTCAGGATCGGCCCGCTGGTGTGACGGCGTGTACTGGTGCGACACCACACACTTCCTCATGGTTCCCATTGTCACGGCGCAGTTGTGCGCGCCCGATCGTGCATCCAGACTCCTGGGGAGCGACTCGAAGGGATCGTAGCCTGTCCATATCCGGCCTCGGCTTGCGTCTGACGCCAAGCGGCCATCTGGCGCTGGAAGCAACCGACGATGCGCCCGAGCTGGACGAGAAGATCGCGGCGCGTCTCGTCGAGGCGTTCGCTCGCGGTGCCGGGCCTGGGCTGCTGCAGCTCGGGGCAGGAGAGGTCGGGCAGCCCTTGCCGCCGGCATTGAGCTGGTGGCGCCGGTTTTCGGCGCGGTACGTGGCGTCGGTGTGTCTTCATGCGCCGGGTCAGGATAAGACGTCTCGCGTACCGGATGCGCCGGCGCCCGACGCGGGCGACCTCGCGTCCTTGGCGCTGACGGCGCCGATGATGCCAGGGTCGGAATACCTGACGCCGGATGTCCTGCTGGCGCTGTGGGCGGCGATGGGCACGGCGATGTCGGCGGCCGTCGCCGCTGCCGCGATGGATCTGCAGGATTTTCTGAAGACGCTCAATCCGGCCTGGAACCTCGTGGGGCGGGTGCATTTCAACCTGGCGGAAAACCGCCGGGATCCCGAGTTCCCGTTCGCCTTCCTGGCCACCTACGCCACGCAGCTTTCGGCGCAAGCCAAGGCCCAGCACCTGCCGCTGGGCCGGGCCTTGCGCGAGTATGCGGGGGCGGCGAACCGGAGCAAGATGCTGTCTCTGCTGATGCCGGTGCAACGCGCCGCCGAAACATGCGCCTGGCTCAAGCCGATGGTCGATGCGGGGGAGATCTTCCAAGCTCTGCGCTGGAGCGCGCAGGACGCCGGACGCTTCCTGTCGAGCGCGCCCGACCTGGAACATGCGGGGATCGTCGTGCGCATGCCGGCGACGTGGCACGCCAGCCGTCCTCTGCGCCCGCGGGTGACGGCGACGGTCGGTGGGCGCGCCCCGTCGGCGCTGGGTCTCGACGGGTTGTTGGATTTCCATGTCGATGTGACCTTGGACGGCGAGTGCCTGACAGAACAGGAAATCACCACCCTGCTGGCCGGAACGGACAGCCTCGTGCTGCTGCGCGGCCAGTGGGTCGAAGTGGACCGCAAGCGCCTCGAGCGCGCGATGCGGCAATTCCGCGATGCGGAGCAACTGGCCGAACGCGACGGGCTGACATTCACCGAGGCGATGCGGATGCTCGCCGGCGCCGCGATCGTGGCCAGCGAGGACGACGCGGCCAGCCCCGACTGGTCGCGTGTGACGGCAGGGCCCTGGCTGGCGGAGACCCTGAAAGCGCTGCGCGCACCGGAAACATTGGGCGCACCGGGCAGCGTGGGCGCCGATCCCGGCCCGGTCCTCAACGGAACGCTGCGACCTTACCAGAAGACGGGCGTGCAGTGGATGCACCTGCTGTCCGGTCTCGGGCTCGGCGCATGCCTTGCGGACGACATGGGTCTCGGCAAGACCATCCAAGTCCTGTCGCTGCTGCTCATGCAGCGATCGAAGGGCGCACCGGCGCCAAGCCTGCTGGTGGCCCCGGCCTCGCTGCTGGCCAACTGGGTGACGGAGATCGAGACCTTCGCCCCCAGCCTGCGGGCCAGGATCGTTCACCCCTCGGCGATGACGGCCGATGAGATCGAGCGGTTCACGCCGGCTCAAGTGGAGGGGCTCGACCTGGTCATCACCAGCTACGGCTCGCTCCTGCGCATTCCGGCGCTGTCCGAGGGCGCATGGCGGTTTGCCATCCTGGATGAGGCGCAGGCGATCAAGAACCCCGGCGCCAAGCAGACCAAAGCGGCCAAGGGATTGAAGGCGCAGGCAAGGATCGCCCTGACGGGAACGCCGGTCGAGAACCATCTGGGCGATCTGTGGTCGATCTTCGACTTCATCAATCCGGGGCTGCTGGGGACCGCACGGCAATTCACGCGCTACGCCAGGGGGCTGACCGGGCAAGAGCGCAATCCTTACGGCCCGCTTCGCCAACTGGTGCAGCCCTACATCCTGCGGCGCATGAAGACCGACAAGTCCATCATCGCCGACCTGCCGGACAAGACGGAGGTGAAGGCTCATTGCAACCTCAGCCGCAAGCAGGCGGCGCTGTATGCCCAGGCCGTTCAGGAGCTGGCGGACAGCCTGGAAGCCGCCGACGGCATCCAGCGCAAGGGCTTGGTGCTCGCCACGCTGATGCGCCTGAAGCAGATCTGCAACCATCCCTCGCAGTGGCTGCACGACGATGCGTGGGCCGAGGCCGACAGCGGCAAGTGGCCGCGCCTGCGCGAGATCGCCGAAGTGGTCGCGGCAAGGCAGGAGAAGATGCTGGTCTTCACCCAGTTCCGCGAGACGACCGCGCCGCTGGCCAGCTTTCTGGGCGACATCTTCGGGCGGCCCGGGCTTGTGTTGCATGGCGAGACGGCGGTGAGCCGGCGCAAGGGTCTGGTCCAGACGTTCCAGAACGACGAAACCTTGCCGTTCTTCATCCTGTCGCTGAAGGCTGGCGGCGCGGGGCTGACGCTGACCGCAGCCTCCCATGTCGTGCATTTCGATCGCTGGTGGAACCCGGCGGTGGAGAACCAGGCCACCGACCGCGCCTTTCGCATCGGCCAGAAGAAGAACGTCCTGGTGCACAAATTCATCTGCCGCGGCACGGTCGAGGACAAGATTGATGCATTGATCGACTCGAAGAAGGGTCTCTCGGACGAGTTGCTGTCTGGGTCCGGCGAGATCAACCTTACGGAAATGAAGGACGACGCGCTGTTGCGACTGGTCGCCCTTGACCTGAATGCCGCGATGAGGAACTGAAGGCAATGTCGTACGATGACGGGGGATGGCCCTCCTATGTTTCTGTCGCGGAGCGCCGCCGCAAAGCTGCGCGCGCGCTGGAACAGCTGCGCAAGAGGGGCCACCCCGTCGCCCCTGTGGTGATCGAGGGGCGCGCGATCGCCGCCACGGTCTGGGGCAAGGCGTGGTGCGACAATCTGGAGAGCTACCGCGACTATGAAAGCCGTCTGCCGCGCGGCCGGACCTATGTGCGGAACGGCTCGGTCATCGACTTGCAGATTGCGCCGCGCGAGGTCACTGCGCTGGTCAGCGGGTCAAGTATTTATAAGGTCACGATCCAGATCGGGCCGGTGGCGGCGACGCGGTGGAAGTCGATCTGCACGGATTGCGCCGGCGGCATCGATTCGCTGGTGGAATTGCTGCAAGGCCGGCTGTCCAAGGGCGTGATGGAGCGCCTCTGCCGGCAGGATGCCGGCCTGTTCCCCAAGCCGTCCGACATCGGATTTTCCTGTAGCTGCCTCGACCATGCGTCGATGTGCAAGCATGTGGCCGCCGCGCTGTACGGCGTGGGCGCAAGACTCGACCGGAGCCCGGAGCTGCTGTTCCGGCTGCGGGCGGTGGATGAAAAGGACCTCCTGGCCAAACTCGATCAGGCCATGCCGGCATCGAACCGCCGGGCCGGTAAAATTCTGGACGATAACGATGTCTCAGCTCTGTTTGGCCTCGATATGAGCGGAGCGGAAGCGGCGCCCTTGAACCATACTGCGACGACCAAGGCCAAGACGAAGCCAGCGCCGACGCGCAAGTCCCCAAAAGCGGCGCGGATCGCGGCCACCGGCGAGCCGGTGGCCGCGCCAGCGCGCCGAGCCAAGGTCTCGAAAAACTCGGTCACGCCGTTGAAAGACAAGACCGCGCCAGCGCCGGTCGCGGCCGCGCCAAAGCGGGGCGCGTCCAATGGCAAATCTTCAGCCGTGGCCCAGAAACGGTCTGGAGCTGGCCCAGGGGTTGGGCGCATGGCCGTGCAACGCTAACGAACAAGTGATCAGCGTTAGAGGGGCGAGTGTTAATCAGCACCGACGTGGGATCCCCTTCCGCATGCGGCACAAGTTGCCGAAATCGTTTGCCGAAACTTGTCCGGGGTGGGGTCCCAGTCGGCACCGATGGGCACTCCACCAGTTAATGAAATTTCCGAACACTTTCAATGCTGTGCCTGCGGTTTCAGTAAGACGGGCAAAAGTCCGGGCATCCTCGGATTTTTCGCTTGTGCCGATTCGGCACGGCGGATTCTTTGCGTGATGTGCCGCAGCCGCCCGCCCTCTCCGATTTGAGCCGTCCAGAGCTTGAGGCTCTGCTTGTCCGGCTGTTCGCCGAGGTCGCCGCCCTGAAGCAAATGGTGGCCGGGCAGCGCGAAGAGATTGCCCG
>JANXTF010000071.1 GCA_025352565.1 Rhodospirillales bacterium | reverse complement strand
CGGGGCTGGTCTCGATCCGCACCAGGATCACCGCCTCGCCCTTGCCGGCGCGGCTTTCCGCCTCGTCCGCGTTGAACACCACGGCACCGCTGGCGGCCCCGGGACTCGCGGGCAGGCCCTTGGAGAGCAGCGTGCGGGGCGCGTGCGGATCGAGCGTGGGGTGCAGCAACTGGTCGAGCGAGGCGGGGTTGACGCGCTTGATGGCTTCCGAGCGGTCGATCAGGCCCTCTTCGGCCATCTCGACCGCGATCCGCAGCGACGCCGCCGCCGTGCGCTTCCCGTTGCGGGTCTGGAGCATGTACAGCTTGTTCTGCTGCACCGTGAACTCGATGTCCTGCATGTCGGCATAGTGCTTCTCCAGCGTCTGCCGCACTGCCACGAGGTCGGCATAGGCGCTGGGGAGTGCCTGCTCCATGGAGACCTCGCCCGGCTTGGCGCGCAGGCTCGACAGCGGCTGCGGCGTGCGAATGCCGGCGACCACGTCCTCGCCCTGGGCGTTCACCAGGAACTCGCCGTAAAAGATGTTCTCGCCGGTGGACGGGTCGCGCGTAAAGCACACGCCGGTGGCGCAATCGGCCCCCATGTTGCCGAACACCATCGCCTGCACGTTGACCGCCGTGCCCCAGTTGGCCGGAATGTCGTGCAGCCGGCGATAGGTGTTGGCGCGCGGGTTCATCCAGCTGCCGAACACGGCGCCGATCGCCCCCCAAAGCTGCTCCTCGGGATCCATCGGGAACGGCTTGCCGGTCTCGGCCAACACCATCTCCTTGTAGCCATCGACCACGCGCTGCCAGTCCGACGGTTCCAGCGCCGTGTCCTCGACCACGCCGCGATCGAGCTTGGCGCCCTCGATGATGTCCTCGAAGCGGTGGTGGTCCACGCCCAGCACGACCGAGCCATACATCTGGATGAACCGGCGATAGCTGTCCCAGGCGAAACGCTGGTCGCCGGAGGCGGCCGCCAGGCCCGCCACGGTGGTGTCGTTCAGCCCGAGGTTCAGCACGGTGTCCATCATGCCGGGCATCGACACGCGCGCACCCGACCGCACCGACACGAGCAGCGGTTTGGCCTGGTCGCCGAATTTCAGACCGACCGCGGCCTCGATGACCTCCAGCGCCGCGCGCACCTGGGCTTTCAGCTCGGCGGGGTAGTGCCGGTCGTTGTCGTAGAACGCGGTGCAGACCTCGGTGGTGATGGTGAAGCCCGGCGGCACCGGCAGGCCGATGCTGGCCATCTCGGCGAGGTTCGCGCCCTTGCCCCCCAGCAGGTTCCGCATCTCGGCGCCACCCTCGTTCTGGCCGGCGCCGAAGCTGTAGACCCACTTGGCGGCGGTCCTGGCGGGGGAAAGGATGGTCTGGCTCATGCGGGGTCAGCCTTCGATTTTGGAGAAGTCGGCGGCGAGGTTGGTGGCGGCGGTCACGCGGGAGAGCAGGCGGAGGCGGTTGCGACGGATATCCTGCCGGGGGTCGTTGACCGTCACCTTATCAAAGAACGCATCCAGCGGCGCGCGCAGAGCGGCCATCGCGGTCATCGCTGGGCCAAACGCTTCCGCCGCGATCTCGTTTCGGATGTGCGGCTCGATCCGGTCGAGCGTCGCGGCGAGCGCGCGTTCCTCGTCGAGATCGAACAGCGAGGGCTCGGACGCCGCGTCGTGCGGGCCGTCCTTTTTGGTCTCGATACGCAGGATGTTCGCGGCCCGGCGATAGGCGGCGAGCAGGTTCGCGCCGTCGTCGGTGGCGAGCATGGTCGCCACGGCGGAGGTGCGGGCCAGCAGCCGCACGAAATCATCCTCCGCTCCGATAGCGAGCACCGCGGCCAGCACGTCGTGCCGCGCACCCTGGCCGCGCAATTGCACGCGCAGGCGTTCGGCGAGGAAATCCAGCACCTCGGCGTCGCCACCCAGCAAGGCGGCGAGGTTCACGCGCAGCCCCCGCTCGGTCACGATGCGGATGATGCCGAGGGCGGCGCGGCGCAGCGCATAGGGGTCGCCCGACCCGGTCGGCTTCTCGCCGATGCCGAAGAAGCCGGTGAGCTGATCGATCTTGTCGGCCAACGCCACGGCGACCGACACTGGGCTTTCCGGCACCGCGTCGGACGGACCTTTCGGCGCATAATGGTCGCGCACCGCATCGGCCACCGCCGCCGCCTCGCCGTCATGCAGGGCGTAGTAGCGGCCCATGGCGCCCTGCAACTCGGGGAACTCCGCCACCATCCCCGTGGTGAGGTCGGCCTTGGCCAGCAGCGCCGCGCGCCGCGCCAGCGCCGGATCGGCGCCCACCCTCGGCGCGATCTCGTCGGCCAGCGCCACGATCCGGCGGACCCGGTCGCCCTGGCTGCCCAGCCTGGCGTGGAACGTGACACCGTCCAGCGCCGCCACGCGGCTTTCCAGCGTCTGCCGGCGGTCCTGGTCCCAGAAATGCCGTGCGTCAGAGAACCGCGCCCGCAGCACGCGCTCGTTGCCGGCCACGATCGCCGCCCCGCCGTCATCGGCCGCGATGTTGGCGACGAAGGCGAAATGCGGCGCGGCCTGCCCCGCTGCGTCGCGCAGCGCGAAATACCGCTGGTTCACCCGCATCGAAACCTGCATCACCTCGGCCGGCAAATCCATGTAGGCGGCGTCGATGCGCCCCAGCAGCGCCACCGGCCACTCCACCAGCCCGGCCACCTCGTCGGTCAGCCCCGGATCGTCCACCACCGACAGCGCGCCGGCGATCGCCTTTACGCCGTCCGCCACCAAAGCCCGCCGCTCGGCCGGGTCCACGATCACATGGCGCGTGCGCAATTCCGCGACCCACTGGTCGCACGAGGTCACCTGGAAGGCGCCGGGTGACATAAAGCGGTGGCCTTCGCTCAGATTGCCCGACACGAGGCCATGCCCGTCATCGGCGCCGTCGCGCAGATCGAACCCCACCACCGCGCCGTCGATCAGGCACACGATGCGCCGCAACGGGCGGACCCAGGTGAAGCCGCTGGTGCCGCCCCAGCGCATGGATTTCGGCCACGGGAAGCGCCGCAGCAGGCCGGGCATCTCGCGCGCGATCAGGGTGGCGGCGTCGATGCCGGGGCTGGCGCGGTCCAGCACCCAGAACTCGCCCTCTTCCCGTAACTCCTCGCGGACGGCGCCGTGCTTGCGCAGGAACCCGGCCAGCGCCTGCTCGGGAGCGGCGCGGCGCGGGCCTCGCTCGACGCTGCGGCTTTCGGCGATGCCGGCGGAGAAATCGGCTGCGAGCGCGATGCGGCGGGGTGCGTGGAAGGTGCGGATGCCGGTGGGGGAAAGAGCCGCCAGCGCCTCGCCGACCAGCCGCGCCAGATCCTCCGCCGCCCGCGCCTGCATGCGCGCGGGGATTTCCTCGCTGAACAGTTCCAGGAAAAACGCGGGCATCTCAGGTTTTCAGCGCGGGGGTGATGTCGGTTGCGCCAAAATCCCGCCCTTTGAACAGCAGCGGCTCGTTCGTCGCCTTGGCGAGGGCATCGGACATGCAGTCACCGAAGTTCATCGATGACGCCGCGCTGTTGCCGCGTCCATACCTCCGCCAGGCCGCTCGGGCCAGTTCGCCATGCTCTGCGGTGAACGCGACCACCTCGATGCCCATGCGGCGGATGATCTCGTCGAACCTCGCGCCGACTTCTGGGCCTTTCCGGCCCTCCGCGACCATCGACGCCTCGAACCAGGTCGCGGACGACATCCGCCGTGTCGCCGCGTCGGCGATGCGGTCGAGATAGAGATCGCCATCGTCCTCTCGCAACAGGATCGAAAGGAGTGCCGACGAGTCGATAATCACTTTGGCAGGCCGGTCACGGCGTCGCACAGCCAGCCATGATCGGAGGTGGGCGTCGGCGTCGGCAAATGCTCATGCAGGTCATCCACCAACTGCCTGATCTCGGCCTTCCAGGCGGCCTTGGCGTGGGCAGCCCGCTCCCGCTCCAGTCGTTGCCGGATCGCCGCCGCAACGGTGTGTCCCAAGTCCTCGCCTGTCAGCTCGGCAAGTTGGAACGCCTGTCTCAGCGTCTCGCCCTCAATGGTCAAAATATCGGCCTGCTTTAACGTGGTCGCCCCCATCACCCCACCTCCCCCACCAGCCACGCCTCGCAGCACCCCTTGGCCAGCGTCCGCACCCGCCCGATAAAGCTGGCCCGCTCGGTCACGCTGATCACGCCGCGCGCATCGAGCAGGTTGAACAGGTGGCTCGCCTTGATGCACTGGTCGTACGCCGGCAAGGCGAGCTTCCCGCGCAGCAGCGCCGCGCACTCGCCCTCGGCGTCGGCGAAATGCCGACCCAGCATCGCGGTGTCGGCGTGTTCGAAATTATACGCGCTGTATTCCCGCTCGGCGCGCAGGAACACGTCGCCATAGCTCACCCCGGCGCCGTTGAAGTCGAGGTCGTACACCCGCTCCACGTCCTGCACGTACATCGCCAGCCGCTCCAGCCCGTACGTCATCTCGAAGCTCGGCAGCGCCACCGGAATGCCGCCGACCTGCTGGAAATAGGTGAATTGCCCCACCTCCATGCCGTCGCACCACACCTCCCAGCCAAGCCCCCAGGCGCCCAAGGTCGGACTTTCCCAGTCATCCTCCACGAAGCGGAAATCATGCCGCAGCGGGTCGAGACCCAAGGCGCGGTAGCTGTCGAGCAGGAGCGCCTGGGCGTTCTCCGGGCTCGGCTTCACAATGACCTGATACTGGTAATAATGCTGCAACCGGTTGGGGTTCTCGCCATAGCGCCCATCGGTCGGCCGCCGGCTGGGCTGGACATAGGCCGCGCGCCACGGCTTCGGGCCGAGCGCGCGCAGCGTGGTGGCCGGATGGAACGTGCCGGCGCCCATCTCGACGTCGTAGGGCTGCAGGATCACGCAGCCCTGCCGCGCCCAGAAGGCGTGCAGGCGCAGGATGAGGTCCTGGAAACTCGGGATTTTTGCGTCTTGCGTCATACCGGGCGCAACATACGGGCGCGGTTGAAGGGTCACAAGGATGCGCCGGCGGGACGGGATCGGGATCGCGGTCGTGGTGCTGTGGCTGGCCGCCCTGCTGGCGTTTCGCGCGGCGGTGGTGGAGCCGCGCGGGATGGCGGCCGCGTGCCTGGCCGCGGCCCAGCCGCTCGGGTGCCTGCCGCGCGGGTGGCTGCTGTGGATGCAGGCCCACGGGATGTGGGGCCTGCCGGCGATGGCGCTCGGGCTGTGGAGCCTGCGCGGCGCGCCGTTCGCGATCGCGGTGGCCACGGTGGCGCTCGGCGTGGCCGGCGTGGCGAGCTACAATGCCAGCTTCGGGATGCTGGGCCTGGCGCTCGGCGGCTGGGCCTGGATCATGCGCGCCGGCACCGGAGCAACGCCGGTGCGGCCAGCATGAGGGCGCCGGCGGCCCAGGCCACGGATTGGCGGTTCAGCCAGCCTTCCTGAACCGCGCCCGCCAACGCGGCCACTGCCAGCACGCCACCGGCCCATGCCTCCGCCCGGCCGCCGCCCTCCGTGGGAAGATCGGCCAGCAGCGCGCGGGCCGCGACGGCGACCAGCGGCACCGCGAAGGCGGGCAGCGGAAAATCCCGGTAGCGCGGATCGAACAGCAGCAGCAATTGCAGCAACGCGGCGGTCCAGAGAAACAGGAACGACAAATCCTCCAACAGCCCGCCACGCGAACGAGCCAGATCGGCGGCGGTGAACCGAAGCACCCCCCGCAAGGCCCGCGTGGCATCCGCCCCGGTGCGGGCACGCGGCATCGTCTCGCCGGCGAGCAGCGAAGCCGCCCGGCCCATCAGCAGGACCGCCAGCACGGTCTGCGCCGCCAAATTCCCCACCCCGGCGATCCGGGAATAAGCATCGAGCAAATCCGGCCCGACGGCACTTTCCGCGAAGGCCAGCGCCGTGCCCAGCGCCGCCGCCAGGCCCGCGAGCCGCATCTGGCCGCCCGCGCTATGGCTCGAACGCGGCAGGCCATTCCGCCAGCCGCCATTCCCCCAACTGCCGGTCGGCAGCGCCAGGGCGAGCAGCGCCAGGGTCAGTAGGCACGAAAAAAACGCCGACAGCGGCCAGCGCGGGTTCTCCACCACGCCGCCAGCCAGCGGAAACTTCGCCGCCCGCGCCTGAGTGTCCAGCCCCCAATTCGCGCCGACCACCCCCTCGTTCCGGTATTTCCAGCCCTGGTCGAACGCCTCGATCAAATTGTAGTCGAACCCTTCTCGCGCCGCCGCCGCGATGAACTGGCGCAGGAACACCGCCTGATTCACCACGCCGGGCACCGCATCCGCCCGCGCCCGGCCCCGGCTCGGCCAGCCGGTCTCCCCGATCGCCACCGGCTTGCCGGGAAACCGCGCGGCGATGCGGCGATAGGTCGCGGACACATGGGAGACGGCATCGGCGATCCCGGTGGGGTGGTCCTCCCAGTAGGGCAGCAAATGGATGGTCACGATATCCACGTGCGGCGCCACCTCCGGAAACCGCTCCCAGAACTCCCACACATCGGCATAGGTGACCGGCTGGGCCACGGCCGCCCGCACTTGGTCGATCGCGGCGATCAACTCGTCCACCGGCAGGTCGCGCCGCAGCAGCACCTCGTTGCCCACCACCACCCGCGCGATCGTGTTCGGATGCGCGTGGGCCAGGGCGATGCCCCGCGCGATCTCGGCCGCGTTGCGCGCGCGGTCGGCACCCAGCCAGATGCCCTGCCACACGCGCAGGCCGTGCCGCCCGGCGATCTCCGCCACGTCGTAGCCGCCATCGGTGGCCGCGTAGGTGCGCAAGGTCCGCACCCGCCCGGACAGCCGGGCCACGTCCGCCTCCACCTCCGCCACCGACGGGAAGGTCTCGGTCAAGGGTGACTGCCCGGCGCGGAACGGCGCGAACGACACGGCGTTGAACCGCGCATCGGCCATCGCCACATCGCCCGCCCGCGGCCGGTTGGGCAGCCACCAGGCCAGCACGATCGCCGCGCACAAAAAGGCCAGCGCGGCTGGCAGCCAGGCGGAGGGTCGTGACATCATCCACGCCACTACCGCGACGCCGCTTTTCGGGGAAGGAGCTTGCATGCCCATCGATGGCCTGGACGACGACACCATCCGCCGCGTCCTGTTGCGCACGAGGCGCGTGGCCCTGGTCGGCGCCTCCGACAAGCCGGACCGCGCCGCCCATGAAATCCAGGGCTTCCTCGCGAGCTGGGGCATGGATGTCACGCCGGTGAACCCCGGCCTCGCCGGCCAGCTTCTGCAAGGTGCCGTCGCCGTCGCCACGCTGGATGATGCCGCGCCGCTGGAAATGGTGGACGTGTTCCGCGCGCCCGATCACGTCCCCCCGGTGATCGACGACGCGATCCGCCTCGGCGCAAGGGTGATCTGGCTGCAACTCGGCGTGATCCACGAGGCCGCCGCCGCCCGCGCACGCGCCGCGGGCCTCATCGTGGTGATGGACCGCTGCCCCTCGATCGAGGTTCGGCGCCTGCGCCTGTCGCGCCCGGCTTGAACCAGCGGCGACCCCGCGCCACATCGGTCTTCGCAACAGGATCCACAAGGACCCGGAACATGACCAACGAGGAACGCGACCTCATCAGCCAGTTCATCACCAGGGTGGGCGGTACCCCGGCGCAGGCCAGCGGCGGCTTCGCCGGAGGCTCGGTCCCGGCGACCCAGCCGCAGATGCCGCCGATCGACCGGGAGGCCGACGGCCTGATCGGCGACCTGCTCGGCCGCTATCCGGAGGCGCGCTACCGCCTGACCCAGCTTGCCGTGGTGCAGGAGCAGGCGCTGGGCCAGGCGCAGGCCCGCATCAACCAGCTGCAAAGCGAGCTGCAGCAGGCCCGCCAATCGGCACCTCCGCCGGGCGGCTCGCCTTGGGGCAACGCCGCGCAGCCCCAGCCCCAGCAGGCGCCCCAGCAGGCTCCCCCGCAGCAATCGCGCGGCCTGTTCGGCGGGTTGTTCGGCGGCGGGTCCGCGCCGCCGCCGCCGCAATACCAGCAGCCGCAATACGCCCCGCCTCCCCCCCAATACGCCCAGCAGGGCGGCGGCATGTTCCAGCGTGGCGGGTCGGGCTTCCTCGGCTCGGCTCTCACCACGGCGGCCGGCGTCGCCGGCGGCATGGTGGCGGGCAACGCATTGATGAACATGTTCTCCGGCCACCATGACAGCTCCACCTTCGGCGGCGGCGGCTATGGCCAGCCCGGCTATGGCAACCAGGGCGGCGGCTGGGGCGGCGCCCAAGGTGGCAACGATCCGTATGACGTCGGCGGCGCCCCCAAGGATGCGCCCATGCCCGACGACAAGTTCGCCGGCGGCGGGGCCACCGACAATTCCGGTTGGTCCACGCCGGACCAGGGTGCCGCCGACCAGGGCTGGACCGATTCCGCCGGCGGCGGCGGCGATGGCGGCGGCTGGACCGACTCGGGCGGTGGCGGCGGCAGCGACAGCATCTAAGGGCGGCCGGGCATGAAACGGCGCGACTTCCTCGGCACGGCGGCCGTCGCCCTCGCGGCTCCTTCCGTCGCGCGGGCGCAGGACGCCAGGACGTTGCGGTTCATCCCGCAGGCGGACCTATCGGTGCTCGATCCGCACTGGAACACCGCGTATGTCACGCGCAACCACGGCTACATGGTGTTCGACACCCTGTATGGCCTGAACAACGCCTATCAGGTCTCCGGCCAGATGGTCGCCGGCCACGTCGTCGGCGACGACGGCAAACGCTGGACGCTCACGTTGCGCGAGGGCCTCCGATGGCATGACGGCACGCCCGTGCTCGCGCGCGATTGCGTCGCCAGCATCCGCCGCTGGGGCGCCAAGGACACGTTCGGCCAGGCGCTGCTGGCGGCCACCGACGCGCTTTCGGCACCCGACGACCGCACCATCCTGTTCCTGCTCAAGCGTCCATTCCCGCTGCTGCCCGACGCGCTGGCGAAATCCGGCGTCTATATGCCGGCGATGATGCCCGAGCGCCTGGCGCGCACCGACCCGAACACGCAGGTCACGGAAATGACCGGGAGCGGCCCGTTCCGCTTCAAGCCCGACGAGCGCGTGCCCGGCGCCCGCGCGGTGTGGGAGCGCAACGCCGCCTACGTCCCGAACCCGGCCGGCTCGGCGGAATTCACCGCCGGCCCCAAAATCGCCCATCTCGACCGCGTCGTCTGGACCACCACGCCGGACCCCGCCACCGCGTCGGCCGCGCTGCAGAAAGGCGAGACCGACTGGTGGGAATACGCGAGTGCGGACCTGCTCGGAATGCTCCGTCGCGACCGCAACATCGAGACGATCGTGCAGGACCCGGCGGGCCAGGTCGCGCTCCTGCGGATGAACCATCTGCAACCGCCGTTCGACAATCCGGCCATCCGCCGCGTGGTGCTGAACGCCGTGGTGCAGAGCGATTTTCTGCAAGCCATGCTCGGCGACGACCGCGCGCTGTGGCACGACGGCACCGGCGTGTTCACCCCCGGCACGCCGCTCGCCAACGATGCCGGCATACAGGCGATCACCGGCCCGCGCGACGTGGCCAGGCTCAAGCGCGACCTCGTCGCCGCCGGCTACAGGGGCGAGCGCGTGGCGCTCATCGTGCCGACCGATTTCCCCAACCTCAAGGCCCTGTCCGACGTGGGCGCGGAAACGCTGCGTCGGATCGGAATGAACGTGGACTACCGGGCGCTCGACTGGGCCACCGTGCTCACATTGCGTGGCAAGAAGGTGCCCGTCGAGCAGGGCGGCTGGAGCATCTTCTTCACGTTTGGCGCAGGCGCGGATGTCGCGACCCCGGCCGGCCACCTGATGCTGCGCGGCAATGGCGGCAGTGCGTGGTTCGGCTGGCCCGACGACCCGAAACTCGAGGCTTTGCGCGACTCGTGGTTCGTGGCGCCCGACCTCGCCGCCCAGCAATCCATCGCGCGGGATTTGCAGACCGAGGCGTTCCAGAGCGTGCCCTTCGTGCCGCTCGGCCAGTATTTCCAGACCACCGCCTATCGCCGCAACCTGACCGGCGTGCTGCGCGGGTTCGCCACGTTCTGGAACGTGCGTAAGGACGCGTGACCCTCGCTTTCCTGCTGACCACGCTGTCAAGCTGGCGACGTTCGGGCTGCTCGCGGTGAAGCTCGCATTGGCCGAGCGATGATGCCCGCCCCGATCCGCTTCGCCGACCTCGCGATCACGCCGTGGCGCAACGGGGCGGGCCGCAAGGCCGATATCGCGACGGGTGACGGCTGGCTGATCGGCGTCGCGTTCCTGGATAACGACGCGCCGTTTTCCGACTATGCCGGGCATGACCGCACCATCACGCTGCTCGACGGCGCGGGGTTCGAACTCGACATCGCCGGACGCGGGGTCGTACGCGTGGACCAGCCGCACGTGCCGGTGCGCTTCGACGGCGGGGCTGCGACGATGTGCCGGCTGTTGGGTGGGCCGTGCCGGGTGCTGAACGCGATGACCGAGCGGGCCAGGCTCACGCATACGGTGCGAATCGCCCGGGGCGAGGTGCCGCCGGTGGAGAGCCCTGTTTCGCTGCTCGTCGTGCTTGGCGGCGCAGCGCGCTGCCATGGCGCGCCACTGGGTATGCTCGACGCGATCTGGCTCGGAGGCGCGGTGGTGACCGCAGAACCCGAGACGCGATTATGCGGCATCGACGTCTTCGCAAACCGGCCTCCTCAAGCCTTCGCAGGTCATGGTGGATAAACTGATGACGGTGCGCCGGGCGCGCTGCGGTCCGACCATCGGCCGGGTGGATGACGCCATGCTTCTGGCGATCGGGCGCTTGCTGGCCTTTGTGGTGGGAATTGCCGATTGACGCGCGGCCTTGTCGGCCCCCCCACAAGAAAAGGCGCCGGGTTGCCCCGGCGCCTTCGCATTGTCTGACTTCCGTCGCTTGCGCGGCGGGGATCGGCTACGCCACCCCTCGAGAGAAAATGGCAGAGATCCAGTCCGCGCGAGCGAACGTCAGGTCGAAACAATGAGACACTGGATCACCTCCTTTCCGATGTTGATACCGGAAATTCTGTCCGAGACTTTCGAGTCGCGCAAGCAAAAAAGCCGCAACATCACGGTTTCACGCCGCCGCATCCGCCCTTCGGCGGCGAGCGCAGATAGTCGCCCAGCACCCGCGCGACCTGGCACGAACTCATCGGCCGATGGTTGGGCGCCGCCGGCTGGCGGTTGAGGTTCAGCACCAGCAGGCCGCCGCCCGCCAGCGCCATGTGCAGCGAGCCCTGCCGCAGCGCGCGCTGATACAGCGATTGCGGCCCCGCCACGCCGCCCAGGATGCTGGCACCCAATTCGGCGACCTTGCCCCGGTATGCCTCCGCCAGCGCTGGCGTGTGCGAATGATAGAACCCCACGGCGGTCGGCCAGCTATGAGAGCTCTCGTTGTCGTACAACTGGCGCAGGAAGCGCGCCGCGTAATCGGCATTGGCCGCCGGGTCGAACGCCGTCTCGAGATTGGCGAACGCGCCCGGATGCTGCTGCCAGTCCACCTGCATGCAGCCGATATCGGTGTAGCGCGCGCCCTTGCCGAGCAATGACCGCGCCGCGGCGACGGCCTGATCCTTGGTGTCATAGTAATAGGCCTGCCCGTCGCTATCGATCACCCAGGGCCAGGGCTCGCTGCGCCCATGGATCGGCCGCCCGCTCTCGACGCGGGAGATGGTCAGCAGCAGGCCGGGCGGAATGCCATGCGCCTTCTCCGCCACCCCCTCGGCGGCCACGCAAAGCGCACTCGTCCGCTCCAGCGCGTCCGTTTGCTGCGCCCGGACCGGATGCGCCAACAGCAGGCCGAGCAGCGGAACAAGGCAGCACAGGCGTGACACGCCCCCATCATCGGGCCGCCGCAACGCGCACGCAACACACGCCCCATTGATCTCGCCCTTGCGTCCCCGCATTGTCCGTCACCGAGCGGGGGCCATCCGCACCATTTAGGAGACGACACAATGATTCGACCGACCATTGCGGGCGGCCTGTTCGCGGGCTTCCTGCTCAGCGCCGGCCTCTCCGCCACGCCGGCCGCCGCCCAGCCCACCGGCTCCGCGACCCTCGACGCGGTCCGCGCGCGCGGACAGCTGGTCTGCGGCGTGTCCACCGGCGTCCCCGGCTTCTCGCTACCCGACAGCCAGGGCGTGTGGCGCGGACTCGACGCCGATAGCTGCCGCGCCATCGCGGCGGCCGTCCTCGGCGACGCCAACAAAATCAAGTTCGCCCCGCTCACCACCCAGAACCGCTTCACCGCCCTCCAATCGGGCGAAATCGACGTGCTGATCCGCAGCACCACGTGGACGCTGGGCCGCGAGGCCAATCTCGGCCTCGAATTCGCCGGCGTGAACTACTATGACGGCACCGGCTTCCTGGTGAAGACCGCCATGGGCGTGAAGTCGGCCAAGGAGATGGACGGCGCCACCATCTGCGTGCAGCCCGGCACCAGCACCGAACTGGCCATCGCCGACTACTACCGCGTCAACAAGATCAAATACACGCCGGTGCTGATCGAGAACCTGGCCGAGATCCAGAGCGCCTTCCTATCCGGCCGCTGCGACGCCTACTCGACGGATAGTTCGGCACTCGCCACCTTCCGCGCCACCCAGCCCAAGAAAGAGGATTTCGTGCTGCTGCCCGAGATCATCAGCAAGGAGCCGCTGGGGGCCATGGTCCGCAAGGGCGACGACAAGTGGTTCGACATCGTGCGCTGGACCTACTTCGCCGAAGTGACCGGCGAGGAGTTGGGCGTCAATCAGAAGAACGTCGACCAGATGCTGACCTCGACCACGCCTGACGTGCGCCGCCTGCTCGGGCTCGAGGGCGACCTCGGCAAGGCGCTGGGCCTGGACAACAAGTTCGCGTTCAACATCATCAAGCAGGTCGGCAATTTCGGCGAGATCTGGGACCGCAGCATCACCGTGCTGGGGGTGCCGCGCGGCATCAACAACATCTGGAACAAGGGCGGCCTGCACTACGCCCCGCCGATGCGTTGATCATCTCCAACCGCGACTGACGACACACCCTTTCCGTCCCTTTTCAACCGTCATGGCCGGGCTTGACCCGGCCACCAGGGGATCGCGCGGCGCGTGTCGCACGATCCAACGGATGCGCGGATCGGTTCCGCGCATGACGGTGAAGGAGGGGCGGGAAGGGTTTTTCTTTACTCTTGCCCACTCGCGAACGATCTGCCACACGATTTGGTGATCTGGATTGCGCGCGTCGCAGAACGCACGGTCCAGTTCTTGCCTGTCCGAGCGCAGCTGAGAGAGGCCGAGCCGAGCATGTCCTCGACCATCATCGACCCCCGTACCGGCGGCGGCCGCGCCAAGCCGAAACGCACGATCCGGCTTTCGTGGTCCGATCCGCTGTTCCGCAATATCGTCTGGCAGATTCTGATCGTCGGGATCGTGCTGACCGTGGTCTATTACCTGGCGTCGAACACCAGCCGTAACCTGAGCGAGCGCCACATCGCCACCGGCTTCGCCTTTCTTGCCCGCAATGCCGGCATCGGCATCGGCGAGGCCATGATCCCTTATGATTCCGCGACCAGTTCGTTTGCCGACGCGCTGCTGGTGGGCTTGGTAAACACCATCCGCGTCTCGGTCATCGGCATCATCCTGGCGACCATCCTGGGCACCGTCATCGGCATCGGCCGCCTGTCCAGGAACTGGCTGATCGCCAGGCTCGCCCAGATCTATGTCGAAGTGCTGCGCGACATCCCCGTGCTGTTGCAATTGCTGTTCTGGTACGCGCTGATCCAGTCGCTCCCGGCCGCCCGGCAGGCGCTCCATGTCGGCGGCGTGTTCCTGTCGCAACGCGGTCTGAAAATCCCGCTTCTGGTCTGGAGCGAGGCCTATGGCTGGGCCTTCGCCGCCTTCCTGCTGGGCCTCGTCGGCGCCATGGCCTGGAACCGCATGGCCACACGGCGCCAGGAAGCAACCGGCATCAAGCCGAAGGTGTGGCCGGTGGCGATCGCCCTCGCGATCGGCTTGCCGCTGCTCGTCTGGGCCGCTCTCGGCGCGCCCCTGACACCCGACATCCCCGCCCTGCGCGGCTTCAACTTCCAGGGCGGCGGCACGCTCACGCCCGAATTCGTCGCCCTGCTGATGGGCCTCGTGATCTACACCGCCGCCTATATCGCCGAGATCGTCCGTTCCGGCATCCAGGCCATCCCGCAAGGCCAGTGGGAGGCCGCCGGCGCCCTCGGGCTGCGGCCGGGCAGCGTGCTCCGCCTGGTCATCCTGCCGCAGTCGCTGCGGGTGATCATCCCGCCGATGACCAGCCAGTTCCTCAACCTCGCGAAAAACAGTTCGCTCGCCATCGCCATCGGCTACCCGGATATCGTGGCCATTGCCAACACCACGCTGAACCAGACCGGCCAGGCGATCGAGGGCATCGGCATCATTATGGCGGTCTACCTCACCATCAGCGTGTCGATCAGCCTGTTCATGAACTGGTACAACGCGCGCATCGCGCTCGTGGAGCGTTGAGGCTCATGAGCGAGAACACTACCATCGCCGAGATCGATCCGGTGCCCGCGACAGCCGGCGCCACCGCCCCGACGATCGCGGCGGCGAACATCGCCGAAACCCGCCCCCGCCCCTCGGTGGCGAGCACCGGCCCCGTCGGCTGGATGCGGGCCAATCTATTCAGCGGCTGGTGGTCCAGCGCCGTCACGCTCGTGCTCGGCTATTTCGTGATCCGCTGGGCCATCGGCATCGTCGAATGGGCGCTGATCCGCGCGCATTGGGCGGTTCCCATGGGTGCCAACGGCCAGCCAGACCCGAGCGTCTGCCGCGCCGCCACCGATGGCGCGTGCTGGGCCATCATCGGCGAAAAATACCGTTTCATCCTGTTCGGTCTCTACCCCTACGACCAGCAGTGGCGCCCCTCCATCTGCGTGGTCTTGTTCATCGCCCTGTTCGTGGTTTCCGCCTCGCGCCGCTTCTGGCGCAAGGAGCTGCTGGGCGTCTGGATGGTGACGCTCGCCGTCATCGGCGGCCTGATGTGGGGCGGCTTCGCGGGATTGCCCTACGTGTCGCAGGAACAATGGGGCGGCCTGCCGATCACGCTCATTCTCGCCACCTTCGGCCTCGCCTTCGCCTTCCCCCTGGCGGTGCTGGTGGCACTCGGCCGCCGCAGCCGCAACCTGCCGGCGGTGAAGCTGCTCTGTGTGCTCTATGTCGAGCTGATCCGCGGCGTGCCGCTGGTCAGCCTGCTGTTCATGGCCAGCGTGATGTTCCCGCTGTTCATGCCGGTGGGCCTCAACCCCGACAAGCTGCTCCGCGCCCAGATCGCCATCATCCTGTTCGCCGGGGCCTATCTCGCCGAAGTGGTGCGCGGCGGCTTGCAGGCGCTGCCGAAGGGCCAGTTCGAGGCGGCCGACGCGCTCGGCCTGTCCTACTGGAAGAAAACCAGCTTCATCGTGCTGCCGCAGGCGCTGCGGCTGGTCATCCCGCCGCTGGTGAACACCTTCATCGGCTTCTTCAAAGATACCTCCCTGGTGCTCATCATCGGCATCTTCGACCTGTTGACCTCCGGCAAGGCCGCGATGACCGATCCGGTCTGGACCGGCTTCTCCACCGAGGTCTACATCGTGCTCGCCGCGATCTACTTCGTCTTCTGCTTCGCAATGTCGCGATACAGCAGCGGCCTGGAACGAGATTTCAGCCAAACCCGCAACCGCTGACGCCCGAGGGACCGAACCCATGAGCCAAACCGCCGAAATGATCCGGCCCGGACCTTTCACAGAGGGAGCGTCCACGGGTGCCCCCGCCATCGTGCTCGACCGCGTCAACAAGTGGTACGGCACCCTGCACGTGCTGCGCGACGTCAGCATGACCGTGGGCCAGAAGGAACGTGTCGTGGTGTGCGGCCCCTCGGGCTCCGGCAAGTCCACCATGATCCGCTGCATCAACCGCCTGGAAAGCCACCAGGAGGGCCGCATCGTCGTCGACGGCACCGAACTCACCGATGATCTGCGGGCGCTGGACACCATCCGCCGCGAAGTCGGCATGGTGTTCCAGAGCTTCAACCTGTTCCCGCACCTCACCATCCTCGAGAATTGCACCCTGGCGCCCATCTGGGTCCGCAAGATGCCCAAGGCCGAAGCCGAGGCGCTGGCGATGAGCTACCTGGAGCGGGTGAAAATTCCCGAGCAGGCCAAGAAATACCCCGGTCAGCTCTCCGGCGGCCAGCAGCAGCGCGTGGCGATCGCGCGCGCGCTGTGCATGAAGCCCAAGATCATGCTGTTCGACGAGCCGACCTCGGCGCTGGACCCCGAGATGATCAAGGAGGTGCTCGACACCATGATCAGCCTCGCCGAGGACGGCATGACCATGGTGTGCGTGACCCACGAGATGGGCTTCGCCCGCCGCGTCGCGGACCGCGTGGTGTTCATGGACCAGGGCGAGATCGTGGAGAGCGGCACGCCGCACGAGATGTTCGAGAACCCCCAGACGGATAGACTCAAGCTGTTCCTGTCACAGATTCTGCGCGGGCACTGAAGCGCGGCGCGCCGCCCACGCGAACACGGCCGCGATCCAGGCCGCCGCCACCAGGTAGCCTCCCAGCACGTCGCTCGGGTAGTGCATGCCGAGATAAATCCGCGACCATCCGATCGCTGCCACCAGCAGCGTGGCCGCGATGCCGGTCGCGGCACGGATGCCGGGGTGGCCGCCGCGCGACACCAGGATCGCGAGCGTGCCGTAAAACGACAGCGAGAACAGCGCGTGCCCGCTGGGGAAGCTGTAGGTGGCGGGATCGGTGCCGAAAAATGGCAACGGCCGGGCGCGCTGAAACGTGAATTTCAGCGCGTTCTCCACTGCAACCGCGCCCGCCATCGTCGCCACGAGCAACCGCGCGCGGTCCCGCATGCCGACGCGCGAAAATCCCGCGACCGCCACCGCACCGATCAACGCCAGCACGCCGAGTGCGCCGAGCCATGTCACGTTCTCCGCCAGCGCGGTCAGCACAGGTGTCGCCAACGCGTGAACCGAGGTGCGGATGGAGTCGTCGAAGCGAGCCATGTTGCCGGTGGAGGTGGCCGCCGCCAGCCCGCAGAACAGCGCGGCGCTCGCGACGCACAGCAGCTCCCAGCGGAGGAAAGGTCTCATGGCGAGGCCAAGCGCGACCATCCAGCCTCGCTCACGCCGTACTGCTCGGCCGGGCTGGCCGCGAATATGCCTGTCGCCCGATCCCAGACCATGCTGGCGACGGCGATCCGCGTTCGGTCGATCCACACGACGTTGAACGAATTCACCTCGCCGCGTTGCCGGGTGGAGGTCGCGGTGCCTGCCTGGACCAGCAGAGCCGCGCGGCCATGAAGGCTGTAGCGCTCGGCCGTGTGGCCCACGCGGCTGACATGCAGGTGGCCCGACAGGATCAGGTCCACGCGGGCTCTCAGCAGGCCCGCCATCACCATCGATCCCCGCCCCAGCACGCCATGCGTCGCGGGATCAGGGGTGTCGAACGGATGATGCGTCACGACCACGCGCGTCACATCCGGGCCATAAGTGGCGAGCCGGTCGATGGTCGCCGCGAGTTGGCGGGCGTTGATGCGACCGTTCTTGAAGGTCAAGGCCCGCGCAGTGTTGATGCCCAGCACCGCGATCTCGGCGTCGGCGTAGAACGGCGCGAGGTCGGCGGCGATGTATTTCTCATACCGCCGAAACGGCATGAACGAGCGGCGCAGCACGTCGTAAAGCGGCACGTCATGATTGCCGGGAACCAGCAGGAGCGGTTCGGGAAGTTGCGCCACGAAGCGTGCGGCTTCCTTGAACTCGCTGGCGCGCGCCCGCTGCGTGAAATCGCCGGACACCACGACGATGTCGGGCTCGATCTCCGCCACGGCGGCCAGCAGCGCGGCCGGGATCGCGGGATCGACGCGGCCGAAATGCAGGTCCGACAGATGCACGAGGGTTCGCAAC
Organism: Rhodospirillales bacterium; assembly: GCA_025352565.1. Classification (GTDB taxonomy): domain Bacteria; phylum Pseudomonadota; class Alphaproteobacteria; order Acetobacterales; family Acetobacteraceae; genus JANXTF01. The sequence goes on along the minus strand of JANXTF010000071.1, from coordinate 3,633 downwards.
CGCGCGGCCTGCCGCCTCAGCGCGCCGCTGGAACGAGCACGCGCAGCGCGGACGGATGTATGCGGTAGTGCAGCGGCGCCCGCATGGTGTTCACCTCGCCGTCGGTCGCGACCTCGACATGGCCGCGCCGGGTGCGCACCCGAAGTTCCTTGGTATCGAACACCGTGAGGTCGGCCGCTCCCGCCCGGCCGGTCAGTGCGGCGACCGCAAGCCCGAGAAGCTTGAGGATTCCCGAGGGCGGAGCCGCGCAGACCCACAATGTCCCTTCATCGAGCTTCCTGCGGGTTCCGATCGCCCGGCCCACGGCCTCGTAGCGGTTGTTGCCGACGAACAGCATCGGCGTATCGCGCGCGAGCGTCGTCCCGTCGGCATTCGCCAGCTCGACATGCATGGTCATGCGCCGCGTCAACACCTGCACCACGGCCCGCGCGAAAGCGAGCCATTTGCCGTAGCCGTGGCGCTGATGCTCCTCGCGTTCGCGCACGATGTGCGGATACAGGCCGATGCTGGAGTTGTTCAGGAAGAAATGCCCGTTCACCTCGCCCACGTCCACATGGCTGACCGTGCCGGTGAACACGGTGCGGATCGCCGCCTCGAGGTCGAGCGGGATGTGCAGGTCCTTGGCAAAGTGATTGAGCGTGCCCATCGGCAGCACGCCAAGCGGCACGTCGCTCCCCACCAGTGCCGCCGCGACCGTGCTGACTGTACCGTCGCCGCCGCCCGCGACGACGATCGCACGCTCCTCGCGGGCCTGCTTTGCGAACGATTCGAGATCGCCCCTCTTGCCCGCAAGGAAGGTTTTCACCGGCCTCCCGTGCTCGGCGGCAAGACGCGCGATCATCGCCCGCGCGTCTTCGACGTGCCGGGCATCGCACTTGTCGTTCAGGACAAAGGTTACGGCGCCCGGCATGTTCGTTCGATGTCCGAACGACGCGTTAAGCGGCCTTGGCCATATCGAGCGCCTTCCACACCACTTCGGGCGTCGCCGGCATGTCGATATGGGTGATGCCGACCGGGCTGAGCGCGTCGATCATGGCGTTGATGACGGCGGGCGGGCTGCCCACCGCACCGGCTTCGCCGGCCCCCTTCACGCCCAGCGGGTTGGACACACAGGGCACCTCGATGAACTCGACCTCGATGTCGGGCAGGTCGTCCGCGCGGGGCATCGTGTAGTCCATGAAGCTGCCCGACAGCAGCTGGCCCGAACTCGGGTCGTACGAGGTGCGCTCCAGCACCGCCTGGCCAAGCCCCTGCGCCACCCCGCCATGCACCTGGCCGCGCACGATCATCGGGTTCACCGCCTTGCCCACGTCGTCGGTCACGCTGTAGCGCACCACGAAGGTGTGGCCGGTCTCCGGGTCGATCTCGACCTCGGCGATATGGCAGCCATTGGGGAAGGTGTGCGCGTCGATGTTCGCGACCTCGGCCGCGTCCAGCGTCGTCACGTCCTCGCCCTTCGCCGCGCGCGCACGTTGCGTCGAGGCCAGCTGGATGATGTCCATGCCCCGATCGGTGCCGATGATGGAGAAGCGGCCTTCCTCGAACACGATATCCGCCGGCGAGGCTTCCAGCACTTCGGATGCCGCCTTGCGGCCCTTCTCGATCACGCTCGACGCCGTCAGCAGGATCGCCTGCCCCTCGGAATACAGGCTGCGGGCACCACCGGTGCCGCCGCCCGTCGGGATGCTGTCGGTGTCGCCCTGGATGATCCGCACCTTCTCGCCCGGCACGCCCAACTGGTTCACCGTCAGCTGCACATAGGCTGTCTCGTGGCCCTGGCCGGTGGACTGGGTGCCGACATAGACGTCCACGAAATCATCCTCGGCGAAGCGGATCTCGGCGCGCTCGGTCGGCGCGCCGCCGGTCGCCTCCAGGTAGTACGCCATGCCGATGCCACGGCGCCGCCCGCGCCTTGCCGCTTCCGCGCGGCGCGTCTCGAATCCGGCCCAGTCCATCGTCTTGAGCCCGGCATCGAGCACGAGCTTGAAATCGCCGCTGTCGTAGGTTTTGCCAACCGGCGTCTTGTGCGGCATCGCCTCGGGGCCGACCATGTTGATCCGGCGCAAATGCACCCGGTCCACCTTGAGGTCGCGCGCGGCCGCGTCGATCAGCCGCTCGACCAGGTAGTTGCTCTCCGGCCGCCCGGCGCCGCGATAGGCGTCCACCGGAACCGTATTGGTGAACACGCCGATCACGTTGGCATACACCGCCTTGAAGCCGTACACGCTGGCCAGCACGCCGGTGCCCGCGCCGGTCGGGATCATCGGCGCGAAGGTCGAGAGATAGGCGCCCATGTTGGCGACGTTGCGGGTGCGAAGCGCCAGGAATTTGTGATCGGCGTCGATCGCGATCTCGCCCATGGTCAGGTTGTCGCGGCCATGCGTGTCCGACAGGAACGCCTCGCTCCGCTCGGACACCCATTTAACCGGGCGCCCCAGCTTGCGCGCCGCGAAGCAGGTCATGACGTGTTCGGCATACAGGAAGATCTTCATGCCGAACCCGCCGCCCACATCCGGCGTGATGATGCGGAAGCTCGCCTCGGGCTGCTTGAACACGGCGTTGGCCAGCAACCCCTTCAGCAGCCAGCCGCCTTGGGTGTTGGTCCGCAGCGTCCACTTCGCCGCCGCCGCGTCGTATTCCGCGAGCGCGGCGCGGGCCTCCATCGAGTTCACGACGATGCGGTTGTTGACGATGTTGACGCGGCTGACATGGGCCGCGGACGCGAACATCTGCTCGGTCCGGTCCTTCTGTCCGATCTCCCAGTCGAACACCATGTTCCGGTCGGCGGCATCCCACACCGCGGGCGAGGCCGGGTCCATGGCGGCCTTGAGGTCGGTCACCGAGGGGAGCACGTCGTAATCGACCAGGATCGCCTCGGCGGCATCGCGTGCCTGCTGAACCGTCTCGGCGACCACGAATGCCACCGGATCGCCCACATGGCGCACCGTGTCCGACGCCAGCACCGGGTGGCCCGGATTGAGGCTGGCCGAGCCGTCGCGGTTCTTGAGGTTGATGGCGCAGGGCAGGCCGCCGATCCCGTCGGCTTGCAGGTCGGCCCCGGTATAGACCGCGGCGATCCCCGGCATTCCGCGCGCGGCGGCCACGTCGATCGAGCGGATATTGGCCATCGCATGCGGGCTGCGCACCATGATGCCCTGCAGCGAATGGGGCAGCGTGAGGTCGTCGGTATAGGAGCCGCCGCCCTTCAGCAGGCGAGGGTCCTCAACGCGGCGGACTGGCTGGGCGAGGCCGAACTTCGTCATGGTCGTCTTTCTCCGGATGCGGGCTGACGTAACATGTACGCATGGGCGGCGAACCGCCAACCCCCACGCGGCCAGGCCTGGCGGGATCGCCTTGACTCCGCACCTGTCCCGGCTACCGTCCCGCCAACAAATTCGGGGATGGACGGTCATGCGCGGTGCGAAACTCACTCTGGCGGCCCTGGGCGCACTCGGCCTCGTCACCGCGCAGGCCCATGCTGGCGACATCACCTTCTGGACCTGGCGCCAGGAGGACAAGGCCGCCTACACCGACCTGTTCAACGACTTCACCCGCGCCAACCCCGACATCCACGTGAAATTCGAGTCGTTCGCGCCGGAGAACTACAACACGATCGTCTCGACCGCGCTGGCC